>JAGAOR010000010.1 GCA_017623605.1 Clostridia bacterium | reverse complement strand
GGCATATCCTTATAGGCAAGCGCAAACTTCTTCAGCTTGTCCATTACGTTAACGAGCTTTTTCAAAATAATATCGAGTGCGTCCGCAAGCATAATCGCCTCTGCGTTACAATTCACGAAACAACTCGTCGCGCCCAAGTGAATAATGGGCATTGCTTTTTTCGCGTATTCGCCGTAGGCCTTTACGTGCGCCATAACGTCGTGGCGGACTTCTCTTTCAAATTTCGCCGCAAGCTCGTAATCTATTTCTTCCGCGTACGCTTTCAACTCGTCTACCTGCTCTTGACTGACGTTTAAGCCGAGCTCCATTTCCGATTCCGCAAGCGCGATCCAAAGCTTTCTCCAAAGCTTAAAACGCTTCTCGTCGGAAAACGCTTTTTGCATTTCTTTACTCGCATAACGCGTGATTAAAGGATTGTTGTAAATGCTGTTGTCCATAATATCTCCTTACGCTTTTACAGGCTCGGCATACGAAACGCCAAACGTTTCCGCCGTAACCGATTTCATTTTTTGTTCTTCATACGGGCGATCACTCCAATCCGTTTTCGTTTCCGCGATCGAATCTACCGTCTCCAAGCCTTCAATCACTTTCCCAAAAGCCGCGTATTGCCCGTCTAAATAATTCGCGTCCTCGTGCATAACGAAAAACTGCGAACCCGCCGAATCGGGATGACCTGCCCTTGCCATAGACAGTACGCCACGAACGTGCTTTATATCGTTTTGTAAAAAGCCGTTGCTAGAAAATTCGCCCGCAATATGATACCCCGGACCGCCCGTACCCGTACCGTTGGGATCGCCGCCTTGGATCATAAAGCCCGCGATTACGCGGTGAAAAATCAGTCCGTTATAATATCCCTTATTTACGAGGGACAAGAAATTATTGACCGTGTTGGGTGCTTTATCGGGATAAAGCTCTGCTTTAAAAATTTTGCCGTTTTCCATTTCAAACGTTACGATAGGATTTTGCATAATTCTCTCCTTGTTTTATTCTTCGTATTTTTCTACGCGCACGTTCGCTTCTTGGAAGAGCGCGAGCGAGAAATCGTCGGGATAGCCCTCTTTATAAACGACGCGAGAAATGCCCGCGTTGATAATCATTTTTGCGCAAATTACGCACGGTTGATGCGTACAATACAGCGTTGCCCCCTGTATATTCACGCCGTGCCTTGCCGCTTGAATAATGGCGTTTTGTTCGGCGTGGACCGCAAAGCAAAGCTCGTGCTTCGTGCCGCTTGGAATGTTTAGCTTTCTACGCAGACATTCCCCTTTTTCCTCACAGCTTTTAATCCCCGCAGGCGCGCCGTTATAGCCCGTCGTCATTACGCGTTTGTCCTTGACGATTACCGCGCCGACGTGGCGGTTTGCCTGATAACAACTCGACCAGCCTGCAACCGTTTCAGTAAGCTCCATAAAACGTTTATCCCATTTATCCATTTTCGGCATTGACGTTTTCTCCTTTTCACTTGTATCCACGATAAATTATAGCACATTTTAGCTTGAAAATCAATCCTTTGAAAGGCGTTTTTTCTTTTAACTTGATTTTGCCGAAAAAATTTCGGTAGTTTTTTCCATTTTTTTGTTTGACGGACCGTAAAAGCTGTTTATAATATAACCGTATGAAAAATAACGGCGGGTTATTCTCGCTAAAACATTTCGGAGGATTATTTTTATGAACATCAAACCTTTATTCGACAAAGTCGTCGTGGAAAGCGTTACCGTGGAAGAAAAGACGAAAAGCGGCTTCTTTCTCCCCTCGTCCGCGCAGGAAAAACCCCAGACCTGTCAGGTCGTTGCAGTCGGCCCCGGTGGGATTATCGACGGCAAGGAAATCGTTATGCAAGTGAAAGTAGGCGATAAGGTGCTTTGCTCGAAATACGCAGGCTCGGATTTCAAAGTAGACGGTAAAGAATTCACGATTATTAAACAAAGCGACATTCTCGCTATCGTGGAAGACTAAAATTAAAAAGGAGATAAATGGTTATGGCTAAACAGATTAAATACGGCGAAGAAGCAAGAAAGGCATTGGAAGCGGGCGTCAACGTTTTGGCGGATACCGTGAAAATTACACTCGGTCCTAAAGGTAGAAACGTAGTTTTGGATAAAAAATTCGGCGCTCCCCTTATCACCAACGACGGCGTTACGATCGCAAAAGAAATCGAACTTGGCGATCCCTTTGAAAATATGGGCGCACAGCTCGTTAAAGAAGTTTCCACGAAAACTAACGACGTGGCGGGCGACGGTACCACGACGGCTGTCGTTTTGGCGCAAGCAATCGTGCGCGAGGGCTTGAAAAACCTTGCGGCGGGCGCGAACCCTATCATTTTAAAGGACGGTATTAAAAAGGCGGTGGACGCCACCGTTGCGCATTTGAAAGGTATTTCCAAAGCCGTGGAAAGCAACAAGGCGATCGAACAGACCGCTTCTATCTCTGCGGGCGATCCCAAAGTCGGTTCGCTTATCGCAAAAGCTATGGAGATCGTGGGGAAAGACGGCGTGATTACCGTAGAAGAAGGCAAATCTATGAACACCGAGCTCAATACGGTTGAGGGTATGCAATTTGATCGCGGCTACGCTTCCGCGTATATGGTTACGAACACCGATAAAATGGAAGCGGTTCTCGAAAACCCCTATATCCTCATCACCGATAAGAAAATTTCTAATCTTCAAGAGATTTTACCCGTAATCGAACCCCTTGCACAACAAGGCGCAAAGCTTTTGATTATCGCGGAAGACGTTGAAGGCGACGCACTCGCAGCGCTTATCGTAAACAAGCTCAAAGGCGTATTCAATTCCGTTGCTGTGAAAGCACCTGGATTTGGCGATCGCAGAAAGGAAATGCTTCGCGACATTGCAACGCTTACGGGCGGCGAAGTTATCTCTTCTGATCTTGGACTTGAATTTAAGGACGTTACGCCCGATATGCTCGGCAGAGCAACGAGTGTGCGCGTAGATAAAGAAAACACCACGATCGTCGGAGGCGCAGGTGCTGCGGAAGACATTAAAGCACGTATTGCTTCCATTAAATCGCAGATCGCGGAAACCACTTCCGATTACGATCGTGAAAAGTTGCAAGAACGCCTTGCCAAGCTCGCAGGCGGCGTTGCAGTGATCAGCGTTGGCGCGGCAACCGAAGTGGAAATGAAAGAAAAGAAACTGCGCATTGACGACGCGCTTGCAGCAACCCGCGCGGCGGTAGAAGAAGGTTACGTGCCTGGCGGCGGTAGCGCACTTCTCTCGGCAATCCCTACCGTGAAAAAGCTCGTCGCTTCCTTAAACGGCGATGAAAAAACGGGCGCGGCAATCGTTTTGAAAGCCCTCGAAGAACCCATCAGACAAATCGCGAAAAACGCAGGGCTTGACGGCTCGGTGATCGTTGACAAGGTTCTTTCCTCCAAGAAAGCAAACTACGGCTTCGACGCGCTTAACAACAAATACTGCGATATGGTCGAAAGCGGTATTATCGATCCTACCAAGGTTACCCGCTCCGTGCTTCAAAATGCGGCTTCCGTGGCGTCGACGCTTCTCACTACCGAAAGTATCGTAACGGATATTCCCACTCCCCCTGCTCCCATAGCTCCCGCAGGCGGCGATATGGGTGGTATGTATTAAAATTAACACTACTTTTTAAAGATAAAAGAACGGTTACGCTTGGTAGCCGTTCTTTTATCAAGAAAAACAAAATATTTTTTCAAAAGGTAGCCTTTTTGGCTTGACATTTTATAAATTTTTCACTATAATGTCATAGTAATCATTCCGTGCTGCTATGGCTCAGTTGGTAGAGCGCGTCCTTGGTAAGGACGAGGTCGGCGGTTCAAATCCGCCTAGTAGCTCCAAGCCCGACGTATCGTCGGGTTTTCTTTTTACCTTGAACCCGCCTAACAGCTCCAACCAAAGATACCATCAGGTGTCCTTTTTACGTATAACCGTGATCTACCAACCAAAATCAACATAAGGAAATATTAAAAAATGAATAACGTTAATAAAACTTTATACATTCCGTTGTATGGAAAAGCTTTGGTGAGCAAAAAAGGGATCATTTTAAGCGATAAAAAGGCGGAAGAAATTTGGGCGAGCGAAAAATTTCCGTTAAAGGGAAAATCGAAATCCAAGTGGCTTGCCTACTATGTGGGTATGCGTTCTGCCGTTTTTGATAAATGGACGGCAGACAAAATAAATAAAAACTCAAATTGCCTTGTTTTACATTTAGGTTGTGGTTTAGATAGCCGCTTTGAAAGAGTGAGTGTTTCTCACACGCGTTGGTACGACGTGGATTTTCAATCGGTTATTGACGAAAGAAAAAAATATTACCAAGAAACGGAAAATTACCGCATGATTTCGGCAGACTTAAAAGATAGCGCCTTTATCGAAAAGTTGCCTACCGCCACGCGTGCCATTATCATTTTAGAAGGTGTGAGTATGTATCTTTCTAACGAAGAATTACAACAGCTACTCGCAACATTGAACCGAAAATTTGAGCATTTATTCGTTTTAGTGGATTGTTATACGCCGCTTGCCGCAAAAATGAGTAAAATGAGAAATCCTATTAACGACGTGGGCGTTTCGACAGTTTTTGGAGTGGAAAACCCCCAAATTTTAGAAAAATCTACGGGGCTATACTTCGTAAAGGAACACGAAATTACACCGCAATACTTAATAAACGATTTGCAAGGTTTTGAAAAGTTTATCTTTAAGTTTCTCTATGCGGGAAGCCTTGCTAAAAAGCTGTATAAATTATATGAATACGAAAGTTAAATAAAAACACGTTTGTCCACTATACGTAAAAAAGGAAGCACCTGAAATCAAGTGCTTCCTTTCTCTTATCGTTTTTAATTATTTTGCATACTCTACACCGCGGAATTCGCGAATGACGTTGACTTTGATCTGACCGGGATATTCAAGCTCGGTTTCGATCTTTTTCGCAATGTCTTTCGCAAGGAAGAGTGCTTGTGCGTCGTCCACCTGTTCGGGTTTAACAATAACGCGGACTTCTCGACCTGCTTGGATTGCATAGCTCTTTTCTACGCCGCGGAAGCTTGAAGCAATTTCTTCCAGCTTTTCCAAACGCTTCACGTAGTTCGTACCCATTTCACGGCGTGCACCAGGACGTGCGCCTGAAATGGCGTCTGCCGCTTGAATGAGTACCGCTTCGATCGTTTTGGGTTCAACGTCGCCGTGGTGCGCCATAATCGCGTTGACGATATTGGCGTTTTCTTTATACTTTTTAGCAAGATCCGCACCGATTTGGATATGCGTGCCCTCTTGTTCCTGATCGACCGCTTTACCTATATCGTGCAACAAGCCTGCTCTCTTTGCGAAGTTGACGTCCAAACCAAGCTCCGCAGCCATTTGTCCTGCGAGCGTTGCCACTTCAATCGAGTGCTTATAAACGTTTTGCCCGTAGCTCGTTCTAAACTTCAAGCGACCGATAAGTTTGATAAGTTCAGGATGCAAACCGAAAATCCCCGCTTCAAACACCGCCGTTTCGCCCGCTTCTTTGATCTGTAAATCCATTTCGCGGGTAACCTTTTCCACCGTTTCTTCAATTCTTGCAGGGTGGATTCTACCGTCGTTGATGAGTTTTTCAAGCGATAACCTTGCAATCTCACGACGTACGGGATCGAAGCCCGATAAAATTACGACTTCGGGCGTATCGTCTACGATCAATTCAATACCCGTCGAATTTTCAAGCGCGCGGATATTTCTACCCTCTCTACCGATAATACGTGCTTTCATATCGTCGCTAGGAAGCGGCACGACGGAAACGGTGATTTCCGAAGCCTGATCCGCCGCGCATTTTTGAATGGCGAGCGCAACGATCTTTTTCGCGTTCATATCTGCCTCTTCCTTGGCTTGCTGTTCTAAATTGCGAACTTGCAAAGCCACGTCGTGACGGGCACTATCGAGAATTTCTTCCGTGAGCAAGCGTTTTGCTTCGTCGCGGGTAAGCTGCGCTACCTTTTCAAGTTCTTGAATCATAAGCTCGTGTTGCGAGCTTAATTTATCTTGCAACGCGCGAACCTCTTCTTCCTGACGGAAAAGATTTTGTTTTTGTTGTTCAATGAGTTCCGTTTTTTTATCGAGCGCGTCCTCTTTTTGAGAAATGCGTTGCTCCATACGTTGGATCTCCACTTTTTTCTCGCGTGTTTCACGCTCGAATTCGTTTCTTAATTTTAAGTCCTGTTCCTTTGCTTCGAGAAGCGCTTCTTTGAGTGCTCTCTTGCTTTCTTCCTTTCCTTGCGCTTTGATACGTTCCGCTTCTGCGTACGCTGCGGATTTTATGTCGCGCACTTGCTTTTCCGCCGAACCGACTTTCTTTTCGGTGCTCGATTTATACGCAAAAAAGAATACGAGCCCCACCAGCAAAGCCGCAACGGGAAGAACGATACCGAGCCACAAAGGCATCGTGGCGTTTAGAAACAGGACGCTCAAATTAACGTTGTGCATAGTATTTGTGCCTCCTGTCATTAAAATTAATAATTGATAAAACCGATTATGCAAACGGGCTTTGGACGAAACCCGACTTATAATTTTTTCTATCAGTTACTATTTTACAATATCTTGCGTAAAAAGTCAATCGTTTGATGGAAAATACTTTCCAATATCCCTAAATTATTTCATAAAAATGGAAGAGGTGAGCTTCCTCTTCCATTCTACCTTTTTTATTCCGTTTCCGTTTCTTCTGCGGTTTCGTCCGTTTTTCCTTTTGCCGCGTCGCGGATCTTTCGTTCGATCTCCGCTAAAACTTCGGGATTTTCTTTCAAATAAATACGCGCCTTTTCTCTGCCTTGCGCAATTTTATTGCCGTTATAACTGAAAAACGCGCCGCTTTTCGTGATAATATCAAATTGTACGCCCATATCGAGAATACAGCCCTCTTGCGAAATGCCCTCCCCGAACAAAATGTCAAATTCCGCCTGTTTGAAAGGAGGCGCGAGCTTATTTTTTACGATTTTCGCTTTCGTTCTGTTGCCCATTGCGCCGTCGGCGTCTTTAAGCGTGTCCGCTCTGCGAATATCCAAACGCATACTTGCATAGAATTTCAGCGCCTTACCACCGGGCGTCGTTTCGGGATTACCAAACATTACGCCCACCTTTTCACGGAGCTGATTGATAAAGATAACGCAGGTTTTCGATTTGTTCACGATCGCCGTAAGTTTACGGAGTGCTTGCGACATCAGGCGAGCTTGCAAGCCTACGTGCGTATCGCCCATATCCCCCTCGATTTCTGCCTTTGGCGTGAGCGCGGCAACCGAGTCGATTACGATAATATCCACCGCCGAGCTTCTTACGAGTGCGTCGGTAATGTCGAGCGCCTGTTCGCCCGTATCAGGCTGGGATACGTAGAGATCGTCTAAATTTACGCCTAATTTTTTTGCATAAACGGGATCAAGCGCGTGCTCCGCGTCGATAAACGCCGCAACGCCGCCCATTTTCTGCGCTTCTGCAATCGCGTGCAGCGCAACCGTCGTTTTACCCGAAGATTCAGGACCGTAAATTTCGATGATTCTACCACGCGGGAAACCGCCAATCCCAAGCGCAAGATCGAGCGTTAAACAGCCCGATGGAATGACTTCGATTTCCGTTTTTCCCGCCTCGTCGCCAAGCCGCATAATCGAGCCCTTACCGTACGCTTTTTCGATCTGCAACAAGACCGCGTCGAGCGCTTTCATCTTTTCCGTGTTCTTTTCGTTTGCCATATTATATCTCCTGTTTGTTTTTTTACTATATAATAATATTGTTACATATTTTTCAGTTGTTTATACGCCAAAAACAACGCGTAGTTGATTGCCGTTTGCGTGATTTCTTCCCTTGAACCGTCGAATTTATAACGATACACAAAAACCCGCTCTTTCGTGCCCACGGCTATATAGCAAAGCCCGACGGGAAGATTCGATCTATCCGTGTTCGGTCCTGCAAGCCCTGTCGTCGTGATGCATATATCGCAATCGCCCGTTGCCATAAGCCCCGCCGCCATTTCGTACGCCGTTTGCTCGGAAACTGCGCCGAACGTTTTAAGCGTGTATTCCGAAACGCCCAGCCTTTTCATTTTCGAAAGCTCGCTATACGTGTTCAAGCCCTCGAAATAAACCTCGCTTGCGCCCGAAACGGAGGTTATTTTCTGTGCAATCCCGCCGCCTGTAAACGATTCCGTCACGCTGATTTTTTTATCGCGAAGCTTTAACAGAAAAATAAGCTGCGCGGGGAGAAGCGTGCCGTCTAACGAATAAATACATTCCTCCAAGCCCTCGGCAAATACCCGCAAAACGTCCTCTGCCAATCGCTTGGAAATATCTTCGGCGTAAACGAGCTCGATTACGTCTTCCCCAAAGCTACGCGTGTGGCGATATTCGACTTTACCGCCGTCGAACGCCTGTGCACGCGCAATCAACGCTTTAATTTGTGCTTCCTTTGCGCCTATAGAGCGAATCTCCGTTTTATCCGTGTTCATCTCTTAATCCTTTTTATCTTGCAAAACCTGCTTGTTTTTTACGACGTAGGAAATCCCCGACCATACGGTGAGTACCGTTGCCACCGCAAACAAGCCAAACCCGATATATGCGAAAATTGTCGCCACCGACAAGGGAAGATTCACCGCGAAAATCAACACGAAGATCGCCACGTCTTGAAAAGTCGTTTTATATTTCCCAAGCTTATCCGCCGCCATAACAACGCCGCCTACCGCCGCAATTTGACGGAACGCGCTAATAATCAACTCTCTTGCCAAAATCACGCAAATAAAGATCGTGGTTACGATATATACGATCGTCTGTGCTTGCCCAAACAAAGCAAACAGAGTATCTTTCATCGTTAAAAGTAAGATCATTGCCGTTGCCACGAGCACCTTATCTGCAATGGGATCGAGAAATTTACCAAGGTTGGTAACGAGCCCCCGCGAGCGGGCGATATAGCCGTCGATAAAATCCGTGCAAGCCGCCAGCGCAAAAATAATCGCTGCAATCGCGTAATTGAACGGCAGAATGCCGTCGAGGAAAAAGACGAGCACGAATACGGGTATCATACAAATTCTCGTGATCGAAATCTTATTGGGTAAATTCATTCTTCATAGTCCTCCGTTTTTCCATATAAATCATAACTGTCCGCGCGTTCTATTTGCACGGCGTATACTTCCCCTTGTACGCCCTCGGGAGCGTGGAAATATACCTTACCGTCAACGTCGGGAGCGTTGAAATACGCTCTACCCACGAAACAGCTCTTATCATAGTCAATGCCGTCGCAAAGCACTTCAACCGTTTTTCCGACGAAGCTTTGTAGAATTTCCGCAGAAATTCGTTGCTGCGTTTGATACAGCGCGCGAACACGGCGAGCTTTCGTTGCGTGATGCACTTGCGGTTGCAGTCTGTAAGCCGCCGTATCGGGCTCTCGCGAATAAGCAAAAAAGCCACAATTAAAAAGCTTTGCTTCCTCTAAAAATTCCCGCATACCTTGAAATTCCGTTTCCGTTTCCGTAGGAAAGCCACTAATAAAGGTGGAACGGATTGCAATACCTGGGATTTTTTCGCGCAATTTTTTCAAAAGCGCAAGATATTTTTCCCGTGTACCCTTTCTATTCATTAGCTTCAACACGCGATCTTCACTATGTTGCAGGGGTATATCAATATATTTAAGAATTTTATCGTTGCTTGCAATTTCGTTTATAAGCTCGTCGCCAATTACGTCGGGATAACAATACAATAAGCGGATTTTTTGGATATTCTCCAAGGCAGACAGCTTTCGCAACAGCTCTACGAAACGGTTTTCCCCGTATAAATCTTCGCCGTAGCGCGTCGTGTCCTGCGCGACAAGGATAAGCTCTGCAATCTCCCCCAACTCTTCCGCTTCTTTAACAAGGTTTTCGATCGGATAGGAATGGTATTTGCCCCGAATTTTAGGAATTAAGCAATAGGTACAATGATTATAGCAACCGTCCGCAATTTTCAGATACGCCACGTGCTCGTCCGTCGTCAGTACGCGGGAATAAGTATACGTATCTTTCCCTCGCCCTACGTAATTTTGCCGCGCGTTCTCCGCGTAAGATTTGTCCAACGCTTCGAAAATCTTTTCATAATCGGAAATACCAAGAAATACGTCCGCTTCCGAAAGCGCGTCGTAAAGCTCGCCGATAAATTTTTGCGGCAGACAACCCGTTACCACTATTTTTTCCAAGTTGCCGCTTTTATAATCCGCACATTCGAGTACCGTTTCGATTGATTCCTTGCGCGCCGTTTCCAAAAACGCACACGTGTTGATCACTACGATCTGCGCTTTGGATAAATCGTCCGTTAATCGACAATTTCGCTCTTTTAACTGTCCGATCAGCTTTTCCGTATCCACGCGGTTTTTATCGCAACCAAGCGAAATCACCCCGAACAATTTGTCTTTGAACATTCTTTTTTGTTCCTTTGCATAGATTTTAACACAATAAATATGACAACACTGTGCCTATTTTTTAAAATTTCTTGAATTTTTTATAAATTTCCGTATTTGCTTTCAAATTCTTCTTTCGTAATGAGCACCTTACGCGCTTTTGCGCCGTCGAAGCTGGAAATGTAACCCATATCTTCCATCCATTCTACAATCTTGCCTGCTTTATTATACCCCACGGAGCATTTTCTTTGAATCATAGATATGGACGCGCTTTCGCTTAAAATCACGTAGCGGAGCGCTTCGATATAAACGGGCTCAATCTCGTCGCCTGCGCCGTCAAGCGATTCGCCGCCACCCGCGCGGGATTTATTGATAAACGCCGTTGCGTTTTCGTCGTAATACGCCTCGTTATTCGATTTAATGAAGCTGACCACGCGTTGAGAATCCTCGGAGGAAATGAACGCGCTCTGCACGCGAACGGGTGTGTTCACGCCTTGCATTGTGTAGAGAAAATCGCCTTTACCGAGTAATTTTTGTGCGCCCGATTGATCGAGAATAACGCGGGAATCGACGTCCGTTGCTACGGCAAACGCAATTCTGGTGGCAAGGTTACTCTTGATAACGCCCGTAATAACGTCGGTCGAGGGGCGTTGCGTTGCGACTACGAGATGAATACCCGCCGCACGCGCTTTTTGCGTAAGATTTTGAATTCTGTCTTCAATGTCCTTTTTTGCCGCAAGCATTAAATCGGCAAGCTCGTCGATAATGATCACAATCTTGGGCAAACGCTCGTTTTTATCTAAATGGGAATTATATTCGTCTAAATTCACCACGTACGTACCTGCACGGCTCATTTGCTCAAACAAGCCGTATCTGCGGTTCATTTCCCCGATCGCCCAATTTAAGCTTTGCACCGCCTTGTTTACGTCGGTGATGATCTCGTTGATCATAAGGTGCGGCAGGTTGTTATACAACACGAATTCCGTCTTTTTCGGATCAATCAAAATTAAGCGCAATTCCTCGGGGGAGTATTTATAAATCAAACTGATAATAAGCGAGCCTAAAAATACGCTCTTACCTGAACCCGACGAGCCCGCCACGAGCAGGTGCGTCATTTTCGAAATGTCGCCGTAGACTTTGCGGTTTGCTACGTCCTTACCCATCGTGAACATAAGCGACGAGGATTTCGCGTTTACGAACGTATCGCCCGTCAGCATACAGCCAAGCTGTACGAATTGGCGTACCTTGTTCGGTACTTCAATGCTCACCACGCCGTCCTCGTAATTGGGGTAAACGTTTACGTCGCTTGCGCGAAGATTGATCGCGAGCGATTCGTCGAGTGCCACGACTTTACGCGGGGAAATGTTACGGGGTATGGTTACGTTATAACGCGTAACCGTAGGTCCGAACGTAACCGAAGCGATCGACGCGCCCGATACTTTGAAATCTTCAAGCGTGGCGAGTATGTTTTCTTTCGTTTCCTTTACCTCTTCCATATTCGAAGTAGGCTCTACGTCCCTACAATCGAAATCGTCGAGCGGAACGCGCTTATAAGGGCGTATTACGCGAGGCTTGGGAGGCGGGGGTGGAGGCAAAGGCTCTGCACGGCGGACCGGTTCGGATTCGAGTTTGAGCTCGGGTTCGCGTTCAGGCTCGCGTTCAGGCTCTGCCACGTTCAAACCGCGATCTGAAAAACGATCGCTCGTTTCAAGCGGTTCGATTTCTCTTTCAATTTCGGGCTCGCCAAAACCCATTCTACCACGCGTTTCTACTTCGTCGCCACCGAGCGTATAACGATCACTTTCCTCTTCCGGTTCGTCGAAAATATCAATCCCCCTACCACGAGGCTCGTCCATTACGCGCGTAAGGTCGGGTTCAGATTCAGGCTCGGGTTCACGGAACGTTTCTCTTGCAAAATCCCGATCCTCCTCGTCGTTGCCGAAGATATTGGGATTGCGGGAAGAAAACAATTCCTTATAATCCAGCTCGTCGTCAGCCCTACGCGCGACCTCTTCCTCAATCGGAGGATAGGACACGGGCTCGGGCGGAGTTACGGGCTGTTCGTAAATAGAATTTAACGGTTCGATCGGTTTAATCGGTTCTATTTCTTCAACCGTTTCGGGCGTTTCTGGCGTATTTTCATAACTCGGCTTAACGTATTCGTCCGAACGGTCGCTGAATATTTTTATCGGGCGGCTATCCTCGCCACGATTTACGGACGATTGATACGCCGAAGTGTACGAGGAATATCCCTCGCTAACGACGGGCGTTTGCGCGGTTTCTTCCCAAGAGCGTTTGTTTACGCTTGCGTTTGGATCGAAAATTAAATTTCGTTTATAATTTTCCGCCGGCGTAGAGCCGAAAAGAAATTCTCTACTTTTTTCATAAGCGCGTTCATAGCCCTTTTCTTCCGCGCGCATACCTTGCGGTGTGCCAAACGGTGAAAAAGCGCCGCCGACTTGCCCCCTCTGCTCACTTACTGCGCCCGTCGCCGCTTCGTCGGAAAGTGTAAAGGCGGGACGCTGCGGCATATCGGTTTCAAAACCGCCCGCATACGTATTCCCCGCGCTTTGCACGGGTTGTGCGGGGCGTGTGTTTTGTGTGGGTTGTTCTAATGGTATTTCTACGGGTTGCACGGGGTTCGCAGTTGTAGGTGTTTGCGTCGCCGCCTCGCTCGGATCGTGGCGTTTTAAAGCAATATACGATAAATATCCAAAAAACACGGTAAGAATAGAAAGCACGACGAGCGCGCCAATCTTCGTCGTGAGTTTGGAAAGCACGAACACCAACAGTCCACCCGTCCAGCCCGCTACGGTAGCGGCAGGAAAGTTTTTGCCCGCGTCAAAGCATTGTGAAAGATAACCCTCTGCCTCCCACGAATACGTAGTTGCCGTATGTACGATCAAAGCCGCGCACACGAGCGCGAGCGCAATAAACCAGCCCGTTTTGCGATCCTTGACAAGACTTTTCCCAACGAGCGACATAACGGACAAATACAGTCCACCAAAAAGTAAGGGATAAGCAAGGTAACCCAAAAGCCCCGTTAAAAACGCGTGTACGGCGATGCCGATTTCCCCAAATATGATAGAGCGGGTGCATAAAATCAACAGCGCAAACACGCAAAAAAGAGTGCACACGGCGCATAAGCTTTCCTTAGTGATCAGTTCCGATTCCTTTTTATCCGTTTTCGTTTTTTCCGTTTTTTCTGCTTTCTTTTTCAAAGAAACGTTCCTCCTAATTATACACCTCTATTATAACATTTTTTTTTATATTTATCAATAGTTTCACACGAAAAAAACAGCGAAAAGCGGAGATTTTTTTAATTTCTCGACCTTTCGCCATTCTTTTTCCGTTTATTGCAATTCTTTTAACAAATACTGCACCGCGAAGTATATATCTCCCGCGCCTAAAAATAAAGCAACGTCCCCCTCTTTAAGCGTTTTTTTAAGCCACGTTTTTAAAACGTATACGTTCTCCGAATACAAACACCCTCCGATTGCTTCCGATAGCGCTTCGCCGCTTCCCTCGCCGTCGTATTTTTCCCGCGCGGAATACGTTTTATAGATCATTAAATTTTCAACGCCTCGAAACACGTTTACAAATTCTCGCATCAATAGCTTCGTTCGGGAATAGGTGTGCGGTTGAAAAATAACGAAAAGCCGACCTTTACATATCCCTTGCGCCGTGGCGATCGTCGAAGCGATCTCGCGCGGGTGATGGGCGTAATCGCAAATAAAGCTTGCGCCGTGGAACGCTCCCAACCTTTCGAAACGGCGTTTGACGGCACGGAACGTTTCCACCCCACGACGGATTTCCCGTTCGTCAAAACCATAAGACCGCATTGCCGCAAACGCCGCCAGCGCGTTATATACGTTACATTTCCCGATCGCGTTCAGCCGCACCCGACAAAGCGCTTTGCCATACTCCTCTACCGTGAACGAATACCGTTCGCCATTCGCCCGAAGCTCGGTGGCGCGGTAATCGGCGAGCGGGTTTTCAATCCCAAACGACGGGAAATCACCAAGGGAAAGACAATTTTTATCGTCTGCGCATACGAACGCCGTTTTCCCCGTGTGCACGTAGCGGGAAAAGCAATCCACGAGGTCTGCCTCGCTTTCGTAACATTCCATATGATCTCGATCAATATTTAAAAGAATTGCCGTTTCCGCGCGGATTTTTAGCAGGTTGCGTTTATATTCACACGCTTCCGTAACGAAATATTCCCTGCCCGTGAAATGAAAATTTCCAAGCTGCGAATCCTCGCCGCCAATATGCGCCGTAAACGGTACGCCCGCCGATTTTAAAATATGTGCACAAATGGACGTGCACGTCGTTTTCCCATGACTACCCGCCACAGACACCACGTGCGGAAAGCAATCGCACACGAGCTTTAAAAGCTCGCCTCGGGAAAGTATTTTTTTATCAAGCGAACGCGCTTTTTTTAATTCCACGTGGTCTTGCGGGATTGCGTCCGTATATACGACGACGTTCGCTTCTACGAGTTCTTTACGCGCCCCGTCTGCGCCGATAAACGTTTTCACGCCGTAAAACGCGAGATCGTCCGTTGCCTCACCCCTGCGTGCGTCGCTACCCGAAACCGTGTAGCCGCACGTGGTAAGGTATTTCGCGAGCGAGCTCATACTCACGCCGCCAATACCGATAAAATAAAATTTTTCTATCCCTTTCAAGCCTTTCAAAAACATCAATTATATATACGCTCAAAAGATCCGCATTATGCAAAAAACGGCGCAATCACGCGCCGTTTCATTTGCTTGGTTTATTTGTTTTTATTTATCGCCGTTGTTTCTCTTCATAAAGAAATCCACGAATCTGGGACGGTGTTTACGATCAACGTTTTCCTCCGCTTGGTTTGCCGTAGGTTCGGGAATGGGATCGTCGGGTTCGAACGAAACGCTCGGCGTTTGCGTAGGCTGCACCACGTTCTGCGCCATAGGTTGCGCCATAGGTTGGGGCATCGGTTGTACAGGTTGCTGATACGTGGGCGCGTAAGGCGGATAGCCGTAAGCTTGCGGTTGCGCATAGCTCGTCGGTTGTTGCGCGGGATAATAAGGCTGTTGTTCCTCCTGTGCCCTATCTTGATACGCATAATCAATCTTTTTCGAAAGCAAAGACGCTTGTCGAAGCGCGCTTTCTTGCGCCTGTTCACCAATACCGTTTTGTCCACCCGTAAAGCCCGTGGCAATAATCACCACTTCCACCTCGTCAGACATACTCTCGTCGATACACGCGCCGAAAATGACGTTCGCTGAATAATCAATCACGCCTTTTACAAGATCTGCCGCCATAACCACTTCGTCCAAGGAAAGATCTTTACCGCCGATAATATTTAAAATGACAGAGCTTGCGCCCTCAATCGTGGTATTGAGAAGCGGACTGCAAACGGCGCAACGCACCGCGTCGGAAATTCTCTTTTCACCCTTAGCAACGCCGATACCCATATGCGCGAGTCCGCGACCTTTCAAGGTGGCTTTTACGTCGGCAAAATCAAGATTGATAAGCGAGGGCTTTACGATCAATTCCGCAATACCGCGAATACCTTGGCGAAGCACCTCGTCTGCAACCTTTAAGGAATCGGAGAACGACGTTCCTCTGGGCACGACTTGACGGATTTTATCGTTAGGAATGGTAATGATCGAATCTACTGATTTACGAAGCTCTTCAATACCCGAAAGCGCGTTATCCATTCTGCGCTTGGCCTCAAAATTGAACGGAAGCGTTACTACGGCTACCGTGAGTATTTTCATATCCTTGGCGATCTTGGCGATCACGGGAGCTGCGCCCGTGCCCGTACCGCCGCCCATACCCGCGGTAATAAATAAGAGATCAGTGTTTTTCAAAGCCTCCTGAATCGCTTCCTTATTTTCTTCCGCCGCCGCTTTTCCCACCGCGGGATCTGCGCCCGCGCCAAGTCCTTTCGTCAGCTTTACGCCGATTTGAATACGGTTATTCGATTTTGAACGGGCAAGCGCTTGATTATCCGTGTTCACCACGATATATTCCGCGCTCTTTAAACCTGATTCGATCAAACGATCGACGGCGTTATTCCCCGCACCGCCAACGCCGATCACTTTAATTTTCGCTACGCCCGAAAGATTGTTCGTTTCCTCCCGATCGTTAGAAAACGCGGGAGCAGGCGTTTCCGAATAACCGAAATCGCCGTAATTTTCTCTTTCGTTAAAATCGTTAATCATTTCTTTTTTCCTCCGAAATTATTAAAAATTCTATAAAACCAGCCGCGTTTTTTTTGATCGGACAAAGCCATATTCAGCAAAGCCATACGCGACGAAAACGCGGGTTTATCATAATAAGGCAAATCGGGAGCAACCGTTTCCGTTAAACGGTTTAGCCGCCTTGACAGATGTTCTGCCGCGCCCGCGATTCCGCCAATCCCCTCGCCCGTTATACTTATGGGATTTACGGCAAGCGCAGAAGCCGCCTTTTCCCGATAATACACCGCAAAGAAATTTTCGACGTTTTCACAAAGCACGTCCAAACTGCATTTGACGATCTCGTTAATTTTCCAAACGGGAAAAGAATATTCCCCGTTCTCGCTCGTCCATTCGAGCTCTTTCGGTACGCTACCTCCCGAAACGTTTGCGGAAAGCAAAACCTCTTCCGCAAGCGTGTAGTCTATATCAAGCTCTTGCATTAAAGAAACCAGAATCGTCCCTAACCCGCAATCGAAGGACTTCTCGCGCACGATACCGTTGCCGTAAATAACGGAAACGGAAGTCGTTAAAAATCCTACGTCAAGCAAGAACGCATATCCTTCTCTTCGTTTAGGCGGAAGCAAATATAACGCTTGCGCAAGCGTGGAGGGCAAAAATTTCGGGGTATTAAAACCCAAATCCTTGATCACCGAAGAAACGACGCTTACAAAATTTTCGGACGCAAAATAATAGCACAGCGCGCCTTTTAAAAGAGTCGTCGGAACACCGTAGAGATCGTCTGCCGTGAAATATTTACGGTTATCGCCGAGTGTGAAATACATAGCCGAACGGCGAATGACTTCTCCCGCTGCCAAAAGCTCGCTTTGTCCGCTTTCAAACAACGCGTCTATGTCCTGCGCGGAAATTTTGCGCTTCTTCGGAAAAGAAATCGTATGCCCTTTCGTTTGCACTGAAACGAAAGGTGCGGGCACGCTTACGTAGATCTCCCCGATAACACCCTCGTAATTTTGACGAACGGACGTTACCGCCGCCACCACTGCGCGACGGAAAGAGTCCTCGTCGAAAAATCCCGCCGTGGAAAAGCCTTCGTATCTCTCCGTATGACTGCCGTAAAAGACGAACGTGTCGTTCACCCCTTTCGAACCGAGGAAAAACACGATTTCATACGATCTTATATCCAAAATCGCAACGCTCTCGTTTCTCATACCCTTTCTTCCGCTCCGTGTGAAACAATCCTTGAAAAATCTGTCTTGTTACTATTATACACGATTTGAAAAGGATTGTCAATGAATTGAGAAAAAAAACTGAAAAAAACACGCCCGAAAGCGTGTTTTTCGTGATTTTTTAACCGCCCATTGAATCCGTTTGGTGATAATCGTAAATGACTTCGCCTAAAACGTCTGAAACGATTAACATTCCTTTTAATTTTTGCTCGGTAGAAAGCTCTTGATATTGCCCGATCGCAATTTCCGCTTTCTGTGCCGTGAGCGCGGCGGGATTACGTACGTAGATATTTACCCCCTCACGCGTAGTGAGCTTAAACACCGTTTCTTCCTCGACGGAGGCGGGACGCAACACGCTTACGGAAAGTACGTTTCGACGTATCCCACCCAAAGCCTCGGATACCTTTTCCAAAAACGGAAACAGAACCTGTAAACAGCTATCGCCTGAAAGCGCTTCGCCCTTTTCACCCGTTGCCGCCAATCCCTCAATCAAGAGATTATCCGCGTTATCCGATCGGTTTTTATAATCCTCGCGAATCCCCAACACCGTGCCGTCTATACTTAAAATATAATACCCGCCCTTTTCCGCTACGCAAGCGTAAAGCTCCGCTTCTTCCGTAACCTCTACGACTAGGCGGCTAGGGTATTTCTTCTCAAAGCCCGTCAAATTGAAATAGGGAAACTGCGCCACGATCTCTTTCGCGAGCTCGTCGTTTGTGGAAAAAATACTCTGCTTTTCATACGCCGCAGTAAGTTTTTTTTGTAATTCTTCCGCCTCTGACCTCGCCGCCTCACTCACGATCGGCGCGCGAACCGATACGGCGTTCACCCGATACACGGTTGAAACCCCAAGCACGGCAACGGATAGGAAGATCAACGCCGTGAGCACAATTACCAAAACGTTCTTTTTTCGCATCTTTTTTCCTCTTTCGTAATTTGTTTATTTTTTTAATTTTATATCCGTACGCGACGGATTTTCGCGCCGAGCTTTTTCAGCTTATATTCAAAATCGGCGTAACCTCTGTCGATATGAGAAAGATCAATCACCGTGCTCTGCCCCTCCGCGCCGAGGGCAGCCACCACGAGCGCCGCACCGCCCCGAAGATCGCTTGCCGTTACTCTTGCACCGTGCAATTTCTCCACCCCGCGAATGACGGCAGTTCTACCGCGCACGGTTACGTCCGCGCCCATACGTTTGAGCTCGCCCGCGTATTTATATCGCGTTTCGAAAAGATTTTCCACGACGAGCGTCGTGCCCCTTGCCGTGCAACACAACGCGGAATATTGCGCCTGCAAATCGGTGGGAAAGCCGGGGAAAGGCGTCGTTTCCACCAAATCGACTGATTTCAGTTTTCCGCTACTTTCTAATATTATTTTATCATTTTTGGTATGTATTTTGCAACCGTTTTCACGTAGTTTATGTAAAAGTGCCGCAATATTTTCGGGCGGAACGCCGTTTATTTCAATTTCGCCACCGCAAATTGCCGCCGCGATCAGATACGTGCCCGCTTCTATGCGATCCCCGATCGGCGTATATTCGATCCCGTGCAATCGCTTCACACCCTCAATCACTACCGTGCCGCCGCCCGCGCCACGAACGTTCGCACCCATAGCGTTGAGAAAATTTTGCAGATCGACGATCTCGGGCTCTTTCGCCGCGTTGCGAATAACCGTGATCCCCTCCGCTTTCACCGCGGCAAGGATTATATTTTCCGTTGCACCCACGCTTGGAAAATCAAGCAGGATCTCCGCGCCTACGAGCCGATCCGCTTCACATTCTATATATCCACCCTCTTCGGTAATCTTCACGCCCAAGCGTTTGAGCCCCGCAAGATGAAGATCTATCGGTCGAAGCCCTATATCACAACCGCCGGGATAGGATATTTTCGCCCGACGGAAGCGCGTGAGCACCGATCCAAGCATAAAAACGGAAGAACGCAGTTCCTTCGTAAGCCGCGGTGGGATTTCGTGGGAAACTGCGTTGGAGCTGTCGATAACGGCACAATCGCTTTTACGCTTAATTTTGCAACCGACTTCGGTTAATATGCGCAACATATTCTCAACGTCGGTGATCGTCGGCACTCCTCTTATTTTTACTTGTTCGTCGGTGAGAACGGACGCGGCGAGCAGGGGTAAAACCGTGTTTTTCGCACTCTGCGCTTGCAACTTTCCATACAGTCTTTCACCGCCGTCTATTATATATGTATCCATACGTTAAAGCTCCTTATGCTTTATTGTATGAAAGGGCTCACCTTTTTTGTGCCCGATCGCTTTTTCGGGAAATGGAATACAAAATCCCCATCGAAGCCATCGTGATAATCAAAGAGGTATTACCAGAGCTCACAAGCGGCAAAGGTAAGCCCGTCGGGGGTATGCTTCCGCTCACTACGAGCGCGTTGATTACCGTTTGTATACCGTAAACAAGAGTAATGCCCGAAGAGAGCAAAAAGGAAAAGAAATCGTCTGCTTCCGCCGCCGTTTTTATTCCGCGAAGTACGAGCACCGCGCTCACGGCAAAAAGAACGAATATTCCGACAAAACCTAACTCCTCACCGATAATCGAAAGAATAAAATCACTTTCGGCAAACGGCAGAAAACGGTATTTTTGACGGGATTTGAACAGTCCCGTTCCAAACCAACCTCCGTTTCCGAGCGCGTATAGCGATTGAATGAGCTGATACCCCTCTCCCCTTGGATTTTCCCAAGGATCGAGAAAGGCACTCAACCTCGATAAACGGTAGGGTTCGGCAATAATCAGCGCGGGTACGGCAAGAAGCGCGGGCACGAAAATTACGAGAAAGTGCTTGATTTTCATACCGCCCAAAAAGAGCATAGCAAGCATTAAAAGCCCTACGCACATCGTTACCGACATATTCGGTTCAATGATAATCAAAAGGCAGATCGCTCCGCCTGATAACAACACGGGCAACACCCCTTTGAACGTGCGTATCTCTCCCATATTTTCCGACATATACGCCGAAGCGAAAATCACGAAGCCGTATTTGGCGAGCTCGGAGGGTTGCACCGTTACGCTTCCAATCCCGATCCAACGGGTTGCGCCGTAGTTGCTTTTCCCTATTCCCGGTACGAACACGAGCGCAAGCAAGATCATAGGCACGATCAGAGCCACCCACCTCGCCTTTTTGCCTTTCAGCTTTTCATAATCGAGCCGTCCGCAAAAGATCATAGCAACAAACCCGAGCACGAACCCGATTAGCTGTTTTTTCGCAAAATAAAATTCGTCGCCGTATTGCGTTTTTGCTACGTACCCGCTCGCCGAATACACCGCCACTACTCCAAACGCCGCTAAAACCGCTGTTAAAACGAGTATGGAAATATCCCCGCGCGGCTTATTCGATCTCCTCGTCTTGGGCGCGCTCGCCGACGTCTTCACCGTCGATATTGTCGATACTTTCGATACTTTCGATACCGTCATCACCATCGGTTGCGGCAGATGGCGCTTGGGATTGCTCTCTGGTTTGTTCTCTGGGTTGTTCTTGGACTTGCTTCGCTTTTTCAAACGTGTGGACGATTCGGACAAACGCTTCACCTCTCTCTTCATAGCTTGCAAACTCGTCGAAGCTTGCGCTAGCAGGACTTAACAACACCGCTTGCCCGCGATTTGCGAGCATTGCGGCAATTTTTACTGCCAATTCGAATTTATCGCAAACCGTTACGTGCTCGAACGATTGCGCCCTTGCGCATTTGAGCAGCTCGTATCGGTTTTCGCCGTATAATACCGCGTGCACGACGGACGATTTTTTTAGCGCGGCAAATAGACGCGAATAATCGTAACCCTTGTTTTTTCCGCCAAGGAGAAGCACGGTTTCCCGCTTTATACAGCTCACCGCTTTCACCGTCGCGTCCACGTTCGTACCTTTGGAATCGTCGATATATAAAACGCCCTCCACTTCCCCGATCGGCTCAATGCGGTGGCGCACGCCCTTAAACGCCGTGAGTGCGGAAACGATCGCCTGCGTGCTTACGCCCATAATTTTCGCCGCGACGATCGCTGCCAAAGCGTTTTGGAGATTATGTAAACCGCCGATCAAAAGCTCGCTTGCCGAAACGATTTTTTCTTCCTGATAATACAGCGTTCCGTTTTCAAGATACGCGCCGTTTACCCGCTCCCGCACGGAAAAGAAAAGCACGTTGGCTTTCGTCCGTTCCGCAAAGGCGCGCACCGTTGGATCGTCGTAATTTAAGACCGCGTATTCCGCCTCCGAGGAATTTTTCAAAAGCTTGGCTTTTAAAAAAATATAGTTTTCCATATTGTAATGGCGATTGAGATGATCTTCGGTTACGTTGAGCACGATCGCGATATGCGGACAAAGGGAATTGAGCGTTTCCAACTGAAAGCTTGAAATTTCCGTTACCGCCACACCCTTTTCTTCCAAATTGCAAAAATCAATCATAGGCGTTCCAACGTTTCCGCAAGCTTTCGCTTGATACCCGCCCGCGCATAGTACGTCCGTTAGCATAGAAACGGTAGTCGTTTTTCCGTTCGTGCCCGTGATCCCGATCACGGGACAACGCATATACCGCGCCGCGATTTCCGTTTCTCCCACCACCGCTTTGCCCTTACGCTTAAACGCCACGGCGAGCGGGTGATCAATGGGAATCCCCGGACTTAACACCAATACGTCGCAAAGCTCCGAGGTTTTTGAAAGTCGTTCTTTGGGGACGCGCCTTGCCCCCTTTTCCTCCAACTCCTTTGCCGTTTTTTCTACCCGCTCGCTCGTAATATCGTCGTAGATATAGACCGTCCCGCCACGCGAGAGTAGAAATTGCGCGGCAGATTTTCCCGAACGGGAAAGTCCGAGCACGAAAAAGCTTTGTTTCTCAGGATACATAATTCTTATTCTCCTCCTTTCTTACAATAATGCGGCAATACACGCCAAACCTGCTACGAGGCTAATCGTGAAATACACGTAGGAAATTTTACTTTCCGAATAGCCCTTTTCTTGAAAATGGTGATGCACGGGCGACATCAAAAACACCCGTTTCCCGCCCGTTACCTTATAATATATTACTTGCACGAGCACGGATATGACGGAAAACACGAAAGGCAAACCTACGATTGCGATATATAACGCGTTACCCGTGAAAACGCCTATGCACGCGGCAAAGCCGCCGAGCGCAAGCGAGCCCGTATCCCCCATAAACACCGAAGCGGGCGAGGTATTGAAAATAAGATACGCAAGCAAAGCCCCCGTCAAAGCAAAACAAAGCGTGGGCGAGGCGATCTCCCCTGCTTGCAAAAATACGATAACGCCGAGCGTAAAAAAGAAAGGTACGCTCACGCCCGAAGCGAGTCCGTCCAAGCCGTCGGTGAGATTGACGGCGTTGACGGTGGCAAGAAACACGAACAGCGCAAGCGGCAACGCCCATAAGCCGAGCTCGACCGTCCACCCGAAAAAGGGAATATGAAGCTTCGTCAAGCCCGCCCGAATACAATAAACACCCGCAAGCACCGCGATCGCCGTTTGAAAGGCGAGCTTCTGCCACGCCTTTAACCCCAAATTTTTCTTATGCTTGCGTTTCAAAAAATCGTCGATCAAGCCCACCGCCATATACGAAAGTCCGATCGCAAGCGTCAATACGAACGTCCGATCGGCTTTTCTTACAAATGCAACCGCCACAAGCACCGCCGCCGTGATAAACGCCAAGCCGCCCATCGTCGGTGTGCCACCTTTGTTTTTATGTTCTTTTACGTAAACGAGAATATTTTGCCCCGCTTTTAGCCGCCTTAACAAGGGAATGAGCAAATAACAGAAAAGTAACGAGAGAAAGAATGCGACGAGCGCGGCGAGTATATACGTTTTCATACCGTTCAGCCAAGGAAAACTTCCTTTTTTTCCTTTATTATTTTTTCGATTATATCATTGTCGTCGAATGGATATTTTATACCCATAATCTCTTGTTCTTCTTCACCGCCCTTGCCCGCAACGAGGAGTACGTCCCCTTTTTGCAAGCGTTCAAGCGCGTATTCAATCGCCTTTTTTCGATCGGGTACGACGACGTATTTCATAGAAAATCTGCGATAGCCCTTTTCGATCTCCGAAATAATATCAAGCGGATCTTCATAGCGCGGATTATCCGAAGTAAGCACGGAAAAATCGCATTTTTTCGCCGCTACCTCTCCCATGATCGGACGCTTACTTTTATCACGGTTTCCCCCGCAACCGAACAGACAAACAAGCTTTCCTTTACAATGCAACCGCAAAGCTTCTATCGATTTTTGCAAGCCGTCGGGCGTGTGCGCGAAATCCACGAAAATCTCCCCGCCTTGAAAGCTCCCCACGCGCTCCAAGCGACCGCGTACCCTTTTGAGCGAGGCAAGACCTTTCGACACGTCGATCGGTTCTGCACCCAGCTCGATCGCGCAAGTCGCCGCTGCAAGCGCGTTATATACGTTATGTCTGCCCGTAAGCGCAAGGGAAACGCGACATAACTTATCGTTCACGTTGAACATACATTCCGTTCCCCCAAGAGATTCGTCCGTGATCACCGCAAACGCTTCAGCAGGCGTATCCAAGCCGTAATATACCGTTTTACCCTGTTCAAAAACAGGCAATTCCCCACCGATTGTTTCACGTGTAACACCAAAACGCCTACCTACTAAGTCGTCGCCGTTAAGGACTGCAATCGGACAAACCTCGTTTGCAAAAAGCTTCTTCTTCGCATTTTCGTATTCGCGCATAGAGCGAAAAAAGTCTAAATGGTCTTGCGTGAGGTTGGTAAAGATACAGGCGGCAAAGCGAACGCCCGACGTTTTATTATAATGTAACGCGTGCGCGGAAACCTCCATCGCAACGCACTCTACGCCGCCAACCGACATTTCCGCAAGCGTTTTTTGTAATTCGATCGGATCGGGCGTCGTAAGCGATGACGCTCGTTTACTATCGCCGTAGCACACGCCGAGCGTGCCGATCACGCCTGCCTTTTTACCCTGTGCCTCCCAGATCGAACGAAGCATATTCGCCGTCGTCGTTTTTCCGTTCGTGCCCGTGATCCCCACCACTTTCATTCGTTCGGAGGGATAGCCGTAAAACGCGTTTGCAACCAAAGAAAGCGCAAGGCGGGTATCGGGAACGAGAAATTGCGGAACGTCCGTTTGTATTTCACGCTCCGTTACGATCGCAACCGCGCCCTTTGCTACCGCTTCTTTCGCGAACGCGTGCCCGTCCGTTTTCCCGCCCGTAAGGCAAAAAAACAAACTGCCCCGTTTCACCGTGCGGCTATCCGCCGACAAGCTTTCGATCTCCCGCTCCCAATCCTTGCCACAGAGCATTTTTCCGCCTGGTATTTCGTTGATCAGTTTTGATAAACGCATATCTTTCTCCCCCTTGTCCTTATTATTCTATTCGCCCGCGCGCGGTTGTATGTTTTCAAGCGAGATAATTCCTTCGAAAATTTCCCTTGCGCACGGCGCGGCAACGACGCTTCCGTAGTACGCACCCTTTGGTTCGTCCACGACGACGAGCGCGAGATATTTCGGCTTGTCGGCAGGAAAAAATCCGACGAACGACGAAACGTATTTTCCCGCGGCGATACGCCCGTTTTCGAATTTTTGCGCCGTGCCTGTATTTCCTTTTACTTGTGTAAACTTGGCAATAAAAACATTGAAAATCCCTTATAAATAAAGGAGTTTAGCCTGTTTCCATGTGCTCTAATTTTTAGTAAGATGTTTTTCCCCTTACTTGTGTAAACTTTTTATAATCGCAAAAAATAAACCTATAAACATTATATATAATATATAATAGCAAATAGGTTTACGTATAAAATATTAAGTTGTGTCATCTTCTGTCAAATCTTGTATTATCCAAGCGCCAGACAAACGTTTTTAGGAATCGCATCAAAACGAACTATTGGTTTCGGTGCATTCCTTTTCAACTCGTCGATATATAATTCAACTTCAGAATTACGGATTGAAGTATAGATATCTTTATAGAGAAGAACATCTCGCGCAAGCATAGCCGGAGTTAATGTAACCACCATATCAACTTGATTTTTATTACACATCTCCAACACGTAATTTAATCCAGGACGATTTTCTTTACGACCGCTAACACCATAATCAAATGCATTATCAATGATTTCCCAATCATCCTTATGCATTTCTAACAACTCTCTAAGTTGTTCATTTTTACGAAAAATTGTTACCTGGTCCTTGCTACCTACTCTCAAATAAGTTATGACTCTAATTTTATTCTTCAACATAATTTCACCTCTTAAAATTCTTCTATTTTATAGACTATTGTTAAATCAAGTTCTTCTTTGCTTACAATTTTATTTATGTACACTTTTGAAATAACGCTTTGTATCAAACTGAGTTTATCTCTTGGAGAAGATTTCAATTGATTTAAGAACTTTTTAAACCTTAAATCAAAAAGATGTACTCTACTCTCAACTTCGTTTTCTTCTGCAATACAAGCCTCTATTTCAGATATCTTTGCCTTAAAGATATTTCCCTTTTTTTTGAAAACTTCTTCAATTATTTTGCCAGAAAAATAATCCTCTAATAGTTTTGAATAATCTAAATTAGCTTTATCTAAATCACGCCTTAATTTCACAAAATCAATTTCTTTTTCTGGAAATAGTTTCTTTTTATACAATTCATAAAATTTTTCTTTATTATTCAAGCAAGATTCTATAACTTCTATAGCGTCATAATAAAGCACCTCTTCAAGCATCCTTGCTCTTATAGAATATGTTTGAATATTATTATCTCTCAAGAAATACAACGCAGAATACTCAACATTACTGCCTTTGTGGTACAATAGATTTCTATTGGTTTTTCTATCAAACAATATACGCCCGATATGTTCTAGTCTATGCTTATTTTGTGAGCGCTTATCAATTATTTTTTGCACTCTCCAAAACAAGTCTTCATCAATAATGGCTTTATGCGTATTCTTTAACAAAATACGTTCTTCCTTTTTGTGCCTTGTCCAATTAAGAGAATGCCCACAATATTCATAATCGCGCACTATTTCCCAAATCTTTTCTCCATTCCATATTCTTGACGGTTGTTTATGTAGTGGCTTTAGCCCCAAAACATATACCGCATAAAATGACCGCGTTGGAACGTTTTCATCGTTAAATATTTCTGCGACCTTGGTTGTTGAATACCCAAACTCATCAATAAGCTGAAACGCTCTTCGGACTATCGCAGCAGAAAACTCATCTACGATTTCTTTTCCCTCTTCATCAAAATTATAACCGAACTTCGGATAATAATTTAAATGTTTAGTGTTTGCATAATGAATACGCGCATCCCTACATTTCCTTTTGAAATCTTTTAAATTGTATTCATTCATAAAGTATTTAATAACGGCCGATAAATCATTATCATTTTGAGTGTCGTTACTGTCATACTTATCATCGACTGATATAAGACGAATATTATGGCTTGGCAACACATTATCTACGAAATCACCGACTGCATACATAACACGCCCTAAACGAGAGAAATCTTTTACCAATAAAACCTTAAAAGAACCATTTCTAACTTCTTTTAATAATTCATTAAATGCTGGTCTATCCATAGTTCCACCAGAATATCCATCATCATACAATACTTTAACTATCTTAAAACCATGTTCATTGGCATATTTTGTTAATAATTTTATCTGATTTTCAATACTTCTTGATTCAATTTTACCGTCAAGTTTATCCTCATCTTCTCTAGATAATCTTGCATAAATAATAGTTTCATTATTCATAAGTTAAAAATCCTTTAATTATATTATCACAACTATAATATTGTATTCTCAAATCAAAAATCCTTTGATGCTTCGAACCATTTGCCATACGTGCTCTTACACCAATTCTTCGTATTAATTTTTGAATTACATTTGATTGAATAACCGTTGTTTCATCAAAAGTTTTAAAGAAATCAACCAACTCATGCGCCCTTAATTGATTGGTAGGATTTTGAAGCTCCGCATTATGCCTTCTTGTTAAAATCTTAATTTCATTTTCAAGCGCATCTTTTTCTCTTTTATATTTTGACATCATCGTAGTAAATGTAGAATTCGGCAAATTACCCTGAATGTTTTGCTCAAAAAGTTTTTCAATATATATGTCAACTTCTTGGCATTTATTTTTTAGTCTAACAATTTCAGTTTCAATATCCGTCTTAATATCTCTACCCGTACAATCAAATTTAGATGCATACTCTAAAAATTCTTTTTCTTTTGATAATATGTAATCCTTTAATTCCAACAAATCTCTAGCAACAATAGTTTCCAATACTCTTCTAGTTATTGAGTTTGGATTGTCGCAATCAATCTTGTTGCAATAATATCGGTAATCTAAAACACCATTATTAGGTCTTCGTTCTAACCTCATCTTTTTGCCACAATCTTCACAGTAAACAATTCCTCTAAAGGGATTATCTTCCAATTGGACCGATGAACCTCTTGCCTCTTTAATCATTTTTTGAGCCATATCCCAGGTACTCCTATCAATTAATGGCTCATATCTGTTTTCAAAAACGTAACAATTTTTATTTTGATAACGTTTTTTTAATTTAAAGCTTAAAGAACTAGTTTGTGCCGTTTTGTACACTCCAAGATATTCTTCTCTAGTAATAATGTCTCGAACCATACCAGCTGTCCAAGTATAAAGTTTTGCTTCAGGCATTGATAAAACTTTAACTTTATTATAATTAAACTTAACCGCATTATAATAACGGGGTGTTTTAATCTTTTCTCTTGTTAAATATTTTGCAACTAAACCAGAACTACCAAGTTCTATTACTTTCTTATAAATTAACTGCACAATAGGACCCGTTTCTGGATCTGGAATCCTTTCATACGCTTCATTATAGTTATAACCAAAGATTGGAAAAACAGTATTTCTTGGCTCACCATTTTGCGCTTTCATATTTAGTATTGAACGAATTTTTCTAGACGTATCTTTTGCATACATTTCATTAAAATAATTTTTTAATGGTGCAAAATCTGAAGCACGTTCATCATTACTGTCATATCCATCATTGACTGCAATGAGTCTAATGTTATACTTGGGAAATAATTCTTCCATAATTTTCCCAAGGTCAATATAGTTTCTTCCTAAACGAGAAAGGTCTTTAACAATTACTAAATTGATCTTCCCGATCTCAATATCAGACATGAGTCTCTTGAAGTCTGGTCTATCAAAATCAGTACCAGAATAACCATCATCAACATACTCATCAACCACACGCCAACCGTGGTCTTTTATGTATTTATTTAACATTTCGCGTTGTGTCTGTATTGATTGACTTTCTGCTTTGCCATCTTCCTTAGACAATCTTAAATACTTTGCTACAAAATATTGTTGAGCCAAACTTCTCACCTCCTTCTGATTTTTTATTTTATATTTATAAAATTAATTTTCTTTTGTATTCCCCATCATATCTAAAAGCATAGATACTGCTTGCTCTGAAACTGTAGGTCCTTCAGCAGCAAATTCTCTCTTGACTTTAATAATTTGCTTACCATATTGGTAAATTTTTTGTACAGTGGCCTCACCGCTATTTAATTTTATTAGTTTTTCGTTTTCCATATTTGCTATCGAAATTTAGAAGAACGCTAACTATCATAGTACACAAAACTATTTATCTACGCACTATTATAGTGCATATTTTTTAATTTGTCAAACTATTTTAGTGCATATTTTGAAAATAAATCACTAAATTAGTGCATAAGCAATTGACAAATTAGAATTAAAACGCTATAATTCTGTATATGAAATAAATTTCGAGGTGAAAAATGACCGACAATAAATATCCTGATGTAAAGGAAAACATCTTAAATAATCTTATTAATTGGTTTAATTCACAGTCTATATACAATCAGGTTTCTCTTGCATCAGCACTTGGCGTATCTAGACAATCCGTTACTCGTTGGCTCACCCGCGTTTGTATACCAGACACAACCTTATGGTTTAAGCTTTGTGAAATCATGAATATTTCAATTGTTGAATTCCTAGGCTTGGACCAAAAAGCAATGTTGTCTCAAACGGAAACAAAACTAATCAATAATTACAAAAACGATTTATCCTTTAAGTCATTTATTGACCGATATTTTTCAGACGATAATTTCAAACGTACTATCGACTCTTTAGCAACACTTACTAAATAACTATTTACCTCCTTATGTTTATCTATTAGTTGTTAATAACACAACCCCTTGTATTAATATATAATCTGACTCCAAAATATAGAATAAAAGCAGTTCAAAATCGAACTGCTTTTTTCGTTTTAAATTTAAGTTGTATATCAAATCTTAAATTTATGTATGTTACTAAAAATTGCACCCATCAATTCCTGATGTAAATCCTCATCAAATTTACCATATCAGCTTTTTCGACGCCTTCGACGAATTCTTTCGCCCGGTGTTTGCTTCGGAAAACGATTATCTGAAAGCGAACGTTCGTGAAACGGATAACGATTATCAGATTGACGTAGCAGTTCCCGGTTTTTCTAAAGACCAAAT
>JAGAOR010000009.1 GCA_017623605.1 Clostridia bacterium | reverse complement strand
CTCTGTCGGACTCCATATCTTCTTTACATACGCCGTAATTTCCTTGCAAGGGAAAGGTCATACAAACCGCTTGTCCCGAATAGGACGGATCGGTAAGCGTTTCCAAATATCCTACTACGCCCGTATTGAATACGATCTCGCTGATAATTTCCTTTTCCGAGCCGACGGATTCCCCTTCAAACACCGTTCCGTCCTCTAAAATCAAATACGCCTTTTTCATTTTTTCACTCCTGCAAACTCGCACTTACAAAGCCGACGAACAACGGATGTGGCTTATTCGGTCTGCTCTTAAATTCGGGGTGGAATTGTACGCCGACGTGAAACGTCTTGTTTGTCAATTCTACCGCCTCCACAAGTCTCCCGTCGGGCGAAAGTCCGCTTAAACGCATACCTGCCCCCTCCGTTTCCGCTCTATACGCATTGTTAAATTCATATCTATGGCGATGCCGTTCAGAAATAAATTCTCGCCCGTAACAACGTTTCATAGTGGTATTTTCCCTAATTTTACAAGGATACGCGCCAAGCCGAAGCGTACCACCCTTGTTAATCTCGTCGCTCTGCCCCGCCATAAAATCGATCACCTTATGCGCGGAATTTTCGTCAAACTCACGCGAATTTGCGTCAACATAACCTAAAACGTTTCTTGAAAATTCGATTACGAAAATTTGCATACCTAAGCATATTCCAAAATATGGGATACCTTTTTCCCTTGCATATTTCGCCGCCAAAATCATACCCTCTACGCCTCGACAGCCAAATCCTCCCGGCACAATAATTCCGTCCGCAACGGACAATATTTCCTCATACGTAGTTTCCGTTAAGGTTTCGGAATCTATCCACTCTATCTTAATTTTTGCACCAAGCAAATATCCTGCGTGCCTTAGCGCTTCCGCAACGGACAAATAAGCGTCGTGGAGCTGTACGTATTTTCCGACAAGTGCAATCGTAACGGATTTCATTCTCCCTTTTATCTTTGCAACCATTTCTTCCCATTCCGCTAAATCGGGAGCTTTCGTTTTCAAACCGAGTTCACGGCAAACAACGGCGGAAAATCCCGACTTTTCCAACATAAGCGGTGCTTCATACAGTACGGAAAGCGTCGTATTTTCGATCACGCAATCGAGTTTCACGTCACAAAAGCTTGCAATTTTTTTGAAAATACTTTCGTCTGTGATCTTCTCGTCGCTGCGAAGCACAATAATATCGGGTTGGATTCCCATACCGCGAAGTCCGTTGACAGAATGTTGCGTAGGCTTGGATTTGTGTTCCCCCGACGCACGCAAATACGGCACGAGCGTTACGTGGATAAACAACGAATTTTCCTTCCCCACTTCTCTACCGACTTGACGTATCGTCTCCAAAAACGGTTGACTTTCGATATCCCCCGTCGTGCCGCCGATCTCCGTAATAACAACGTCGGCATTAGTCTTCTTTCCGACCGCATAAATAAACCGTTTGATTTCTTCCGTTACGTGCGGGATTGTCTGCACCGTATGCCCGAGATATTCTCCCCGACGCTCTTTGGATAACACCGTTTCATATACCTTACCCGTTGTAAGATTGGAATACTTGTTCAAATCCTCGTCGATAAAACGTTCGTAGTGCCCTAAATCGAGATCGGTTTCTGCGCCGTCCTCCGTCACGTACACTTCGCCGTGCTGATAAGGACTCATCGTCCCCGGATCTATGTTGATATACGGATCGAGTTTTTGCGCCGCCACCTTCAATCCACGCGCTTTTAATAATCTACCGAGCGAAGCTGCCGTAATCCCCTTTCCAAGCCCCGATACGACGCCTCCCGTCACAAAAATATATTTTGTCATATTGATTCCTCCGCATTATTTTTCGCATTAAAAAAGACGCTCGTCAAAGGGTGGTTATCCCCTTGGGCGAACGTCTTTGTTCTATTTCGGTTAGTGAGAGTGTTCTCCTCTTCTCCTAACGATTGGTTATATCTTGCGATAATTTGAGTGGCACATTCGAGCTTACTTATCCGAAGATTCATCGAACGCTTTTGAATTAAGCGATGCGCCTGCGCTTCGGAAACATGTTCCCGAGTGATAAGCAATTCCTTTGCTTGATTGATAATTTTTTGCTGCCAAGCAACAATCATAAACGCCTCCGTTTTTCTCGTCATTTATTATAGAACTATTTTCATCAAAAGTCAATTTCTCAATCCCTGTTTTGCAAGGTTTAACCTTTTGTATTATTTCTATTGAATATAACCAAAACTTATATTTATTCCCACTCGCTTAAAATCCGAATATATAGGCACTGCTTGAAGCCTTTATTGAAACTTTTTATAGATTTCCTCTACCTTTTTCAGCCTAATATTTTCCCTTTGAAAAATATCGGTATCAAAACGGTATCAACAGCCCTATTCATTTTACTTGGTCGTAGTATAGCATACTCAAAAATAAATTGCAAGTGGTTTGCAAAAGAAAAATGAAAGTTTTT
>JAGAOR010000047.1 GCA_017623605.1 Clostridia bacterium | reverse complement strand
GAAAAGGCGATCAAGGAAGTGAAAGCAGGTAAAGTGGAATACAGACTCGACAAAACCGCAATCATTCACTGCCCGATCGGTAAGAAGAGCTTCGGCAAAGATAAGCTTGTGGAAAACTTCACCGCGCTTATGGACGCAATCGTGAAAGCGAAACCCGCGGCGGCGAAAGGTCAATACGTAAAGAGCGTTGTAATCGCTTCGACGATGGGCCCTGGCGTAAAAGTTGCAACCAAGGCATAACAAATGCGCAATAGCAAGGCATCTTATCCGCAAAATCGGAACTTGCCCTTGCTCATTTACGCAAAGTAAATTCCCGTCGGGCAAAACCCGATGTTTGCGGCAACCTGCCGCACTCTCCGCATTTTAAAAATTGTGGAACAAAATGAAAAATTTTCGTCAAAGGCGGTTAAAAACGGTTGACTGCCTTTGACGGAGATGATATAATAAGAAAGTAAAAAATAAACGACCGCAGAAAACGAGTATCGAAAGATTTGATGGGAAACCGCTCGTCGAGGTTCAGGGAATATCGAATTTTTGAAAATGATACTGTCCTTGCGCCGCGCGGCGTGAGGAGTTTTTTTATCGACAGGCGGAAACGCTTAAAGGAGGTAATTATGTCGGCGAATATTGAAGCAAAAAAACAAATCGTAGAGGAAATCAAAGGTAAAATTCAAAACAGTAAATCGATCGTGCTTGCGGATTACAACAAGCTTACCGTTTTGGAAGTTACCGCTTTGAGAAACAAATTCAAAGAAGTAAACTGCGAATACAAAGTGTACAAGAACACGCTCGTAAGAAAGGCGTTCAACGAGCTCGGAATCACTGATTTCGATAACGATCTGAACGGCACGACGGCAACTGTGTTCTGCGCAGATGAAACGAGTGGCGCGGCGGTGTTTGCAAAGGAAACGAAAGCGAACCCTGCACTTGCAGAAAAAGTCGTTCCCAAATGCGCTTACGTAGAGCAGAAGTATTTGGACAAAGCGGGCGTAAAAGCGCTTGCGGCGATTCCTTCCAAGGAAACGCTTATCGCAAAGATGCTCGGTTGTTTCCAGTCTTCGCTTTCGAAATTTGTTGGCGTTTTGGACGCTATTGCAAAAGCAAAAGAAAGCAACTAATCTAAAATTTTAAAAACATTAAATTAAAAAAAATCGGAGGATTAAAATTATTATGGACGTACAGAAACTCATTGAAGAAGTAAAAGCTATGACCGTTCTTGAATTGAACGAACTTGTAAAAGCATTAGAAGCAGAATTCGGCGTAAGCGCGGCAGTTGCAGCAGCACCCGCAGCAGGCGCGGCGGCAGAAGCAGCACCCGCAGCAGAAGAAAAGACGGAATTCGACGTTGTATTGAAAGACATCGGTCCTAACAAGATCGCGATCATCAAAGTTGTTCGCGAAGCTACGGGGCTTGGTCTTGCAGACGCGAAGAAAGCCGTGGAAGCTATGGGCGTTATCAAAGAAAACGCACCCAAAGCAGACGCAGAAGCGCTCGTTGCGAAGCTCAAAGAGAACGGCGCTACGGCTGAACTTAAATAAGTTTAGATTACCTCAAACGCAAAATGCCCCGCTCGCGATCGTGCGGGGTGTTTTTTTGTGCGCTCGCGCTTCGCCCTACGAATTTTTTACGACGTTGCGCGAGCGCTATTTAAAAATCGCTTAATCCCAAAAGATAATCGGCGGAAATTTCTAAAAATTTACAAAGCAGGTAAAGCGTTTCAATGGACGGAACGCTTTTTCCCGTTTTGTAATCGGTTACGCATTGCTTGCTTACGTGGATCGCTTTTGCGATCTCTACTTGTGTTTTCCCGCTTATCTTTAAGATTTCATTAAATCTTTTTGTGAAAATCATAATAATATTATAACAAAAGGGTAAGTTTTTACTTGACAGTCAGTTAAAAACTGACTATAATATATATAAGTGGGGAATGTGATTAATCGTCCCCGCTTATTTTTTTGAAAATGATAGCATATCGAGAATACACGCCGTGTATAATAAACGGTTGGATTTTTAGGTAGGTAAAAGAGAATGGGAAGAAGAATCGTAAACGAAAGCGGTAAGAATAAGACGGCGTATATCGCGTTTGCGATCATGAGCGTGCTTATTCTGCTTTTAGGTGTTCTCATTTATTATCTGCATAACGTGCGTGGAAATATGCAAAGCATCACGCTTACGGAGCACGGAATCGAGAATACGGAGCTAAAAACGGACTTTGGAACGTTGCTTCCTGGGGAGTCGAGCGAATATACGATAAATTTCGAATGTAAGGACGTAGGCGCGTATAAATTCTCGTTTTTCTACACGGCAAAAGAGAATTCGCCGCTTGGCAAATACGTAACGGTGGAAGTAAAAAACGGCGAGGAAAGGAAAGCGAGCGGAAATTTAGGCGAGCTTTTATCGGGAAATGTGCTTATAGCGACGTATACGTTTGAAGAAGCGACAACAGGTTTGCTTACGGTGCGGTATGTAATGCACGAGGACGTAGGGGACGAGGCGCAGGGTGCGAGTTTGGATTTTGATTTAAGACTCACGGTAGAAAAGATAGGATAAGGGATTATGAAAAAGGTTTGGAGAGTTTGCAAAATCGCGGGGAACGTACTTTTGTACGTGGTTCTTGCAATCGCTCTGCTTGCCGTGCTTCTTTCGGTGGCGACGAAAAAAGACGCGGACGGCGCAGCGACGGTATTGGGAAAACAAATTCGTATCGTACGTTCGGATTCAATGGAAAGGTGCGAAGAAACGGACGTAAGCGGGTATGTGATCAAGGATTTACCCGTGAAAACGTTGCTTTTGATCGACGTCGTGCCGACGGACGAAAAGGAAGCGAAAGAATGGTACGAGGCGGTGAAAGAGGGCGACGTGCTCACGTTTCGCTATCAATATACGGAACAGGTAACGATCACGCACCGCGTAACGAAGATTACGGAAAAGGGCGAAGGATACCTGATCGAGCTTGCAGGAGATAACAAGGCGAGCGAAGATACGCTCACACAAACGATCGACACAACGGATAAGGAAAGCTATAATTACGTAATCGGAAAAGTCGTTTGGGCGAATTTCCCGCTCGGTTGGCTCGTTTACGCGCTCAAAACCCCTGCGGTGGTCGTGTGCTTGATTATCATACCTTGCGTAATCGTGATCGTTTTAGAAATTGTCAAGATCGTGAACGTGCTTGGAGAGAGTAAAAGGGAAAAAGTAAGGGAAGAGGCGAAGAAAAAGGAAGAAGAAATCGAGGAGCTCAAACGCCGTTTGGCAGAGCTGGAAGATAAAGAAAAGAAGAACGAGGAGATAAAGACCAATGGCGAAAGTATTTAGGACGGTCGCGCTTGCACTCGCGGCGATCGCGCTTGCGGCGGCGGTGGCGGTGGCAGGAAGCTACGCTCTTTTTACGGACACGGTAACCGTTTCCCACCACCTGCAAGCAGGTAAGCTCGAAGCCAAGCTCACGAGAAAAACACTCTTGGGAAATCAGATTGATGCGAGCGGATATTTATGTGATTATCAAGGCGAAAAGGACGTAGATTTTAGCGGCGAAACGAAGAAGAACGTATTCGATTTGGAGGATACGTTGATCGTGCCTTGTATGTACCGCGAAGCGACTATGGAGCTTACGAACGGCGGAAACGTAGCGTTTGCATATTGGATAGAGATCGTTTTAACCGCCCCGACGAAGCCACAGGACGTTGCGCTTTCCGAGCAACTCGAAGTGAGCGTGAAAACGCAAAACGCGGGGGCAGGTATGAGTGTAACCGATCAACCGATTCAAAACGACGGTAAAAAAATTACGATCGGAAGCCAAGAAAACCCCGTTGGCGTGGTGGAACTTTCCACAGCGCAAACGTTTAGCGTGAAAGTGGCATTTAAAGACTACGGCGATAAGCTCGACAACGCAAATAACAACGCGAAAGGCGGCAAACTGCAATTCGATATGATCGTATACGCAGTGCAGGTCGTTGCATAAATTAGGTTGAAATTTTATTTTAAGGAGATATAAAATGAAACAAAGGAGCAAAGCGATAGTAAGTTCTATCGTATCGATTGCATTGAGCGCGAGCCTTGCGGTCGGCGGAACGTTCGCCCTTTTTACGAGCGAAAGCGAAGTGAACATTGCCGTTACGTCGGGTACGGTAAACGTAGAGGCAAGCGTGAACAAAGACACCTTGAAAACGTATTCTATGGGTGCGATTCAGGACGCAGGCAAATTCCAAAACGGCGGCACGGCAGCTTTCAACGCGGAATCGCAGTTAGAGCTTTCCCGTATGACGCCTGGCGACAAAGCGGAATTTACGGTAGACATTGCCAACAATAGTAACGTTGCCATTCAATATATGGTAACGTTTGGCGTAAGCGGCGATCTTGCAAGCCAACTTATCTGTTCGGCTACGAACGCGGAAGGAAAGTGGATTTACGCGGAAGCAGGCGAGGAAATTGAATCGGTTGCGGTAAGTGTAGAGCTTCCCGAATCGGTAAACGACGATTACCAAAGCAAAACCAACACGGTTGTTTCCGTGAAAGTGGAAGCAGTTCAAGGCAATGCACCCGATGAATGGGACGGCACGGCAGATACCACTTGGTATAACGATACCGACACGGAGTTTGCTCTTGACACAGCGGAACAATTTGCAGGATTTTCTAAATTAGTAGACGACGGCAATACGTTCGCAGGCAAAACGATCACGCTTAAAAGGAATCTTGATTTGTATGCGGAAGATGAAAACGGCGATAAGATTTCGTTTGATCCGATCGGCGACAAACAGGCATTCCAAGGCACATTCGACGGGCAAGGACACACTATTTCCAATCTTTACCAAAGCGGTTGGGTGTTTGGCTATGAATGGGGTAGTTACGGTTCACTCGGTTTGTTCGGTGAGTTGAAAGATGCAACCGTAAAAAATCTAACGATTAGCGGTATGGAAGCACTAGTGGAAGGTGGGGACATTTCTTTCATCGCAGGTAGCGCGACGGGAAATTGTGTTTTTGAAGACATAACGATTGAAGATTCCGATATTGGTACTTACAACAACGGTTGCGGCGGTATCATCGGTTGGTCGGGCGCAGGTAGCTATACGTTCAAAAACATAACGCTTGGAAAGGACGTAGTTTTAGGCGGACTTTGGGGTTCATTCGATTCGTCGATTGGCGGTATTGTTGGGCAGGCAGAACCTGGTGCAACGTATAATTTTGAAAACGTAGAGATCAACTGCCGTATCGACGCCTATAATGATTGCACGGCTTCGTATGATTATTATAACTACCGTATGTGCGGTATGATTATCGGTCGTATGCAAGAAACGATTACAATTGACGGTGTAAACTATCCCGATACGTCTAAATACAATCTTACCTTTAAGAACGTAACCGTTAACTACCGAGATTGGATGAATTATCACTACTGCGAACCTACGCCTGGTCATAATAACGGAAGAGGTATGCGTGTAGAACCTGGTTATGCTTACGATGGACTTCCTACTGATTTCGATCATAGCCAATGTACTATAAATCATATGACCTGCATACCTTTCGATCAAATATTCGGTGGTGCTCAACTCGGTGTTAGAGGTCTTAAAACCTACGACGGGGTAACGGTCAATTATCTCACAAGCGATGAGGCGCAATAAAAAACAGTTAAAAATTTTATTTTAAGGAGATATAAAAAATGAAACAAAGAAGCAAAGTGATAGCAACTTCTATCGCTACGATTGCAATGTGCGCAAGCCTTGCGGTCGGCGGAACGTTCGCCCTTTTTACGAGCGAAAGCGAAGTGAACATCGCGGTAACGTCGGGTACGGTAGACGTAAAAGCTTACGCAGACAAAGCAACGCTTAGCTACACGTCTTCGTTGGGAGAAACGTTAACGGAATCTTCGGCAACAATCGTGGAAAACGTCGTGAAAATCGACAAGATTGTGCCTGGGGATACCATTGAGTTTGATCTCGTTATTGAGAATCATAGCAACGTTACCGTGCAATATCAAACGGTACTTTCCCTCGTGGACGGAGTAGATCTGTTTACGGGCTTGCAAATCGAAGTAGACCAAAAGGTTTACGACGGTATGACTGCGTATTCAAATTGGACGGAGCTTAGCCCGATAGACGTAGAAAATAAAGAATTCGATAGAATTCCTGTAACGATTACGTTGCCCGAAAGCGCAGGCGACGAATACCAAAACAAAACGGCGGAGATTTCTTTTATCGTAAAAGCGGTACAAGGCAACGCGGCGGTGGAACAACCTGCATCGGACGAAAATACTTTATACGTATATAGCGAAAACGATATGAAATTGTTTGCAAATTCTGTAAACAAGGGTAACAATTTCAGCGGTAAGACCGTTATGCTGATGTCTGATATTGATTTAAACAACGAAGTTTGGACGCCGATTGGAAACAGCGCGAATAAATTCCAAGGCACGTTCGACGGCAACGGAAAAACGGTTTCAAATCTTTACGCCGTAAAAGACTCTGGTTATATCGGTTTATTTGGCTATACGAGCGACGGTGAAGTGAAAAACTTGAACGTACATAACGCAACGGTGCAAGGGTCTGTTTGCGGTGTTGTAGCGGCGTCGCCGTACACTTCGGATTATACCAATATTAAGTTGACGGGAGATATTAAAGTAGACGGAAAATATTATACAGGCGGTCTTGTTGGTCGTAATGCCTACGGTGATATTAAGAATATTACGATAAATGCAAACGCAGGAAGCTACGTAAAAGCAGATTCCGTTGAAGACGGAACGGCGTACCGTACCTACGTTGGTGGTGTTATCGGCTTTAAAGGCGAAGGCGCGAGCGTTACGGAAAACGTAGTTTCTAATATTGACGTAATCGGTACAGTGTGCGATATTGGTGGTGTTACGGGTATCGCTCATTATGGAAACATTTTTAGAAATTGCGTTTCGACGGGTACGGTAACGAATTTGAGTACAGACACGGAAGAAAGAGAGATTGGCGGTATCGCAGGCGTTTGGAATAATGGTGGCGCGGATGTCGTTTTTGAAAATTGCGAATTCAAGGGAGAGCTTGTTTCTTGTAGTGATCTTTCAAATACGCATAACAATCTTGTCGTTGCGGCGTATGGTTCGGGTAGCGGTAAATTGGTTATTGACGGTAGAATCTATCAGTTGATCGTCAATGGTATGGCGCAAGTAACCGAAGCGGACGAAACGACCTATTACGAAGTATTCAATGCGAACGGTATGAAATATCTCGCGAAATCCGTAAATGAGGACGGCAAGACTTATGTAAACGAAACCGTAAAACTTACGGCGGATATTGATCTTGAAAACGAAGCTTGGACGCCGATTGGTAAAGACGGCGACCAACAAAACGGAAAGGCTTTCTATGGCACGTTTGACGGTAACGATAAGACGATTTCTAACCTTTATATCAACCTCTCTACACGTGCATATCAAGCGGCGGGCTTGTTTGGATCGATTAGAGGCGGTACGATCAAGAATTTGAAAATTGAAAACGCAAATGTATATGCTTTGGACGAAACTGGAGCGACGGATAACGGTATTGCTGTTGTGGTTGGCTGTGCTCCTTACGGCGCAACGATTGATAACGTAGATGTTACGAATGCTGTAGTTAATGGCAATAGAAAAGCGGCTATTATTTCTGGTTATTTCGCAGGGACGATCAAGAATTGTGATGTTGTTAATGCGGAGATTACGATTGTTCCCGATTTGTTGGCGAACGGCACCTATGACAACGGCGATAAAGTCGGCGGGATCGTAGCTTACATCAATACAATAGAAGGCGCAAATGCGAGCAATTACAATACCGAAATTACTAACAATACGGTAACGAACGCAAAATTAAAAGCGTATCGCGATATTGGCGGTATCATAGGCGGCGGCTATCCTGCCCCTGACAAGGTTACGGGCAACAAAGCTGAAAATATTTCGATTGTTGTAGACCAAGTTACGGGTAGTTATGGAGCGAAAGCTGCGAATGCGGATTATATCGTAGGTAGGAATTTGAGCAATGCGGATTTGACGAATAATACGGTTTCAGGTACGAACAATATTGCGTATACGAAAGCGGTTTCTCCGGAAGAAAAGTTGGAATCGGCTTTCAGTAATAGTCAGGATACGGCCTTTGACTTAATTTTGAGCAACGGTAATTATGCTATGCCTAACGGAAGTGAAAGCGTTAATCTTCAAGGCAAGACGTTGACGATTACGGGCACGAAAGATACGGTGATCGACGTTAGCAACGTGGACACAAGAGATCAGTTCGTAACGGGAGCAAACATTGTATTTGACGGCGTAACGCTTAATTTTAGCGATGGCTCTGGCAACATTTATATGGGTTTTGCGAACACTACAAATTTGACCTACAAAAACTGCCACATTACAGGCTTACAGTTCTTGTATGGTGAAAACGTAACGTTTGAAAACTGCGTAATCGATTCCAGCTCTAATACGGGTGAGCCTCACTCTGTTTGGTCGTACGGCGCTAAAAATGTAAACTTTATAGGTTGCGAGTTTATCTATGGAAATCGTGCGCTTAATTTGTACAAGGATCAAGATATTGACGGCGGTAAGCAGGTTGTAAACTTTACTAATTGCAAATTTACCACTACGGCTACTGATTCCAAGGGTGCGGTTGAGATAAATAGTAGCGCGTTCTCTATTGGTATCGAAGTAAATATGACGGGTTGCACTGCACCTGCATACGGCGATATGGTTTACGTTTCCGAATGGGATGACACGGAAGGCGTGAAAACGACGGTATACGTTAATGGCGTTGAGTATAGCGCGCCTGTGCATAAGAAACAAAACGCATAATTTCATTTAGCTCATTTTTTCGGCGACGTTCCCCGATAGCGCCGAATGTGGGAGCGGGCGAGGGTTTATCTCTCGCCCGTTATTTTTGTGTTCCCTGCGTAAAAATTAAAAAAACACCTAAAAACCGCTTGACGGGAAAGTAAATAAAAGGTAAAATAGAAGAGTAGTATTTTTCTATGGGAGAAAAAGAATATGTTCAAAAATTTGAAAAGATTTGTTTCTATGGTTTTGGCGATCACGGGCGTTTGCGCTTGCACCGCAACCTTGACGGCGTGTGAAACCCCGCACCCCGAAGTGCGGCTCACACTTTCGTTCAACGACGAAACGTATACGCTTGACTACGTGCTGTATAGAAATATCACCCCCGCCACCGTCAACCATTTCTTGGCACTTGCGGAAAACAAATATTACGACGGACTTTGCGTACACGATTATACGACGGGCGCGCTTTACACGGGGGCGTATTCCTACGAAAGTGAAAAGCTCGTTTATAAAAACTATTTTGATACCGTCGCAAGCTATATCCCCCAAACGGTGTGGTCGGATAGTGAAAAAACGAAGCCTACCTACACCCTCTACGGCGAATTTGAATCGAACAATTTCTCCGTGGAAAACGGCGATCTTTCCGAATCGTTTGGCGCGCTCGTAATGTATTATTCGGATAAGAAAACCGAAGGTGAAGTATACGTGCAACGCAATCAAGACGGCAAGCTTGCGCCCCGCTCCTACGAGGAAAACAGCGCAACTTCCCAATTCTTCATTTCTTTGAACGAAAGCGCTTCCTCTAACAACGATTATTGCGTATTCGCGACCTTGAAAGAGGGTAGCGTGTCCGTGTTGAAATCGTTGCAAACGGCGATTGCGGATTATGTTTCCAATACCTACGGCGAGGACGAGGCGGACGAATTCGTAACCGAAACGGAAATGGAAATCGACGTAGACGACGAAATGCTCGGTGGCAACGGTTCTACCGTTTTCTACGACGTACCCAACGAACCGATCGTGATTACGAGCGTCAAAGTTAAAAAATATTAAGTATAGAAATGAAACTCCCTGCTGCCAAACGGTCAGCAGGGAGTTTTTCATTTAGGCGTTTTTATTTTAAGCCTTGTTGTTTCATCCATACCCACATCACGAGGCGGTGGGGGAGGAGTTTTACGAGTAAGGCTTGACCGCGAGCGTACGTGCCGTAGATGGACACGTCGCGGTTTTTCTTTTTTGCGTCTTTCCACGCACGCTTTACGATTTGTTTGGGTTCGTACATAACGGCGTATTTTTTAACGACCGTTTGCTCGGTAAGGGCGCGATCGAAAAACGCAGTTTTCGTCCAGAACGGGCATACGCACAAGCACCGCGCGCCCCGCGTCTTTTTAAGCTCTTTATTCAGCGCGCGCCCGTATGAGAGCACGAACGCTTTGCTTGCCGCGTACGTGGCGATATAGGGGATCGGCTGGAACGCCGCGACGGAAGCGATCAAAATAACGAGTCCGCCTTTGATAAGATAGGGCGCGCAAGCGCGCGTAAGTCCCACGATTGATCGGCAGTTGAGATCAACCATATTTTCCAGCGTTTCCCGCTCGTCGTCCTCCACGCCGCAAAACCGACCGAAGCCCGAAGCGCAAATTAAGTATTGAATTTGTGGCGTTTCTTCCGCGAGAGCGTTTTCAAGCGTTTGCACGGCTTCTTTTGCCGATAAATCGAGTGAAAACACGCGAAGTGGGATTTCCGTCGATTTTCGCAAAGCGTTTAATTTTTCCGCATTTCTCGCAATTACCCAAATTTCCTCGGGCTTGTCCTCGCGCGCGCAAACGGAATGGAAAAATTCTTTTCCAATACCGCTCGACGCACCTGTTATGATTGCAATTCGTTTCATACAATTTCTCCTTATCATTTCTTTTTTCTATTCGTTTAAATCAATATTCCGCGCTTTCGATTACACCGCCGCCCAAGCAGTTTTCGCCTTGATATAAAACGGCGTATTGTCCTTCGGTAACCGCGCGTTGCTGCTCCGCAAATTCGATATGGAGCGTTCCGTTGGGGTTTATACGCACGAAAACGTCTTGATCGGGTTGACGGTAGCGGAATTTCGCTTTGCACGTGAATTCCGTTTTTTCAGGCTTTTCGGGTATCCAATTAAAGCCCGAAACCTCGCAGGATTTGGAATATAAAGGAGATTCGTCGCCGTGGGAGACGTAGAGGATATTATTCTTCAAATCCTTTTTTACAACGAACCATCTGCCGCAATCTTCTTCGCCTTTTATGCCACCCAAATCAAGCCCACGGCGTTGTCCAAGCGTGTAATACATAAGCCCCGAATGTTCGCCCACTTGCTTGCCCGAAAGATCGAGAATCTTGCCGTTTGTGGCAGGCAGGTATGAGCTGAGGAACTTTCTAAAATTTCGTTCGCCGATAAAACAAATGCCTGTTGAATCTTTTTTCTTTGCCGTCGCAAGCCCTCGTTCGAGTGCGATTTTCCGTATTTCAGGCTTTTCCATATCCTGCAACGGGAATAACACGTTTTCCAGCTGTTTTTGTGAAAGCTGATTTAAAAAATACGTCTGATCCTTGTTTTGATCCTTGGCTTTTTGCAGATAGTGCACGCCGCTTTCGTGTGAGATCTTGCAATAATGCCCCGTGGCGATATAATCCGCGCCGAGGCGTTTGGCTTCTTCGAGGAACGGTCCGAATTTGATTTCGCGGTTGCAAAGCACGTCGGGGTTGGGCGTTCTGCCCGCTTTGTATTCGGCGAGAAAATAGGAGAACACGCGATCCATATATTCCTTGGCAAAATTGACGGTGTAATAGGGAATGTCAAGTACGGCGCAAACGCGGCGCACGTCCGCGAAATCGTCCTCGGCGGTGCAACGCCCGTTTTCGTCCGTCTCCTCCCAATTTTGCATAAAAAGCCCCACAACGTTATAGCCCTGCTCCTTTAAAAGCAAAGCTGCCACCGAGCTGTCCACGCCTCCGCTCATACCGATTACGACCGTTTTCGACATTTTCCGCGCTCCTTTTCCGTTTTTTGATCGGCTTTTTCGCCGTTTGAAAAAAAAATTTCAGGAATTTGGAAATATTATACCATAAACGCTTGCAAAATGGAAGCAAAAAATAGTAAAATATATATGCTTTTTTAAAAAAGAATACGCACTCGTAGTCTAATTGGATAAAACAAGGGCCTCCGACGCCCTCGTTGTGAGTTCGAGCCTCGCCGGGTGCACCAAAAAACACTCCCCTCTCGGGAGTGTTTTTTGGTAACACGGAAAAAACGAGGCGAGAACTCACGAGTTCGTGCGAGGGCGAAGCCTGACACTTTCCGAGGGTTCGCGCTTCCATTCTCAAAAAATGCAGGCGATACACAGTATCGCCTGCCAAGAGGGGAATATAATATGCGCCTCCAAAAGCCTAACGGGCTTTTGGAGGCGCAACGCATTAAAGAAAATGCACATTTTTAAGGATAATTATTTATCGTTTAAGCACGCGATACCAGGAAGGACTTTGCCTTCGAAAAGTTCAAGGGAAGCACCGCCGCCCGTAGAGATATGGCTCATTTTATCCGCATAGCCAAGAACCTGTACCGCCGCCGCGGAATCGCCACCGCCGATAATCGTCGTTGCTTTGCCGTAAACGTTTGCAAGAGCCTGAGCAACCGCTTTCGTGCCCTCGGCAAGAACGGGGTTTTCGAATACGCCCATAGGACCGTTCCAAATTACCGATTTTGCATTTGCAACCACTTCTGCGAACAATGCTTTCGTTTTCGGACCAATATCCAAGCCCATCATATCGTCGGGAATTTCGTTCGAAGCGAACACAGCCGTTTCGATAGGTGCGTCGATAGGGCTAGGGAACGCTTTTGCTGCAACGGTATCAACGGGAAGAACGAGCTGCTTGCCCAGCTTTTTCGCTTTTTCCATCATTTCCTTGCAATAATCAATCTTCTCTTCGTCTACGAGCGACGTACCAATCTTACCGCCTTGCGCCTTGATAAACGTATATGCCATACCGCCACCGATGACGAGCGTGTCGCATTTTTCCAAACGGTTGGAAATAACGTTGAGCTTGTCCGCAACCTTTGCGCCGCCAAGGATTGCCACGAACGGTCTTTGCGGGTTTTCAAGCGTATCTGCCATAACGGAGAGCTCCTTTTCAATCAAGAAACCGCAAGCCGCCGTTTTTACCAAGCCTTCTTCTACGATTCCTGCCGTGGAAGCGTGAGAGCGGTGCGCCGTACCGAACGCGTCGTTGACGTATACTTCAGCAAAGCTTGCGAGCGCGTTCATAAATTCGGGCGTTTTCTTTTCCTCGCCCTTGTGGAAACGCAGGTTTTCAAGCAAAACGCATTCGCCGGCTTTGCACGCCGCGACTTTCGCTTTCGCGTCCTCGCTAACGACGTCGGTTGCGAACGTAACCTTTCCACCGAGTAATTCGTTGAGGCGAGCCGCCACGGGTGCGAGCGTGAGCTTTTTCACGTCCTTTTTCGCCTTTTCGAGGGCTTCTTCCGTTGCTGCTGCTTGTTCCGCTTCGGGGAGCTCCGCAATTTTCGCTTTTTCTTTCTTGTTGAGTTCAAGTTTACTATCAAACACGTTGTGCGGCTTGCCCATATGCGAGCAAAGCACGACCTTCGCACCCTGCTCCATTAAATATTTGATGGTAGGCAGCGCGCCGATAATACGGTTTTCGTCGGTGATAACGCCGTCTTTCATAGGCACGTTGAAATCGCATCTAACGAGGACTTTTTTACCTTTCACGTCAACGTCTTTCACAGTCTTTTTGTTCATAATGTTTTATCTCCTTGTTCGTTAATTTTTTTTCGTTCTTATATATAATACCCGTTTTTTTCACTTTTGTCAACTTTTTGGAAAAATAATCCGAAAAAAGATTTTTTTTCTATGTTTTTTCAAATGATATGTCAAACGCTTGACATCAAGGGGGCGGGGTGCTATAATAAACTTGTTACGGGAGAATATCATAATATATATGGCGTAACAAAAAATGTATTGGAGGTAGCAAGAGTGAAAGGTTTTTTAAGGAAAGCAGTTCTGGGCGTTTGTGGCGTTGTGCTCGGTGTTTGCACAGCGATTGCGGCAGCGGGCTGCGGAAGCTGTAACGGTTCACACGACGAACACGTTTGGGACAACGGCGTAGAACAAACGCCGGCGACGTGTACGACGGACGGCGTGAAGTTGTTTACCTGCGAATGCGGGGAAACGAAAACGGAAGCAATTCCCGCAATGGGGCATAAGTTGGAGGTTTCTTCGGAAGTCGCGGCGACGTGTACGGAAGACGGAGAAAAGAAGGGCGTATGTAGCGTATGCGGCGTAGAAGACGTCGTGGTGTTGCACGCGACGGGGCACGATTATGAGGCGGAGACGACGCAACCGACGTGTGAGGTGGACGGTTACACCGTATATACGTGTAAAAATTGCGACGACGAATACCGTGAAACGGCAGTGCGCGCAACGGGGCATATCACGACGAATTGCACGTGGGAAGAAGATCCCGGTTACATAGAATTAAAAGATGGAGCTACTTGTACGTATACCAAGCGCAAGACGACTACCTGTGCTGCGTGCGAGGAAACGGTTGTGCAATATTACGACGTAGTAAAACACGAGTATAGCGTAGATATTACGACGGAACCGACGTGTACGACGGCGGGCGTAAAGACGTTTACGTGCAGCGTGTGCGAAGACCACTACACGGAAGCATACGCAATCGTAGCGACGGCGCACGCGTGGGGGGCAGAGCCTACGACCACGGAGACGGTAGGCGATCAAGTGATCAAAACGTTCGTTTGCGAGCACAATGCAGCGCACACGAAAAAGGAAGTTAAATTTACCAGCAACACGGCGACTGTTCCGCAGACGATCGCTACGCAAGACGTAGAGATCAAGCTGGAAACGGCGACGATGAAGATGGACGAAAAGCTTCGCGAACAAATCGGCGGGGACGTAGAGCTTACGGCAGAAACGTTGGACGACACGACGACGGCGACGGCGAATATGAGCGACGCAGACAAAGAGCGCGTAGCAGGTTCGACGATTTTTAATTTCAATATGACGAGCGGTGGCGATCCCGTCAACTTCAACGGCGGTAAAATGACGGTCAGCGTACCGTATACGTTGCAAGACGGCGAAGATCCGGAAAATATTTTAATCTGGTACATAGCGGACAACGGCACGGTAAAATCGTACGAAGCGACGTACGCGAACGGCATCGCGACGTTTGAAGCGGAACACTTCTCCTACTACACGGTAGTTCGTATGACGCCGGAGGAGCGTTGCGCGAAATACGGTCATAAGTGGGAAGAAAAAACGGTAGCTGCAACGTGTACGGAAGAGGGCTTCACGCTCAAATATTGCGGCAAGTGCAACACGAGCGAATATAGCAACGTGGTTGCAGCTTTGGGGCATAATCATACGTCGCAAGTAACCGCGCCCACGTGTACGGAAAAAGGGTTCACGACGTATACTTGTGAAAATTGTAACGATAAATATATCAGCAACTACGTAGACGCAACGTCGCACTCGTACGTAGATACGGTGGTTGCGCCCACGTGTACGGCAAAAGGTTACACGACGCATACGTGTAGCGTATGTAAGAAAGGATACACGGACACGTTCGTAAAAGAGAAAGGGCACACGTATGCTAACGGCGCGTGTTCCGTATGTGGCGCGAAAGATCCCACGGGTGTAACGAACGTAAACAATTTCTATTTCACGCTCGCAGAAAGCGTTGCAAACGCGAAGTCCTTCTTGGTGGACTTAAGCGACGTTGACGTGCGCGTTGTCGTTGAGGAAACAATAGAAGACGAAACGACCACGCAGGGTATGTTCCTTACGATCGACGTTATGGAAGCGTTCGTGGCGATCGGCGAAGACAACGCAATTAGCGCGCAAGGCGAAATGGAAGTGCATATGAAAGAGGTCGTTTACGACGAAAACGGCGACGAGATTAAATCGGAAACGGAAGAAGAATCCGCCGTTTCGAAGTTCATTTTGCAAGACGGAAAATTATATGCGTACGCTGAAAGCGGCGAAATGAAGAGCTACGCGTACCAAGTGTTGAACGTAGACGAAGAAATTTCGGCGGCGATCGAAGCGGCTTTGGAAACGGAAGCGTTCAAAAAGGCGCAAGCCATACTTGAAAGCGTGAAGAACGTAGAAGACAGTCCTTTGAACAAAGCGTTTGCGGATCTGGTAGATTATTTGTACGTGAAAACGGAAACGGCGGAAAGCTATACGTTCACGTTCAACTACGACAAGATTCCCGAATTGTATACGATCGTAACGACGGAAACGCTCGATAAAGTGTATGAAAGATTAAACGGCGAAGGCTCGTATGCGAAGTTGGAAGAGGGTTTGATTGCCTTGCTCGATAAAACGGTAGCTACGGCGTTGTCGGAGGTTTACACGGAAGCGGCGAAGTGGGGCTTGGATTATAACGCGGTATTCGATCTTGTCAACACGGTTCTGAATATGAACAAGGAAGAGGGCGCAGAAGATTTCGACGTTCGCACGGTAATCACGCAGATGAACGAAATGAAGATATCTGAGCTTTTGGATATGGCAATGGGCGCGGAAACGTCTCAAAGAGAAGCGTACGTGCAAATGATTCAACAGTATCTTGCGCAAGGCAAAGAAATGACGCTTGTAAGCTTGGCGGAAATGGTTATGGGTATGGCGCAAGGCGGTAACGGCGGTAACGGTGGCGCAGTGCAACCGATGAACGCTACGGAAGAACCCACCGATCCTTTGCTTGCGTATATCAACGATTTTGTGGCGGCGTTCAAAGCAAGCCCTATGAGCTTTACGACGGATAAATTCGGCGCGTTGTTGTCCGTAAACGGCGCGTTGAACGTGGAAGATTATAATATCGACCTTGCACCGTTCGGCGTAAACGTAACGGCAAATGCGGAAGGCACGATGCGTTTCGTGGTAAACGGTACGAGCACGTCCGATTATAGCAATATCATAGCGGAGCTTGAAAAAGGCAAAGCGGCTCTTGCGTTCAAAGACGGCGACAAGATTCCTCGGGGAGATTATTCGTATGACATCAAGGTGGTAGACGGCGTTACGTACGCGATCCCTGAATTTGATAAGAACCGTATGAATTTTAGCGGTATGGGCGAACCCGTAGAAGCAACGTATAACGGGCAGGCTTGTATGAAGCTTTCCGTGTCCACTTGGGACGCAACGCTCATCTTCCAAGGCGATATTTCGTTCACGATGGAAAATAGCTGCCAAGGCTGGAAAGATTATCACATTACTTCGACGGCGTGCACGGAAGACAGCTACTACTTCGTGTATATGAGCGCAGACGGCGACTTCCTCGGCGCGGAAGTGGATTTGGAGGCGACGCTTGAAAATATCGCGGACTATAACTACGGTTTGAGATTCTATTACCATGCAAGCGATAAGAAATATCAAGCCGAAGAACCGCACGTCTGGAAGCTCGTAGAAACGAAAGAGCCGACGGGCTGCGAAAAGCACGGATATGAATTGTCCGTATGTACCGTTTGTGGCGCGCACGAAAAAGAAACGTTGTATCAATGGCATAAAGAAGAACCGTCCTATGCGTTAAAAGCAGGCTCGACCAGCTGTGAAGACGGCGTAATTGTAACGTGGAAGTGTACGGTTTGCGGCGAGGTTACGTCCACGGATGAAATAACGTGGCACGAAAGAAATCAATTCAAGGTTGAATTGACGGGTGCAAAATGTCAAAATATGGCGGTTCGTTATTCTAAGTGCCCTTGCGGTGATTCGTATGAGTTAGGCGGTTATGACTATACGGAACACGAAAGTTATAACTTTATCGACGGCGATTGTATGTTTGACCGCGTGGAATCGGAATGCGTATATGGCGATAATAGCGTGGAAGGACGGTACAATTATTGGAAATACGTATATAGATGCGCCGTAACCGATTGCGGATATACCTACGTGCAAGAAACCTGGGAAGAAGACGCTGGGCAATGTTTGAGAAAGAGAATTGAAAAATTCACCGTAGGCGTAAAGGCAGACGGCTCGTATGAGCAAGTGTTTACGTTTGAAAGAACGAATGAGTACCACGCTGATCAAGAGCGTACCGAATACTACGACGCGCAAATGGACGTAACGGTTGAGAAATGGACTTGCAAAGACTGTGGAGAAACGACCTCGCAATACGGCTATAAAGACGACGAATACGGCAGAACCGTTCGCCATTGGGATTATTTGGAAGATTACGGCTATATTTACGAATACGTCGGTTGTACGTGTGCGGAATATGAAATGCTCGCAGACGGCTCGAAAGGTGAAATGCGCCATACCGGGACGAGGCATTATAGCAAATGGTATTCTTTACAAGTTTCGTGTACGCAATACGAAGTGAGCTACGAACAATGTCGCATTTGCGGTGAAGTGCTGCAATATGACGAATACGTGACTGCGAGAGGTCATAGATATCAATACGACGAAGCGAAGGAAACCTACGTGTGTACGGTATGCGGTATGGAAAACGAAACCGGCGCAGACGGCAATTTCTATTTGGAAGTGTTGAATAAGGATCCCAAACTTGTAACGATCGGTTTCTTTAACAGAGGCAACGAGTTGGATTTCGACGGCTTTATTACGGTGCAAGTGAATGGTGTTCATATTTTGAATATTAACACGGAATTGACGTATTATAAGAACGGTCCACTCTTGACGAGCACGAGATGCGGTCAGGTTTCGTTTAGCAAAGAGGATTTGGCGAAAGCGTTGGAAGCGTTACAGGGTTCAGGCGTAACGGTTGAAAGTGTAAGCGTAGTATTCTCATACAAAGATCCGAATTCCGGTAATTACGATCCTGATACGGGGCGTTACGAAGGTACGTATGGATATGAATCGGTAACGTTTGCGCTTTCCGAGTTGTTCCCTCAAGCGTAAACGAAAACACGCGTAAAGCGTAAGCAAAACAAAATCATACGCGCAAGCGTAAAAAAAGGCGAGTCGCCCTTCCGTTAAGGAGGGGCGACCGTTTTTTTCTTTTTGTCAACTTTTTGGAAAAATAATCCGAAAAAACTTTTGGAAGCCTTGACGAAAAGCGTAAGTTGTGGTATAATAATTCGAGAAAACGATACAAGGCGGTAAACAGGATGAGCAGAGCAGACGAGATTTTTGCGCAAAATATGCAAGATATTATAGATAACGGGTTTTGGGATACCGATTTGAACGTTCGCCCGAAATGGGAGGACGGCACGCCCGCGCACACGGTGAAAAAATTCGGAATCGTCAACCGTTATAATTTGCAAGAAGAATTTCCCATTTTAACGATCCGCCGCACGGCGTTTAAATCGTGCGTGGACGAGCTTCTTTGGATCTGGCAAAAAAAGAGTAATAATATTCACGATCTCAATTCCCATATTTGGGATAGCTGGGCAGACGAAAGCGGTTCGATCGGCAAAGCCTACGGCTATCAGCTCGGCGTGAAACATAAATACAAGGAGGGGGAATTCGATCAGGTCGATCGCGTTCTCTTCGATCTCAAAAACAACCCTGTAAGTCGCCGTATTATGACGAATATTTATAATTTCGAAGATTTGCACGCAATGAATTTGTATCCTTGTGCGTATTCTATGACGTTTAACGTTACGGGCGATACGCTTAACGGAATCCTCAATCAACGTTCCAACGATATGCTCACGGCAAACAACTGGAACGTGGTGCAATACGCGGTGCTACTTATTATGTTTGCGCAAGTTTCAGGTTTGAAAGCGGGTGAGCTCGTGCACGTAATCGCCGACGCGCACATCTACGATCGTCATATTCCGCTAGTGAAAGAAGTGCTCGCAAAGCCTCGTCATAACGCGCCAAAACTGATCGTCGATCAAAGCGTTACGAATTTCTACGATTTCACGGTGGATAGCTTTAAGCTCGTGGATTATGAATATGAGAAGTTAGAAACGAAAATACCCGTGGCAATTTAACGCGACGGATATACGGCGCAATACGGCGTTGTGCTTGCGTTTTTCCTTGCTCGTTTACGCTTTGTAAACGTCCCGTCGGGAAAGCCGCGCACGCCTTGTCTTGCTTGTATCTGCGCCGCGTTATGAAAAGGAGATAAAGAGATAAATAATGATCAAAGCAATCGTACACGTAGACAAAGAATGGGGTATCGGAAAAAACGGGGATATGATGTTTTCCCTGCCCAAGGATATGAAATTTTTTCGCGAAACGACCACGGGACATATCGTCGTTATGGGCGGCAACACGCTTCGCTCTTTCCCGAATCAAAAGCCCTTGAAAAACCGCACAAATATCGTGCTTTCAAGGGGGCAGGTACGAGACGATTGCGTTATCGTGCGCTCGTTTGACGAGCTGAAAGCGGAAATGAAAAAGCGTGAAAACGAAGAGATCTACGTGATCGGCGGCGGTGAAATTTACCGCGAATTGTTGCCTTATTGCGATGAAGCGCTCGTAACCAAAGTGGACGCGCAAGGCGGCGCGGATACGTTCTTTCCTAACTTGGACGAAGATGAAAATTTCGTTTGCGTTTACGCAAGCGAGCCGATCGAAGATAACGGAAATACCATACGGTTTACTACGTATCGAAATACAAACGTAAAGAGTTTTTAAGGAGATAGAATATAAAGTGATCAGAGAAGATTTGAGAAACGTGGCGATTATCGCGCACGTTGACCACGGTAAAACGACGCTGGTGAACGAAATGCTTGCCCAAGGCGGCGTGTTTCGTGAGAATCAGCAAGTGCAAGATCGGGTAATGGATTCGGGTGATTTGGAAAAGGAACGCGGCATCACCATTCTTGCGAAAAACACGTCTGCGCATTATAAAGGCGTGAAAATCAATATTATCGACACCCCGGGGCACGCAGACTTTTCGGGGGAAGTGGAACGCGTTTTGAAAATGGTGAACGGCGCGATTATTCTCGTCGATTCTGCGGAAGGTCCGCTTCCGCAAACCCGTTTCGTTATGCAAAAGGCGCTTGCGCTCGGTTTGAAAATTATTATCGTTATCAATAAAGTGGACAGACCTGACGCGCGCATTGCGGAAGTCGTGGAAGAAATGCAGCTACTTATGATGGAGCTTGACGCAACGGACGAGCAGCTGGAAAGCCCGATCGTGTATTGTTGCGGACGGCAAGGCACGGCTTCGCTCACGCCTGATAAACAGGAAGAAAATTTGAACCCGCTGTTTGACACCATTTTACAAACGATTCCGCCTATGGATATGGACGTGGTTGGCGCAGGACAACTGCTCGTTTCGTGTATTGATTATAACGAGTTCGTAGGGCGTATCGGAATCGGCCGCATTGAGCGTGGTACGATCCGTGCGAACGAGCCCGTATCCGTTTGCAATTTCAACGAGCCCAAAGTGCGCACGAATTGTAAGATTGCCAACCTTTATCAGATTGAGGGTTTGGAGCGCGTGCCCGTGGCGAGCGCGCAAGCGGGCGATATTGTGGTGTTTTCGGGTATCGACGGTTTGAATATCGGCGATACCGTGTGCGAGCCGAGTAAGGTAGAACCCGTTGAATTCGTTAAAATTGAAGATCCGACGGTGGAAATGACGTTCTCTGTCAACGATAGTCCGTTTGCGGGAAAAGAAGGTAAATTCGTAACCTCCCGTCAGCTTCGCGATCGCTTGTATAAAGAGCTACTTCGCGACGTGTCCCTGCGTGTTTCCGATACCGAGCTTGCCGATAGCTTCCGCGTTTGCGGTCGCGGGGAAATGCACCTTTCTATTTTGATTGAAACGATGCGTAGAGAGGGCTACGAATTTCAGGTTTCCACGCCCAAGGTGTTGTATAAAGAAATCGACGGCGTACGCCACGAGCCGATCGAGCGGTTTGTTGCGGACGTGCCCGAGGATATGACGGGTGCGGTATTCTCGGCAATGGGAAACAGAAAGGGTAATCTTTTGCAAATGACGGCGATCGGAAATCGTATGCGTTTGGAATTTACCGTGCCCTCGCGCGGACTGTTCGGATATAAGAGCGAATTTTTAACGGACACAAAAGGACAGGGGATTATGAATACGATCTTCTATTCCTACGAGCCGTATAAAGGGGATATGCAAAGAAGAAGCACGGGTTCGCTCGTGGCGTTTGAAACGGGCGAGGCGGTAACGTACGGCTTATTCAACGCCCAAAGCCGCGGCAATTTGTTTATCACCGCGGGGACGCCCGTGTATCAAGGTATGGTAGTAGGGTATACCAACTTAAACGACGACATCAACGTAAACGTTTGTAAAACCAAGCATTTGACGAACACTCGCTCGTCGGGTAGCGACGACGCGCTCACGCTCGTACCTGTGAGTAAAATGAGTCTTGAAGAATGTCTGGAATTTATTGCGGACGACGAGCTTTTGGAGGTAACGCCCAAATCCTTACGGATAAGAAAACGCATTTTGGATAGCGAGCTTCGAGCGAAAGCGAGAGCTAAAGCAAAAGATAAAAAATAATAACGCAAAAATCCCCGAAGCAATAAACCGTTTCGGGGTTTTCAACGTATGCAATAAAAACAGCGGTTCGATTGTTTAATAAACGAACCTACGCGGAGGGATAAAATGGATAGGTTGGAGATCGACAAGCTCCTAAAAAAGACGGCTCAGGGCGATAACGTCGCTTTTGAAGAATTGTATAAACGCACGAATAAGGGTGTGTTTGCTTTCCTATACACCTATTTACATAATTACGCGGACGCCGAAGACGCTATGCAAACGACGTATTTGAAGATAAAGCGATCAATCTCTGCCTACCGCGTGGGAACGAACGGCAGAGCGTGGATATTACAGATAGCAAAGAACCACGCCTTAAACGAAATCGCAAAAAACAAACGGCTCGTGCCGCTTGACGCGGTGGGCGAAATTGCCTGTGAAACGCCGTTTGAGGAAACGGGCGTTATGCGAACGCTTGAACGGGTTTTGAACGAGGAAGAACAAAGAATTGTGTGTTTACATGTATTGTGGGGGTATAAACACCGCGAAATAGCGGAAATCGTCAATAGCCCGACGGGAACGGTTACTTCAAAATATAAGCGTGCGGTTGAAAAACTCAAACGGGCGTTAAAGGAGGAGGAAAAATGAGGTTTTGGAAAAAACGGTGGCTCGACGAGCTTGAAAACACGCTTCCGCCTATGCGACAAGAGGTTCACGACGAGCCTTTGCCTTGCGAAAAAAATGGCGTAATAAAAAAAAGCAACGCCTTTCGGGATTGGTTTGCGACGCATAAAAAACGTTTTTTTGCGGGCGTAGCAACGTGCGTGGCGGCGGTAGTGGGGGTATGCGCGGCTTTGCCGTTCTTGTTTCCGCCTACGGTGGAAGAGCCCGTGAAAACGCCGTCGGCTTTATATCTGGAAATCAATCCAAGCGCGGTATTCTCGGTGGACGAGAACGGAACGATCGTTGCCGTCGTGGCGGGGAACGCGGACGCGGACGTGATCTTATCCGATCAAACGCGCGTAGAGGAAATCGTTGGGAAAACTGCTGAAACGGGCGTGTGCGTATTCGTGGACTACGCCGCTCGGCTCGGCTACCTCGATCTAAATACGCCCTCTGCCGTGCGATTGAGCGGCATTGCGGAGAATGAACTCAAAGCCGCTGTGAGCGGAATCGAGGTTTATTTCCGCGAAAAGGGCGCGTACGCCGTCGTCGTAAACGAAACGTTGTCGCTTGCGGAATTTTGTTCGCGCACGGGGATTGCTTGTGCATCGGACGCGCAATCACTTGTAGAGAGCGTGAATGCTTTGAACCGTATGTATTCCAAACGTCAAGCGGAGGGGAAAACGGATGAGGAAGTGCAATCTCTGTACGGTGAGTTGGTTGCCTTGGAGCAGCTTGAAGAAATTATAAAAATTATGGAATGGCTGGGTATGGATACGACCGCGCTCAAAGCGTTGATCGAGCTTCCGCAAACACTCGCAGAATATACCGAAAAAATAGACGCGTATTTTATGCAAACATATCAACGGCTTTTGGAAAAATACGAGGAAGGGTACGGGCAGGTACGCGATGAAATAGCGGAAACGGATTACGAGGCGTATATTGAAAGCATAGAAAGAGAATACGGATCGTTAAGCGAATATTGGAATTCTTTGACGAATTCTCAATATAGTTTTAAATAAATTAAAAAATCTGCAACAAAAATAAAAGCTGATTTGTTTAATAAACGAGAACCGAAAGGAGGATTAAGATTATGAAAATGAAAAAGTTGGCAATTTTATGCGCGGCGATTACGGCGGCGACGGGCGTTTCGGCGTTTGCAGCCTGTGGTGGCGCGGAGGCAAAAGAACAGAAAGTGATGAACCTTTCACTCAATCCCGAAGTGGAATTCGTGCTTGACGAAAACGATAAGGTTGTGAGCGTGAACGCACTCAACGAAGAGGGGAATTTGATCGTAAGCGCGGAAGTGTTCACGGGAAAAACCGCGGAGGAAGCGGCAAAGCTGTTCGTTGAGGTTTCCAAAGAAACGGGATTCCTCGTTTCAGGAAAGGTGAAAACGGGCGAGAATGAGCTTGAAATTTCCCTTTCAGGCGATACGAAAGCCGCCGAAGAATTGTATAACGACGTGAAAGCGGAAGTGGAAGAATACTTAACGGCAGAGAATATATCGGCGACGATCGAACAGGCGGCGGCAATTAGTGAAGAACAGCTTGAAAAGCTCGTAGCGGAATGTGCTCCCTATCTTGAAGAAGCGAAAATTCAGGCAATGGAATATAAAGAACTTGTGGCGACCTTGGCGGAATCTCGCAAGGAAACGGCAGAATTCTATTCGCAAGAATTGAAGAATGCCTACTACGAAGCGAAAGCGTTCGCTATGGAACAGGCGGAATTGCAGGCAGTGAAAGCGCAGGAGGGGATCACGGGGGCTTCCGCAATCGCGTTTGATTTCGCTTACAATGCCTATACGGGCGTAGTGGAAATGATCGAAAGTACGCGTATGACGATGCTCGTCAACGAAAACAGTCCTTACCAAATCGCGCTCAAAGCTTTCCGCGAAGCGAAAGCGGATTATTTGAACTATCGCAACTACGTAGCTTCCTTGGAAGAAACCGAAATTACAACGGCGATTAGCGATCAACTTGCAAGCTATCAAACGATCGTAGATGGCACGGAAAAGATACTTTTGGAAAAAGGCAAGGAAGCGAATCAAGCTCTCGACACGGCGAAAGTGCAAGTGAAAACGGCTTACGACTCCGTCGTGGCGGCGATCGAAGAATACTCGGCGAAAGTAAGTCAATACGCAAGCGAGATTGCAACGAAGCAACAAGAAGCGCAAACGGCGTTCTTCACGAGCTTTGAAACGGACTATGCGGCGGCAATCACGGCGGCGAAAAATAATTGGAATTCTATGAAATCGCAATTAGAACAGGTTGAAGACGCGGAATAAGAACCGAAAACAACGTTTCAAGAGCGCGGCGAAAAACGCCGCGCTCTTCGCGCGCCCGCGCGTACATATTATAATATATAGGTATAAATTGCGCGCAGTATGGGCATAAAAAAAGAAAATATTCTAATTTTACAAAAAAATAAAAAAAATTTTAAAAAAATTCGTTCAAACGCTTGACATAGGTTGTCTTATTTGGTATTATAGATAGGCTGTGTGAGAATGCGGTGTATAGGGTTGATACGGGAAGTTACTGAAATTTCAAGGCAAAAGCCGCCTGAACAGATAATTTCCGTTGACAAAAGTGGGGGCGAGACTCCTGCGACTAACCGAGGCTTTGCGTTAAAACGCTCGGTCGAAAAAAGAGTGTTTTTATTTTGCGGAAGACCTCGATACACACGGATGAGTTGACACGGTAAATAAAACGTTAGTATAAACAGTAAAAGGAGTAACACAAATGGCAGTACAGAAAATCAGAATCAAGTTGGCGGCATACGAACACGAGCTCGTTGACGAAGCGGCAAGCCGTATCGTAGAAACGATGAAAAAGAGCGGGGCGAAGATTTCCGGACCTATCCCCCTGCCCACGGAAAGAGAGATCGTAACGATTCTCCGTTCCCCCCACAAATACAAGGATTCCCGCGAGCAGTTCGAAATGAGAACG
>JAGAOR010000046.1 GCA_017623605.1 Clostridia bacterium | reverse complement strand
TGAAAGGGCTTTTACGTTTTCAATTGAACTCGTACCTGCTACCGCCGTTTCCAAATCTTTTGTCGCGTAATACGCTTTATCGGACAAATCGTTGATTGCATTCAAGGTTTCATTTTCGTAGGCAAAACCTTTGCTGTCGCGCGCTTTCTTTGCAATGAGAGTATCGTCTAAAACCTTTGCATATTTGCTCACACAGGGAAGAATATCTTTCTTCGCCATATCCAGCATCGTACAAGCTTCAATATGGATTAGTTTGCAATAGTTTTCCTGCAAAATTTCAAGACGGGAATGAATCTCAACTTCGGTGAATACCTTATGCGAAGTGAACAGCTTGATATTCTTTTCATGCGTGAAATAGGGTAGAGCTTCGGGGGTGGTTTTCAAGTTGAGAAGGCCGCGATTTTCCGCTTCTTTGAGCCACGCTTCGTCATAACCGTTGCCGTTAAAAATAATGCGCTTGTGCTTGGTGATTGTTTTTTTGATAAGCTCGTGCAAGGCGCTTTCAAAGTTTTCTACGCCTTCGAGTACGTTGGCAAACTGCCTGAGAGTTTCTGCAACCGCCGTATTGAGAACGATATTCGGCGTAGAAACGGACGCGGATGAGCCGAGCATACGGAATTCGAATTTGTTGCCCGTGAACGCAAATGGTGAAGTGCGGTTTCTATCCGTTGTATCTTTGGGGAATTTCGGCAGGGTATGTACGCCGATTCGCATCAGTTCTTTTTCTTTTGCTCCGTAAGGTTCGTCTTTTTCTATTGCTTCTAAAATTTCCGTCAGTTCGCTACCCAAGAACATCGAAACGACGGCGGGCGGGGCTTCGTTTGCGCCGAGTCTGTAATCGTTTCCTGCACTTGCGACGGATATGCGGAGCAAATCCTGATAATCGTCCACAGCCTTGATAACGGCGCAAAGGAACAAGAGAAATTGCGCGTTTTCGTAAGGCGTATCGCCGGGTTCGAGAAGATTTATGCCCGTGTTTGTGGAAATCGACCAGTTGTTGTGCTTACCGCTACCGTTTACGCCTGCAAAAGGCTTTTCGTGTAATAGGCAAACAAGCCCGTGTTTCTGCGCAACCTTTTGCATAATTTCCATAGTAAGCTGGTTATGGTCGGCGGCGATATTCGTTGTGGTAAAGACGGGGGCAAGTTCGTGTTGCGCGGGTGCGACCTCGTTATGCTCGGTCTTTGCGAGAATGCCGAGTTTCCAAAGCTCTTCGTTCAGCTCTTTCATAAATGCTTGTACACGAGGCTTGATTACGCCGAAATAATGATCTTCAAGCTCCTGCCCTTTGGGTGGCTTTGCGCCGAAAAGAGTGCGTCCTGTATAGATAAGGTCTTTTCTCTTTTTGAACGTTTCCCGATCGACGAGGAAGTATTCTTGTTCAGGACCTACCGTCGTTTTAACGGAGGTTACGTCTGCATTGCCAAACAGTTTCAAAACGCGAAGTGCTTGACGGTTGATGGCTTCCATGGAACGCAATAAAGGGGTTTTCTTATCAAGTGCCTCGCCGCCGTAGGAGCAGAAGGCGGTGGGAATACAAAGTACGCCGTCTTTGATAAAGGCGTAAGAGGTTGCGTCCCAAGCGGTATATCCGCGCGCTTCGAAGGTTGCGCGCAATCCGCCCGAAGGGAAAGAGGATGCGTCGGGTTCGCCACGGATAAGCTCTTTTCCCGAAAATTCCATAATAACCTTGCCACCCTCTTCGGGGGAGATAAAGCTGTCGTGTTTTTCGGCGGTAATGCCCGTCATCGGTTGGAACCAATGGGTGAAATGGGTTGCACCTAAGCTAACAGCCCAGTCTTTCATAGCGGTTGCTACGGCGTTGGCGACGGACAGATCGAGACTTCTGCCGTCTTTAATTGTGCGCTTTAACGACTTGTAAACGTCGGAGGAAAGCTTTTCCTTCATCACTTTATCGTCAAACACGAGCGAGCCAAAATATTCGGATACGAGTTTCATAATATGTACCTCACTAAAAATTGAATACTGAGAAAAAAAAGGCAAAGACGCCATGGGGAATACCCATAGCGCCTTTGCTATCGTTATATTTATCTTATGCTTTTTTTTCGAAAAAGTCAACGATTTGAATGCTCTTTGATTATTCGTTGTCGTTATGGAAGGGTTAAAAAATCGTTATGGAAAAAGACGGTGCAAATATTTGACAGTTTATTTTTCGAGTGATAAAATATAAAAAATGGACAAAGGCGTTCATTCTTTGGTATGTTTTTGCGTACAAAAGAATGGACGCATTTTTATTTCGGAGGCTAATTATGAAAAAGGAAGGCGAGGTTCGTATTCCGTCTGGCTGTGCGATTGCAGCCTTAATCGATCGTGAGGGGAAGAAAACGGACGGCTCTCTAATTGTAAATGCGATGAAACCTATGCACGACCGTTCCAACGGGCTTGGTGGCGGTTTTGCCGCATACGGTATTTATCCGCAATATAAAGAGTTGTACGCGTTGCACGTATTTTATGACAGCGTGAAAGCAAAAGAGGAAAGCGAAACCTATTTAAATAAAGTTTTTGACGTGGAAAATCTTTCCAGAATTCCCACACGACAAGTAAAAGGAATTACGGACGCGCCATTGATTTGGCGGTATTTTGTTGTCCCCGATCATAACGGGCTGCGGGATAGTCAACTTGATGAAAAGGAATACGTTGCGCGCGCAGTTTTTTACGTGAATACGAAAATAGAGGGCGCTTACGTATTTTCCAGCGGAAAAAACATGGGCGTATTCAAAGCGGTGGGCTATCCCGAGGACGTGGGGG
>JAGAOR010000045.1 GCA_017623605.1 Clostridia bacterium | reverse complement strand
GGGCAAAAAAATGGCGCACCCTAAGAGGCTCGAACTCCTAACCTTTGGTTCCGTAGACCAACGCTCTATCCAATTGAGCTAAGGGTGCACAACCCCGAAATCGGGGGGATTATTAAATTTTAACCTTTGGTTCCGTAGACCAACGCTCTATCCAGTTGAGCTAACAGTGCAAATGTTTCATTCACAACGCACTTCTTATCAAAGTGCTTATATAGTATAGAATGTTTTTTTCGTTTTGTCAACCGTTTTTGCACGATTTTTTACGATTTATGGAAAAATGTTTTTCCTTTTCTAAAAGTGTGGCGGCGTGCGCGCCGCCACACCCCGTTTTTTTACATCCAAAGCGCCGCCGCGCCCAAAAGCCCTGCGCTGTTGCCAAGCTCCGCGATCACGATAGGTACTTGCGGTCCCATTTTTCCTGCGAATATTTCCCGATCAACGATTTTCTGCAAGGGTTTAACGAGGTTATCCCCCTCCGCGCATACGCCGCCGCCCAAAATAATCACTTCGGGACGGAATATGTTTGCAAAATTTGCAAGCCCACACGCCAAATGCTCGATATAATTCTCCACGACTTCTTTCGCGTAAACGTCGCACTCACGGTAATCAAACGCCGTTTTTCCGTCCACCTTTTCAATCGAACCGATCTCCCACATCTTGCTATCCTTATGCGCTTCCATCGCGCGCTTGGTATCGCGGATCAAGGCGGTTGCGGAAGCGTACGCCTCCAAGCACCCCTTTCTGCCGCAAGTACACTTTTCTCCGCCGAACACGATCACGCTGTGCCCAAGCTCCGCACCCGCGCCCTTGTTTCCCTCGACTAACTTTCCTCCCACGACGATACCGCCGCCCACGCCCGTACCGAGCGTGATCATAATCGCGTTGTTAAAATTTTTCGCCGCGCCAAACTTCACCTCGCCGATAGCCGCCACGTTCGCGTCGTTGGCAATCCTCACGGGCAAACCCGTCAACGCCTCCAACCTTTCGCCGAGCGCAAAATCTTTCCAGCCCATATTGTTCCAATACATCACCACGCCTGCGCCGCTATCAATCATACCGGGTGCGCCCATACCGATCCCCACGACTTCCGCACTTGTCAAGCCCTGCCGCTGAATAAGCGATTTCACGAGCGAAGCGATATTTTCCGCCACGGCGTCCGCTCCGTCCTTGCCTTTATTCTTTTCCGTCGGGGTTTTTTCCACGAGCAAAATTTTTCCCTCGTCGTCCACGATTCCGCCTTTAATGAACGTACCGCCTAAATCAATACCCACGTAATATTTTTTGTTTGCCATAATATAAATCCTCTCTTTTTTTATTTACAAATCAAACGCGATAGCCGTAACGTCGTCGGAATATTTGCCTCCGCAAAACACGGTGAGGGCATTTTTAAGCTTTCCGATAAAATCCTCTGCCCCGCGCGATTGCAGCAATACGCTTTCTGTGCGCTCAATCCCGAACAATTCCCCTTTTCCGTTCGAACACTCGGTAACGCCGTCGGTCAAAAGCACGAGCAGATCGCCGCGAGAAAAAGGAAGCTCGTTTTCTTTATATGCAAAGCCCTCAATCCAATTAGAAACGGGGGGCGCAGGGCTTTCGATTTCGTGAATACCGTCCGCCGTTTTCAAAAGTATCGGTGCGTTATGCCCCGCGGAAACGTAGCGAAGAAGTCCGTTTGCCTTGTCGATCCGCACCGCCGCTACGGTAATATACGAACGTTCGTCCTGCCCCAGCTCGTTGAATTTAGCGTTCAGCTTCGTAATCGCCTTGGCAAGATCGCGCTCTTTCCGATCAAACGCTGCTTTGACGAACGCCGATAACATACCCGCAGACACGCCTTTCCCCGAAACGTCGGCAAGTACGCCGTAAGTCTGCCCGTCCAGCTCGTAAACGTCGGGCAGATCGCCCCCCACGCCAAGACAGGGAATATACGTATACGCATACGGCACGCCGCCCATACTTTTTCCTGCGGGCAAAAGTCGCTGTTGAAGACGTTTTGCGGAAAGCATTTCACGCTCCATTTCCGTTTGAAAGCTACCGTCTGTGAGTCCTAAAAACAGTTTACCCTTTTCATCGGCGGGCAAAATCCGTATCCGAACGGAGATTTTATCCGTTCGGTTTTCTCGGCGAACGGTCGTATTCAACGTTTCCGTCTTTTCCGTGTTCTCTCTCGCCGCCGCTTTCATAACCTTCCAAAACGCGCAATAATCACAAGCAGGATTTTCCCCGCACGCGCCCGCCTCTGTGCAACCAAGCGTTTGCGCGAGCGTGCCCTTGGGCTTTGCGTGTTCGGAAAAGGAACGCCGAAACGCCGCGTTCGTGAATTTCACGCGCAGCTTATCATCGAACACGAATACCCCTTGCGGGATTTTATCGAATAATTTTTTAAACGTTCCACTTGTCATCATTACGTATTATTTATCTATAAAATTTTAAACCGCTACGAAGTTGTACGGTAAAATCCAAATCGGTATAAAGCTCGCCGTCGAGCTGTACCGTACACGGTTTTGCAGGAATGAATTTCAATTTCTCACACAAGAAATGCTTGGCGAGAGGATATTCTAAAATCTTGCCTTTCATCAGCTGTAAAAACGCTTTAATGATCTTCATTTTTCCGCCGATACAATCCACGATCACGGCGTTAAGCTTTTTATCTGTCACGTCCGCCACGGGGCAAATTCTTATTCCCCCGCCGAATTGCGAGCCGTTGCAAGCCGCAGCGATCAATACGTCGCGTTCCTCGCTAACCCCCTCGCTTTCAATCTGCACCTTTATACCCTTGAACGCAAATAAGCTCTGCACGAGCGAAAGCAGGTATTTGATCTTACCTTTCATTTTACCCCGTTTGCAGCGCTCTAACACGTCCACGTCCATACCGAGCCCCGCCACGTTCATACACCGCACGCCGCCCACGTCGAGATAATCGGTTTGCTTCGCTTCACCGTTTAAAATCAACTCTGCCGCTTTCACAGGTTCAAGGGGCAAACCGATCTTTTCCGCAAAATCGTTACCCGTACCAGAGGGGATCAAGCCGAGGTTGCAAAGCGCGGGATCGGCAAGTCCGTTCAAAACCTCGTGAAGGGTGCCGTCGCCGCCGTGCGCAATAATTTCCGTTTCCCCCGCCTCAGTGAGCTCGCGCACGATGCGCGTCGCGTCCTTTTCACTTTCAGAAAGGTGCGTTTCAAAACTCGCGCCTCTTTCAGAAAATACGTTCTCAACGAGTTCAAGACTTTTTTTTGCTTTCGTTTTCCCCGCCGTGGGGTTGGAAATGATATGATATTTCTTCATTCGTATACCCGCTTAAAAAAAATTTTTCGCTTTTTTAGTAAATATATTATATAACACTTTTCGAAGAATTGCAATTTATTTTCGATTTTGATATACTGTTATTATAAAAAATTTTTGCAAAAGGAGGGCGTATGCGGAAAATCCTACCGAAAAACCTGTTTGATCTTGCCGAAAATTGCCCAAACCCTCTTTACGTAGTAGGTGGAAGCGTACGCGATCACTTGGCAAAGCGCATACCCAAAAACGGCGTTCGCGATTTTGATCTCTGTTCTCCAATGCCCGCCGAAACGCTCGTGGAGCTCGCCCAAAACGTCGGCTTTACGGTGAAAGCGGTGTATCGCAACACGGGCACGGTTAAGCTTCAAGACCAAGCGGGCGTAGATTACGAATACAGCTGTTTCCGTTCGGATAAGTACGTACGAGGCACCCATGTACCTATTCAAACGACGTTCACACAGGACATTCGCCTTGACGCGCGCCGCCGCGATTTTACCTGCAACGCCGTATATTACGATATAAAATCGGACGAATATCTCGATCCGTTAGGTGGCGTGGAGGCAATCAAAAACGAGCGTTTAACAACGGTTGCACCCGCCGAGAAGGTTTTTTCAGAGGACGGACTTCGGCTTATGCGCCTTGCCCGCCAAGCGGCGTGCTTGGGCTTTTCCCCCGATACGGATTGCCTTGCAGGAGCGAAAGCAAACGCGGCGCTGATCGCCGATATTTCCCCTGAACGCATTTACGCCGAGCTTTCTTCGATTCTTGTCGCCGACGAAAAATACGGCGTTTCGGGCGGACATTACGTAGGCTTAAAGCTACTTGACGACACGCGCGTGCTTGATCGCATTTTACCCGAACTCACCGCAGGACGGGATTTAAAGCAACGCCCTGATTTCCATAAATACGACGTTTTGGAGCACTCTCTTCGCGCCGTGTTATACGCAGATAAAAGCGTTCGACTCGCCGCGCTGTTGCACGATATAGGCAAACCGCTTTGCACCTTGCGGCACGGGAACGTACACGCCCATCCCGAGGAGGGAGCAACGCTCACCCGCGCCGTTTTGACGCGTTTGAAAGCACCGATAAAAACGATTGAAGAAACGGCGAAGCTTACGGCTTTGCATATGTACGATTTTAATTGTAAAACGGGCGAAAACAAGCTTCGTCGGTTTTTCGCCGCGCATTATCCAATTTTGGAAAAGCTCCTGCTTATTAAGCAAGCGGATTTTTCGGCGTGCACGGACGATCTTTCGATTGCTCCCACCTGCGCGCGCTGGGAAGCCTTGCTCGCGCGGTTGCGCAAAGAACGCGCGCCGCTTACGCTAAAAGAGCTCGCCCTTTCGGGGAAAGATTTATTAAACGCTGGCGTAGAGCCACGCCGCATTTCCGAAATTCTGCAAACGTTGTTATATCACACGGTATGCAATCCCAAAGACAACACAAAAGAACGTTTAATCAAGCTCGCGTTAAAGCTGTAACCGCCGACCGCCTCGCATTCGGCGGCTTTTTTTATCCGTTTTTTCCTCAAAGCTTGGAAACGGTGATTCCGTCCTCAATCGAAGTTTCGTAGAAGCTCGCCTTATAGCCGATCGCCTCTGCGTACGCCGCGCCCACTCTGCGGATAAATCCCTCCACCGCCGATTTTTTAACGATGGATATGGTACACCCGCCAAAGCCGCCGCCGATCATACGCGATCCCAAGCAATCCGTTTCCTTTCTTGCAAGCGCAGAAAGGGTATCGAGCTCTTTACCCGTAACCTCGTACAAATCCCGCAGACTATAATGACTTTCGTTGAGCAATCTTCCAAGTCCCTCTATATCCCCTGCTTTAAGTGCTTCCACTGCCTTGTTTACGCGATCACATTCCATCACGACGTGCTCGGCGCGCTTGGCTATAACGCCCGAAAGCAGGTGCTTCACTTCCGCGAAATCCTTAGGCGAAAGCTCGGCAAGGCAGGAAATATTCTTCACCTCTTGAAGCGTTTTTAAGGCAATTTCCACCTCCTGACGGCGCACGTTATATTTACTTTCCACAAGAGAATGCGGCTTGTTGCAATTTGCCACGACGAGCGCGTAATCGCCAAGCCGTAAGGGTACGTATTCGTAAGCAAGCGTAGAGCAATCGAGAAGCACGGCGTGCTCCTTTTTCCCCATAGCGGAAGCGAATTGATCCATAATCCCGCAGTTCACACCCGCATACTCGTTTTCCGCTTTTTGCGCAAGCTTCGCCACCTCTACCTTATCGTAGGGCGCGCCCGCGTACGTATAGAGCGCGATCGCGGTAGCCACTTCAATCGCCGCCGACGAAGAAAGTCCGCCACCAAAAGGCACGGTGCAATCGTAATAGAGCTCACAGCCTACGAGCTTCACGCCCGTTTTCTGTATTTCAAGCGCAACGCCCGCCTGATAATTTCCGATTTTTAAAGCGCGATAACTCTCGAGCGCGTTCAAATTCAGTTCCACTACGCCGTCAATGCCTTTGAAGGCAAGTTTAACGGTATCGCCGCCCGTTTTTCTGCCGTAGACGTTGCAACGCAGATTAAGCGCGGCAGGGAAAACTTTCCCACCGCAATAATCGACGTGCTCGCCAATCACGTTAATACGCCCCGCCGCCGTGAATAAATCCTCTGCATTCGCGCCGAACGCTTGTAAAAAAGCCTGCTTCGCTTCCATAATTTCCACAACGCAACCTCACTCGCTTAAAGGGTAAAATCATTATACACTACGAAAAAAATTTTGTCAAACTATTGTGCAAGAAAAACCGCGCCTTTTCAAAAAAGCGCGGTTTTCTTCTCATCAATCTGTTTTTTCCTCAAAGTACTTGCACGTTCACCGCACGAAGTTTTTCAGGATTTTTAGGATCTTGTTCGGTTTCGAACGACACTTTCTGTCCCTCTTTTAAGCGTCTGTAACCGTCCATAACGATTGCGGAGAAATGCACGAATACGTCGTCGCCACCCTCGTCGTTAGCGATAAAGCCGTACCCTTTTTCCGCATTGAACCATTTTACAGTTCCCTGACTCATCTTCTCACCCTCCTTAAAGTTTTGTCCCCGACAAAACCGCAACCCCCCAAGCAAGCCAAACCGAACACAACCTACCGCGTCAAAAGCGCGATTTTTATCTGTTACGGTATTATTATAGCACATTTTTTTACGAATTGCAATATTTCAAACGGATTTTTTTCTTTTTTATCAATTTTTTTCACAAATTCCTTACGGGCGCCTAATTTGTACTTCAATTCAATAGACTTTCCGCGCACTTTATGATATAATTTATTCAAACCAAACGAGGAGATCTCTTATGGAATTTATCGAAATACTCAAAGTAATTCTACTCGGTATCGTCGAGGGAATCACGGAATGGTTGCCCGTATCGAGCACGGGACATATGCTACTCGTAGACGCGATCCCCGCGCTCACCCTAACCGCTTCGGCAACGTTCAAGGAAATGTTCTTCGTCGTCATTCAGCTTGGCGCGATCCTTGCCGTCGTCGTTTTATTTTGGAATAAGCTTTTCCCGTGGAAGCGGGAACGCGTTTCCGAAAACACTGAAACGCCAAGCGGCGTAAAGAGACGTATCGTTACGGACAAAAGTATTTTATCACTCTGGGGCAAGGTGCTCGTAGCGTGCGTACCTGCGGGCGTGATCGGCATTTTATTCGACGATTTACTGGAAACGTATTTGCATACCCCGCTCGTGATTTCCTTAACGTTGATTCTCTACGGCGTTGCGTTTATCGTCATTGAAAATTACAACAAAAATAAGGACCTACCGTTAAAAACGACGGCGGAGATCACGTATAAACACGCGCTGATTATCGGCGCGTTTCAGGTGCTTTCGCTAATCCCCGGCACGTCCCGTTCCGGCGCAACGATTTTAGGCGCGCTTCTGATCGGCGTTGCCCGTCCCGCAGGCGCAGAATTTACGTTCTTCCTCGCAATCCCCGTTATGGCGGGCGCAAGCGCGATCAAGCTTTTGAAATTTCTTTTGGATAACGGCGGTTTTACAGGCGCAGAACTCGGCTATCTTGCGATCGGCGCAATCGTGGCGTTCGCCGTTTCTTTGATCGCGATAAAATTCTTGATGAAGTTCGTACAAAAGCACGATTTCAAGGTATTCGGTTGGTATCGTATCGCGCTCGGCGCGGTAGTGATCGCTACCCTCGTCCTTCCCCCCTTCTTCGCCTAATCTTTTCCACTTTTATTATTTATTATTTATTGTTTTATTAAAGAGGCTAAACAAAAAATGGATATAGCAGAAATCGACAAAAATTTTGAAATCAAACCGATCAACGAACCGGACGTAGAATGGTTCGAAATCCCGCAAGCTCCCTTTTCTTTGCACGGCGTGTATTACGACGAAGCAGAAGAACGTTTTCGCCGTATGCCGCAAGAGATTGCCAACCAAGTAAACAAAGGCGTTGCTTGGGGCTGCACGCACACCGCAGGCGGACGGATACGCTTTATGACGAATTCCCCCTACGTTGCTGTAAAATTCGTAGAACCCGCTATGGCTGCTATGTGGAATATGACGTGGATCGGCTCGTGCGGCTTTGGCGTTTATGCCGGGGGCGAATTTCGCGGGATCATATCAGCCCGCCCCGCCACGACGAGCGCGGTGGACGGCAAATTCGCTTTCGAGGGCATACGTTATTTGCCCTCCCTGTGCCTGGAAGAGATCACGATATGTATGCCCCTTTATAACAGAGTGCATAAGCTGTATATCGGTTTAAAAAAAGGAAGCGTAGTGCAAAAACCCAAGCCCTACGCCTATGAAAAGCCCGTCGTCTTTTACGGTAGCTCGATCACGCAAGGCGGTTGCGCCTCGCACCCTGGGAACGATTATATCTATCAACTTTCCCGCGCGCTCCACTTCGACTATATCAACCTCGGCTTTTCAGGCAGTGCAAAAGGCGAAGAACCTATGCGAAACTATCTTGCCACACTCGACTCGTCGGTTTTCGTGCTCGACTACGATCATAACGCGCCAACACTTGAACACTTGCAGGAAACGTATTATCCGTTATACGAAACGATACGAAGTGCCCACCCGAAAACGCCGATCGTGATCATTTCTCGTCCCAATTTTTATCACGATCCAAGCGTGTCTGCGACGCGGCGGGATTATATCAAATCGGTGTATAAACGCGCGAAAAAGACGGGTGATAAAAAAGTATGGTTTATCGACGGCGCAACGCTATTTGGAAAAAAAGACTACGATCTTTGCACCGTCGATCTTTGCCACCCGAACGATTTGGGAATGTACCGTATGGCAAAAACGATCGCGCCCGTACTCAAAAAAGCGCTGAAAAAATCTAAATAAGCTTTTTCCATATCGAAGCGGTGCGTTGAAACGCACCGCTTCCTTTTATTTACCGTTCATTTTCTCTGCCACGAAACCGTATTCAAAATACCCGTATGGACGAGCTGTTTTCGGCTTTCCTGATGCAAGAGAACGGCTTCCTCTAAAAGATCGGAAAAGAACGCGCGAGCATCTAAAATACGCTCGCAGAACAGATAATACGCAAGCGAACCGGGCACGGTGTTCACTTCACAAAGATACACCTCCCCTTTGGAAACGAGAAAATCCATACGCACCGCCCCGCGCAAATTCATTCGCTTGTAAACGGTGCGGGTATACGCACGTATTTTATCCCGCAACTCCCCGTTCAATGCATACCTGCCCCCACCCTTTATAGGTTGCATAGCCGACGCTCGGTCGGTTTTTTTGTTTACATATTTTTCTTCAAACGAATAGATCCCCTCGCCGAACGCCGCTTCGGGCTCGGAAACGCAGATCTCGCCTTTGAGCATACACGCGGCGCAGTTTACGTCTTGCTTATCGGCGAGATATTTTTCAATAATCACACGATCGTCGAGTAGGAAAGCGTTTTCGATCGCCGCTTTGGCTTCCGCCTCGTTGCCCGCAAGCGCAATCCCGATCGACGAGCCCAAATGCGCGGGCTTGATCACCACGGGATATTTGAGCCGTCCCTCAATGCTTTTTATTAAAAACGCGCCCCGCTTTTTATAATCCCGCTCGTTTACCCGCACGTAATCGACGGTAGGAACGCCCAAGCCGCGCAACACCGTTTTCGTCGTACACTTATCCATAAATACGCCCGAAGCGGTAAGATCGGGAGAAGCAAGCGGAATACCGTTTAATTCCATAAGCGCGGAAACGCCGCCGCCCTCGCCCAAGCCCCCGTGGCAACAGTTGAGCGCGACGTCGATTTTAGCAAGTTTTTTTACCCGCTTTTTTTCAGGTTGAAAGGCGTAAAGCCACCCACCGTCGAATATCACCCGCTGAAACTCGTGATATTTTTTTTGCTTAAACGTATCCAAACTCGTCATTTTCGGCGACGTATAGCTCACGCCGTCGGTATGTATATATACGGGCAAAACGCTATATTTTTCCCGATCAAGCAAATTCATTACGAACACGCCTGTAAGCACGGAAATTTCATTTTCACAAGACTTTCCCCCAAACAACACCGCCACCTTCCGCATTAAAAAACACCTCCGCAAAAATATTTTTTCGCTTTGGTGTTTCCGTTGTAGTGTTAAAATTAAAAAGCGTTTAAAAATCAAATAACGTCGGGTAAATCATTTAAAAAGAGAACGCAATCCCCCGCGCCAAGCCAACCTACAAGTTCTTCTTTCGCTTCGCCAAGCGTTTTCACGACGACGAGCTTTTGCATATCGCCGCCCGCTTCGATATACCCCGCTTTCACCGCGCCCACGAGCGTTTCGCCCACGAGCACGACTTTATCAAGCCCCGCGTTTGCAATTTGCTTTCCGAGCTCGCCGTTGATTTCCTCTTCTAAAACGCCACATTCCACGATACCGGGCGTAACCACGCATTTCCCGCCTGTAAAGCGACCAAGCGCCAAAAGTGCCTCCCTCGCGCCAAGCGCGTTGCAATTATATCCGTCGTCAAGAATATACGCCCCGCCGCTTTCAATCAGTTGCAAACGGTGCGGGGCGGGCTCTATTTTTTCAAGTCCACCCGCGATTTCTTCCACGGAAAGCCCCAGACACTCGTGCGCCAAATAGCAAGCAAGCGCAATATTCTCCGCCGCCGCCTGCCCAAGCAAACGGGTAGAAACGCTTATTTCTTCTTCTCCGAGGCGTAAAACGAACTTCGTTTCCGTGGGCAAAAGCTGTAAATCTTTCACCTGCGCAAGCCCTGCAAAGCCCACCGCCTCGTCGATATATTCTTTCTCAAACGCTTCCTCCACCCTCGTTTTCAAGCCCTCGCCACACACGACGAACGCGCCGCTTTTTAAAATTTCACTCTTTTCTTTAAACACGTTTTGGGGCGTGCCAAAGGTTTGAATATGTTGCTCGCAAACGCCCGTAAAAATTGCAAAATCGGGCTTTACAAGCTGACAAAGCTCGGCAATATCCCCCTCCTTTCTCGCGCCCATCTCCGCAATAAAAATTTCAGCGCTCTCGAATTCAGCAAGCCCTACCGTTTTGGCAATCCCGATCGGCGTATTATACGATTCGGGCGTTGCCAGCACCGCGTATTTTTCGGACAAAACCGTTTTTAAGATATTTTTCACCGAGGTTTTGCCGTAGCTTCCGACGATCCCGACGCGAATAATTTTCTTTTCGTCTAATACCTGCCCCGCCCGTTTCACGAATTTACGGTTACGCGCATTCTCGAATACGCCCGTAATCAGATTTGCTAAGCACAAAACAAAAGGCAAGCAGGGCACGAGCAAAGCAAAGGGCGCGTAAGCGATTAAGGCGTATAAAGCAGAACCGTTCCAAACGGATAAAAACCCCAAAAGCGCGATCGCAAAATAACTTAAACAAAGCACGAGGAAAAAATAGAAAACGAATAGTCTTTTAAACCGCCCCGTTTTCACGAGCGGCACTTTCAACGCGCGCTTACGCTCGGAATAAAGATATAAAAAGAGTAACGCTACGAACGGTAACGCAGAAATGAGCAAAGCCGCCCTTACGCCCAAAAAAGAGAAGCAAAGCGCGGTAATCGTGGAGGAGAGCGCAAGGCATAAGCAAAGTACGCAAAGCCGATTAAACAGCATATTTTCCCGCCTTTCAAGCCAGCGCAAAAAAACGCCGTTTTTATAACCGCTTTGTTGCATCGCCCCAAGCGTTTTCACGGTCGTTAGGCAAAATAAGGTTGCGCAAAGTAAACTCGCCGCAATCCGCTGAAACACTTCACCCATAAAAAAACTCCTCCGTAATCAAATTAAAGGACACGGGATTTTCCGCAAACGCGAAATGCCCGCCCTCAATCGTCCTCATTTTTCCTTTCGGGAAACACTGCAAATACGCTTCTGCTTCCGCCCTTGTCGTAACCTGATCGTCGCTTCCCTCGATAATCAACACCTCGCCCAAAACGCCCTTTGCGCACGCTCGCAAATCCTCGTTGACGATCTTTTTATAGCTTTCTTTCATAACGGGCGAAAGCATACGGTATTCCTTGCTCCCAAACCTACGCTCGGCAAACGTAGGCGCAAATTTTTTCACAAGCCTATATAAACCCACTTTAAAGCGGTATTTAACCCCTCTTTTTAAGATCACACCCGCAGGACCTGTGAGCACGATTTTATCAAAGAGTTCGCTCGCGCCGCTTGCGGCTTTTACCGCCACCCTACACCCGAACGAATGTGCGATCACGTGCGGTTTTAACAGCCCTAACGCAACCATAACGGCTTTAAGCCACTCGGCGTAATCTCCCACGGAAAACGCGCTCGTCAAAGCCCTGCTACCCCCAAATCCCAAAAAATCAATCGCCGTTACCCGATAAAAGCGAGAAAAATACGCCACCTGTGCGGCAAACGCCTCCTTGGAAGAAAGATACCCGTGTAAAAGCAGGAGATCCTTGCCCTTTCCCTTTTGTAAAAACGAAACCTCGGACAAAATACCCGTTTCCGCGCTCGTTTCCGTATTTGTTTCCCTCCGCTTAGCAAATTTTATAAATCCTTATGCATTTCGATCGCGCTTTCGCCGTTTTCGTAATATTTTTCTCTCACGCGCCCCTTTAAAAAGGCGCGGCTTTCATATAACGCAAGCGCGGGCTCGTTGGATACGCGCACCTCTAAAAACACCCGCTCTGCGCCCCGCGCTTTCACCAAATTGCAAAACTGATCGAGAAGTGCGCCGCCGATCTTTTGCCCGCGATAGGCGCTTACTACGGCAACGCGAAGTACCTCGGCGTTTTCAAACAGAGTAAGCCCTAATAAATACCCGACGGTTTTTTCGCCTATGTGGGCAACGACGCCGCAAAAATCAGCGCGGGCGTAAGCGGAACTCACCGCCTCTTCTTCCCAAGGCAAGGCAAAACAATCCCGTTCGATTGCGGCAATCTGCGATACGTCGGAAGATAAAATTTCCCGCAAAATCACTTGCATAAATTTATCTCCGCAGAGCTTTTTCTAACGTATAACGCCGTCAACTCACCGAACGCTTCCGCTTTTTCCGATAAGGCAAGCACGGCGTTTTGCAAGCCCTCCACGGGCGATACGGTTTGCACCGCAATTTTCAAAGCAATCGGAAGAGGAGCTCCCGCTACGAGGGTAAAGCCTTTTTCAGAAAGTGCTAAAACCTCCGCTTCCGTCAAAAACGTAGGCGGGTAAACCACCTCTCCGTTTTCATAACCGCACGCGTAATAACAATCGTGCGACGCGTTGATTAGGCACAGCCTTTTGCCACCTATCGCATTATATGCCAAAACGTCGAAAGAGGTTACCCCCAAAGTCGGCTTTCCCGTGGCAAGCGCAAACCCTTTTGCAGCGGAAATCCCAATTCGAATCCCCGTAAACGATCCCGCACCGACAGCGGCGGCGAAGAAATCGCACTCGTCCAAACGCATTTTTGCGCGTGCCAACACTTCGTCAACCGTTTCCATTAAAAGCACGGAGTGGCTCATAGCACAATCGGGCAAAAACGTAGAAAACGCTTCGCCGTTTTTCACCGCAACGACGCTCATATAATTCCCACTCGTATCAATAGCTAAAAAGTTTTTCAAAACCGTATCTCTCTTTCGTTTTCGTTAATTTTTTTAATTTGCACCCGTTTGACTTCCCTTGGCAAAAGCGGCGCAATATTTTGCGCCCATTCGACGAGGCATATCCCGCCCATATCGAAATAATCGGCAAGCCCCAGCTGCTCCGCCTGTTCAGGCGATTCAATGCGATAGCAATCGTAATGAAACAATCGCCCGTCGTAATCGTTCATATAGGCGTAGGTAGGCGAGGTAACCTCTTCGCTTATTCCCAAGCCGCGTGCCACGCCCTTGGCGAACACGGTTTTTCCCGCGCCCATATCGCCGTCTAATAAAACGACGTCGCCCGCGATAAGCGTTTTTGCGTATTCGTAGGCAAACTTTTCCGTTTCTTCCGCAGATCTCGTAATTGTGATAGGCATTAAATTTTCCACCTTTTCAAGAAATTAGAAAGCCGTTTGTATAAAAGCAGGGTTAACAGCGAAATGGCTACGGTTTTAATCAAATTGAACGCAAGAATAAACCAAAAACTTTCGGCAAACACCGCCGCCGCACCCGCGCCCATATATAAAGGAAAATTGATAAAACGATTCGTCAAAAGCGCAACGCCCGTCGCAATCGCACAAGCAACCGCAAGACAGGGAATCACCCACTTTAACCCCTTTTTAAATTGATACACGATTGCAGGCACGAGAATAAAGGAACAGGTAATCATCATATTCGCCAGCTCTCCTACGATCGTACCGCCAATCATACGCAGACTTTCTTTCAAAACGCACACAACTACCCCCTCGATCGGACCAAGTAAAAAGGAAATCAGTAAAATAAACACGTTCCCAAAATCGAGCTTTAAAAAGGGTACGGCGGGAAAGATCGGAAAATCAAACAGGCTCACGACGTATGAGAGCGCGACGAACACAGCGATCAGCGCAAGCCGCTTTGCGGAAAACCTCTTTTTTAAACCTACTTTCTTTTCTTCCATAGTACGTATATCCCATTACAAAATTTTTATCTATCCTATTATAACAAATTTTTTCTAAATACGCAAGAATTTGAGCGCAAAAAAACGAGCTTGCCATAGAAAGCAAGCTCTTGTTTTACAATATTTTTTCAGTTTTATACGCTTATAAAATCAATATAGAAAGTACTCCCCCGCCCGATCTCGCTTTCCACGCCGAAACGTAAGCCGTGTCGTTGCAAAACCGCTTTCACGATGGAAAGCCCCAAGCCCGTGCCCTTGACGGGGCGTTTATGCATTTCAGAGGAGCGGTAATAGCGTTCCCAAATGGTTGCAAGCTCCTCCTTTTTAATCCCCGCGCCCGTATCGCGCACCAAGAAACGGAAGGTCTGCTCGCCCGTCCGCTTTAAAGCCACGAACACCGTTTTATCCTCGCCCGTATAATTGACGGCGTTGCCAACGAGGCTATAGATCGCCTGCCCGATTTTCAGCTCGTCCACCTCTGCAAACAAGCCCTCTTCAATGTCCAAAGAAAGGGTATATCCCTGCGATTCGCATAAATAAGCAAAGCGATCAACGATTTCGCGCGTATACGCCGACATATCGACGATCGACGTTTTCAGCTCCTGCAAGCCCGAACGCAATTTAGAAAGATCGAGCACGTCGGCAACGAGGGAAGCGAGCCTGTCCGTCTCGTCGATAATTACCTGCGCGTGCTTGTTCCTCTTTTCGGGAATATCGCCGGAAATTTCCATAATCATAGAAGCGTAGCCCTTGATCATCGTAAGCGGTGTTTTGAAATCGTGAGAAACGTTGGCAATCAGCTCCTTTTGCATATGGTCCACTTTGGAAATCTCGTCCCGCGCAAAATTGAGAGTATCGGCGAGCTCCACCATTTCCTGTCCGTAATCCGCGCCGTGAAAATCGACGTTAAAGTCCCCGCCCGCAAGTAGCTTCGCCTTTTTCGTCATTTCGGAAATGGGCTTGGTGAGCCACCCCGAAACCGCGCTCGACACCGCAAACGCAAGCACGAATACGAACACGGCGATAAACGTCGTTCGCAAAGCAACCTGCTCTGCCGCCGCCTCCACTAACCCGAGGGACTTCACTACGTATAAATACGTTTCCGCTTCCACGCCGTAAAGGGATACCTGCGTGCCGTAAACGTATTCCTTTTCCCCCTCGTAAATCACGGAGGGCGTTTCACTTACCAAAAGTTGCGCTTTGAGCGTTTGTACCTTATCGGCAAAATCGAGCTCCGCCTCGCCCGAATCGGGCGTACGCGGAAAAAGCACGTCGCCCTCCCCGTCAAGGATAAAAATACTCACGTCAAACGAAGTGGAAAGGTAGCGTAAATATTCGCTTCTGTTCCCGCCAAACACTTCGGGAGGATCGGTGCGCACGGCGCGTTCTATGCCTTTCCCCTTTTCGGAGAGTTCGCGCGCCGCCTCGTTTTTATAAGTCTGCACGGTAATCACGCGCAAGCCGATCGCAAAGAGTAAAACGATCACGAGCGCGAGCGCAGAAAAAGTCGCCCACAGCAGGAAATAAATACTCGTTCCCCTCTGCCGTCTGCGATAATTTCTTTTATTTTTTACCCGCTTTGCGCTTTGTCCGTCCATAAATTTCCTTTTCTAATTGATTCGTAAATTGTTCACTACGTTCACGATTGCCAAAGCAATCATTTCACGGCGAACAGCATTCACTGTTCGCCTAATTCACTCTTCAAATTTATATCCCAAGCCCCGCAAGGTAACGATAAACTTTCTGTATTCCTTTAAATTTCCGCGCAGCATTTTAATATGGGTATCGACGGTGCGATCGTCGCCGTAGAAATCGAAGCCCCACACGTCGAGGAGTAATTTTTCGCGGGTTAAGGCAATTCCGCGGTTACGCACGAGATAGAACAAAAGCTCGTATTCTTTTGGAGTAAGCTCCGCCTTGTCTCCGTCCACGTACACGTTTCTGCCCGCCATATCAATTTCCAAGCCCTCAAATTTCAAAATCTCGTTCCCGCTACGTTTTTGCGCGTGGCGTTTGGTTACGGCGTTAATACGCGCCATAACTTCTTTTGGCGAAAAGGGCTTGGTTACGTAGTCGTCCACACCGAGTTCAAAGGCGAATAGTTTGTCGTATTCCTCGCCGCGCGCAGAGAGCATAATCACGGGCACGTCCTTTGCCTTTCTAATTTCTTTCACGGCAGAAAATCCGTCGAGGTGTGGCATCATAATATCCATCAACACGAGGTCGTAATCGTTTTCACGGCAAAGCTTAACCGCCTCCATACCGTTTTCGGCTTCAAACGCCTCGTTGCCCTCGAACTCCACGTATTCACGAAGTACGCCGCGAATCATTTCCTCGTCGTCTACGATAAGTATCTTCATAATGGTAAAATCTCCCTCTTCCTTTTGTATATATATAAACCATAAAAGTTAAAGCTACGCTAAAACACCGTGAAAAATAGGTGAAAAATCTATTCCCACGGTATTTATTATAGCATACCGACTAATTTTTGTCAACCGCACGCACCCTCTGTCATTGCGAGTCGTAGGCGAAGCAATCTAAATATAATCCTCAACGCAACGCGAAGCGCTGCAATTCACGAAAACGGCAGGTTTTCAATTCACGACGGCGATAGCCGTCAATTCACGCGCGAAGCGCAATTCACGTTCTCCAATCAAGAAATAGCTCCCCACGCGCTGTGCGCGTGGGGAGCAGCTATCTCATTTGGTTTCCTCCAAGAAATAATCGTATAACGGCGCGTACAATTCTTCGAGATAGACGACGGCAATTTTATCCGCCTTAAAAGCCTCGAACCGCTCGTTCGCGTCCGCATACGTAGTCTGATAATACTGTCGCACGATTGCCAAGCGTTCATCCACGGACAAATCGTAATCAACGGTATATCCGGTGCCGTAAGCGTCGGACTTTGTCGAAAAGCGCAAATAAAAGAGTAGTGAATCGCGCAAATTTTCAATTTCCTGATCGTGCTCGGCTTGTAATTTTTGACAATAAGCCTCCCAAATCCCCGAAAGAAAGATTCCACGACTAATCAAACGGTGCTTTTCTTTTCGCTTTGCCTCCGCAAGCGCGATTTCCAGCCTGTTCTTTTTTAATTGCGCGGCTTTCACCTCTTGAATTTGTTCTTCCGTAAGCGCGCTGTATTGCGTGTCCGAATAGGAAATAATATCAATTTTCATAAACGCTTCACCTCCTTATTCCACACCGACGAGAGCGCAAAGCTCCGCCTCCAAGCCCCGCAAGCGCGCATTTTCAGTAAGCACGAAGCGTACGCGGAAATATTCCCCTTTCATCTTCACGTCCACCTTAATCTCACCGTTTTGCGGTTGCAGGGTAAACGTTTTGGTTTTTCGACCACATCGCAGACTTAACGTAATCTGCCCTTCACCAAGCACCCGCAAACTTTTCAGCGTTTTCCTACCCGAAAGCTGGAAATCGGTTTTTTCGGCAATCAGCTCGGCAATGCGCCACGTAGGGAGCGGTGCGCCCTTTTTGATCACGTATACCAATCCGTCCACGACGGCAACGGCATCTCCGCGAAGCTTGCAAACGCCCTCTGCCGTAAACGCGTGATACGCCTTTTCCGTTTCCACGTCGATCACGACGCCTCGAACGGACTGATCCAACGCACGATAGGAATAAAAAACCTGTCCGTCCAAGGGCGCGTGCTCGCATACCTGCCCCTCCCGTTTTAACGGAAGCGCAAGATTTCGACAAATACTTTCCACACCCGAATCGTCCAATCTAAAAACGCCGCTTTCAGTAAAAAAGAAGATCTTTTCCCCTTTGGAAGAGGCAACGGCGCAAGCCGAACCACGTAAAATCTCACCACCCGTAAAGCCTACGCTCTCCAAGCGAAAATCTCGCGCGCTTCCCGCCGCCGTCAGCTTCCATATCCCGTATTGGCAAAAAAAGAACACCGCAGTCGAGGTCGCGGCCACACTCACAACCTCACCCGTATTCGCAGGAAAAACGATGTTCCCGCCGTCGTCAATGCTTTGGGCAAAATCCCCTGCCTGAAAGGGCGCGGAAAAGGCGATCGCATTTGCCGAAGCAGTAAAAATTCTACCTTGAAAAACGCACGCTAGAGGCAGAAAAGAGTTTTGGGAAAGCAATACCATTTCCGTTTCCCCTTCGTAAAAATACACGCCCGCCTCTCCCACGAAGCATAAGTGGTATTCTCCGTTGCGATCCTGCGCTTCCACCGCCGTCATTTCCCCGTCGAAGGTATGCGCCAAAAGGAATTTTCGCGTACTCTCGTCGTAAAAATACACCTTATTTTCATCTGATAAAAAACCAAATTTTTCCCCGTGATAGAAAAAGGCTTTGGGGGTGGATAAGCTCCAATCGAAGGGCACACTTTGTCCGCTCGCAAGCGTAAACGCGCTCACGCCCACACCTACGCGCGCGCCGTCTTTCGAAAGCTCGCAATTATTGGCAAGATCGAGAGAAAACACACCGTTTTCCCCCTGCCTTTCCGCAAGCGCGAACGTATCGTACTTTCTTTGCAGACTTTTTGTTTTCAAGCGTAAAACGCTCTTTTCAAAGCACGTCATCAAGCCCACCTCCGCGAACGGATACGTCTAATCGGTTGCCCGCAATACGCCGCCTTGATCGCTTCCTTATATTTTCTATCCCACACGGCAGCCTCCTCAAAAAGCCCGCTTGCGAGCGAATATTCAGCCGCAATACCGTAAGCAAACAGACGAACGGAAGCGCGTAGCGCGAAATCGCTATCATCTCGAAAGGTCTTTTCGCTTGGGATATAGGTATAGCGCACGCGCACCCTATCGGGTTGCGTTTTAAGATATTCGCCAAACAGTTTAAACGTCGCCGCGTTCCCCGCCCCGTCCCAAACGCCGAGCACGCGCGCCGCCTCACGGGAGAGCGACGAGTAATAAATCACGCCCGTCTTGGTTACCACTTCTTCTTCGGCAATCAAGGGCAAATAATCAAGCGCGACTTCGTTTTCCACGAGATTAAAACAACGCAGTAGTGCGTTTGCCTCCGCTTCTCCGTCCGTGGACGTGCCAGACAGGTATGCGTTCACCGTATCTAAAATACCGAGCTCGGTCGCTGCCGCCAACACAATTTCTTTCACCGTCATAATTATAACCTCCTTTTTAAATGACAGCCGTCCGAAAAAGACGGACGGCTGCAATCGTTTTATTTTACGCTTCGGTAATGCCCGAAATCATACCCTGACCGTTGGGTCTTTCGCACATAAGCTCGGCGTATTTCACGAGCGTCGCCGTGTACACGGGCTTGCCAGGCACTTGCTTTAAGATCTTGCCGTCCTCGCCCTCCAACCACTTCCAATCGCAAAGCTGGTGAATTTTGAAATCGTCGGTGTTGAGTAAATACATCGTTCCCTCGGGGCAGAATCTATCTGCAATCACGGGAATGCCGTTAAAGCTCACCGCCTTAAAGCCGCCTGCACATTCCATCGTCGGCATCACGGTCGCAAACTTACGGAAATAATCCGCAAGCGCACGCTTGACGCCCCACGAGCAAACGATAAAATTCACTTTACTTCCGGAATTTTCCTCAATGGTATCAATCGCCGTTTGCAGCATACTTTCCGAAATTTCCCCCGCTTCCGTTTTCACGTAAGGTTTTAAAAGCGGTGCGTTCGCGCGGTTGACGCCGTAGAGGGTATCCGCTTCGCCAAAGATCGCGCCAAGCCCCGTAATCTCGTAATTTTTCGAGCCGTGCAGATACACACCCGCGCCGATCGGCATAGCCGAAACGAGGGAATCGCCGTCGAGGACGATCACGTTGTTTTGTCTGTCTACGGAGAGCACTTTTCTACCCGCCGTAGAACCGATCACAGCGCCCGAAAGGGAGGTGAAATCGAGAAGCATACCCTCCACGATCCCCTTCACGCTAAGCAGGGTAAGATCGTTGTTCTCGCCAATATCGTCCACGTACGTAATCAACCCCGTACCGTCGCCGTAGAGCATACGCCCGAAGTTAAAGGACGCGCTTCGAATTAAAGACTGCATTTCGTCGTTCAAAAGATTAACGAACGCGCCCTCACTACCCGCGGAAGCGCGGAGAGCCTTGTCGGAAATTTCGATCGTACCGTAAAGATTTTTCAGCGTAGCAGTAAAAAGTACGCGATCGGTTTGCGCGGAGGAAGGCAACGCGCCCGTTTCACTTCCCGCGGCAATACCGCCGTTCACACCGTATCGAACGAGTTTTTTCACGTCTTTGCCCACGACGTCCATCGAGGAACGCTGAATTTGCGCAAGCAAAGGATTGGCTTTGAGATCAAGAGCCTCCGTTACCGCGTCCAGATAAAAAGATTTCAATGCGTTATCCGCAGTTTCTACACTAATCATAATTTTTTTTCTCCTTATTTCTTTACTTTTTTAATTTTTTTGGCTTTGCCGTCAATTCACGCGCCCAAAGGGGCAATTCACAGCAAAACCGTTTTCACACCCGCACACCCTCTTTCTTGAAGAAGCGGAGCGCCATATTTCCCGCCTCGTCAATCGTTTTGGGTTTCAACGGCGGCGCGACGAGCGTACCCGCGCCGCCCCTCATAAGGGGTGCGCCCGATCTTCCGATCGAAGAAAGATATTCCCCGATAATTTTCAAGCGCACGCCCTCGTCCTTTTTGGCAAGCTCATAGATCGCGTCGGCGGAAAGCGACTCTTCCCCGCGCCCACCCGCGACGGACGGCTTTGCGATCGTTTGTTCATTAACGACTTCGCTTTCCGTAGCGTTTTCATTAAGCTGTGCCACAGTCTGAAAAGCGGGTTTTTCCGCCTCGGCTTCCAACGTTTTTTCGGTATGCGCGCCAACCGATTCGAGATCGGAAACGAAATCGTCGAACGCCCTCGTTTCCTGCCGTCTTTGCGCGGCGTTTTTGCGAAGCTTTTCCGCCCCGTTCCTCTCACCACGCGCGTTTTCCACCGAAGCAGATAAATTATCCGCTTCCCGTTCCAGCTCCTTGAGTCGTTGGCTTCTTCTCGTAAATTCCGCTTCCAACGCCTCGTAAGCCCTCAAAAGGGCGTCTACACTTCGAAACTTTCCCAAATCCGTCGAGACCTTTTCGGGCGCAGTAACCGCATTCTTACAATCCTGCCCCGTCGCCGTGAAAACGGCGTTCTCCGTTTGCGTAGCTTCCCCGTAAACGTTCTCCTTTTTTTCCATAATTTTATACCTCCTTTTTCATAGCGGCTTTATGCGCGTCGATATGCGCAATAAACCGTTTTTTAATTTCCTCTTTGTTTTGACAACGCTTAAATTCCGACGATAATAAAAACCTCGTATGCTCGGTGATATGTAACTCGTGCTCGTCGTACGCGTCTATCTCTACGCAAGCTCTTTTCAATTCCAGATTTTCCTCGCCCGCTTTCGCGATATGTAACGTGGAAATATCCCTTGCGTTTTCAAAACTACCAAACCCAAACGCCTCCAAAACGCGGTTTTTATTTTCCACGGAGAGCTTCCCCTCACCGTCCGTTAAAATACCCGCCTCGTAAAGCTTCAAAATCGTCGCCTGCTTTTCCTCGGGACTCGTCGAATCCTGCGCCTCAAATTGCACGTCGCTCACGGAAAGCTCGCTCGCATTAAAATAATGCACCTGCGTTTTCTTGTTTTCACCCGTAAAGGTCATAAGCCGCGCGTTTCCCGCAAACTGTCGATATAGCCGCAAGACTTGCCGTCCGACTTCCTTCATTGCCCGTTCCATCGCGGAAAGGGTAACGGAAAGCCTTGCCTCGTCTTGGGAAAGCAACAGTTGCAAACCCGTTGCGCTGGTAACCCGCGCGGGCGTAGAATTTTGCGAAAGATCAGAAACGCCGCTAATCAAAGAAAATTCCTTTTCAAGCCACGTTTCCTCGGCGGCAAATTCGGTTGGAACACTCCCACAATCGAGCATTTCGGGTGCTTTTCCGCCCTGACGGTAAACGAGTACTTTGCCAGGCAATAATCCCTCTTCAACGAGCTCGTCGGTATCCACCGATCCGTCCTCCACCGTCAAAACGCCCATAGATAGACGATTCAAAAATTCGTGCTTACGATTACGCACGGCGTTATACGCCCTTTGCACGGGGATTAACCGATCGACGACGCTCGTTCCGAAAAAGGATGCGGGCAAACGCATACAGTCCTGCTTTACGAACGGAAACACGCGTTCGCCCCGCTCGCCGTTTTTATAGGGCAAATCGCCCGTAAACAAAAGCTTACCTCCCGCCACGATCTCAACCCTGCCCTTGGGAAACGCCGTGCAGGGCTTGGTATAACGTTCAATCAAAATAACGCCGTTCTCATAAGGCAGAGCCGCGCTATTCTCGCCCGCCAAGGGTAATTTTCCTGCCGAGGGCGTCGCGTACGCGTTCACGGTCAACTCGGAAAGAGCTTTACTTTCCACTTCCACGCCGAACCGTTCGTAGACCTCGTCTGTGGATACGATTTTTGCGTGAATGAGGCTTTGCATATCCGCAATATTTTCCACGTTCAGCCGATCGGGATAAATCTCAAACGCCGACACCGCGCTAATCCGCACTTCGCCCTCATACACGGGCTCACCGCGCTCATTTTCCGCCACCTGCCTACCGCCGTTTTCGTCCCAAACGACTTTGTAAAATCCGCTCCCGCAGATCTCTGCCCAAGCGGTAACGCGGGAAACGACGTCATCGAAATCGGCGCGTTCCTGCGCATATCGAAGTACGCCTGTTGCAAGCTTGGCGGCTTTGAGATCGCCGTCCTCGTCCGAGAACGCCCGCACGCGAAGCTTGGGCTTTAAGCGTTCAAGCTTGGCAAGCCTCGCCTCCACGGTCGGTGCGATATGGTTAAACACCCGTCGCGCCTGCCAATAGAATTGCTTGTCCTCCTCCGTAAGCCCGCCAAGAGGCGACACGTCGCAATACTGATCTCCACTGTAAAAATGCAGATTAAGTAGCCACCCGCTCTCCTCTCCCCGACGTTCCTCGCGCCGTCTTTCGAAGTCGGCGGTAATCTCTTCCGCCAGCTTCTGTTCCCGTTTTTCCTTTTGAGAAAATTCCTTTTCGTCCATTATTTATCCTCCTTTTTACGATTTACCCTTTTTCTCGGCTTTGCCCGCGGCCTTTTCACCGCTTTTACCGTTTCATCTCGTACCTGCCCCGACTCTTCTTCCATTTTTCTCTCCGATTTTTCCAGTGTAGCAAGAAGTCTTTTCTTCTCCGCTTCCAATTCCTCGTCGCTCATATTCTCCATCGAACTGCCACAATCTTCCAACAACATTTGCACAGCTTTCAGATCAGGTGGCACGTCCTTTTTGGTACGTTTTCGTTTGGTAAGCTTGAGCGCGCCGTCCACTTCGGCGTATTCCTCGGTAACCTCCGCCACCTGAAACCCGAGAGCGACTTTCAAAAGCGCGTCTGCAATTTTATCTTTCATAGTCTCGTAAAACCTCCCGCTATCTTCTCAATTTTTTAATCATTCTTTCCTTGTCCTTTTGGATCACCGTCTTTTCTGCTTTGGGCGGTAGCTTTTTCGGTCGTGTCATCAAATAATACCGCATCTCGTCAAGCGCGTGATCGTCCACCTTTTTCGGCAGATCGCCGTTCCCCCAATAATACCCTTTAAGTTCTTTGATAAGCTCCGTGCAGCCGCTAAAAATATATAAATTCGGCAATCCGTTTTTGGTATTGAGATAGCTTTTCACCCGCGCAATTCCAGAAAACATATCCTTATCTACGTCGGGATTCACGAGAATTCCCCGCTCGTAGAAGAGTTCTGCCACGCTTTTCACACTCGCAAGCGTTCTTTGTTTTGCCGCGCTGTCGATGAGCGCACGTACTCTGCCCTGCGCGTCCGTTTTCCAGCCGATCCGCGCAGAAATTTCCTTAATTTTTTCCGCGTGATAATCCACGTCCCTGCCCGCCGCGAAATGTTCGGCGATCACGTACACGTTGTCGTCGAAATCGACGGCGTACCAATGGGCGGACAAGGGATTGTTAAGCCCGGGATCAATCGAAACGGTATCCTGCCATTCCTTGGGTACGGAAAAGGGCTCGATCACGTGCACTCGCTCATCGAATTCCGGATACACGAGTCCCTCGCCGCTTGCGAACCGCCCGTATCTTCGGGCTTGCAACGCGGCCTCGTCCAAGCACGCTTCCAAAAGCGCGATCTCTCCCTCGTCGAGGTAAGGATTGTCCGCCCATTCCATAAACTCGTACCAAACCTCGGGATCGTTTTTGCGGTTGAGGTAAATCTCCTGATAGACGAACGTCAAGCCTTTGAGCGGCGTCATCGTACCGAACACTTCGCCCTTTTTATCGAGCACGCGCATACGACATTCCTCGTAAATATCCTTGGGCGGTTCTTCGTCGAACCACACGAAATCAAGGGACGTACCCTGAAATTTTTCTCTACCCTGATCACAGCTTTTAAAGCCGATCACGGAAATTCCGCCGAACACGTTTTTCACACGGATAAAATCAATCACGCCGTCCTCTGGGGAATCCTTTCTGCCTGCGAGCATCACGATCCCGTCTATCCAATCCCGCCGAAGATAATGTAAAATTTTCTTTTGCGCCACGTCGCGTTGGACTTGTGTTGAGAGGGAAACCACCCACCCGCACGCATTTTTTCGATTTTCACGAAAGGGGTGAACGCCGCGCGCCATATACACGCACTCCACCGCGCCACATTCCGTCTTTCCCGAACGGTTTCCCCCGAACACCCACCGATTACGTTTTTTACATTTATGAAACGCGAGTTGTTTTTGGTGTACTTTTTCCCCCGTGTTATAAGCGGCGAGAAAATCGCTTTCCTTTCGCCGTGCGAGTTCCTTTTCGATCTGAAAAATTTTTTCTACAATATCTCTCATAATCACCTTACAATCGGCAAAATCCCCCGCCCAAAACCCGTTATAATCAAAGTTATGAAAAAGTTTATCTTATCGGCGCTTTTGCCGCTTTTATTTTTGTTATCCACGTTTTCTCCCGTGCCTGTCCAAAGCGCAAGCGCGGAAAGCTCGCTAGTCGCGGATTCCTACGCCTGCATTTTAACGGACGAAGCATTTTTCTATTCCTCGCGTGATGAAAAGCGCGGCTTATTTCTGCTCCCCAAAACCTACTACGTCAAAATTATCGAAGCCGATCCCGAATTTTGCAGGATCGAATATCTTTACGACGACGCATACGTGCAAAAGCTCGTCGGCTACGCCAAAACCTCCGATCTCACGCCCGTACCCTACGTACCCAAACGCCCCTATTTATACCGTTTGATAGAAGTCAGTTACACGATCGGCGGGGGTGGCGTACCAAATTCTGGCTTTCTGGACCAAATCACGGTAACCTGCGCCTACTACGGCGATTACCGTATCGGTTCGGAAACGTACTCGTATATTCTGCGCGACGGCTCGTTCGGATATATCCCCAAGCCCGTCGATCTAACTTATGATACGAACACGGAATACGCCGAATGGCAAGAAGCGAACGCCAAACAAGAAGAGGGAGAAGAGGAGGAAGAAGGAGAGCAAGCTACGCCCGCGCAGATCGCGATTTTGATCGCGCTTTGTCTGCTCGTACCCGTCCTTGCCGCGCTCATTTTACGCCCCAGCAAACGCTCTCCTTACGACACCGAAGAGTGAATTTTCGCTAATGCTCAATGAATTGCGAAGCAATCTTCTTTATTCCCGTAGCCATCTTTGTGCCCGTTGCGCAATTTTCTGATCCTTGCCCTCGCAAACGAAGCGATAAATTTTATCAAAAATATCCGTTTTTGCAAATTTGTTTTCAAAGATCTCTTGGGTAAGCCCGAGGCGGTTTAAAAGGAAGCCAACCTTTTCTCCAAGCCGATTTTGGAATCGAAAATACTTCCTTTCGCTCCAAGCGGCAAATTCCCATTTTGAGCGTTCGCCGTCGGCAAGGGGCAATTTTTTTATTTTTCGCCGTTTCCCAAAATATCGCACGGCGATTAACGTTTTTTCCACGTCGGTAAGTGTATCGAGTGCGGCTTCCACACACGCTTTCAACCATTCAAGCTCCCGCTTTTCACAGATCTCCCCTGCGAGCTCCACGGCAAGCTCAAACGCCGATTTATCCGTCCGAACGGAAAGCACCGCCTTATTTTGAATATGTTGCTCATAATCCTCACTCACGGTTTTAAGCAGCGGATACCCGTACAACACCGCCTTTACGTAATTTTTCACTTTTATCACCTCACTTCTTCTTATTATCATTGCGTTATGCCTTAACGGGCGCGATATGTACGCCACGGCGTACATTATTGAATAATCCCACAACGAAACGCGACAGCGTTTCCATTCACGAAAACCGAACGGTTTTCAACTCACGGCGACTCTGCCGTCAATTCACGCGCCCAAAGGCGCAATTCACGATTGTAAAGCATATCGTTTCTTTCGCCGTTCGCCCTCGCATTATGTCATAGATTTCCAAAATCGCAAGCCCCCGTCTGCCAACTTTTTTGCAAAAATCCGAACATTTGTTCGCTTTTGATAGTAGTATACACGGTTAAATATGACAACGTTATGCCTGATTGGAAAAATTTTCCAAATTTTTTCTAAAATGGGAAAGCGGCGAAAAAATCCTGCCAAATCATTGCTTTTTTGTAGCAAAAGTGGTATAATAAAAGCGTATGAAGAAAAAATTCCTTGCTACGCTTTCGATACTTGCATTCACCGCGGCGGTTTTTCCGTTAGCGGGGAAGTCTGTTTGGGCAAAAGCGAGCGAGAAAACGGAAGAGCTGATCGCCCCGCAAACGTACGAGGAATATCTCCCCTTGTCCAATCCCGCCGACGTATCGGTGAGCGAAAATTACACGGCGATTGCGGACGGAAATTTCATTTATATATACGATCGCCAAGACGGGGAATATAGAAAATATACGCACGGGAAGACGGACGTTCCCGAAAGCACGGTAACCAAGCTTCAATTCGACGAATACGGCACTTTATATTTTTTAGACAGTTCGGTAAGCACGAATTTTTACACGCTCAACGTAGAAACGGGCGTAGAAACGAAGATAGATCTTGCGTGTGGCACGTTCACGGTGCACGGAAGCGATCTATATTTCACGAACGCGCAGGAAGATCTTTACACGGTTTCCTTGGGCGGCGCAGACTTCTCTCCCGTTTCTCTGCAATGGAACGGCGTTTCCTCGCTATCCTTTTGGAACGGGGAATTATATTTCGTGCGCGCGGATTATCATTTGATGAAAATTGATCCAAAGGCGCAAACGCCGCCCGATCCGAGCAAAGCGCTTTTCGCCACGTTCTCTTCACAGATCAAGCATATTGCGATCGGCGAGGGCACGCTTGCCTGCACGAGCGCGGCGGGCGAGCTTTTCACCTACGCCCTGCCCCAAGTCAAGGATAGTAACCGACTTTTCCAATCGGGGAAAGAGGGTTTTGCCGCCCTTTCGGCTTTTGGCGATTCTTTCTACGCGGTGCGCCAAACCCCGGCTGCAATTTTACAATATTCCACAAAAACGAACGATTTCACCGATTTCGAAATCAGCGCGGCTTCCACTTCCGTTCACCGTTTCAGCGGCGGTGTAGAAACGTATCTTGCGGGTGATAAGCTGTTTATCGCAGACAACGGCAATTCCCGCGTTTCGGTGTTCAATCGCAAAACGAACGCCTTTGAAACACCCGTAAACGCAACCCTGTCCCCCTCGTTTTTAAGCGCAGACGAAACCACGCTTCTTTTGGCGAACGAAGAAAAGGCGGTTTTGTATAGCTTGACAGAGACAACCTACGGCGAGGTGATCGCGCAGTTTTCCCTGTTCAATGGCAAGCTTCAAGGCACGGCGAACGTTTACGGAACGTATTATCTCGCCTCGGAAAATAATTATAGCTACGCGCTCGCCACGGACGCGGAAACGGGCGAATGGCGTTTAACGGAAACGAAAAAAACGTCCACCCGCTATCCCAAAGCCCTGACCTCGGACGTATACGGAAATTTATATATCCTTTCGGGCAGCGACGTTTACCGCTTCACCGAAGCGCAATTCACCTCTCCAAACGAAGCGGGTGAAAAGGCGTGCGAGGGCTTACCCGCGACCGCCACGAAAATCGCCGTCGATTACGGCGGAACGGTCTACGCGCTTACGGATAGCGCGATTTACCGTCAGGACGGCGCGACCTACGCTTTCGACGAGCCGCTCGTCTATTACGCGGACGAAAACGCAGCCCCCACCTTAACCTCGTTTGCGCTCGGTATCGAAGAAAACGAAACGTATTTGCTGTGCGAGGGAAATTACCTTGTAAAATCGAGTGCGCTCGCACTTCCCACGGTGAAAACGATCGGTGTAAACGGCGTTGACGAAAAGGTATTTGAAAACGCGAACGCAGAATTTGCGGTGGTTCAAACTTCGGAAAACGCTTTACTTGTGGAATTTGATTTAAACGCGCTCGACGGCGCAAAATATTTCCCGTATATTGCTCTGCAACGGCACGCCGCGCAAAAGACCGCGCTCAAAATCGGCGAAACGGACGAATATTATCTGATCGCCGAATACGATAAAGGCGTAAACGCCTATCGCACCTATTTGGCTTTAATTTCTTCCTGTACGCCGCTTGAAGCGGACGATTACCGCACGGAATATCGCGTGGAGGAACAAAAAACGGGATATATCACGAGCGCGATCGCGCTGTATAAATTCCCCTATTTAACCGAGCTGTTAAAGGCGGGCGAGCTTGCGCGTGGCGCGGCGGTTACGGTGCTCGGCGAGATCGACGAGCTCGATCACGCGTATTACCACGTCGCCTTTGAAACTGAGAACGGAGAAATGCAAACGGGGTATATTCCCCAAGCATTCGTTACCGATTTCCACGGACTTCCCCCTCAAAGCGAAACGATCGAAGCAGGAACCACGGAAAGCGACGATTCAGTTTGGCGGTTTGCCTATCTTCTGTTGGGCTTTGCCGCGATCTGCATTTTAACCGATTATCTCATATTACGAAAGAAAAAAGGAGGAGACGATCATGAGTGATTCTAACAATCTAAGCGTCGTGCCGCTAAATCGTTATAGACCTTCTTTTTTCGCACGTCTTTAACGAAAAAACGAGCACTACGCTACCTTCCAAAACGAAACAATAAAAAAAAGGTAGAGTAGAAAAAAATGGAAATTTTAGAATTTTTAGCAGAGCGGAAGTTTGCCGCGCTGAAGCCGCTTGTTGCGGCAATGAACGCCACCGATTTGGCGCGCATTTTCGAAGAAATCGAAAACGAAAGGGATTTGCCCGTGCTTTTCCGCATTTTACCCAAGGATTTAGCGGCGGAAACGTTTGTGGAAATGGACGGCGATACAAAAGAACGCTTACTTCGTAAGCTCAACGACGGAGAGCTGCGCGCCGTTATGGAAGAACTATTCCTCGACGACACGGTCGATCTGATCGAAGAAATGCCCGCAAGCGTAGTGAAACGCGTACTTTCGCAAAGCGACGAAAAAACACGCGAATATATCAACGCAATCCTGCAATATCCGAAAGATAGCGCGGGGAGCATTATGACGATCGAATTCGTTGCCCTGCGCAAATCAATGACGGTTGAACAGGCGTTCGAGCGGATTCGCAAAACGGCGATTGATAAAGAAACGATCTACACCTGCTACGTAACCGATCCCACGAACAAGCTTTTGGGGCTCGTTACGGCGAAAGATTTATTGCTTGCGCAAAAGAGCGCAACGCTTGGCGAGATTATGAACGAAAACGTGATCTACGCCTACACCGAGGACGACAAAGAGGACGTTGCGCGCAAAATCGCCGATTACGGCTTCCTCGCGCTCCCCATCGTCGATAAAGAAATGCGACTCGTCGGTATCGTTACCGTAGACGATGCTATGACCGTTTTGCAAGAGGAAAACACCGAAGACGTTTCGAAAATGGCGGCAGTCGTACCCACGGATAAGCCGTATTTAAAAACGAGCGTTTGGCACATTTGCGTCCATCGCTTACCGTGGCTTTTGATCCTGCTTATATCCTCCACCTTTTCGGGCTTGATCATATCGGCAAACGAAGCCACGTTGAATATGCCGATCTACGGAATCGTACTCACGGCGTGTATGCCGATGCTTATGGGCACGGGCGGCAACGCAGGTTCACAGGCAAGCGCAATGATCATTCGCGGAATCGCCTTAAACGAGGTGCGCTTTTCCGATCTATGGAAAGTCGTGTGGAAAGAGATCCGCGTTTCCGTTTTACTCGGCGCAATTTTGGCGGCGGCTTGCTTTTTGAAAACGCTTTTTATTGATCGGCTTTACGCCGTCCAAAACGGCACGATCGTTGCGCTGGTGATTTCCCTTTCTATGTTCGTTACCATTTTATTTGCCAAGCTAATCGGTACAGCGCTCCCCTTGCTTGCCAAGAAAATACGCCTCGATCCCGCGGTGGTGGCTTCCCCTTTTATCACCACAATCGTAGACGTGTTATCCTTAACGATCTATTGCTTATTCGCGGTAACCATTTTAGGCACTTTATAAAATTTATAGCGAAAAAACCACCTCGCGAAGAGTGTATTTCATAGGGATTTTGAAAAACAAATAAAAATTATGATAGGAATACACTATTTTGGGTGAATCAAAGAAAGTTAGAACTTAGGCGTAACAATCTAAGTTCTTTTTCTTTGCAAAAAATTGGAATTTACATAAACTTTACATTAACTAAACCTAAAAGTGATAGTTAGGAAATTTTAAGCGCAGTATAATAATGGTGCAAATTCAAGAAAAGGAGAAAAATCAAATGAAAAAACTTTTAACAATTTTACTCTCAACGTTGCTCCTTGTTACGGGCGCAGTAGGACTTACCGCTTGTGGCGGTGAAAAGAACATCACTGTTGTTGCTCGCGAACAAGGCAGCGGAACGCGCGAAGCATTTGACAAAGTGGTAACCGACGGTAACGGAAATTTCCTTGAAATGAAAGTTGACGGAAAGAAAGTTTATAAAACGACTTCTAACGCCGACATTCAAAAAGAAACGGGTAACGTTATGAGTAAGGTGGCAAGCGATAAAAACGCAATCGGCTATATTTCGCTCGGCTC
>JAGAOR010000044.1 GCA_017623605.1 Clostridia bacterium | reverse complement strand
TTGAAAAAACAAGAGTGCAGACGTCGGCACTCTTGTTTTTTACGCGGCAACACCGCGAACTTTTAATCAATTAAAAGGAAATTATGATGCATTAGCATTAGCGTTCCCGTCCTTGATGTTTGCAAGCTTCTTAAAGAAATAACTGTTACTCTTCAACATTTCAAAGAACTTCGCTTTACTCGTTACGTAACATTCAAGATCGTCCAAGCCAAGCTCCGATCGCAACGCTTTTTCTTCAAACACTTCACTAAAACAGTCGGTAGAAAACCGCTTGCGCCGTATCTTGCTATCCATTAAATAATACGTATGCAGTTTCACTTTGCCGTCGCGCGTGCCTTTCTCCACGCTCAACTTCAATTTATCATATCCGAACGTGTTATAAATTCCCAAATGATATTTGAAAAGCTTTGCGTTCAAACCGTGCGAGAAATACACCGGCGCGATATTATCGCCACGCTCAAAGCGGTGTTGTGCATACGGCATAACGCCTTTACCAAGCTTCCATTCGATAAGCAAATCGCCCAATGCGAAAAGCGGCATTGCAAGTTTTCTCGACGTGCGTTCTTCGATAATCCCGATCTCACACAAATCACGCGCGTCCGCGCCCCAGCTTTCCGGGCGTTGCTCGTCCACGATCACTTTGACAAAGGGGAAATTATCTATTACAACTGCTTGCAACCAAACCGAGTAACAACATTTTTGCTACAATTCGTGAAAGAATGTTATCAGGATTCAATCCGCTTTTCATATATTTAACAGTCATAGGTTTAATCGGCATAATTTGTTTAACCATATGGTGGATATGGAAAAAGCCGAAAAACAAAATAACACTCTCCAAAAAACAAAAAGACCAAAAAGACGAAGAATAATTCGTCTTTTTATTTTTTCTTCTTTAACCCACCGAATAGCAACCATAGCGGAAAGAATACGATACGGAAAGTCCACGTAATCACAAATTTTAATAGTTCCCATATCCAGCCTAATATTATCTTGATTAACGCACCGCAAACCGACATAAGGATCTTTACGACGATCCAAATCAAAAAAACAATCCCGACGAGCTGTAATATCTTTTCCCATAAATCATTTAATTTCTGTTCTATGCGTTTTCCGATTGTAGCAGCCACGTCATTTCCAGGCACTTCATCGCCCGAAACAACACTACCGACTGCACCTAAATTGTAAACACGACCATCTTCAACAAACGAAAGGCGTAATATACTTACATTCGTTACTTCTGTATATTTTTGATAATTGTTTGCAAGGGGACTACTTACATAATCAGTTTCCAAAAACCTTAATACCCATTGAAACCCATACTCAGTAAATGTATTTTTTACTTCATCAGTTAATACTATATCGTCGCCAACATTATTAAGAAAATATTCGGCTGTTTCAATCCGTTGCCAATCATAGATTATATCATCTACAAACCAACCCGAAGGAATAAATTCAACTTCTTCCTTTTCACTTACAGTTACTTTTAAATCTTTTTGCTCGTTACTATAAGATATGGAAACTCCCGTTACGGGCACTATAGTTTTTTCAGCTTCCCGAGAGTCATATACAACTTCGGCATCTATCAGCCTTGATATATCTCTATCTGTGGAAAAAGCCACGTAATGACTATCACAAGAGATAGGAGCAAGTTTAAAGCCGTCAGGATAACGAATAAAATCGGAATACGTAATAGTTATATCAACCGTTTCAACATATTTGCTTTCATAGGTTAAAACATTATTGTAATAATATACTTTCCACGTAATTCCCACGCTATAGCGTATCCGTTTTATACGAGCCTTTTAGAGCATACTTGAAAACTTCCGAATATTTACCGTTAGTTAAATCCGCTCGGCAACTAAATCCGTCAGGATAATCGCACACTTCCGCAATATGCTCGATATTCTCTTTCGTTACTTTGATGCGCAGGATAAGCAAACACCATATTCGTTGCAGCAACAAATCGAACTCGGAAAACAACCGTGTCGGGGTTCGCCCGGTGTTGTCTTCTGAAAACCTATTCCAATACACCTGATCCATGGACAAATCCTTTTTAAGGATCAATATCGTATGCAGGTGTGGGTGATAGCTTCCGTTCCTTTTCGATACCGTGATCTCCAATGCCCTTGCGCCACCGATAAATCCATACTTTTCTAAATCTACGTTCTTGATCCGTTTCCTGCCGTCCAGGAACCTGATAAAATACGAAAACCGATCGAGCATAAGCCGTATCGTATCGGGCAAACGCTCCGCATCTACGTTCGGCACCGTAAACGTTGCGTGATATAGATAATTAAAATTTTCATAAGACTTCTCCCGGCCATTGACGAGTGCCCTTAAACCGTGATAAGTGTTTGCATTGTTCGTTCTCTATATCCTTCATCACTTCATTATACAGCTCGACTGTATCAAACCCAAAATAATTACCGTTTTTATCAAAGTCCGAAATACGCAAAAACGCCGTCCCGTCTGAATTCTCTCTCACTTCTTTAATTTCGCTCACTCTTAACGAGCGTCTTAATATAATACCTTTTTTTGTTTCAACGTGAAATTCTACCATAATTAGATCTCCCTAAAAATTTTATTACTTAACGTACTTTTTCCGATTTTTCCATACATTTCTAAATAAATTCTCCGTCCAATCAATCAATACTACGTCATTCGCCTCTACTCGTACAGCCATACCCGTTTCCAATGCTATACGATAAGCATCCATTAACGCCAAACGAAAACCAGGATTACTATAACAAAACAATTTACTTAACCATTCTTCGTATCCCTTTTCTTCAACTTTCGTTTTATAACGCAATATCAATTTCCCCCGAATATGCGAAATCTCTTCTGCGCACCTACTGTCTTCTTCTTCATACGCTTCTAATATTCGCTCTGAACGAAACGTCATATCACGTATCATCCTTGATACTCTATCATCAGCTTCGTCTTTAAACATAAGAGAGAAATCAAAATCCCGAATACATATTAACACTTTCTTGTATTCTTCGGCTTGATACTCTGCTTCGCGATATCGTATATGTTCATCTTCCAACTCACGCTCTAAACACTTTATCTTTGCTTCTAATTTTGCCACCTGCATTACTAATTTGTCTTCTGTCATTGTAAGACCTCCCCAAAATGTTTATTTACAATCCCAATTTTTTGGATTACATTTATATTATAATCCCAATTATTTGGAAAGTCAAGCATTTTATCCAAAATTTTGGTATAATTTTTTCGAGGTATTGAATATGAGCTTATTTTTATCCCGATTTCGGGGATTATTAGAAGAAAGTGGCGCAACCCAAAAGGAAATTTGCGCCGATTTAGGGATACGCAATCAAAAACTATCAAATTGGAAAACGGGATATAGTGAACCTAATTTTGACGATATTGTTATGCTTGCCGAATACTTCGACGTTTCAACGGATTATCTTTTAGGTGCAGCCGAAGATGAAATCGCGCCAAAAGCAAAAACGCCCGGCACGTTAAAGCCGGACGAAAACGAACTCTTGGACTTATACCGTCAGTTACCGTTTGAGAGCAAGCAACGGCTTATCGCTCGCGCCGAAGTTATGCTTGAAAACGCAAACTCAAATAATAAGCACGGAGCGTGAAAATAATGAACGAAGAAATTTATTGTGATTATTGTACAAAAAAAGCAAGCAAATCTTGCTATTTAGACTGCGACGGTATTTACGCACAAGCAGTTCATAGCTTAATTATAGAAGATTATGCAAAACAAAAAACAAAAAAAACAGGCTTTTATTGGCAGTGCTATGGAGAAGCAATAAAAAAAAGTAATTACACTTGGACCAAGCAAAAAATAGAAGACGAAACTTTTTCAATATTCAAAGAACAAGAAAGCGCATATATTATACGCCACTTTCCCGATTCTATTGAAAAACGTAAAAAAGAACTTTTAGAAAGACAAAAGCTTTCTTGCGAGAAATTATAGTCATAATTTCCGCAAAATCCTATTTGTTGTAAAACGAAAAAAATGCGATATACTTTTCCTATCTCACGTTAGGGGTATATCGCATTATGAATTTTTTCACAAAAGAGCAATTAGAGCAACTTGATTTCGCTATTAAAATCTTATGTCAGTTATCCGAAACTTTTCACTTATCGGACGAAAATGCGAAGTCGAATAAGCCTGGTAAAGTCGTTCCGTTTCCATTCCAATTTGTAAGCAAAACGGATCCACTTGAAAAATCTTTCAATGCAGGGGGTGAAAAAGAAAACGCCGACGTGGGAACGTCGGACATGGAACAGGGCTTTGTTAATTTCAATCAAAAGGAGATTAAACAAATGCCTAATCATTTTAGAAAACTGCTTATCATTCAAAAAAAGCGCTGCCACGTTCGAAAACACGTTTCCGGACGAGCAACAACTTACGAAATTCGTTTCCGAAGAGACGGCTACAACGTTTCCGCCTGCGGAAAGACGATCGAGCTTGCGAAAGAGAATTTTATCAAAAAGCTTACTAATGCAAAGCCTATCGAAGAAAAGGCGCAATCTACGTTCCCGACGAACTTTCAGGAATTTACGCTTTATTATTGCGAGAAATTCAGAAAGCTCAAAATCACAGAAGAAACGTATAAGAACGACCTTTCGAGATTTAGGTTACATATTTTCCCTACGCTCGGTAAAAAGGATCTCACCGCAATAACCCCTACCGACTGCGAGCAAATTCTTAACAAGCTCAAAGCCGACGGAAAAGCGAAAACTGCCGACGACGTGCGTTCCTTGATTTCGATTATTCTCAAAGGTGCTATCGCACACGGTATCATTGATCGTAATCCTATGACGATCGTGCCGCACGTTCAACACGAGCGCAAACACGGAAAAGCGCTTTCTTCCGAAGAAGAGATTTCGCTCTTTGAACGCGTACACGGTACGCCCTATCAATATCTTTTCGCTCTTGCGCTCTATTGCGGACTTCGGCCCAATGAAATCAAAACCGCAAGAGTCGAAGGACCGTTCATTGTCGCCGTCAATTCAAAGCGGAAAAATAAAAAGGTTGAATACAAAAAAATCCCGATTTGCAAAAAGCTTACACCGTTTTTAGAAGAAATCGAGTTTGATCTTTCTCGGCTCGATTTGCGTTCGGTATACACTATGTCGAAACGTTTCCTTAAATCGTGCCCTGGGCACAAACTCTACGACTTGCGCACGACGTTCTATACCCGGTGTAAAGAATTAGGTGTTGCCGATGCGGCGCGCGACGAGTTCGTCGGACACTCGCTCGGCGTTCTTGGAAACACCTACACGGATCTTTCGGACAAATATCTTCTAAAAGAAGGTAAGAAGCTCAATAAGTGGTAAAAATTCCCCAATTCTTCCCCAAATTGCATTTTTTATTCGTTTAAAAAACAATAAAAATGACGGTTTTTAATCGAAAAATCGACCAAAAACCGCCTATTTTGGTGGAGACAACAGGACGTCGCCTTTTTTCTGCGCGAATACTTCCGAAAGATTCCGATATTTCGCAAGGGAATTGAGCGCGTCGGCGTCTAAAATCAGTTTGCCTGTGAAATGCCCAATAAGCCAAGCCGCACCGTCTGCCACTTTCTCCGAAACGCCCATACCCATACCGTATGCGATCGAATCATAGATCAGTAAATCTTCCAAGCGATCGAATTTTTTCAGCAACACTTCGGGCATTTTTAACACGTAATAAGGAAAAATATTTTCAGGTACGAACAAAGCGGTATATCCCGCGCCCGCGCGTAGACACGCCGCCGCGGCAAGATACGCCGCGCCCGTATATTCCTCGCTTCCCGCCACGATCGCGGCTTTGCCGTAATCGCCCTTATTCGTATTCCGCTTACGCTTCGGCAAAAGCGAAGCCACCGTTTTTTGATCTAACACCGTTTGCATACTTCAATCCCTCGCTATCCGAAGCGACACTTCCGCCGCCACGAACCGTTTTTTTTCGCCGTCCACTTCCGCCCAAAGCCCGCCTGCTTCATCCACGGACAGTAGTTTTGCCCGCGTTTCTTTCTCCCCGATCACGAGCGTTACTTCTTCATTTAACCAGCCTAAATATTGCGCGTATTTTTCGTGTATATTCTTCTCCTCTAAAAATCGAACGAGCGTTTCTATCACCTCTTCCACGGCAATTTCTTTGCCCGTTTCCTTATAAATCGTGGTGGCAATATCGACAAGCTCTTTGGGAAGCTCGTTGGAAACGTTCAGCCCGATCCCCACTACCGACGAGGCAATACACTTCCCTTTGAGCGCGTTTTCGATCAAGATCCCGCAAATTTTTTTACCGTTTACGTATACGTCGTTCGCCCACTTGATTTTGGGTTTCAAACCAAAACAAACGAGCGTTTCACACACTGCCGCCGCCGCGCCTTGCATAATCTGAAAAGCGTTCAAAGCGGGGAAATCCTTATAAAAGGTCAAAAGCGAAAGATACACGCCGCCCTTTTGAGAGGAAAAACTTCTGCCTTTCGTACCCCGTCCGCCCGTTTGCCGTTCGGCGATCACGAGCAGGTTCTCACCCAAGCCCCGCCGTGCCTTTGCGTATTCGTTGGTAGAATTGATTTCTCGTAAAAAAACTCGTTTCATCTCGTACCTGCCCCGTCTATTCCTCGTCCGTATTGCCGAAAGTCTCCAAAGCTGCGCGCGCCGTTTCGTAATCGAAGCCCTTACCTAAAAGGTAGCGATAGGCTTTTGCGAGCGTTTCCCGATCGAACGTTTTGCCGCGCATATATTTTTCTAAAATGCGCCTTGCGGCGTCCTCTTGCGTGCCTTGATCGAGCGATCCTATCGCTTCTTCTATATCTTCCTCGGAAACGCCCTTTGCTTTCAGCTCCATTTTAATAAGTCGCCCGCCCTTTTTCGCGGCGGCAAAGCCCACGTAATCTTGTGCGTACTCCTTATCGTCGATAAAGCCGTAGCCGCGCATTTTTTCCAAAACGTAATCGCAAACGGCGGGCAAATAGCCTTTCCCCTTTAAAAAATCGCGCACCTGCTTTTCCGTCTTTTTCGTCGCGGAAATATGCGTGAGCGCCTTATCAAGCGCGGTGTTTTTCTCGCTTTCAAGCTGAATTTCGGAAAGCCGTTCGGGGGATATAATTTCTCCTACCTTTAAACGGTATTTGATCGCGGCTTCGAGCGTGAGCCCGCAACAAAACCGACCGTCGATATAGATATTGCACCGCCTTTTGTCCTTTAATTGCGGTGTGATTGCCGTAATCTCGTTCAAAATAGTTCTCCTTATATTTACGTCTATTTTACCACCAACTGAAAAAAATGTCAATTATTCCCCCTCAATCCGTTTACATTCGTTAAAAAATATGATAAAATATTTTTGGGAGATTTCCCAAAGGAGCATATTATAATGAAATATCATACCGTTGACATACAAGGCTTTGAAGCGCAGTTGCCCATTCTTCCGCTTCCCAGCGGCATTTCGATTGCGTTTTTCAACCTCCACGGCGACAGTGCGCTCACCGAGCATTGCGCGAAAAAGATCGCCCCGCTCGTTGCCGATTGCGACGTACTTTTAACCGCTGAATCCAAAGGCTTACAGCTTACCCATTGCGTGGCGCGGGAGCTTGGAATGCGCTATTACGCGGTAGCGAGAAAATCCAAAAAACTGTATATGCAGGACGGTATTGAGCTTACGATCGAATCTTCGATCACAACGGGCAAAGCGCAAACGTTCTATCTTTCCAAACACGACGCCGATCTTCTCAAAGGCAAAAAGGTTGGGATTGTAGACGACGTAGTTTCTACGGGCGCGTCGCTGAGAGGCTTGGAGGCACTCGTAGAAAAAGCGGGCGGCACGATACATAAAAAAGCGTTCGTTCTTGCCGAGGACGAAGCGGCAAACCGCAAGGACGTGATATTCCTCGCGCAAATTCCCATTTTCCTGTAAAAATGTGGAAGCAGGAAAACGGCAAAATTACTTGCTTTTTCCCAAGCGACACGCTATAATATTGCTATTATCATATTTTCAAGGAGTATACGTGAATTATGGCACGAACGGATATGGACTACGAATACGACGATTTAGACGTGGGCGCAAAGCCACGCGTAATCGTTAAGAAAAAAGGAGGCTTACTCGGCAAGTTTATCGCGCTGTTTCTCGGTATCATAATCGGTATCGTAGCGGGACTTGGCGGGCTTGTCGGCGCGGGATATTATATCGCCACGCAAATAAAGATCAAGGACGCGACAAACACCATCGCGAATCTTTCAGGCATAGAAATTCCCCTTTCCGATTACCTTTCGGACGAATACGCGGAAATGACTTTGCTCGGCGCGTTCGATGGTACGTTGCAAACGCTGACGAAGATCGGCGAGGGCACGGGTACGTTGAACGATCTTGATAAAATTTCCCCTTTTGTGGGAAATTATATCGAAAGCGAGGGAGGCCTGGTTGATCTCCTCGTCTCCTACGGCATTGATACGACCGCCGACGAATTGATGAGCAAATATCTCGTTAAAACGGTAGTAACGGAAGATTACGACGAAAAGTATTTAAGCGATTATTTAATGTTGAAGCTCGACGAAATCCCCTTTGCGAAGTTCGTGCAAACGTTAGGTTTCGAGGGTAACGAGCTAATCACCACCCTTACCTACGGTGTAGAAGGCGTCGATTACAAAATCGAAAACGGCGAATACGTTATGCTTGGCGACAGCGCGGCACTCACGGTCGGCGGCTTTATGGGCGCGGAGCTTGATAACCGCATTGAAGAACTGCCTTTGGACGCAGTCATGGGCGAACCGAAAGACGAAATTATGTCCACTCTGTTTTACGGCGCGGCGCACCGCTACACACGCACGAGTAGTGGCGTGGTTATGAAGCAATTATTCTATACCTACGACGGCACGCGCTTTTACGACGATAATGGCGATAAGCTTTCCCTTACGAGCGCGGTTGCCGTTGCCGAACAAGAGGACGTCTATCTTTTAACGCTCAAAAATGGAGCCAAACAAATCGTGAAGCTGGGCGCAGACGGCAAATACTACGCGTTCACGGCAGACGAAACGCCTCAAATCATTCAATTCCCGAAAACGACGATCGGAGATTTAGACGGTGAAGCGGAAGATTTAATCAACGAAGTCACGCTCGAAGCGGCGTTGAACGTAAACGAAAGCTCTCACGCCGTACTTAAAGCAATCGCCTACGACGGCGAAACGAAACGCACGATCAAGGATTTGCGGGAAAAGGGCGACGATCTTATCAACGGCATTAAGCTTTCGAAAATTATCACCGCGGATACGGACGATACGATCGTAATGTATCTGCTTTACGGCAAGAAAAACGTGCATTATACGCTCGATCCCACCACCGAAGAAATTACCCCGCTTCAAAAACGGGTAGCTCTCTATAACGGAAAGGTGTTCAACGAATACGGCGAATTGATTACGGGTGCGACGGCAAACGGTACGGAAAGCTATACGAAAGACGGCGTAACCTACGATCTTACGGCAGATGCGGGACTTGGCACGATTTTCGTCAAAGTCGTCAACGGTTCTGAAACGACCAAGCACGAAGCAACGCTGTATTACGTGACGCAAGGCGGAGAGAAATTGTATTATCAGCCCACCACGCTCGGTGATATGCAAAAGGTAGAAATGTTTTCAAATTTAACGAGCAGACTGCGTTTGCAAGACGTAATGGACGTCGGCGGGAATAAAATCCTCAAACATCTTGCCGAAGAGCCGATCGACGATTTGCCCACCGCAATCAATTCCCTTTCGCTCGACGAAGTATTCAGCGAACATTTCCACTACCGCACGACGAAAGGCACGTTCCGCATAAATGAAAATTATCAGCCTATCGACAATAGCGGGAAAGTCGTAGAAAACGCGAAATTCCTCGACGTAAAAAACAACGAATTGACCGTGTTCGACGACGAGGGAGCTATAATCCGTTCCGAGCTTGACAAGGCGCTCACGGGCTCTTGGAAATATATGCTTATGGAGCGCAAGAAGGACGGCACGTTCACGATCAACCACCACCACACGATTACCGAGCTCGATTCTATGATGGATTATTTGGCAAGCAACGTACACGACGCGTCCGTTCGCGAACTGCACCTCGACGGTATGGTTACAGGACTTAGCAACGAAACCTTGAATACCGTAATCGTTGGAACCATTGATACGGTAGAGATACAAAGCGGTATTCCTACGATCGTTCCCAAAGAGGTCAAAATTAAATATAACGACAAAATGGTACGCGTAGATCTTTTGGACGGCAAAGCAGACGATAAAGACTACGTCGGCGATCTGAACGTCGAGCAACTGATGCTTTATATGAGCGCAATGCTGGATTTGATGTCTGTCGCAAGCGCATCGTCGTAAAAATACAAAATTTCTTTATAAACACGCACAAAATTGATTGACTAATTGCGCAAAATAGTCTATAATGATTCTACGCGGCTTGGAAAAGTCGCAAAAACCTTGCATATCGGAAAGATATGCCGAATAAGACCAGGAGGTGAAATAAGTATGGCTAAATACGAAATGCTCTATCTGATCAACAACGATCTGACGGATGAAGCAAAGGAAGCGAAGCTTGCGAAGTATGAGGACGTCGTGAAAACGATGGGCGGCGCAGTCGTATCCACGGACAAGTGGGGCACGAAAAAAACCGCATACCCTATCAACTTCAAAAACGAAGCTTACTACGCGCTTATGACGTTCGAAGCAGACGGTAAAGTTGTGGAAGAGTTGAAACGTGTTGCGGGCATCGACGCAGACGTCGTTCGTCGTCTGATCACGAAGCTCGATTGATAAGTAGGGAGAAAGGTATGAACAAAGTATTTTTAATCGGTAACTTAACGCGTGATCCCGAGCTCACGGAAACGGCTTCGGGGGTGGCGGTATGCCACTTTGCGATCGCCGTGAACCGTAACTACGCTTCGCAGGACGGAGAAAGACAAACGGACTTCTTCAACTGCACGGCGTGGCGTGCTTTAGCGGAAACGATTGCGCGTTACACCAAGAAAGGCAACAAGGTTGCCGTAGTCGGAAGCGTTCAGCTCCGCAATTACGAGGATAATCAAGGCGTAAAACGCACCGCTGTGGATATTATCGTGCAGGACGTAGAATTCCTCACGCCGAAAGCGACAGGCGACGGCTTCGAAGAAGCGGACGAAATGCCGCAAGCGCGCGTGCCTAAACGCAAGCCCGTGCTGCAGGCAATGGACGACGACAGCGACATTCCCTTTTAAGGTAGGGAAAGAAAACTAAAAAAGGAGTAAACGGAAATGGAAGAGAAAGCACCCGTAAAAAAGGTATTCAAAAAAGCACCCCGTAAAAAGGTATGCGCATTTTGCCAAGAAAAACTTGAAGCAATTGATTATAAAGACGTGAACCGTTTAAAGAAATTCATCACGGAGGGCGGAAAAATTCTCCCCCGCAGAATGAGCGGCACGTGCGCGGCGCATCAAAGACTTCTCGCAACCGCGATCAAGCGCGCGAGAATTGCAGCGCTTCTCCCCTTCAAAGGCGAGTAAGAAAAAGTCAAAATTCAAAAACCCAAGAACAACCGTTCTTGGGTTTTTCTTTATTTATCAGCTTCTTCTACAGAAATTGTATACGTTTCACCTTTCATAAGCTCGATAGAACCACCAAGCCGGATTTGAAAATTTAGAACCGAACCGCAAAAAGAAATTATTTTTCCGTTAGAATCTTTAATTGTAAGCATTGTGTTTTTCCGTCGATCGCTCGATTCTTTCTCTTCCACGGCTCGTCCCTCTTCCTTTATTTCTTCAACCTTATCAATGTATAAATATTGCCCCCTTAAACGCTCGATCTCTTCTACCAATTTAGGATCAATATGAGCGTTTTTCACGGGAGCACCGCGCTTTGTCGGGCTCGGTGCAATTTCTCCACAAAGTACGCCAATGATCTCTTTGATCAAATCGGCTTTTTTCAGTTTCGTCGCCGCTCGCATACCAATCAAACGCCCATAAACACGCAAATCATTCAACCCAACATTAAACAAATAATCCTCACATCTATTTTTGAACGCCTTTACATCTTCTTTTATTTTTTCCATATCCTATTTCTCCGATAAATAGTATAAATTATTATACATCATTTTGTGATGTATGTCAATTATATTTACATCACTTTGTGTTATATTCTTAATATGAGTACAGCAAAGAAAATTGGAAACAACTTAAAAGAAGCAAGAAAATTCAAGGGACTAACACAAAAGGAAGTCGCGGCGGCGTTGCGAATGACACAACAACAATATAGCCGTTTTGAAAACGGAATATTTGAGCTCAATTATGACCAAGTTTTGTTCCTCTGCGATTTTTACGAAATTACTCCCAACGAACTTTTCAATATAAAAGACTAAAAGCCCCCTTTCAAACGATAGACGAGCGGGCCGGTTTTGTGGTATAATGATAATATGATAACCAAGCGAGCGATAGCCTTTGATATAGGCGACAAACGAATCGGCGTTGCCGTGAGCGATCCGTTCAACGAATACGCAATGCCCTGCGAAACGTATTTCCGCACCCGCAATTTTGGCGCGGACGTACGAGCGATTGCAAAAATCGCGGAAGAAAAAGGCGTGGGCGTAATCGTGTGCGGATTACCCGTAAGCACGGACGGCACGGAAAGCGAGCAAACGGAGAAAACGCGACGTTTTATTGAAGCTTTACAGCGCGCAACCGCCCTACCCATTATTTTGGAGGACGAGCGTTTTACCACCGCCGAAGCGCGGGAAACGCAAATGATAGGCGGTGTAAAACGGGATCGCCGTAAACAGACGATAGATTCGATCGCCGCTTCCTTTATCCTCGAAAGTTATCTCAAAAGAATGAAGAATCAAGAAAAGGAGAAAATTATGAAAGACGAATTGAAAACGGAAGAATTGGGCGACGAGCTCGAACGCATTATAGAGCTGGAAGACGAAGACGGAAACACGGAAAAATTTTTGCATATCGGCACGATCGAATACCGCGGCGAATGGTATTGCTTCTTCCAAAAAGCAGAGCCTGAAACGGAGGAAGAAGAAGACGAGGTTGTGATGTTCCGCTTGGAGGGCGAGGGCGACGACAAACGCCTCGCAACACTCGAAGACGAACAGCTTATGGACGAGGTTTTTGCGGAATTTTGCCATCAATACGAGGATTTTGAAAATAGCGAAGAAGCTATGGAACTTGAATAAAAAACGAGGAGAAAAAAATTATGGGTATGTTACAAGGTAAAGTAGCCGTCGTTACGGGCGGTACGAGAGGTATTGGACTTGCTATCGTCAAGGCGTTTTTGAAAGAAGGCGCGTCGGTTGCTCTTTTCGGATCGAGAAAGGAAACGGTCGATAAGGCGCTTGCCGCGCTTAAAGAGGAGAACGCAGAATATTCCGTGATCGGGCTTTCCCCCGATTTAAGTAGCTACACGGAAATCGAAACCGCAATGCAGGAAGTAAAAACGCACTTTGGAAAAATTGATATTCTCGCTAACAACGCAGGCGTGTCCGCGCGCGAACCGATTTACGATTATTCCCCCGAAGCGTTCGATAAGGTGATCAACCTGAACGTGAATTCGGTATTCTATTGTGCAAAAGCGGTTGCGCCGATTATGAAAGCGCAAGGCGGCGGTTCGATCGTCAACACGAGCTCTATGGTCAGCATATACGGTCAAGCAGCGGGTTGTTCCTACCCTGCTTCCAAATTCGCGGTGAACGGACTCACCAAATCCCTCGCACGTGAGCTTGGTAAGGATAATATTCGCGTAAACGCGGTATTGCCGGGCGTTACGCGTACGGATATGGTTGCCGCGCTTCCCAAAGAAATGGTTGATCGGATTTCGGCAACGATCCCCCTTGGCAGAGTGGGCGAGCCCGAAGAAGTGGCGAATGCGTTCGTATTCCTTGCAAGTGATAAAGCAAGCTATATCACGGGCGCGTTGCTTTCCGTAGACGGCGCAACGCAAGTATAATTGCAAATCACGCAAACGTTACGCGCGCGGTTTTACCGCGCGCGTATAATTTTTATATCCTTTCACATACTACTCCTATAACCGAAAAACGCCCTTTCGCGGCGTTGAGAACAAGGAGGAGAAGTATGGAAAAATTTGCAATCGGTCTTTTGCTCGGCGGCGTATGCGGAGCTTTGCTTACGGCGAACAATTATAAAATGCGCACGCTCGTTAGGAAAGGTCAAGAAGAGGTTCAAAATAAGCTCGACGAACTGATAGACGAAAAACTTTGCGCGTTTGAGGAAAAGGACGAAAAGACAACGGACAAAGAGAAAAAAGAAGACGGCAAAGCGCGCAAATCGCGTGCCGAAAAATAACGAAAAGAACAATGACTATGCCCGTCCGTTTTCGCAAACGGACGGGCATTTTCTGTTGCCTGTGTATTCCTCATTTAGCCAAAAGCTCTTCTTTGAGCTTTTTATTTTCCGTGCGAAGCCGTTCGTTTTCGGCTTTGAGCGCCTGCGCAAGCCGATCGTAAAGCGCGTTAATCTCGTTTTCCAAACGCCGCTGTAAAAATGCTTGATCGGGAAGAACAGGTCGCTCTACCCTCCGCCCCTCCGCCCGCGCGCGTAGCGTTTGCACCTCTTCCGTAAGCCCTAATCTCTCGGCAATCGCTGCAATGCGCTGTGGCTCTTTTTTCAAAGTATTACGATATTTATTTTGCAGTCGGAGCATAAGCTTATCGTCTCCGCCCGACAGGTTAAAAATTGCCCGCCGCACGGACAAGCCCTTGCTCTTTTCCTTTAAAATATTTTTGAGCACCTCGTCCGTTTCTTCTTCGGTAAATTCGCGGATTTTCTCTACGGACAAACTCGAACCGTCAAGTAGGCGCACGATTCGTTCGTCCCTCTTCTCGTTTTTCATAAACGCATAGTAGTAATTTCGCACGCTACCCTTTGCCCGCCCGTGCTTCAAGCCGTAAGCCTCGAACAAATACGTAAGCGTTTTCCCTCTACTTTTGCCCTCTTTGATAAATTCGACGAGCGTTTTTGCTTCTTCTTCCGTGTAACCGTTGATTTTGTTCATAATCCGTTCCTCCAACTGACTTTCAATAGCCTGACGAGATTCGAACCCGACAAGGTTTTAACGGCAAAAAAACGTTTATACTTCGTCAATTTCGCTTATCATACGATCGGTATGATTACGCTCAATTTCCTTGTCTATCCTGTTTTTTTGCTCGTGAAAACTGCTTCACACCTGAAAAGACGCTTTTCAAGCTTGTTGCGGTGCAATTCTCGTCAGGCTAAATTATTGACGGATTTTTTCATTTTATACTTTTTCAGCAAAAAAAATCATACGATATTTTATGAAAATTTATTTTTTATCCTCGCGCCCTTGCGCGCTGACTTTAAACGACGCCTATTTTGGACTCACAGATCACTTCGAACGCTTCGCCGAACTTTCATTAAAAGACAACGTTTTCGTGCGCTTCACCCCCGAAAACGCGCAACCGATCGGCTTTTTCTTAAACGAAGCCGTACGCCATTCCCCGCCCGCGGGCTGTGAGGTTTATTTGCTTTCAAACGCGATCGCGATCTACGCGCGCGATTTCCCGCCGAGCGATCTTTCCTTGAAAATACTTTGCCAAAAACACTTGGAAAAAAGTACGCTCACCCTCTTTTATCAAGGCGCGTTACAACTATCCATCGAAACGGAAGAAGGCTTTTTCGTCTCAACCCTGCCCCCTTCGTTTGAACGTTCCGAGCTGTTTTACGAAAGCGGATTATTCTTCTTAAAAGCCCCCGACGCGCTCGCAATTTATACCAAAACGGGCGAACGGGTACTTTTGGAAAACTATATTTCCATGGACATCAAATCGGGTGAGCTACACGCGCGGCTACCGCTCTCTGATAGCTTGGGGCGAATCGCCGATTGCGTGTGGACGTTAGACGAAAACGGCGTAACGCAAATAAAATGCGCGCTTTCCCAAGCGCGCACGATAAGCGGTGAGCACGATCCCGCAAGGTTGCAAGCGGAGCTTTTGCCTTTTGCCTTTTTCGAGAGCGTTTTAGTCGGCGCAGATTACGCTTCTCTCCTTTCAAACGATTTAGCCCCGCAAGCGGAGAGGCTGAAAGAATATTTAGGCGATTTCAAAGCGGTTACACTCACGGACGATCCGAACGTTTGCGGACTCGTTTACGCCAAAGGCGAACGGCTTTTCGAGGTGAAGCCGTTCACGGTAACGCTACAAAACGGCAAAATCGCAGACGTACAAGGTTAAAAAAAACACTACTTTTCCAATGACGCTTCCCCGAATTATGGAAAACAGGATCGTTCTTCGCAGAAGCAAACAGGTCGCAAAGCGCGACGAAGTAAATATCCACCCGCATAGCGGGTGGCTTTACTTTTTCGGGCATAGCCCTTTTCTACTGGCGTAGCACAAATGTGCTTTTTTTATTGACCTGCCAGTCACGCACGTGTTACTTGCTACCCGTCAACGGGTCATTCGGGTCAAAGATGCTCAACTGGTCTGCCTGCCTATCCGCTTTCAACTGGTTGGCTATATACTCTTTTATTACTTTCGTATCTTTTCCAACCGTATCGACATAATATCCCTTACACCAAAATTCGCGATTTCGGTATGCAAACTTCATATTTCCCCATTTCTGAAATATTATCGTTGCACTCTTGCCTTTCAAATATCCCATAAATCCCGAAACGCTCATTTTGGGTGGTATCGTTACGAGCATATGTATATGGTCAGGACATATTTCGCCTTCCAGTATTTCTACGCCTTTCCATTGGCATAGTTTGCGTAATATCTCTCGTATTTCTTCTCTATGTTGTTCGTAAAATACTTTTCTACGATACTTTGGACAAAACACGATATGATACTTGCAATTCCATTTTGTATGTGCTAAAATATTATTGGTATTAGATGATTCGTTCATTTTAATATCCTCCGATTTGGTTTTTGAGTTTTTGTAACTGGCAGGTCACAACAACATTATACTAAATCGGAGTTTTTATTTCAACTCATCGGTAAACCTCTACCGAACCACGCGACTATCGCGTGGCTTTCTTAACAAAATACCCTGTGACTCTTCCACAGGGTATTTTGTTTCATAG
>JAGAOR010000043.1 GCA_017623605.1 Clostridia bacterium | reverse complement strand
CCGCCTTTTTCAAAATCTTGAAAAAGGCGGGTTTTTTACGCTTTATTTTCGCCACGTAGAAGGGATAAACAACACGAGCATAGGGAATACTTCCAGCCGCCCCGCGAGCATATCAAAGATCAACGTGAGCTTGGAAAGATCGGAGAATGCCGCAAAGCTCCCGTTCGGTCCTACCATACCGAGCCCCGGACCGATATTGTTTAGCGTTGCCGCAACGCCCGTGAAATTAGTAACGAGATCGAACCCGTCGAAAGAGATTATTAGAAGCGACGTGATAAAGATAAGTATATACGCGAAGAAATAGGCGTTTATTCTTCGCACCACCTCGTGCTCCACTATGCGTTTATCTACCGTGATCTTTTTAACTTGGCGAGGGTGCAAAATGCGTTTCATTTCGTGCGTTGCGCCCTTGGATAGCACGACTACCCGCGAAACCTTTAACCCTCCGCCCGTGCTCCCTGCGCAAGCGCCGATAAACATTAACAGAACGAGTATGATTTTGGCAAACGGCGACCATATATCGAAATTCGCCGTTGCAAAACCCGTCGTGGAAATGATCGAAGCAACCGAAAAGGCGGAATGTAAAATTGCCTCCCCTACGCTATACCCAAAATTCGTCAAACACAAATTAATCGCAATTAGCGCAATCGCCGCCGCCACGATACAAAGAAAAACGCGCACTTCCGTGTTGAACGCTTCCTTGATTCTACCGCACAAAATGAGATAAAAAGACGTGAAGTTGATAGAAAACAACACCATAAACACCGTTACCACGATTTGCGAATACGCCGAATAGCCTGCAAGGCTATCCCCTTTCACCGAAAAACCGCCCGTGCCCGCCGTGCCGAACGCCGTGGTGATTGCCTCAAAAAAGGGCATATCGAATACGAGCAACGCAAGCTGCAACAGAGTGAGCACGGTGTAGATGAGATATAAAATTCTTGCCGTGGAACGCATTTTCGGCACGAGCTTATTTACCGCCGCACCCGTGCTTTCCGCTTGCAATAAATTGATATTCCGTCCGCCTGAAAGCGGCAAAAAGACCATAACGAATACGAGTACGCCCATTCCCCCGATCCAATGGGTGAAGCTTCGCCACATAAGCAAGGATTTGGGCAACGCTTCGATTGCCGCTCCGCTCGGTAAAATCGTCGAACCCGTCGTCGTGAAGCCCGAAACCGTTTCAAACAGCGCGTCGATATACGAGGGGATTGCACGGGAAAACCAAAAGGGCAACGCGCCGAAAAGACTCATAACAATCCAGCTTAACGCTACGATCACGAAGCTTTCCTTGGCGTACATAGTATCGTTGTTCGTTTTGACAAGCAAGCACGCTCCACCCGTCGCCCCGCAAAGGAGCATCGTTGCGAGTATATCCAAAATTTCCGCTTCCTTATAACACAAAGCGGTGATAGCCGGTACGAGAAGAAATACCGCCTCAAAAAGAAGTATGAAGCCAAGCGTTCTGATAACAATGCGATAATTCACCCTCTCACCTCATTTCAAAACGTCGGTTACGTCCTGCAAGCCGATTTGTTTGGACACGATTACCACCGCGTCCCCCGCTTTGATTACGTCTTGACCGCGGGGAATGATCACTTCGTTTCCACGCGTAATACAAGCAATCAGAATATTTTCTTTGAATTTAAGCTCCACGAGCGGTTTGCCCGCGATCGGTGAATTTTCTTTTACGATAAATTCCGAAGCCTCTACCTGATCTTGAATGATATTATACAACCTTTCTACGTTACTGCCAACCGTATTTCTCATCGCGCGCACGTAACGCAAAATTATATCCGACGTGATATTCTTTGGACAAATCGTCGTATCGAGTTCCAACTGCCCAAGCACGTGATCGTAATCAATACGGTTGATCTTGGTTACCAGCTTTTGACAGCCTGCGTTTTTCGCAAACACGGAAAGGAGTATATTCTCCTCGTCTAAATTTGCAAGCGCAACGAACGCGCCCGCTTTGGAAATCCCCTCCTCCATTAAAAGCTCACGATCGGAGCCGTCGCCGTGGATTACGTCGCACTTATCCCACTCTGCGCTCATTTCTTCACAGACCTTTAAATCCTTTTCAATGATGCGAAGCCGAATATTCGTGCGCTCCAAGATTTCGCAAAGATAATGCGTGATTACCCCGCCGCCCACCACGAGCGCGTTCTTGATCGAATGTCCTTTATATTCGATTTTCGTGAAAAATTCGTTCGCGTTCTTGGGCGTGGCGATAATCGAAACGACGTCCTTTTCTTCAAAACGGGAATCGCCGTTCGCAATCAACGCTTCCTCCCCGCGCTCGATCGTGCAAACGAGCAGATCGCAGCGATACCGCATTGCCATTTCTTTCACCGTCAGACCGATAAGCGGGCTATCCTTGGGAAGCTTGAATTTCACGAGCTCCACTCGCCCTTTGGCAAACGGTTCAATTTTGATCGCCGCGGGAAAACGAAGCACGCGCGCGATCTCTTCCGCCGCCGCGTATTCGGGGTTAATCACCATAGCAAGCCCCAGCTGCTCTTTCAAATAGGGCGCGTCCTTGCTATAATCGGGGTTCTTTACGCGCGCGATCGTGTGGCAATTTCCCTCTTTTTTTGCAACCACGCAACAAAGCAGATTCAGCTCGTCGGAATTGGTAACCGCGATCAATAGATCCGCCGCGCCGATCCCCGCTTCCCGCTGGATCGTATGCGTTGCGCCGTTTCCCACTACGCCCATTACGTCGCAACGGCTCGTGATCGTTTTTACCTTCTCCGCGGACATATCCACGACCGTTACGTCGTTGCCGTCGGCGTTGAGTTTTTCGGCGAGCGTTCTACCGACTCGACCACAACCGATTATAATAACATTCATAACCTCTCCTTTATTTCTTTTTGGCAAGTTTTCTAATGGAAGTGTGCCGCTCTTCCCCCGCAAAAAGCCGCACGAGATTTTCTCTATGCGCCGTCCACGTGAGCACGTTGATTGCAAAAATAATTAAATAGGTGGCTACCGTGTACGCGTTCACCGCGAAGTTTGCGTAGCGCAAGAGAAAGATCGTAAGCTGGATAATCGAAAAGCCCGTTACGCCTAAAAGCGAGCCGAGCGAGCCCCATTCGGTGAGAAATATAAACACGACTACGCCAACGAGGCACAAAAATGCGAAAAGTATCCACCAAGGATTTTCGCAGGAAAGGCAAGCCCAAAAAAGCCCCAGCGTGGAAGCAATTCCCTTGCCCCCTTTGAACTTCATCGTTACGGGAAAAACGTGCCCGATTACTACGCACAAGCCGCTAAAATAGCGCGCAAAATCAGAAACGAGCATCGCCGTACCCTCGAACACGTAGCCTCGATACACAAAATAAACGATCAGCGCGGGCACACCGCCTTTGAGTGCGTCGCAAAGAAAAGTGATAAAGCCTACCTTTAAGCCAAATTCTCGGCTCATATTCATCGTGCCCGGATTTCCGCTACCGATTTTCGTGATGTCCCGCTTTTTCGCACGGGAGATGAAAAGCGCAAAATTAAAGCAACCGATCAGATAGCATACGATCGCTATGATTATAAATTGCCACCAGCTTTGCGCAAAAGAGAAAGTTTTCATACACGCGCCCCCGCTATCAATCCTCGTCCTTTTTCTCGCGCACTACGATCTTAATCGGCGTACCGCTGAAATCATATGCGCGGCGAATGGTATTCTCCAAATACCGCTCGTAGGAGAAATGGAGCAGGTTTTCGTCGTTGACGAACAACGCGAACGTAGGCGGACAAACACCCACCTGCGAGGAGAAAAACACCCTCATTCTTCTTCCTAAATACGAGGGCGGTTCTTGAAGCCGCACCGCGTCGCCGATTAGATCGTTGAGCTCACCCGTCGGTACGCGGAAGCACGCGTGCGCGTAAGCCTCCTCTGCCGCCGAAAGTAATTTCTCCACCCGTTGCCCCGTTTTTGCCGAGATATACACCGATTTATAGTAGCTCATAAACTTCAAATCCTCTTGAAGTTTTTCCTCAAATTTATTCACCGTGTGCGTATCCTTTTCAATCAGATCCCATTTGTTCATCACCACTACGGAGGGCTTGCCTTGCTCGTGTACGTAGCCGATAATTTTTACGTCCTGTTCCGTCAAACCCTCGGCGCTATCTACGATCAAAAGGCACACGTCGCTTCTGCGCACCGCGTCGAACGCGCGCATATTGCTATAATATTCCACGTCGTCGTCTACGTTCTTTTTCTTTCTAATCCCCGCCGTGTCGATAATCGTATACGCCTTTTCCCCGCGATAAAACAGCGTGTCGATCGCGTCGCGCGTCGTGCCCGCCATAGGCGTTACGATACTTCTTTCGTTGCCTAAAATTTTATTCACCAAGCTCGATTTGCCCGCGTTGGGCTTGCCTACCACCGCTATTTTAAGCGACGGCACGGGTTCTTCCGTTCCGTCGGGGAAGTACCCTATCGCTTCGTCCAGCACGTCGCCAATACCCTGCGAATGTTCGGCGGATACCGCAAACGGCTCGCCGAGCCCCAAAGCGTAAAATTCAAACACCTTTTCAGGCGAATACTCGTCGATTTTATTCACCACCAAAATTACGGGCTTCTTACTACGGCGCAATATGTCCGCCACGTCGTAATCGGACGGGTGCAGCCCGTCCCTGCCGTCGGTGAAAAACAAGATCACGTCCGCAGTTTCAATCGCCACGTCCGCTTGCTTTGCGATCTCTCTCCACATTACGTCCTCGCTTTTCAGCTCCAACCCGCCTGTGTCTACCATCGTAAAATGCTTATCTCGCCACGTTGCGTCTGCGTACAGCCGATCGCGCGTAACGCCCGGCCTATCCTCCGTAATCGAAATTTTTCGACCTACTACTTTATTGAAAAACGTACTTTTCCCTACGTTTGGTCTACCCACCAACGCTATCAACGGATTCGCCATTCTTTTTCTCCTTACTCTATTTTTCGCTACCCAGCAAGCGCACGAGCCCTGCGCCGCCGTCGCGGTTTACGCGTATGTTTTTAAACTGCAACCGCGCTCTCATTTCCCCGAGCGTCATACCGCAAAGAAACACGTCCTCAAATTCTTTTAACGTGTCCTTTGCAAGAATCACTTCGTCAAATCGTCCCTTTTCTTCGCGGTATTTCTCAATCGCCGCCGTTATATCTCTACCCGTGAGCAAACCCGTACACGTTACCGTATGCCCGAAAAAATCGTTTTCGATCGGCAAAAGCTCCGCTTGCAAGCCCTTAATCGTTTGGTTACACCTTTCTACGAGCACTTTCAACGTTTTCGCCGCCGATACGCCGCAAACGATCAACGTCTTTTTCGCACTTTTTAACTCGCAAGGACAAAGCGCGGCTTCCGCTTCCGATAAAAATTTCGTCGTCAGTCCTATCCCGTTTTCTATTTGGGAAAAATCTCCGTAGAAATCGGGCGAGGGAAATGCGCGCTCCGCCTTTACGAAATATTCATCGGCGGGGAGAAGAAAATCTACCCCAAATTCTGCGTTAAGCGAATGAACGAGATCCAGCAATTTTTCACTATACGCTTTATCTACGTCGGGAATATACGTCAAGCCGTCGCGATATTTAGTAATACCCGTCGGCACGCACGCAAGATCGCGAACGGCGGGATAATATTGAAACAATTCCCGCGCGGTGCGCGCAAGCTCGTCTCCGTCGTTTTCGTTTGGTACGAGTACCGCTTGACAATGCATTTCGATACCTCCCGCGGCAAGCTGCCTTATCTGCTCGCTTATTTTTCCCGCATAACGGTTGCGTAGCAATTTTACACGCAATTCGGGATTGGTCGTGTGTACGGAAATATAGAGCGGTGAAAGCTTTAAACGGATAATCCGCTCCAAGCCCTCGTCCGAAAGATTGGTGAGCGTTACGAAATTTCCGCAGGTAAAGCTCATAGTATAATCGTCGTCCTTTACGTACAGGCTTTCTCGCATACCACTCGGCATTTGATCAACGAAACAGAATACGCAACGGTTATGACAAGTGCGTATTTTTTCGTTCTTTTCAAACGTCAAACCTAAATCCTCGCCCTCTTCCTTTTCAACCTCCACCGCGGTTTCACTGCCCGTTCTATGATCTTTCACGACCATAGAAAAGCCGTCGGTTTCGATATAATATAAATAATCCAGCTCGTCCTCGCAGGGCAAGCCGTTAAAGGCTATTATTTGATCGCCCGCTTCCAAGCCAAGCTCTTTTGCGATTGAATTGCGTTTTACTTTGGATATTTTTAACATAAGCTTTCAAATTCCCCGCAAACTTGATAGCGTTTGCAAAGTTTCCTTAAAATTTCTTGAAAGGCGGGGGGCAGGGGTGCGTTGAACGTCATTCTTTCTCCGCTTTGAGGGTGCGTGAGCTCCAACTGCCACGCGTGCAAAAGCTGCCCGTCTGCATTTAATTTTTGCTTTTTATAACCGTATACGGGATCGCCCGCCACAGGGTGTCCCATATGCTTGGCGTGTACGCGGATTTGGTGCGTTCTACCCGTTTGGAGCTTGAATTTACAAAGAGTAAATTCTGTTCCAAAGCGCGCCACCGTTTCAAATTCCGTGATCGCAAGCTTGCCCTTTCCCTCGGGCAAAACCGACATTTTCAAACGGTCGGTCGGGTGTCTGCCTATATCCGTTACGATCGTGCCGCGATCCTCTTTCAAATTGCCCTCTAAAAGCGCAAAATACGTTCGTTTACAAGTTTTTTCCGCGATCTGTTTTGCCAAGGATACGTGCGCCTTATCGTTTTTCGCCACCACGAGCAAGCCCGTCGTGTCCTTATCAATTCGGTGTACGATCCCCGGTCTTAACACTCCACCGATCCCACTGAGCGAATCGAGCGCGTATAAAAGCGCGTTTACGAGCGTCCCTTCCACTACGCCGTTGCCCATATGCACCGTCATTCCCTTGGGCTTATTCACCACCGCAAGGTCGGCGTCCTCGTACACGATCTCTATCGGGATATTTTCGGGCTTTACCGCGTATTCCACAACTTCCGGCACGGTCAGCTCCACCGCTTCGCCTACTTTTATATCCGCGCCCGCTTTCGTTTGCGGCACGCCTCCTACCGAAACGTTTCCCTCTTCGATCAGTTTTTTTAACCGCGAACGGGTAAATTCGTCCGTCTGCTCGCTCAAAAATACGTCGAGCCGTTTATAGGCGCGTTCGGCGATAAACAGCCTTTTATCCATTCGTTTCTTCCCTTTCTGCTTTTCTTTTCGTCTCGACTGCTCCCGCTGCTTCCGCTTCTTCTGCTTCTTCTGCGTCCTTGGCGAGCTTTTTATATTTACCCAGCGGGAACGCCGCGTCCTTATCGAAGAACAACAAGGACAATACGAGCATCACCGCGCCCGCTGTGATAAAGAAATCGGCAAAATTGCAAACGGCAAAGCCGAATTTGCTCAAATCTACCATATCGCGCACGCCAAACGGTTTCGTGGCAGTATCCCATACGCGATAATACACCCGATCGATCAAATTGCCCACGCCCCCTGCTACGACGAACACGAGCGCGGTTTTTATCGGGCGACGATTATTATCTAATTTAAAAAACAGCACCAAAAGACCTGCCATCATCACCGCCGTTGCCGCGATCACGAGTATTTTCAAAATCGGCGAGGAATTTGCGCCAAGCCCGTAGGAAATTCCGCGATTATACGTGATACGAAGCCAAAGCCAACCCTCGACTACCGTGATTTTTTCGGGCGCACCGTTGGCGGTGAAATATACGTCGGCGAACAGTTTGGTAAGCTGGTCGATTGCAACGAGTATGAAAAAGAGTAGCATACCCCAAAGCGGGGCGCTTCTTCTTCGTTGGTTTTTTTGCTTATTTTTCATTCTTTCGCTCCCGTTTTGCATTGGCGCGAATTTCGTCGATCATAGAAATTTTGAGCGCGTGTAATTTTGCCGACAAATCCACTTTGTAGACCTGTGGCATATCCAAGCGCAGATATTCCTCCCAGAATTTCGAAAGCTCGGCTTTGGAAAACGCCGCAACCTCCGTAAGCTTGGGAAATTCGTATACGAGCGTGCCCTTTTCCACGATCGTATGCAAAAGCGGCTCGGCTCGGAAGTTTTCCACCTCGTGCTTCTTCCACGTTTCAATCGGGTGGAAGATCGTGAGCGGCTTGTCTTCGTCTACCGCTTCGTCGCGCAACGTAATCAGATCGGCAATCGCCATTCCACTTTCTTTGTCGTATAAGCGGTATAAATTTTTAAACGACGGGTTTGTGATCTTCTCCGCGTTATCCGAAAGCTTAATTTTCGGCGTGATTTTACCGTCTTTCCCGATTACCGCGGAAAGCTTATACACACCGCCAAGCGCGGGCAGATCTTCCGACGTGATCAATTTCGTTCCCACACCCCAAGAATCAATTTTCGCGCCCTGTTGCAAAAGAGAATTGATCGAACGCTCGTCCAAATCCCCCGAAACGCAAATTATTGCTTCTGGGAAGCCCGCCGCGTCCATCATTTTCCGCGCTTCCTTGGAAAGATACGCCAAGTCTCCGCTATCTAAACGAATCCCCTTGGGCTTATGCCCCGCCGCTTTCAGCTCTTTAAATACCTTGATTGCGTTAGGCACGCCGCTTCGGAGCGTGTCGTAGGTATCGACGAGAAGTAGACAGTTGTCGGGATATGCCGCCGCGTACGCTTTAAATGCCTCATACTCACTGTCGTAATCCATAACCCAGCTATGCGCCATCGTACCCGCTACGGGAACGTCGAATTTTTGCCCTGCGATTACGTTTGACGTAGAAGTACACCCGCCGATAATCGCCGCGCGCGCGCCGTTGATGCCTGCGTCAGGTCCTTGCGCTCGCCGTAAACCGAATTCCATAACAAAACCCTTTCCCGCCGTCGCACGGCAAATCTTTGAGGATTTCGTCGCGATCAGCGTTTGGTGATTGATTAAATTCAAAATCGCCGTTTCTGCAAATTGCGCTTGGATTAAAGGCGCTTTTACCGTGAGAATAGGCTCGCCAGGAAATACGGGTTCGCCCTCTTTCACCGCGTACACGTCCCCCGTGAAGCGCATATTTCTCAAATATTCTAAAAACTCTTCGCTAAACAAATGGAGCGAGCGCAAATACGCTATATCGTCTTCGTCAAAACGCCAATTCAAGAGGTATTTCACTACGTCTTGAAGTCCTGCCGCAATCGAATACGTAATCAATTTATTCCTGCGGAAAAACACGTCGAACACGACTTCTTCCTCGTGCTTGTTTTGGCGGTAAAAGCCGTAGCCCATCGTCAGCTGATACAAATCGGTAAGTAAGGTTAAGTTTCTCATTCTTCTATCTCCTTTTGCGTTTCTTCCACCATTTCCGCCTTTTCTTCTTTTACTTTTCCTTTTTCTTTCGCTTTCTTTTCCATATACCAAAGTGCTAAAAACAACGCAACGCCCGCTACGACCATAATAATCGCCCAAAACTGCGACGGGGAAATTCCCCCGATAAATTCCCCTCGATGATCGGCGCGCACGTATTCGATCAGGAAACGGAATATGCCGTAGGATACGAGATATACGCTTAAATTATGCCTAAAATCTTTCTTCATTAAAAGATAGAAACAAACGCCGAACATAAGAAATAAAAACGCCGCCTCGTAAAGCTGGGTGGGGTGCACGGGGGCTGGCAAGTGCGGGAACTGAACGCCAAGGAAACTTTCCGTTTCGCTTCCGTAGCAACAACCCGCGAAAAAACAGCCGATTCGCCCGAACCCGTGCGCAATTAAAATCGCGCAAGGAAACATAGAAAGCGTATCTACGAGCTTGGTTTTGAAACGTTTTCTGAAAATGAAATAGATCGCAAGGAAACAAAGTACGCCCCCAACGAGCCCGCCCATAAACGTGATCGAACCACTGATCTTAAAACCCGCTTCCGGATTTTCAATATAGTTATACGTCGCTTGGAAAAGCGCCGCCGCGCCAAACCCTACCGCAATGGATACAATACCGTTATAGAAAATAAAATCGACGAATTTCTCTTCTATCTTTTTCTTCTTACCCCAATAAAACAGTACGGCGAACGCCGCAAGCAAACCGATTGCGATCATCAAGCCGTAGAGATAAAACAAACCGAAAATTTTATGAGGATACATACGTTTCTCCTTTTTTCGTGGCTTTTGCGCCACTTTATGTTATAAGTATAACATAAAAAGAAAAAGCCGTCAACCTCTGTGAGCGGCTTTTTCGAATTTTTCACATTTTCGTCAAAGACGAAGCCCGAGCGGCTTCACTTTTGCAAGCGCAGGCACGGCGATAAACAAAAGCGCGTAATTGAACAAACTGTTCCAAATTTGTCCCTGCACGAACAGGCGCGAGATCAAATACGTCGTATACGGCACGCCTTTTGCATATAAAAGCCAAAACGCCGTGGTGTTGATTGCAACCGTGCAAACGGCAAACGAAAGAAGCGAAACAAGCGCGAGCTTGATATATTTTCCTCCCTTGAAAGCAAAGGGTAATTCTCCGCAAAGTCCCGCAATCGTTGCCGTCAATCCCATAGAAATTCCGATCCACGGCAAATACGCATACCCCGCCGAATGATATAAAAACCCGACGAGATCGCCTAAAAAGCAGGCGGCAAAACCGAAAAGCGGTCCGATCATAAAACCCGTGAGCGCCGAGATTACGAGCGTGAGCGAAAATTGCGTTTCTGCGAACTTAAATTCAAAAAACATATTCGCCACCACGATAAGCGCCGTCATCACCGCAATATACGCAATCTTGTGGCTTTCGTTCTTACCTTCGAGCGTAGACGAAAACAATACCCGTTTCCATTTTTCTTTGGTGCAATTCATAAAATAAAAACCTCCTTTTTTCCAAGAGGTCCGCGTGCGGGTTATACGGCGTAGAAATGCGCTCAACGCATACCTGCCTGCCCCGTTTTTATAGCGGACGCGCCTTGACACCGCAGAAAAACGATCGCTTAAACGCTCCGTTTCTCTTTCGTTTACCGACAACGTCCCGTTCGGTAACACTTCACGCGCCAAAGGCTACTCTAATGCAATTATTATACACGCTCTTTTCAGAAATTGCAAGCGTTTGAGGGGTATATTTTTATTCTTTTTCTACAAACTGTCAATATGGGACTTATTTTTATAAGAACTGTTATTATTTTCATTACGCTTCTTATCGTGATGCGACTTATGGGCAAACGGCAGATCGGAGAAATGCAGCCTTACGAGCTCGTCGTAACCTTGATCATTTCCGAGCTTGCGGGAATTCCTATGGCAGATCCCTCGACGCCTCTTTTATACGGCGTTATGGCGATACTCGCCGTGTTTTTATTGCATCAGATCGTATGCTTGCTCGATCTCAATTTCAAGCCTGCCAAGGCGATCGTGAGCGGCGTGCCGAGCGTGCTACTCAATAAGAACGGCATCGACGACGCGGAACTAAAAAAAAATAGCCTCGACGTCTCCGATTTAATCGAATCGCTTCGAACGGAAGGTTATTTCTCGCTCGACGCCGTCGATTACGCCCTCTACGAGGCAGAAGGAACGTTTTCCGCTCTCCCCAAGCCCAACTACGAGCAATTACAAAATTCCTTGCCCGTGATCCTCGTCAACGAGGGTAAATTCGACGAAAAAAATCTCGCGCTCACGAAGCGCGATCGTCAATATTATCTCGACGTGTTGAAAAAACAGGGTTGCAACAAGCTCAAACGCATACTCGTAATGACGGTGGACGGAAACGGGAAAGTATATTTACAGGAAAAGGGCACGAAATATAAGGTGTTTGATTTGAATTGGGAGGAAACGTTATGGTGAAAACGCTCGTGAGCATTGCAATCACGCTCGGCTTGATTATCGGCGCTTCCTGCTTTGAAATTTATTACGTCAAATCTACTTTTGATCTACTTACGCAAGTGCTTTTGACTTTACACGATAAAACGGAGGCGCAAACAGCTACCTTTGAGGACGGCACGGCGGTGCGTCAGCTTTGGGAAGAAAAAAAGGAAACGCTTCAAATTTGGCTTCCCCATACCGCCATTCAGGAGGTCGATTATCAGCTTTACGAAGCAGTCGGGTTTATCTGCGTGCGCGATTATAAAAACGCCCTGCCCAAGCTTGAAGTCGTGCTCGGTATGTGCGAGAATATCCCACAAGCCTATTCGCTTGGAATTGAAAATATATTTTAAAGGAAAAACGCCCCGCGGGCGTTTTTCACATTCTTATCGTGTGCGGAAAGCAATCTGCCACCCACGCGTTGAAAATACGTCGTTTACATAAGCGTATTCCTCCGTTTGCGCAAATAAGCGCTTTGCGTAAACGTTCAAATAGTAGGTGCTATACCGTTCCCCTTCGCAATAAACGTACAACCGACTATCAAAGCGCACAGAGAAATTCTCTTCGTTGATCACGTTAAAGCGATACCCGATCGTTTGCTTTAACTCACCGTTTCTATACACTTCACATTTCCCGTTCTCGCGGAAAATAAGCTCCGTACCGTTGTCCTCTACCAACGGAACACGCTCGCCTTTACTATTCTGCGCGTGCCAATCTTCAAACCAACCGTCAAAGGCATACACCACGTCGTATAAAAGCTTGGGTTTTATAGTGTCCTCCGACCATTCGCTACCCCAATACACCATCGCTTCGGCGTTGTAATAATAATAGGTAAACGTGTGATACCCCACCTTGTAAACACCCGCCGTGCCTATTTGACTAACCGCCGTTTGTAGAAAATCGCCTTGCAAAAAAGTACTTTCGTTTTGTTTAATCGTAAATGATTTTAATCCTAAATACGGATATTCCTTATCTAAAATTACGAGCAAAAAATCTTCAAAAGCTATCCATTTCCCGCCGCACGACATATTCAAAAGCCAATGCCCTGACGATCGAAAGGAAAGCGAACCGTCCGCGTTTAAATGAAGCGATAATTTTAAATCCTTTGAGCGAGTTTTTGCAATCGGGGAGAGAGGCATAAGTCGCCAACCGATCCCCCCCTCCAAGCCAGAACCTCCCGACATATCCAAAGCATCGTAGTATCTCGAAGTCAGCTCGTAATCAATCAATTCCGTTTCAAATGTTCCGCCCGAAAAATCCAACCGCTCCTTTTCGTCGATCTGCTTGAAATAACTCGTGATCCATTCTGAACCGTCCGCATTTAAGTAGCCCGTAACGCTCACGACAGGAAAACCATAAACGGTTGTAGACACCGTTTCGAAAAGCAACGCCGTATAAATACCGCTCACTTGATCCTTGACGTATTGTAAAACAATATCCCCAACCGCAACGAATTCACATTCAAGCGCATACGCCTCGTTGCCGCAATAGGACTGTGTTTCGTCCACTAAAAGCCAATCAAAAATCGCGCCCCGTGTGCCGTTTTCGTATTGTCGGCTTTCAAAATGCGTCCACGCGCCGTTTTCCACTTCCATATCCTGCACGATATTTAAGGTTTTGCCGATATTTTCCCCATTCAATTTCCCTGAAAGCTCCGCTCTACCATCTGAAAAGCGCACGGATAAATTTTCGTTTTCTATCTCCTCCGAATGCACGGACAAGGAAAACGTTTGCGCGTTTTCTTCTTTCAAAGCGCAAGCGTACGCTCGGTTACCGACGGTGATCGCCGCATTGTCGCCGTCAATAATTTTCAAACGCGTATTTTGATCGGAAGAAACGTACGATTGCATATACCGTTCATACGCCCGCGATTCAAACAGTTCGCCAAAAGGAATAATGTTACTATATACTACTCCGAACGTAAGCAAGCCGACAAGAGAAAGCGCAACGCTTGAACGGATAATACGTTTTTTCTTTTTTAGCCGCTTCTGTTTTTGCAAAATGTCTTGCGTAAACTCTTCAATCGGTTTCATATGCAACCCCCTCCTCCCTCAAAATATTTTTGAGCGTCTCTTTTGCTCTTTGCAAAAGGTTATACACCTGCTTCTTACTTTTCTTCATTACTATCGAAATTTCTTCCACAGACAGTTCTTCATAGAAGCGTAAAATTAAAACGTTTCGATAATCCTCCGCTAATTGTCCGATCGCGCGAAACACCGTTTCGCGCTCCTCTTGAAGAATAAGTACGTGTTCGGGATCGTCTAAAAATTCTTTCGTGTCCGTGTTCTCTTTCTCGTTTATCTTGGCGCGTTTGTTTTTACGAAGAAAGGAAAGTGCGGCATTCTTCGCCATAGAAAAGAGATACGTTTTAAAACGTGACGCGTCCTTTATCTTTGGACGCTTGACGAGTAGGCTTGCAAACGTATCACTCGCAAGATCTTCCGCCACGGACGTATCTCGAACGTAACCGTTAATAAATAAGATCAAACCGTTTCTATGTTCGCTTGCAAGCTCCGCAACCGCCTCTGTTTCGCCACGAAAAAAGCGTTTATACAATAATTCAGTTGTCTTGTTCTCACGCTTCGACATTCCTTTTTTCGCTCCTTCCGTTTATTAGACGCACCGTTACGCGTTTTTACTCACCTTTTTATAGGAAAATTTTGGCGGCGTGGAAATTTCCACGCCGCCGCTTAACCTTGCTTAAAAAAGCCGATACTAAGCCAAGCCGTAGGCAAGCACGATACGTACGTTTGCGTCGAAAATATTTCTAACGAATATTTTCACCGCTTCGCTCGTGGTTTTATCCACCGCCGCGTTCTCGTTACTTTTCATCATCGTTACCGCCGCGTTGAAGTTTTTATAAATAATCTGCGCGTCTTCTTCGATTGCGGTATACGCGTCCTCCGTGCCCGCGTGTTGGATTGCGTAAATTTCCTCGATCGTGTCGTTCATCGCAAACAGCAATTCCGCGTTGCCCGATTTTAAAAAATCCACCGCTTCGTGATTAAGATCGCACAAAAGCTTGATAAAGCGTTGTAGCGTTTCGTTTCCTACCAAATCCGTAGCCATTATAATTCCACTCCGTTTAATTTCAAAAGCTCGCGAGCCGATTCCACACTATCTACGCCCGTCTTATTCTTAATCGGCGCAAATTCCTTTTCACGCACCACTTCAAAAGGCAATACGCTTCCCATAGGCTTAATCAAATCTACCACGAGCGTTTCGAATTTCTTACCGTTTTCCTTTTCCGGCTTTCTCGTTACGCCGTCCTCGCAAAGACATTCAATTTTCTTTTCCACGATATGTACCGGGATTTTTTGCTCTGCGATCTCTTCCAGCTTGGAAAGGCGGAACAAGTAATTCATTATCACGCCGTAGCAATACGCCAAATCGCCGTTTTCGTCCTTTTGATTCGCCATTTCGTCCGTGAGCTCGTAATATTCGATAATATCGGGCTTATCGCCGTCCATACAAAGCACACCTACCTTTTCGCTCGGATTCGTCTTACAGATTACCTTTGCTCCGCAATTCACACCCGCAGCGATCGTCGCACCCACAAAAATCGGATCGGCGATACGTTGCAAAACGTTGTCCACCGCGTAGATATTTAACCATTCCACGCCGCGCGCGTGCAAATCCTCGCAAAGTCCCGCTCTACAAAGCGAACCGAACCAACCGCCGTTACCGTTGGGAGAAAGCGCGGGCGTATCCTTCGTTTCTAAAAGAATTTTACCGCTATAATCTACCGCGGGTGCCATATCTTGCTTGAAAAATTTCACGTCCTTTTCTTCGTAGCCAAAGTATGCGTGCGCTTTCCAAAAGCTCGTCGTCTGTTCGTGATTTTTATCGCTCGTCATAATATACAAGGGCACGCGCACCCCGCATTTCTCGTTCACCTCGGCAAGGTTTTTCATCTGTTGTTCGAATATATACAAGGGCTTCGTAACGCCTATATCGTACGCCCCTTTCGGTCCGTCTACACCAAGGCGCGTGCCCATACCGCCCGCCAAAAGCACCGCAGCAACTTTACCCGCTTTGATTGCTTCCACGCCAAGCGTTTCGTATTTTTCTTTATTCTTCGCTATTTCGCCAAGTCGAAGCCCCGAAATTGGACGTATATCTCTATCCTTACCGCTCATATCCACAGGGTTTTTCAGCGCGTCTTCAAAATCCCAGCTGATATTTTCTATCGCCGACAGAAGCTTATTCTTGCCCGCCTCGTCAAGTTCGTTATAATAGCGCAAAAGCTGCGCTTGCCCTTTACCCCCCAAAAGCTTTTTTGCTTGGTCAAAAGTTATCATATTTCTTTCTCCTTTCTTACATTGTAGCAAATTCTACACTAAAAAGCAAGTTATTGACAAAAGAATGTTCGTAAAATTCTTTACTTTTTTTGTGGTATTCTTTCTCTCGCTTTACAAAACCGCAAAATATATGTTATAATGTGAATATGTGCATATTTACTTATCTACAAAAAAGCATATCTACATTTTTATACCGCCGCAAATGCAAACGCTTAAATCTTGCCTTTCCACTCTTTTGCAAAGTCCACGGCGTGAAAAACGCAGACAGGCAAGGCGCGATCACGCAAAGTCAATCGGGCGATAGGTTGCAGCTCGTGCACGTGCCAAAAGAAAATTATCCGCATAACGTGTTCGTGTACAGTATTCCCCTCAACCGCGTGCTCGGTTATTTGGATAAACGGTTATCCGAAAAACTCGTGAAACTGTTTAAAAAAGGCTTTTGTATCGACGGCGTAATTGAAAATATTACGGGCGAAAATCACGCCGTTCGGGGCTGCAATCTCCGCGTGTTCGACACCTGCACAATGATGTCGGAAGTGCAAGATTTTTCTCATTTACGCGGTGAATAATAGCATAAAAAAAGGACGGCTCGCCGTCCTTTTTAGTTTCGCCAAATTTTAATCGTATCTACCCACGCGTTTCTTTTTCGCGGGCTCGGAAACCGTTTTGCTCTGCGCGTTCGTATGACTTGCCATTGCCTGTGCCGTCCACGCCGCTTGACGCGCGAGCCGCGCTTCTTCGAATTGATCTATTTGCCCTAAAATCGTACTCTTGAAATCGTCCGCGTTTTGAATCCGATCGACGATTACGCCAAGCGCCGTCGTTATACGGATCTTATTCGTGTTGAAAACCTTGCCCCAAAACGTCGTTTCTACGTATACGTTCAAGATTTTGCTCAAAGGTGCGTCGAATGCTTTCGTGTGAAACACGCCTGACTTGCGCACGATACGTTTATTCGTCAACACGAGTTCGGTGCGCGTGAATACGACCGTTTCTTTGATTGCAATTATCAAAGGGATAAGCAAAAGCCAACAAAACAAAATTCCAAAAATCCACGTTCCGATCAAACCCCATTTATCCCGACGCGCTTTTTCTACGATCAATTCGTTTTCGTATAAATTCTTTTCAACGTAGTTTCCCATACCGACCTCGCCATATCGTTATAAAAGCTTCTGCTTCTTATTATTATTTTACAGCAAAAGGAAAGAAATGTCAATATCTTTTTTCACTATTTTTAAAATAATTGTTTTTTTACGTATGAAAATACTCTCGACAGCGGAAACAGAAGCACGATCACCGATACCGCCGTGCAAATGACTTGCGGAATCATAAAAGGCAACGAAGCAAAAAAATACGCCCGTGTCGCCTTGGCGGAATAGCCGTACCAAAGGGGTGTGAGTACGTTGTCAATAAGCGTAAAACAAACCGTGCACGCGCACGCGATTACGACGAGCCAAGGCAACGTTTTTACCCCCGCCTTCCATTTCAAGCCGATACCGCCAAAACACAACGCGAGCAAATTAAAATAGATCAAATACAAAACGAGTACGGTTGGAAAAAAGCCGAACACAAGCTGGCGCAAAAGCGAAAATGCCGTCGCCGCGACTGTGCCTCGCCGTGCACCCATTGTAAGCGAATACGTTACGAAAGAAACGGTAACGATTTCTACCCCCGGAAGAAAGGAAAACACCAGCTGTGCCACGATCAAAAGCGCAACGAATGCGGAAAGGTACGCGCACTCTTTTGCCGAGCGCGCCGCCACCCTTTTCGTTTGTTTTTCCGCTTCTTTTTCCGTTGCCGTATTTTGGCGGTTTTTGTCGTTCATCACATACCTGCCCTATCTGTTTTTAGAAAGACGTATAAACCCAAAGGTAGGTTTCGCCCTCTGACACGATCAACGCGTCGCCACCCAAGATTGCGCTTGCGAGCGTTTCGCCGTTCCATTCATACGTGCCCCATTCGCTATTGCCCATTTCGGAATCGGACGTATAGAGTATCCAACAAAACGAGAAGTCGGCGGGATTTTCCTTGCCGTTTAAGCCTTTTAACATATTGCCCGAAAGCTCGAATTGCAACGCGTTCGCTTCTTGCAAGTCCTCCATTACGTCGTAAAGGGTTGCCGCGCCGTCCGTTTCGTTCACTCGGATCGCGACGAGCGTATCCGTCGTTTCTACCACTTCCGCAGCCGCCGTTCCGCCACCGCAAGCGACGAAGCAAAACACGGACAAAAGCACCGTAGCCAATAAAGTTACAAGAGAAATAAATTTTCGTTTCATAATGAAACCTCCTAAATAAAATTTCCGCGCTATCCCGATCTTTCGGGCGCGCGGAAAAACTGCAAGCGTAAAACAATCGCTTTTCGCACACCCTCGAAAAATCGTAATTTCTAAAACGCTCGGCAGGTCTCCCGACTTACAACGCCCTTGACGGCTTGTCCGTGCTTGTCCTTCCCGTTTTCACAGTGAAAAAGCACAGGCGTTCTTACGGTTGCGGGGGCAGTGGAGCAATTTCTCTCTTCCCTATTAAACGCTTTTCCCAAAAAGCGTACCGCTCGTTCGTATTTATTTCTTATATTATATCACGCCAAAGTGCAAAAAGCAAGCGTTTGTTGCTGTAAAAAAGAAACGGCATTTCTGCCGTTTTTCAACATTTTAGGAATATAATTCTTTATGCAGCCAATCCCGCGTTTTCGTGGAAAGCCAAGCAAAAGACACCGAACCCGGTCCTACGTGCGAGCCGATTACCGGTCCCATAATCGTAATTTCAGGACGAACGCCCGTTTTTGCTTCGATAAGTGTGGCGAGTTCGATCGCCCCTTTTTCGTTATCGGTGTGCACCACTACGGCAAGCCCCTCTTCGCGGATCGGCGCTTTCGTAAGGTGCTCTATCACCCGCGCGAACGCCTTTTTCATACCTTTATTCTTTTCTACGACGGACAGTTTCCCTTCTCTATCGAACACGATCATTGGTTTGATATTCAACATCGTACCGAACGCCGCACTCACCGCAGACACCCGACCGCCCTTTTTTAAATAAAATAAATCGTCGGGGATTACGCAATGTTGGATATTTTGGCGCAATTCCATTATATATTCAAACGTTTCTTTCGCCGTCATACCTTTATCGCGACAATCCGCCGCAACACGCACGAGTAAGCCCTGCCCGATCGTTGCTGTGAGCGGATCGACTGCATATACGTTGAAATCGGGATACTTTTCTTTCACGTCCGCCGCCGCTTTCGTAGTGATCGTAATGGTGTTAGCAAGCCCCGAGGAAATGGTAAAATGAACGACGTCTTTTACTCCCGCTTCCGCCATTTTCGTGAAATGCGCGATATGCGCTTCATAGTTGAGCTTCGCCGTCCTCGGAAAGTAGCCCGCACGTACCTTTTTGTAAAATTCTTCGTATTGCTCAGTCGCAGAAAAATTATCGAAGCCCTCTTCGATCTTTCCGTCCTTTTCCATAGTGAACGTGAGCGGAACAAACCAGATCCCCCGTTTTTCCACGTAGTCCTTTTTCAAATCGCAAGTTGAATCGCTGGAAACGTCAAACAATGCCATATTGTTCTCCCTGAATTTCTTTGTATTGCTTATTATAACATATTTTCCGCCCGTTCGTCAATAAAATTCACGGGGCTTTGTGAAAACAGTCATATTTTTTTATGACAAAATACGATAAAGAAAAACTTTTTTATTTTTTCGGAAAATTTTACGGCTTTTTTCGGCAAAAGGCTTGAAAAAATCATTCGAAACCGCTATAATATATGTATAGCCTATAAAAGGAAGAAAAAAATGACGTTACAAGAATACTTAAAATTAAGAAACGGAACGGACGTGCGCGGCGTTGCTATGGACGGCGTAGCGGGCGAGCCGATTACCCTTACCGAAGAAGCGGTGGAAAACGTTGCGAAAGCGTTTTGCGTTTGGCTGATCTCGCATACGGGAAAAACGCAAGTAACCGTCGCCGTGGGCTACGATTCCCGCCTCACCTCTCCCGCGCTTTGTCAAGCCGCGGTCCGTGGTATCGTTTCCACAGGTCATAACGCCGTGATTACGGGGCTTTCTACTACCCCCTCTATGTTCGCCTTATTAAAGGACGTGGAGCGTATGAACGAGCGATATTGCCAAGGCTCGATTATGGTTACGGCAAGCCATTTGCCCTTTAACCGAAACGGCTTGAAATTTTTCTCACACAACGGCGGCTTGGAGGCTAACGACGTGAAAGAAATTTTAGAGCTTGCCGCCACCTATCGTTTTGCGGAAACGACGAACGTGGGTGAAACTTTCGATTCCCCCTACCTCGAAGCTTACGCCGCTTCCCTCGTGGAAAAGGTACGCGTGGCAACAGGCGAGGATACGCCGCTTTCTGGTAAAAAGATCGTGGTGGACGCGGGCAACGGCGCAGGTGGTTTTTTTGCCGACAAGGTGCTTGCGCCCCTCGGCGCGGATACTTCCGGCTCGCAATTTTTAAACCCTGACGGCAATTTCCCGAATCATATTCCCAATCCCGAAAACGCGCAAGCAATGGAATCGGTGTGCAACGCCGTGAAAGCCGCAAACGCCGATTTCGGTATTATTTTCGATACCGACGTAGACAGAGCGGGCGCGGTGGACAAGGACGGAACGGAAATCAACCGCAACCGTTTGATCGCGCTTATTTCCGCCGTTCTTTTAAAAGAGCGGGCGGGTACGATCGTTACCGATTCGGTAACCTCCGACGGCTTGGCGAAATTTATCGCCCAAAAAGGCGGAAAGCACTTACGCTTTAAACGGGGCTATAAAAACGTAATCAATGAGGCAATCCGCCTCAACGAAGCGGGTGAATACGCCCCTCTTGCTATGGAAACGAGCGGACACGCCGCGCTTTACGAGAATTACTTCCTCGACGACGGCGCGTATTTGATCACGAGGCTGCTGATCGCTATGGCGCAAGCGGCGAAAGAGGGCAAGGATTTAACCGATTTGATCGCCGAGCTTGAAATGCCCGTGGAAGCGTTGGAGCTCCGCGCAAAATTCAAGGACGGCGTCGATTTCAAAACGCTCGGTAAAAATTTGATCGACGATTTCACGCAATACGGAAACGGGCTTTATTACGCCTCCCCCGCCCCCGACAACTACGAGGGCTTCCGCTTGTGCTACGACGAACACCACGGTAACGGCTGGGCTCTTATGCGTATGAGCTTGCACGATCCCGTGCTTCCCATAAACGTGGAAAGCGCAACCAAAGACGGCGCGGTGAAAATCGTGAAAGACCTCTATTATTTCTTACGAAAATACGATTTCCTCGATATTTCCCCGCTCCAAAACGCGATCGCAGCTTGGAGAACAAACAAGCTTGAAGAAGTGAATGCCAAGCTCGTTGCGGCAGGTAAAGTCGCACCAAAACAGTAAAAAATTTAAAATATATCATTATTTAGGAGAAAAGTAAATGGACGTACAGAAAACCACTATCAACGCGATCAGAATTTTATCCGCGGAGGCAATCGAAGCGGCAAAATCCGGACACCCCGGCTTGCCTATGGGTTGCGCACCGATCGCGTATACTCTTTACCAGAATTTCTTGAAATTCAATCCCCGTGATCCCAAATGGGACAACCGTGATCGGTTCGTACTTTCCGCAGGACACGGCTCGATGCTTTATTATTCCCTCCTCTATCTCTACGGCTACGGCTTGACGAAAGAGGATATTATGAATTTCCGTCAACTCGGCTCGAAAACGCCCGGACACCCCGAATACGGTCATACCGTTGGTATCGAAACGACGACCGGACCTTTGGGACAGGGTATTGCCAACGCCGTGGGTATGGCGCTTGCGGAGGCCAACCTTGCCGCAAAATACAACCGCCCCGGCTTTAACGTCGTCGATCACTACACCTACGCGCTCTGTGGCGACGGCTGCTTGGAAGAGGGTATTTCTTACGAGGCTTGCTCGTTTGCGGGCACGCATAAGCTCGGCAAATTGATTCTCCTTTACGACGATAACGATATTACGATCGAGGGCGATACGGACGTAACGTTTAAAGAAAACGTCGGCGCGCGATTCGCAGCGCAAAATTGGCAAGTTTTGCACGTCGATCTCGTAGCTTCGCCCGACGACGTAGACGCGCTTTCGGCAGCAATCGCAAAGGCGAAAGAAAACACGGAAAAGCCCTCCGTTATTATCTGCCATACGCGCATCGGCTACGGTTCGCCTCTTGAAGGCAGCGAAAAGAGCCACGGTGCGCCTCTCGGTGCGGAAAACCTGCAAAAATCCAAAGAAAAATTGGGTTGGGAATATCCTCCGTTCGAATGCCCTGAAGAGGTTTTCGAGCATTGCAAGGAAGCGGCAACCTCGGGCAAGAATGCGGAAGTGCATTGGAAGAAAATGATGATTGATTACGAAAATCAATATCCCGAACTTGCGGAAGAATACCGCGCGGCAATGGCGGGCGAGAAACCTGATTTCGATTTAATCGACGGGCTTTACGAATTTGAAAAGCCCATGGCTACCCGTCAAACTTCGGCGCAGATTTTGAATAAGCTCGCGGCTAAAATGCCCGCGCTTATGGGCGGCTCGGCTGACCTCGCACCCTCCAACCTTTCGGAAATGAAAGACACGGACGATACAAAATACGGGCATTTCACCCCCGATAATTTCGCAGGTAGAAACGTCCATTTCGGTATCCGTGAACACGCAATGGCGGCAATCGTCAACGGTATGCAGCTCCACGGCGGCTTGCAAGCGTATTGCGCGACGTTCTTCGTGTTCTCCGATTATTGTAAGCCCGCTATGCGACTTGCCGCGCTTATGAAATTGCCCGTAACGTATATTATGACGCACGATTCGATCGGCGTCGGTGAGGACGGTCCTACACACCAACCGATCGAACAACTGATTATGCTCCGTTCGATCCCTGGTATGAAAGTATATCGCCCCGCAGACGGCAAAGAAACGGCGGCGGCTTGGGTTTCGGCAATGAGCGGCAACGAACCCACCGCTCTCGTGCTTACCCGTCAAGCGTTGCCTCAATACGAAAACAGCGGTAAGGAAGCGTTAAAAGGCGGCTACGTGCTCGCAGATTGCGAGGGTACGCCCGACGTTCTCTTAATCGGTACGGGTTCAGAAATCGAGCTTTGTGTGAAAGCAAAAGCCGTACTTCAAGAAAAAGGCGTAAATGCACGCGTCGTTTCTATGCCTTGTATGGAAGAATTTGAAAAGCAAACGGCAGATTATAAAGCAAGCGTATTGCCCAAGGACGTTAAAGCGAGAGTATGCGTAGAAGCAGGCTCGCCTTACAGCTGGTATCGCTATGCAGGCGACAACGGCGAGATCGTTGCTATGAATACGTTCGGCGCGTCTGCCCCCGCAGGCAAGCTCTTCCCCTACTTCGGCTTTACAGTTGAAAACATCGTAGACAAAGCGCTCGCTTCGATTGAAAAGAGTAAATAAGCATTATGATAAGATTTGACCGCGGAGCGAAACGCTCCGCGGTTATATTTTTTTCATCTCTTTTTCACTTTTTCACAACGAATTTTTCGCAATTTCGCGCTATAATAAAACCATAAAAAAGCTCACACGTTTCCTTATTCCAAGGAACACCTCCATATAATTGCAAAAGCGCGTACTTTTTAAGCACGCGCTTTTGTTTTCATCTTATAACTACCCCTATTGTTCAAGAGAAGAACTTTGCGATCGCGGCGTTGATTTCTTCGTCCCCGACGTAGCTTTCCGCAACCGATAACGTACCGTCTGATTGTAAAATCCCCCTACCGTGTATGCAATTACCCGAAACACCCCAAAGAATTCTCGCCGTCGTAAGCTTCACCGCGTCCGAATGGATAAGTCCGAACGGGAACGTCGTTTGCATAATCCCCTTGCCGTAGGTTTTGGCTACCCCCGCACGTTCGGAAAGGCAAATATCGTGATAAGAAATCGCGGCGTAATCGAGCATACAGCCCATAAGCGCCTCCGAAGCGGAAGCCGTCGAGCTATCCGCAAGCACGCAAATCCGACTCTCTTCGCTAAAATATTCGTCGTAATAATTCCCGTCCGCGCGGTAATTTTCCTTTCTTTCGCCGTAATCGGCGATTGCTACGATCGGTTTGGCTTCCTTACTCGTTTTACAAAAATAGCTCGAAATGGATTGCATAACGTGCAAATATCCGCCGCCGTTCTCACGCAGATCGAGCACGAGATTTTTTTTGCCTTGTTCCTTGAAAAGCCCCATTGCCTTTTTAAATTCTTCCGCCGCTTCGCCGTTAAATTGAGTCAAGCGAATATACGCGGCGTTTTCCGGAAGCGAGGAAAGCGGCTCTCCGCTTTCGACGAGTTCCGTCGCTTTGTTTCCCGTGAAACGGTAGGAGTCCGTACTCGTGCGATAGAATACGTAATTTTCTACGTATTCGGCTTTTGCGATTTCAACGCTTCGCGCGCCCGCGCCCGATTGCACACGCAGGAAAAAGCTTTCCCCCGTTTGCCGCTGAGCTAAAAACGCGGAAAATTCTTCGAATACCACGCTTTCTCGCATTTCCGATTCGCTCGTTCCAAAGCCCACGAGATATTCCCCCGCTTTGATCTCCGCTTTTTCCGCAGGAGAATTGCCGCAAACGCGGGAGATTAGCATTTGCGCTTCTCCCTCTGCGTTTTCCACTACGAACACGAGCCCGAGCCCGCTTTTATTCCCCGCTCCCTCCGATTGCGCTTGCGCGTATTCGTCTGCCGTCATATACTTCGAATAGGGATCGAGCAAATTATCGTTTATTCCCGCAAACATTGCGCCGTAAAATTCTTCGTCCGTGATCTCTTCGTAGTATTCCGCCTGTACGGCGTCTTTTAATTGCATTAACGAACGGATTTCGCTATCGAGCGCAAGTCTACTTACGACAAAGCCGCAGAAAAAACAGAAAACGGCAAGCGCGATTCCCAAAGTCCCAAAGAGGATTTTGCGCGCTTTACCGTTCGTCGTATTTGGTTTGGTCATACTTTATTTTTCTCCTTTATTTACCGAGCAAGCGGTGAATAACCGTCAACACACGGAAGGATACGGCGTCGGAAAAGGAACGGATATTCAAGCCCGTCGCCTTTTCGATTTTATCGAGCCGATACAAGAGCGTGTTGCGGTGCATATATAAATTGCGCGAGGTTTCGCTTACGTTTAAGCTACTGCGTAAAAATTCTTCCGCCGTGCCAAGCATTTCCTCGTCCTCAAAAATCTCCTTGAAACTCTCGTCGGTGAGCTCTGAAAAATAGGCTTCGAGCTTGTTTTCGGGAATGTCTTCGAGCATTTTGATTAAGATAAATTCGCGATAGGAATGTACGCTTCCCTTTTCCTCGAAAAGATCGGCGTAGCGGATCGCGTTTTCCGCGCGCGCGTACGAATGTGCAATGTCTTTTAAATCCCGCACCGTCGGTCCTACGCCTACGACGCAATCAATCCCCAACTCCTCTTTGAGCGATTGCGCTAAAAATTCCGCGTAATCGACAGAGGATTGGTATTCGTTTTCCGTCTTATCAAGGTATTTGACGAGTACGCACGTTTCCTCGCTTATCTCAACTGCCGTGTCAAGGCTGTTCCCACCGTATTGTTCGATGACGGCGAGCGTTTCTTTCATCATTTTCGGAACTTTCAGCGCAATCGCAAAACACGCAGAACCGCGCACGGAATAGCGCGTGGCGTATTTATACACGCCGAGCGAGGAACATTCTCCAAGTAAAATGCGTTTTAAATATTCCGTTTTCGAAAGCTCCGATTCCCGATCAATAAAGCTCTCAATATAAGCAGGAAGTAGCGCGGCGTAATTTTTCTCCGCTTCGCTCGCACCTCCGATTACCCCAATATATCCTATGCCTTTGAAAAGAAAACGGAAAAAGGTATGCGTGCCGTCGTCGGTTACCTCCTCGAATGGGCGATCGCACGTGATCGCCCCCACCGGCTTTGCCGTTTCGGGATAATAGGAAAATTCTATCCCTAATTTGCTCGACGTTTCTTTAACAATTTTTTCAAGCTCCGTCATTTGCTTCCTCCGTTCGTCTTTCGTTTGACTTTCGTTTGACTTTCGTTTATTGTAAGCCTTATTTCAGACTACATTATTATTATACCCCAAACGAAAAAATTTTTCAAGGCTTTTTCACCCCGTACGGCATATCCTCGTAAAAAAATCAAAAAATTTTCCAAACTTTTTCTTAAAATTTTTCAAATCTTTTTATTTAGTATTGACATATCCTTTGGAAAGTGATATAATACAATAAAGTAAATCATTTTCGTCGCCCACGCGCACGCGCAAGGACAACGGAAAACAAATAAAAAACTTTTCAGGAGATTTGTTATGAGCAACACCAACACAAATTCTATCGAGTTCGACGTTGTGCCTTGCACCGACGTACCCGAAACGCTCCCCGAAACGGTGGAAGCGCCTCAAACGGAAGCGCCTGCACCCAAGCAGAAAAAAGCGGCTTGCCGCATCTTCTCTCTGCTTTTGATCGCCGTGAGCGTGGCTGCACTTTTCTTGCCCGTTCAAGTTTTGAAAGGCTTCGCGCCTGAAAGCGCAACGCTTTTCGCTTCCATCACCGATCTTTTCGGCGGCAACGAAGCTTCTAAACTTTTCGGTATGCTTCCCGTTTACACCGACGCGGCAAACGTGGCTGGTTTGCTTGCGGGTGTCGTATTCTACGCCCTCCTTGCGGCAATCGCACTCACCGTCGTATTCGGTTTGATCGCGCTTATCAGCGGCAAGGCTTGTCTCTTCCGCACGGCTGCGTTCTTCTTTGCAACGGGCTTCGGTACATACGCGGTTTGCGGTTACGCGCTCCCTGCTATTAAGGGTACGGCAACCGAGCTTGATCTTATCACCGTGGCAATCGCGGCAGTAGGCGCGCTCCTGTATCTCGTACTTGGTTTTGCAAAGAAAGGTAAAAAAGCGTTTGCAAGCCTTATTCAGCTTCTCTTCACGCTCGTGTTCGTGGCGGCAACCGTTATGGCGTTCAACGGCTATACGGCAGAAATCACCACGGCAGTAGAAGGCTTTGGCTTGACGATCGACCTTACGGTGCAGATCGTGGCGGCGGTGATTTGGGTAGTTGCATTGCTCGGCGCAATTCGCCTCCTTACCAAAAAAGGCCTTGCGCTTGATATGATCCGTTATATCGTACAACTCGTCGTTGGCGGCGTACTTTGCTACGTGGCGTTCACGGCAAAAGCGGAAGACAATATGCTTTTGATCTATGCAATCGTTGCGGCGGCAGTATCCTTGGTACAAATTGTGTTCTGCATTTTGCAAGGCAAGAGCGGCAAGAAAGCAAACAAGGTGGAAGAAGAGGTTGCACCCGTAGAACAACCTGCTCCCGAACCTGTGCCCGAATATACGGTGGAAGAATACGCGGAAGCGCTTCCCTACGAGGGTGGTCCTGTTGAGGGCGTAGAGATTGCGCAGGAAGTTAACCCCACCTTCGAAGAAAATCCCATCGAACCCGTTCAGGTGAACACCGCAGGCTACGATTTCTACAATTCCAAGAGCTTCGATCCGTTTATCGCAATCTTGAACGGCGAAGAGAGAAATCAATTCACCGAACTGTTCATTTTGAAATATAAAGGCGTTATGCCCGAAATCCCTGATTATCAAGTGGGTGGCGACAACAAGGAATTCTTCCGCAAGCTGTTCATCTATCTCGGTCAATACAGAGATCGTATTCCCGACGGGCTTCTTGCGAAAATTTATCAATTCGCAATCCGCAACGCATAACTTCTCTTGAACGATTAAAGAACCGACTTTTGCAAGTCGGTTCTTTTTTTATGCTTTTTTATGCTTTGGAAAATTATTTAATTTTTATTCGGACGAGGATTCCCCCCTCCTCGGTAAGGCTTCGTTCCTCACTTACGCTATCTACAAGAAAGAGTCCTCTACCGTTTTCCGCAAACACTTCCGCTCTTTTACTGATCGTGGGTGGGATAAAAGGAATTTCAGATAACACGTGCAGCTCTAAAAATCCACCGTTGAGCTCTACGCCAAGCCGTGCCGTTGACTTTGCGTGCCTAAAAACGTTCCCTATCAATTCGTTTACTACAAGCCGCGCGTCGAATACCCGCTCGGAGGGTACGTCCTTTTCGTTTAAAAATCGGCTTACGTCTTCTATCGCTTCGCGCAGGGAAGCGTAATCGTTGATTTGAAAAAACATACCGTCCTCCCTCAAACGCTATCTTGTAAGCGTTCTTTAAGCCGAAGCAACAATCTCCGCTCCATTCGGGACACGAACATTTGCGAAACGCCTAACTTTTTTGCCGTTTCACTTTGCGAAAGCGCACGAACGAAACGGTATTCGATTAACGCCTTTTCCGTGTCGCTAAAATCGCGCATTGCCGCAAGCAACGCTTCCTTGATCTCAAATTTTTCGTAAGCGTCCTCGCCGCTTGCAAGCAGAGAATATAGCGATTTATCATTCTCGGTTTCCGCGTCGCTTGACATTCCGTCAAGCGATACCGTGCCGCCTACTTCAAGTGCCTTTACCACGTCTTCCTCGGAAAGGGAAAGCGTTTCGGCGATCTGCCTCACGCTCGGTTTGATACCGTTTTTCGCTTCGTATTCGCTAGAAAAATTGCGCACTGACACGCTGATCTCACCAAGCCGACGAGGCAATTTTACGAGCCGTGATTTATCGCGGAAATAATTTTTAATCTCGCCCGTGATCGTGGGGGTGATAAAGGTCGTGAATTGCATACCCAGCGACGGATCAAAACGGTCGATCCCACGCAAAAGCGCATACGACGCCACTTGTTTCAAATCGTCGTATTCCACGCCCCGCCCCACGAATTTTTTCGCGAGAATGTCGGCTATGTAGAGATATTTCTCGGCGATCTCGTTTCGAATACGAATATCGCCCGTCTCTTTGTATCGCTCGAACAGCTCGTTCATTTTCTCTTCCGCCCTATGCCCTATCAACCTGCAAAAGCGATGGATTTTACCGCGCCGTCGCTATCTTTTATAAATTCCACCTCGCCCACGAGCGCGGCAAGAAGCGCGCGCGAGATTTCGTCTTCAATGGAGTCCTCTTGCTTCCCCGACTTTTCCGCGCCGCATACGTTGCAGGCAAGCGCCTCACCTACTTCAAAGGCGATCGAAGCGCGCGTATAACCGTTTCGCTTTAAGATCAACAAGCTTTCCGTTACGCAGACCTTATAATCCTCCGCCGCGTCTACGTCGAAGCCGACGAGCGCGCAAAGTCCGCCCGTCGTTAAACGAACCGTCGTGAGATATTCTCCCGTAAGCGGGAGGTCTACTAAAAATTTTTCCATAATCTTCTCCAAAACTCATAAAACGCGGAGATGCGAGCAAGACAAGGCGCGCGAGGCTTTCCGAAGGGATGTTTACATTACGTAAACGAGCAAGGAAAACGTAGAGCAACGGCGTATTGCGACGCATATACGTGTTTTATTCGATCGAAATAATTGAATCAAGCGAGCAAATCAAAAACAATTTCTTGATTTTCGGTTGTAAGCCTACGAGCCTCATATCAAAGCCGTCCGATTTTAAAATTTTGAGGATTTTTACGAACGTGCCGAGCGTGGTGCTATCAATAAAATCCAGCTCCTTACAATCGAACGTGATACTTGCAGGGTTGGTTTTATACGCTTCGGACACCACTTGATAAAACGCTTCGGCATTACCAAGGTCGATATCCCCCGAAAGGTTGATTTTTAAACGCCCGTCTACGAGCCCCTCGATTTTTACTTCTTCCATTGCCGTTTTCTCCTTATATTTATATATACCACTTTCCATCCCGCTTTAAACAAGCGAAAGCGGCGCGATATTGAGCAAAAGCCCGATCAATACGGAAACGAGATAACAAAAGCCGAAGAGCCACAAATTCCGTTTCCATTTGCGTACGTTTCGGAACAGTACGACAAAGCCCATACCAGCATTTGCGCAAAGTCCCGCCACGAACGAGCCGAACGCGATCCCGCCGCCTAAAAACGCTTCCGTGATCACCACGCTCGAAGCGCAGTTGGGAATGAGCCCGATCGCGCAAGCGATAAACGGTTGCACGAAACGGTTGCGGTGCATAAACGCCACGAAATTTTCTTCCCCTACCCCGTGCACGATTGCCGTTAGCACGAAATTCACGAGGAATATGAACGCCGCCACCTTTAACGCGTGCAACAAAGGATTGAGCAGATATTTTCTCCAAGGCGCGCTATCCGCGTGATCTTTGCCGCAAGAACAAACGACGTCAACGTCTTTATCGTCTAAATAATTTTTTATAAAAATCTCGTGCACGCTCTTAGGTGAGCCGTTTTGCATTTCAGGCATTTCAACGCATACCTGCCCCCTGCCAAGCCATTTCAACGCGCCGTCTACGGCGTAGCCGATTATCACACCGAACACAATTTTTAAAGCAAGCGTCGGCAATACCCAAACCGCGCCCTCACCCGAGGAGAGCAGAATGATAAACGCTTCGTCGCTCGTGGAAAAAAAGATCGCAAGAAGCGTGCCGAGCGTGATATATTTTTGCTCGAATAATTTTGCCGCCATAACGGAAAAGCCGCATTGCGGAATTAACCCCGTCGCCGCGCCCACCACAGGACCGTATTTCCCGCCAAAGCGGTTCGCCGTTTTAAGATCCGTTTTACTTTCCAAAAGCTCGATCAGAACGTACATCAACAAGATCCACGGCAAAAGCGGGAGCGTATCAACTGCGGCGTGTTTTAAAATTTCTATAAAATGTTCCATTTTTGTTTCCCGTCTACTTCCCGTTTTGCACCGTTTTCAAAGTTGCCGCAAGCGGGATAGAAGCCTTTGCCGTCAAACGCAGATCGGCAAAATTGCCGAGCTGATATTGCGTTAAGCCCTCCGCCGCGATCATTGCCGCGTTGTCCGTACAATAGCGTTTTTCGGGCAACACCAAGTGCAATCCGTTTTTCTGACACGCCGCTTTGAGCGATTCGCGCAAATACCCGTTCGCCGCCACGCCGCCCCCCGCCGTTACGCAATTTACACCCCGTTCCTTTGCCGCCGCTACCGTCTTTTCTACGAGTACGTCGATCGCGGCGCATTGAAAGGAAGCCGCCACGTCTGCCTTTTGATAGTTTTCGCCCCGTTGCTCGCACGTGTGGCAATAGTTGATCACCGCGGTTTTCAACCCGCTATACGAAAAATTATAACCACCGCCGCCTTTGAGCATTTTGGGCATAGGAATCACGGGCTTGCCCTCTTTCGCACACCGCTCGATATGCGGACCCCCGGGATATTTTAATCCTAAAACCCTTGCCACCTTATCGAACGCCTCGCCCACCGCGTCGTCTAACGTTGCGCCTAAAATTTCAAATTCCGATTGCGTTTTCGTATGCAAAATCGCGGTATGACCGCCGCTTGCAAGCAACGTAATAAAGGGAGGTTTTAACGTCGGCTCATCCAAATACGCCGCCGCGAGATGTCCCCTAATATGATTAACGGCAATTAGCGGCTTATTTAGCGCGTAGGCAAAAGCCTTGGCAAAGGACACTCCAACGAGGAGCGCGCCAAGCAAGCCCGCGCCGTAGGTTACCGCAACCGCGTCTATATCTTGATAGGTAATCCCCGCGTTTTTCACGGCGCGTTCTACCACCGACGCCACCGCGTCCGTATGCGCGCGGGAAGCGATTTCGGGTACGACGCCGCCATAAAGCGATTGAATATCTGCCGACGAGGCGATTTCGTCCGACAGGATTTTTCTGCCGCAAATCACCGCCGCCGCCGTTTCGTCGCACGAGGATTCTATGCCTAATATAATCGGATTTTTCTTTTCGTTTGTTTTCATACGCTTATTGTCCAAAAAAGCGGCGTTTGCCGCTTTTTTTTATGATTTCTTTAAATAATCAATTACGAAGCCGTGAATATCCCCGTCCATAACCGCTTGAATGTCGCCCTTTTCATAGCCCGTGCGGTGATCCTTGGCAAGCGTGTAAGGACAGAATACGTAGGAGCGGATTTGCGCGCCCCATTCGATTTTTTTCACGTCGCCTTTCATTGCCGCCGCTTCCGCTTGCCGCTGTTCGATCTTCTTTTCGAGCAGCTTGGAACGGAGCATATTAAAGCACATTGCTTTATTTTGAAGCTGTGAACGCTCGTTTTGACATTGCACTACGATACCCGTGGGGAAGTGGGTAATACGCACCGCCGAAGCTACCTTATTTACGTTCTGTCCGCCTGCGCCGCCCGAATGGTAAATGTCGATACGAATATCGTCGTCGTTGATCTCCACCTCGTTGTCGTCCTCAACCTCGGGCATAACTTCCAGCGAGCAAAAGGAGGTTTGGCGACGTTTGTTTGCGTCGAACGGGGAAATACGAACGAGTCTGTGTACGCCCATTTCCGCTTTCAAATATCCGTAGGCGTTTTCGCCCTCCACACGGAAATCCACGCTTTTAAAGCCTGCGCCGTCGCCCGCTTCTCTATCCAGCTCGTAGACCTTGAAACCCATTTTTTCGCAATAGCGGCAATACATACGGTATAACATTTGACACCAATCGCAAGCCTCCGTGCCGCCCGCGCCCGCGTGCAATGCGAGCATAGCGTTGTGGCTATCGTAAGGACCTTTCAAGATCGCGCGGATACGCATATCTTCAATGTCCTTTTCTGCAACCGTTAGCATTTCGTCGAGCTCTGCAATCAGGCTTTCGTCCTCCGTTTCTTCGATCAAATCAATCACGTCCTCGGCGTCGGAAAGCGCATTCGCGCCCTTTTCGTACGCGGCGATCTTGTTCCGAATCGCGGAAACCTCTCTGCCGATCTTGGTGGATTTTTCAAGATCCTGCCACACGTCGGGGTTTTCCTGTTCCTTTTCAAGCTCGGCAAGGCGCGGACGCAAATGCTCTATGTCTAACGCGTATTCCGCTTCTTTGAGTATACCGCGCATACCTTGTATTTTTAATCTGTAATCGTCTGCTTTGAACATATATTACTTACCCTGTTCTTCGTTTTTATTTTCTTGCGCTTTTGCCATTCTTTCCTTGAACGACGACATATTCGTTAAAGGCTCTGGCATTTGGCGACGGAAACGTCTGGGCGGAACGGCGGGTTGCGCCGTAGGCGCGTTTCCTTGCGGAGCGGTGGGCGCAGACGGAGCGGGGCGAACCTCTACTTTCACTTTGAGTAAAACACTGATCGTCGTGCGTTGAATACGCGCTACCATTTCGTCGAACATATCAAAGCCCTCTTTCTTATACGAAATGATCGGATCTACCTGTCCGTAGGCGCGCAGGGAAATGCCTTTGCGAAGCTGATCCATTGCGTCGATATGATCAATCCAATTACGATCCACCGTCATGAGCAGCACCCGTCTTTCCACCGACGAGAAATCAATACCTTGCTCTTTCAGCTCCTCGATCTTCTTTTCGTATTCCTTAACGACTTTGTTGGAAATCTTTTTCAGCGCAAGCTCGTAATCCCATTTCATAAGCCGTTCGCGGGTTACGTAATTCGTGCCCTCGGGCAACACCTTTGCTTCGAGTGCGGCGTTGAGCTCGTCTTCGTTCCAAAGCTCGGGCATATCCTCCACGTTCACCGCCGAAGCAAGCGTTTCCGCTACGTAATCGGGGATATATTTGAGTACCTGCGCGTGTACGTCTGCGCCGCGAAGCACGTTCATTCTCTCTTCGTACATTACCATACGCTGTTTATTCATAACGTCGTCGTATTGCAATACGTTCTTACGGATACCGAAGTTTCTGCCCTCGATCGTCTTTTGCGCGTTTTCAATGCCGCGAGATAACATTTTCGATTGCAAACACGTGTCTTCGTCGATCTTGAAAAACGCGTACAGCGATTTCATTCTCTCGCCGCCAAAGCGAAGCACCAAATCGTCTTCAAGCGATAAGAAGAATACCGACATACCAATATCGCCTTGACGTCCTGTACGACCGCGAAGCTGATTGTCGATACGACGCGATTCGTGGCGTTCCGTGCCGATAATGCAAAGCCCGCCCTTTGCGATCACTTGTTCCTTTTCCGCGTCCGTTTCCTTTTTATAATGCTCGTAAACTTTTTTATAACGCTCGCGAAGTGCTAAAATATCTTCGGGTACGTCGGTGATATACGTGCTAATCGCAAGCTCGATGTCCTCGTGCTTTGCCCCCTCTTCACGAAGCCGCTTTTTCGCAAGATATTCGGGATTACCGCCAAGCAGAATATCCGTACCACGCCCCGCCATATTCGTCGAAATGGTAACCGCGCCAAGACGACCTGCTTGCGCTACGATCTCCGCTTCACGCTCGTGGTTTTTCGCGTTCAAAATACTATGCTTCACGCCGTTACGCTTCAAAAGTCGAGAAATTTCTTCCGATTTATCCACCGACGACGTACCTACCAAGATCGGCTGCCCGCTTTCGTGCCGTTCCATAATCTCGTTTACGATCGCTCGCTTTTTTCCGTCTACCGTCGAATATACCATATCGGGCAAATCAACGCGCTGTACGGGCTTGTTCGTCGGGATCTCTACGACGTCCAGCGAATAGATCGTTCTAAATTCCGCCTCTTCCGTTTTCGCCGTACCCGTCATGCCCGAAAGCTTGGAATATAAACGGAAATAATTTTGGAAAGTAACGGTCGCGTACGTTTTGTTTTCACTACGAACCTCGACGCCTTCTTTCGCTTCAATCGCTTGGTGCAGACCGTCGGAATATCTACGCCCGATCATAAGTCGTCCCGTAAATTCGTCTACAATCACTACTTCCCCGTCGCTGACGATATAATCCTCGTCCAGCTTGAAAAGCTTATGCGCTTTGAGCGCCTGTTGAATGTGGTGGTTGAGATCGGCGTGCTCGATTTCCGCGATATTGTCGATGCGGAAAAATTTCTCCGCCTTTCTCGCACCACTATCCGTAAGCTCCACCGTTTTTTCCTTGCGGTTGATGATATAATCCCAATCCTTTGAAGCCGCAAGCGAGCGTTTGCCCTCAGGGGCTGCCGCAAGCGCAGCCGCTTTCTTTTCCGCTTGCTCTGCTTCGTAGTTGGCTTGCTCTTCCAACGTCATCTTCGTATAATCGACGGCATCTTCCTCTTCTTCGTCGTCTACGATTTGTTTTTTCTTTTTCTTTTTATCGGCGCGGAGCGCGTTTAATGCCGCGTCCTCCGCTTCTTTCAGCTCGTCGTCGAATCCGCCCGAAAGGGTGCGCACTAACTTATCTACTTGTACGTACAAATCCGAGGATTTTTCACCCTTACCCGAAATGATAAGCGGCGTTCTCGCCTCGTCGATTAAAATGGAGTCCACTTCGTCCACGATTGCAAACGTAAGATCACGCTGTACCATTTTCGAAAGATCGGTTTTGAGATTATCTCGCAAATAATCGAAGCCAAATTCGTTGTTCGTGCCGTAGACTATATCGCACTTATACGCCGCGCGCTTCTCTTCGTCGTCCATTCCCGGCACGACGACGCCTACCGTAAGCCCCATAAATTTATGCACCTTGCCCATCCATTCCGCGTCGCGCTTGGCAAGATAATCGTTGACGGTTACGATATGCACACTCTTTCCCGAAAGGGCGTTGAGGTATGCAGGCAACGTCGATACCAGCGTTTTTCCCTCGCCCGTACGCATTTCCGCAATACGTCCTTGGTGCAAACAGATACCGCCGATGATCTGCACGCGGAAGTGCTTCATTCCCAAAACGCGCCAAGCCGCTTCCCGAAGCGCGGCAAACGCTTCGTAGAGAATATCGTCTAGCGTTTCCCCGCCTTGCAATCTCGCTTTGAACACCGCCGTTTGCTCCTGCAACGTTTCGTCGTCCATCGCTTGATACTTCGCTTCGAGCAGTTCTACCTCGTCTGCCATTTTATTCAGCTTCTTTAAGCTTCTTCTGCCGTCGCCGCCCATTAGATATTTGAACAATCCCATTACTTTTAGCTCCGATTTTTTATTTTTCTATACACTTGGAAAATCTGCAATTTTCCATACATTACTATTTTACAATATTTCCGCGGAAATTCAAAGCGTTTTCGCGGCTTTTATCAAGAAAAAATCTGCCTTTCTTTTCTTATACCCGTTTTTTCTACGATTGACACCGTTTTTTACGGAAAATCGTTGACAAAATCGCTTACAATATGCTATACTATGTACAATTATTTTTTTTACAGGGTAGGTTATGAGTAAAACGATTATACCGAAGAATTACCGTTCGGCTTTAAATTTATACGACACGCAATCGGCAATCGGGCTTTTGAAACGCACGTTTGAGGAACGGCTTTGCCTCGTTTTGAACTTGAAACGCGTTTCCGCTCCCCTCTTCGTCGATCCCAACACGGGCTTGAACGACGATTTGAGCGGCGTGGAGCGCGCCGTCCGCTTCGATCTCAAAGAAACGGGAAAGGACGCAGTCGTCGTACATTCACTCGCCAAATGGAAGCGTATGGCTCTTTCCGTTTACGGCTTTTCTGCCGGCGAGGGCTTATATACCGATATGAACGCCATTCGTCGCGACGAGGAAATGGACAATCTTCATTCCGTATACACCGATCAATGGGATTGGGAAAAGATTATCACCAAGGAAACGCGGAACGTCGAATATTTGAAAAAAGTCGTGCAAGGAATCGTAGGCGCGATCTGCGATACCCTCGATTACCTCAAATGCCGCTATCCACAAATTGACGTGGAGCTTACCCGCACCGTTTCCTTTATTACTTCGCAACAGCTCGAAGATCTCTACCCTAATCTTACGTCCAAAGAACGGGAAAACGCTTACGTAAAGAAAAATAAAACGGTGTTCATTATGCAGATCGGCGACAAGCTTAAATCGGGCAAACCGCACGATCTCCGCGCACCTGACTACGACGATTGGCAACTCAACGGCGATATTTTATTTTGGAGTGATTTACTCGATTGCGCCGTGGAAATTTCCTCAATGGGTATTCGCGTAGACGAAAAATCACTCGATCTGCAACTCAAAAAAGCGGGCGCAGACCAGCGGAGAAATCTTCCCTTTCACAAAGCCTTACTTTCAGGCGAATTGCCGCTTACGATGGGCGGCGGAATCGGTCAATCACGACTTTCTATGTTACTTTTGGGAAAAGCCCATATCGGCGAAGTCCAGGTTTCCCTTTGGGACGAACAAACCAAAAAAATCTGCAAGGAAAACGGAATTGTGTTGCTTTAAAAACAGTATTCCCGCTAACCGAAGCTTCGGTCAGCGGGAATTTCTTTTATTGCTCCATATACGAGGAATGAATGACGTAGTCTGCCGTGGCGCGGTTGGTAGCAATGGGAATATCGTATACCACCGCAATACGGAGCAAGGCTTTCACGTCGGGATCGTGTGGTTGGGCGGAAAGCGGATCCCAGAAAAACACCACCATATCAATCTTCTTTTCTGCGATTTTTGCGCCGATTTGTTGATCGCCGCCGAGCGGTCCGGATAAATACCTTTTCACTTTTAAATCGGTTGCCTCGCCGATCAAACGCGCCGTCGTGCCCGTGCCGCAAAGCTCATAGTTTTCTAACGTTTCCTTATTTTTAAGTGCCCAATTTACTATGTCTGATTTCTTATTGTCGTGTGCGATCAAAGCAATCGTCTTTTTTCTTTTCATCTTTCGTTTCCCTATGTCTTTATTTTCCTTTTGAGCTGCTCTGCCAAAACAAGCGCGAGCGCTATTTTTATAACGTCGAACGGCAAATACGGCAAAACGCAAACCGTGATCGAAGCCCACAAACCGCCTGAAAAAAAGCCCGTGTATAAAGCGCAAAACCAAACGACGGCAAACGCGTTATAAATTGCCATACCCAAAACACACGCAAGCGTTCTTTGCCAAAGTCTACCTCTATACAAGCCCCCCGTAATTGGCGCGGCTACGATAAAGCCCAGCAAAAAACCGCCCGTAGGAGAAAACAATTTACCGAACCCGCCCGTAAATCCCGCAAACACGGGTACGCCAAACAAACCGAGCGCAAGCCAAGTGAGAACGGCAAAAAGCGCGCGCCTTGCACCCAAAACGCCTGAAAGCACGAACAACGCGAGCGTTTGCAAGGTTACGGGAACGCTACCGATCGGAACGCATATCCACGAGCATACGGCAAGGAGCGCGGCAGAAATGCCGATATAACAAAGTTCTTTTGCATTCATTGCGTACCTGCCCCGCCCTTTTGTGATTTCATCTCTGCCTCAAAGGTATTTTTTTAAATCTTCTACGCGATCCGTCTGTTCCCAAGAAAAGCCCTTATAACCGAAATGTCCGTAAGCCGCCGTCTTTTTGAACACGGGTTTGCGAAGATCGAGCGTTTTAATGATCGCATACGGTCTTAAATCGAATTCTTTTTTCACGATCCCTGCAAGCGTTTCGTCGTCCAACTTGCCCGTGCCGTGGCTATCGACGAACACGGAAACGGGGTTGGCAACGCCGATTGCATACGCCACTTGAATTTCCACCTCGTCCGCAAGCCCCGCCGCGACGAGATTTTTGGCAATATAACGACAAAAATACGCCGCGCTTCTATCTACTTTCGTGGGATCTTTCCCCGAAAACGCGCCGCCGCCGTGAGCGCATCTACCGCCGTAGGTATCCACGATAATCTTTCTGCCCGTCAAGCCGCTATCTCCCTCCGGTCCGCCGATTTCAAATCTGCCCGTGGGGTTGATATAAATTTTCGTATCTTCGTCCATAAGCGCAGCGGGAATGATCTCGTCGATTACGTATTTTTTCATATCCGCGCGAATTTGCTCTTGCGAAACCTTGTCGTTATGTTGCGTAGAAACGACGACGGTATCCACGCGCTTTGCCTCGCCGTTTTCGTATTCGACGGTTACTTGCGTCTTGCCGTCGGGACGTAAATATTTCAAAAGTCCGCTCTTTCTCACGCCCGTTAAGCGTTTTGCCAAGCGGTGGGAAAGGGAAAGGGTGAGCGGCATAAGCTCTTTCGTTTCACGGCAAGCGTACCCGAACATCATACCTTGATCGCCCGCGCCAAGCTGCGCGGCTTCGTCTATCTCGTTGGTCGTTTTGTTTTCGAGCGATTTATCTACACCCATAGCAATATCGGGGGATTGTGCGTGAATTGCCGTGATAATTTTGCATTTATCGTATGCAAAGCTACCGAAATCGTAGCCGATCTCTTTGATAATTTCCCTCGCTTTTTTTTCGTAATCGACGTCTGCGCTCGTCGTTACCTCACCCATAATCAAAAGGGTATCGAACGCCGCCGCACACTCGATCGCCGCGCGGGCACACGGATCAACGGATAAAATCGCGTCCAAAATTCCGTCGGAAATATTATCGCACACCTTATCGGGATGTCCTTCCGTTACGCTTTCACTCGTAAAAAATTTCCTCACTTGTAAAACCTCTTTTTATTTCTTTAATCGCCATTCTATTATAATCATTTTCTTTGCATTTGTCAATCGATTATCTTGCAAATTTCTTCCGTTTATGCTATAATATATTTATGGATATGCAAAATTGCAAAATCTGCCCTGTGGAATGTGGCGCAAACCGAAACGAGCGTGCGGGAGCTTGCGGCGCGCAAGGCTTAAAAATCGCTAAATATTATCTGCACCCGTTCGAAGAACCGTGCATTTCCTTTGAAAAGGGAAGCGGCACGATCTTTTTTTGTGGCTGCAATCTGCGTTGCGCTTTTTGTCAAAATTACGAAGTATCGCGCGCCAAGCGTGGCAAAGAAATTTCTCCAAGCGAGCTTGCAGATATTTTTAAGGAGCTGGAAGGTATGGGCGCGGAGAATATCTCACTCGTAACTCCCTCTCATTTCGTTTCGTACCTGGTGTCTGCATTTGAAATTTACAAGCCGAAAATTCCCGTCGTTTACAACACGGGCTCATACGAAAAAATCGAAACGCTGCGCCTGATTGATCCCTACGTCGATATTTATTTGCCTGATATGAAATTTTATTCCCCCACGCTTTCTTTGCGCTATCTTGGCAAAGCCGATTATTTTGAAGTGGCAAGCAAGGCGATTGCGTTTATGGCGAACAAACCGCTAAAAATGACGACAGAGGGAAAAATGCTTTCGGGGTTGATCGTGCGACATCTCGTAATGCCATTTTGCGTTTCCGATTCCAAAGCCGTACTCAAATGGTTCGCCCGCGAGCTTCCCAATCACGCGTATTTGAGCCTAATGAGTCAATATACGCCCTTTGGCGAGATTGAAGGCTTTCCCGAGCTCTCCCGCCCTGTTACCGCGCGGGAATATGAAACCGTCGTTCAAACGGCGTTCGAGCTGGGAATCGAAAATTTATTCTTACAAGAACGCGGCTCGTCGGGACAAAGCTATATTCCCAAATGGGATTTTTAATTTCTAATCAAAAATAATCGCTTTCAAGCGCACGATTTTGCTCGTGAGCTTGGCGGCTTTAGCGGGCGTGGCGGAACTGATTTCCGCTTCGGCTTTGCGTATTTTTTTTAAAATTTTACGTTGATTTTTCATACGAGGTTATTATGTTGATTTCCTGCGAAAATATGTCTTTCGGCTTTCACGGCGACTCGCTTTTAGAGGGCGTTTCCTTTTCGTTAGACGAAAGCGATCGCGTGGGCTTAATTGGCGGCAACGGCGAGGGAAAAACGACGCTTATTCGTTTAATTTTAGGCGAGCTTGAACCCGAAAGCGGCGTGATTTTTCGTAAAAACGGTGCAAAAATCGGGTATCTTGCCCAAAACGGCGGCTACGATTCGCAAAAAGCCGTGTTTGAGGAAATGCAAAGCGTATTCGAAAGCGATATGCGCGATCTTGCCGCCCTGCGCGAAGTGGAAATGCAAATTTCGAAAACGGACGTCCGTTCTGCCGATTATCGCGCGCTTTCCGCCCGCTACGAGGCTTTAAACAAGCGGATTGCCGCGCGGGATAGCTATCATTTCGAGGTGCGTATCAAAACGGTATTGAACGGTATGGGATTTTCCGATTTCTACGATCGGAAAATCTCTACGATGAGTGGTGGCGAAAAAACGCGCTTAATGCTGTGTCGTTTGCTTTTGGAAGAACCCGATCTTCTCGTGCTCGACGAACCGACCAACCACTTGGATATGAAAACCCTCTTTTGGCTGGAAGAATACTTATCCTCGTTCAAAGGCGCAATTTTGACCGTGTCGCACGATCGGTATTTTTTAGATAAAATCGTTTCACATATCTACGAGCTTGAACGCAAAAAATTATCCGTTTTTAAGGGCAATTATACCAAATATAAAACGCTGAAAGCGGAAAAGACCGCGCGGCTTGAAAAAGAATACGAAAAGCAGCAAGCCGAACGCGCGCATATGCAGGAATACGTCGATAAAAATCTCGTCCGTGCGTCCACGACGAAAATGGCGCAATCGCGGCGGAAAACCTTGGAAAAAATGGAGCTCGTTGAAAAGCCCCTGCTTCCGCCCCCGCCTCCCCGTTTCTCGTTCACTTTCCCCGAAAAATCGTATGAAAACGTGTTAGAGGTGAACAATCTGAAATTGACGGCGGGCGATAAGACGTTATGCGCAAGCCTTTCGTTGAAGCTTACGCGCGGGGATAAGTGCGCCCTACTCGGCGATAACGGCACGGGAAAATCAACGCTTCTCAAAAAGCTTGCCGAAAACAAAGATCCCGCTATTCGTTTCGGACGTTTCGTACGCCTCGCTTACTATGATCAAGAACACGCAAATCTTGATCCCGACAACGAGGTTTTATACGAGCTTTGGGGCAGACACGTAGGGCTTGATCAAACGCGCGTGCGGAGTATCCTCGCGAGCGCGGGGCTCGTTGCAGAAGATATGGACAAAAAAGTGCGTATGCTGTCGGGCGGCGAAAGAGCAAAGCTCGCCCTCGCGGTGTTCGAATGTGAACAAGGCAACGTGCTATTTTTGGACGAGCCGACCAACCACCTTGATCTCCCCGCCCGCGAATCCCTCGAAGCCGCCCTGCAAAATTTTGAAGGCACGCTATTGTTCGTTTCTCACGATCGCTATTTTATTCGCGCACTCGCGGGGAAAATCTTCGAGCTCGAAAACGGCACACTCACCTCCTTTTCAGGTAGTTACGACGATTTCACCGCCTATAAAAACAACGCGAGAGAAACTGTTCAACGCGTACCTGCCACCGCCGTTTCCGACAAAAACGAACAAAAATCGACCTATTATCGGAGCAAAGAAGAACGGGCAGCGGAGGCGCGCAAGCGTACGCGCATAAATCAAATCGAAAAGGAAATTTCCGCTTTGGAAACGGAAGAAACAGAGCTGAACGCCTCGCTCGCCGATCCCACCATTACGACAAACTTTTCTTTGCTTACTGAAAAATGCAACCGCTTGGAAGAAATTCGAACCGCGTTAGACGCCCTCTATAACGAATACGAAACTCTTATTTAAATTTTTTTCAAAACCCCATACAAACTCTTGACAATCGGTTTGAAATATGATATCATTTTAATATCAAAACCATATTCGGAGGTAGTTTTATGGAGGAAAAATTATTACTTAACAAGAAAAACGGTATGCGCACGTTGATCGTATGCATTTTGATCGAGCTTGCGGCGATTGCGGGGATTATCGCGGGCGGCGTAACGCTTGAACAAGCACCGCAAATGGCTTGGCTCGGCGGGGTACTTATGGGCGTTTCGATCGCAATCGCTTGTATTTCTTGGATCCCCCTCGTCGGCTTGCGCATTTTAAAACCGAACGAAGCGCTCGTATTGACGCTTTTCGGTAAATATATTGGCACAATCAAAGGCGCGGGTTTTTACGCCGTTAATCCGTTCTGTGTGGCAGTCAATCCCGCGGCGCAAACGAAGCTTAATCAAAGCGGCGACGTTGCTCATAAGCAAGCGCAACCGACGGTGAACGCCGATCTGAACATTTCGTTTGAAATCCCGAATAAGAAAATTTCGTTGAAGATTATGACGCTTAACAACAACCGCCAAAAGATCAACGATTGCCTCGGCAACCCCGTAGAGATTGGTATCGCGGTTATGTGGCGAGTGGTTGACACCGCAAAAGCGGCATTCAACGTAGACAATTATAAAGAATACTTATCCTTACAATGCGACAGCGCGCTTCGAAATATCGTGCGCCTTTATCCCTACGACGTAGCACCGGGCGTAGACACGACGGGCGACGGCATTGACGACGACGGCAGCTTGCGCGGTTCGAGCGAAATCGTGGCTTCCCGTATTCGGGACGAAATTCAAGCACGAGTGAATGAAGCGGGGTTGGAAGTCATTGAAGCGAGAATTACGTATCTTGCGTACGCGCCTGAAATCGCGGCAGTAATGCTCCAACGCCAACAAGCCTCGGCGATTATCGACGCGAGAAAGATGATCGTTGACGGCGCGGTGGGAATGGTAGAAATGGCACTTGAACGCCTGAAAGACAACGGACTCGTTCAACTCGACGAGGAACGCAAAGCCGCTATGGTTTCTAATTTGCTCGTGGTGCTTTGTGGCAATCACGACGCACAACCCGTGGTGAACGCGGGCACGCTCTATTGATTAAAAGAGAAGTGAAAATAAAAGGCAGGTAAACGGATATGAACGATAATCAGAAAAAACAAGTCCCCTTGCGGTTATCCCCCAAACTCTATAACGCGATTGCGGCTTGGGCGGAGGACGATTTCCGCTCTGTCAACGGACAAATCGAATACCTGCTTTCCGAATGTGTGCGACAACGCAAAAAGAACGGCAAATACGTTTCTGACGAAATCGACGTCCCCCCTGAATTAGACATTGAATAAGTTTTAAAAATCCCTTGCGTAAAAAGGCGCAAGGGATTTTACGTTTCGGCCACAAAAATTATTGACTTTTCCGCTTTTGATTAGTATAATAGAATGGTAAAAGAAAAAGAATGCAATCGTTGCGAAGCGGTCCTAACGAGACGGTCTTGTAAGGAGCCGTAGGCGACGGAATCGCGAGCAAAAGCGAGCGTCAAACCGTTGACGGGAAGTTTTGTAAAAATTTTATATACGCAGAGATGGTAGAGTGGTCGATTGCGGCGGTCTTGAAATTTGTACTCGTTATTGGAACATTTATCCCCGAAAACCCTTGATTTATAAGGGATTTTTGGACTTTTACAACTGAATATTTTTGTTTGTTCTCTCCTGTTGTTCTCTCCTTTTTCCAAGGTCTGATTTTGAGTTCAACAGATTGAAATAGACGTGGAGGGTT
>JAGAOR010000042.1 GCA_017623605.1 Clostridia bacterium | reverse complement strand
GAACGCGTAGGAATCCGCGCTGCCACCCTCGAATTTTACGGTAACGCTCTCCGTCGTAGCCGTCTCGTCGTTGGTAAAATAGCTGAAAAGCACCGCTTCCTTGCCCTCGTTTGCCGCGGCAACCGCATAGATACGCTCGTCGTCCGTTTCCGTCTTTACGTGCTTTCCAAGCTTATAAAGCTTTGAGAACAGCAGGAAGGAATAATAACCCTTAAACGGTTTTTGTGAGCGAGAATCAAAAAGTCCGTTTAAGGTGCACGGTCTTGCGTCGTAATACATAAGCATATCCAAGGGAAGGGCTTGCGCCGTCGCCATTATAGCCGTATAGAACGCCGCGCCCTTGATGGTTATAAGCTCCATTATAGAGCGAGTCATATCCTCTTTCCAATTCCTCATAAAGTTCCATTCGTTAAGTATGCTTTCCGCCTTGGTAAAGCCGTAGGAATCAAGAAGCTCGCGCGCGCGAATGATTCTCTTTGCATATTCCGACGTTTCCGGGCGATAAAGGTGCCAGGAATAGAAATCAAGCGGCACGTCGTGATCGCGCATATAGGTGAGAAACTGATCGCTCTTTCCGTCAAAGCGTCCCGTATCAAACGAAGGTCCGCCAATTTTCAACTCGGGGAAGCAGCTCTTTAAGTGCTTCGCCGTAATCTCGAAACACTTATAGAATTCCTCAAGCGGCGAAAAAAACGTCTCACCGCCGTTGTTACCGGGCTCGTTTCCAATCTCCCAATAGGTCATGTTAAAATGGAAGCCGTCCGCCCAACCATAGTTGTAATGGCGAATAACGTGCTCACAGATAACCGCCCATTTTTTATAATCCTTCGGCGGCTTGTTGTCGTACTTCTTAACGCGGTGGTCTATTTTCTGACCAAGGCGGTAGAACACCTCCGTTCCTGCCTCCATTATCCTTGCAGAATAATCATCGGTGCAGGCAAAATCGTAGGATGCGGGATCGTAAGGATCAGCGTCGAAATCGGGGAACACCGCCGTTATATCCACGGTATGCTCTCCACCGTAGCTCGAACAAAACGCAGCGTCGTGATTTCTTGCGTAGGGAAAGCCCGCCTCCTTATACGCAGCAAAGTTTCCACGTTCAGGAAACATACGCGAGCCTTTCAACGGACCGTTGTTCACCGCGTGCATCGGCTTTATTTTACCTAAAACGTTATTGAGTTCTACTTTTACTGTTGCCATAAATCTTCTCCTTCCTTTTTTTAATCTTAATTTTTCTACCAACCATATTTAAGTATGGTCGATCTTTTTTATCATTTCAGCTTTGCATTTATCACTCTTTTATTGATTTTATATCTCTAAAAAGAGTATTGTTGATGATTTCAAGCGTTTGGCGTACGAGTTGTTCTCTGCCCTCGTGCCCCACTTGCCCACTTGAAACAAACGCACTGTAATGTCCGCCTTTTTCAGCCTTTTCAGTCGGCAAATAACCTTCCTGTCCGTTAGCAAGCTGTACGATAAAGGTTTGTTGCGCGCGGCTTCTTGCTTTTATTTGATTGCCATAATCGAGAAACAGTTCAAACGGATTCGTAGCAAAAACAATATCGCCCAACTTTACAACGTGAACCTCAGTGTCTAAAACGTTCTGTATATCCTGAAGCTTAAACCTTCTCAAAACCCCCGTATGAATCTGGAGTTTTGCCGCGTCGTTGTAATCAACGTCGCCGATTTTTGCATCCAAATATTCCTTGATTGCTTTTTTTGCTTCCGCCTCTTCTTTCATCGTAACTCTGCGTAACGGGAGTTTCATTACGGTTGTTTCGTGTACAAACTCCACGTCGTTACAAAAATCCTCGTCAAGATAATGATAAAAGACTTCTTTTATTTCATCGGCAATTCTTTTCCCTACACGCTTCATTCCACGCAAATCAAACATAGACGGGTCGGCTTTTCGTTTCAGAGGATCTTCTCTTTCTATATTAGGATCGTTTACCGGACTTTCCGGTTCTACCCATCTAATTAAGTCTACCGGACATTGATCGCCTGCCGCGCTGCATTGCGCAAGGAGGAATAAGTCGTCGCCAAATTCTTTTCTCAAAAGAACTTTCACTTCACCCCAAAAATCAGGAGAAACAAACAGTCTGTGCTGAACGCACTGTGCAGGACACGCTAAATTTGCGATGATCCCCGTCAGCTTTTTGTCCTTATTATAAACGTACATCAGTTCGATACCGCTATCATTTCCACCCTCCAATGCGGTGAACGTAGCGGTGTCTGTATTGCCCCACATCTGCGCGCTTCCGTCGCTGTAGGAAGCGCGACGGCACATACCAACCGCAGCTCTGCCAAAGCCGGTTATAAAATAGCCCTCCTGCACCTTTAAAAATGCTTCAATAATAACTGCCGTGATTTTTTCTACAAGAAACGCAAACGTTTCTTCCGGTTTTGAAATATCAGGGTTATCGGATACGTTTTGTCTTTCAACGTACTTTTTATCGGGCGGCAAAAGTGATTGCAGTAAGCTTTTCGCTGAATGTTGCATCAATGGAAGTGTAGTTCTTCGCAAACGTTTAATTAAGGGCCCTGTATGCGTATGTATTGCATTTACAATCACCTTCATAGGATCAATACCGTATGCGTTTCCTTGAAGGTTTTTTCTTACTTCATCAACCAAATTGGCGGGGGTACTAATCAAATCACAGCTTACAAAAACACATTGCTCTTCTTCGCTTTTGATTGCAAAGGCTGTTGCATAAAGAGGTTTTTCTACGTATTCCGATATTCTTTCCGCAAATTGCCCCGCAAGAGAAGCCTTTTTCGTGGGCGTAATATCGACTTCTGCCCAGCCAAACATTATTTTACTCATAATACATTCTCCTTTTTATATTTAGATTTACTTCAATTTACAATCGGGTTATTGTTTATAACCCTTTTCTTTCTAAAAGCAGTTTGTCAAAACGCAAATACTTTTGATAGACTGCATCTGCCGTAATCTGATCCGCCTTTGGTTGCGTTTCGTTTTTTACTTTAACAAGTCCTTTTACGGCACTAACTATATCCGTATATGCGCCACACCCGTATCCTGCGTAAATAGCAGTTCCCAAGCACCCCGTTTCTTTATTTTTTAACGTAACGACTTTTTTCCTCGTTATATCTGCTTTTATTTGCAACCACAAAGGACTTTTCGAACCGCCGCCTATCGAAATGATTTCTTCTATAGGCAAACGCAAATATTCCAGATATTGCCTTAAAAGACACGCGATTGCTTCCATAATCGCTCGAGCAAAATGTCCTTTCGTGTGCTTTAAGTCAAACCCATATACGCCGCCTTTTAAATCGGAGTCTTTTTCAGGCATAACGCTTCCGCACATATTCGGAGAAAAAACCAATCCTTCCGAGCCAAGCGAAACGGCAGCCGCTTCTTCGTCGATGATTTTATAATCGGCATTGTCGTAGAAATTCTTTCTATACCATTCCATCAACATACCTGCCGTAGGCGCCCACATCAACAGACAATATTTCCCTTTTGCCACGTAATAAACAGGAACTTTTATCCCCTCAAAATAGGGCGGTATTTTCTTTGACAATGCGCATACGGCGAGCGCCGTACCCGTCATTTCGCTTACCATACCCTCTTTTATGATACCCGATCCGATAAAACCGGAAATTTGATCTAACGCGCCCGTACAAACAACCGCGCCGTTGTATTCCCCAACTTTTTCGCCGCTCTCGTGCAAAACAGGAAGATATTTTTCGTTGATACCGATAAATTCCAACATTTCCGACCAGTATTCCCCCGTCCTTATATCCAAATAGAGCGTGGAAGAATACAAGGATCGTTCGCAAACGAATTTGCCCGTAATACGGTACAGCAAATAGTCTTCTAACAAAAGGATTTTATCGAGCTTGGCAAAAAGGTCGGGGCGTTCTTCCTTTAACCAAAGCACCTTAGGCGCAGGATACCCTGCAGGAACTTCCGTTTGCCCCGTTACTTCGTATATTGCTTTCAAGCCAAACTTTTCTTCCATCGCTTTTGCTTGGCTTTCAGCGCGATTATCCAACCAAACAATCGCGTTCATAAGCGGTTCACCGTTTTTATCTAAAAAGATGAGCGTTTCGCCTTGCGTGTCGATTGCGAACGCGTCGATAGGGAATTTTTGAGAAAGCTCGTCGTATGCTTCTTTAAATAATTCGAAATATTTTTCAGCCGGAAATTCCACGCGGTCGCCCTCGGTAATGAGCGTATACGCTTTCGTGACGGAAGCAAGCTCGTTTCCGTTTTCGTCGAACACGCAGCCCTTTAAAGAGGTCGTACCAATATCTATACCCATTAACCGTTTCATTACATTACTCCTATGCAAAAAGCAACACGGGAAACAGCTTCTTGCGGTATTTTTATTTTAATTATCTCTTTTGTTGCAAATCGTAACGGGGATCGTACGCCTTTTCTTCGTCGGTGAACTTACGAAGCGTGTTGATCGTTTCGCCGTTATTCCACTTGCGGTCCTCTACGTCCTCCGTTGTGCCCATAACCGTTATATTGAGCTGACGATGGCGCGCACGAACGTGATCCCAATCCACGAAATATACGTGCGCAAATTCTCCGCCGTCCAATACGCCGTCTTTGATCGTCATCGTTTCGCTGCGTCCAAAGAAACACGAACGCAAATGTCCATCTGTGTTCATAGAGGTATAGTTGCCCGGTTCGTTTACGTAACGACCAAATTGCGCGTGGAGAGGACCGGGGTGACGGTAGTCTCCCTCGTTGGTGTAGTCGGGTATCAGCTTACGCATAATATCCAACAAATCGTGCTGTAAATATTCCAAATCAAACGAATCCAAATCGTGCGAGCATTCTTGAATAATTACCGAACAGGTCGTGTGGTGAGAAGCGATACATACCGTACCGTTTTTAACGCCCGAAGCTTTTACGATTTCCATAACCTCTTTAGATACGTCGTGAAACGTGGGAATCCAGCCTCTCGACTGTAATTCCAATTCTTTTTGATAAACTTTAAATTCCATAATTTTATCCTCCAATATTTTTATTTTATTTATTTATTTGCTTGCCGCTCGTCCCAAGCTCGACGTACAGCGCCAATCATCTCGTCCACCATCGCAGCTCTATCTTGCGCTTTCGCCACGCCCGACGAAGAGCCCGTTGCGTCTGCACCTGCAATAATCGTGTTATACACGTCTTCACCGTTTGCAATCCCCGCCGCCGTAAGCACGAGAATTTCAGGATTGACGTCCTTAACGGATTTCGTTGCTGCTTCTACGTATTCTTTCCCGACGCTCACCCCCGTACCGATCAGTTCGGAAGGCTCCGCAACAATAATATCGGGAGCAAGCGTTGCGATTTTACTCGCCTCCGCCAAAGAATCGGCGCAAACGATCGTTGTCAAACCGACTTCGTTTGCTCTTTGAATCGTCTTATCAAGCGTTTCAAACGAAATAGGCTTTTCCACGTGATTGAGCATAACGCCGTCAGCCCCTGCCGCCACCAAAGATTCAGGCAACACGTCGGCAAGCCCTCTACCGGGCACAATGGGATCCATATGCGGAGCAAATACGTGAATGTTTTTCGTCGCTTCACGTACCCGACGAATATCTACGATCGGGGTTGTGAATATAATATCCACTCCGTATTTTTCCGAAGCCGCATCAGCCGCTTTCGCCAAATCCAAAATATCGTCCCCGTATAAATAGGACTTTGGACCAATCTCAAAAAACGGCAACTTTATCTTCTTTTCATTCATACGATAAAACCTCTTCCTTTTTTTATTTATATTGCTTACAGTATACATTATTTCTTGCGTTTCGTCAAGAATTTTTAAGTAATTTTAAAAGATATAATATAAATTTTCCAAATCGAAAATTTTTTTATTTCTTTTTGCAAAATTTTGTTTGTAAAAAAATTGTTAAATAGGGAAAATTTTGTTTGCAAAAAATTATTAAATATGCTATAATGTATTCATACAAAATATGAAGGAACATAGGAAGGAGATTTTTATGGTAAGCACAACCGCATTGAGCGCCGCTCGTAAAGCCTACGATATTGAAGCAGAATGCATTTCCGAAATGAAAAATTATTTTAGCGAAGAAGCTTTTTCAAAAGCGGTTGATTTATTGTGCAGTGCTGAACGAATCGGGGCGGCAGGTTGCGGCCATTCAGGGATTGCCTGCCAACATTTTGCACATTTAATGTGTTGCATTGAACGCCCTGCAAGATTTATTTCCCCTGCCGAAGCCGTACACGGTGGAACCGGCTTTTTACAGAAAGGCGACGTTATGATTTTGGCTTCCAGAGGCGGAGCCACTAAGGAATTGTTCCCTATCCTTGATATTTGCAAAGCAAAAGGCGTTTCCGTGATTACGATTACCGAAAATCTCGAATCTCCTCTTGCTGAATCGGCGGACGTCGTTTTAAAACAATACGTAAACAGGGAAACGGATAAATACAATATGCAAGGCACGACTAGCACCACCGCCCTTTGTATGATTTTTCACGCGCTTCAAGCGGCTATGATCGAAGAAACCGATTACCAAAAGGAACAATTTGCTTTGATTCACCCCGGCGGAGCCGTTGGGGAGAGATTAAATAAAAAAGGAGTTTGAGCTTATATGATAAGTAAAAATAATGAAAAGGGAAAAATCGCTCTTAGAAGAAACAAGCTTTTAGAACTTTTACATAACGAAAAAAAAGTTACGATTGCAAATTTAAGCAAGTTTTTCGGAGTGTCATTGGTTACGATACGTAACGATTTAGAAGTTTTGGCAAGTCAAGGCAAGTTGGTCAGAATGACAGGAGGCGCAATTCTTCCAAACGACGGCAACAAACATTCTCCCCGCTTGATAAGTAACTATGAACAAAAACGCGAAATCGCGGAATCCGTCAGTAAATTGGTCCAAGACGGTGATACTTTGTTTATAAATTCCGGTTCGACAACTTTGCTTGTCGCAGAAGAATTAAAATCCAAAAAAAATCTGAGCATTGTAACCAATTCCATATCGATTGCAACAACGCTTGGGGCGGTCCCCTCTTTCCGCGTAATTTTGCTGGGCGGCTCGGTTAATACGCAATATGAGTTCACCTACGGTGCAGATACACAGGAGCATTTAAACCGCTACGGCGCTGACTGGGCAATTTTATCGGTTGACGGCATTAGTTCTGACGGTGCTATCTCCACTTGCCACGCAGAAGAAGCTATTATCGACCGCATTATGATCGCAAGAGCAAAAACCGTCTTAATTGCCGCTGACTCTACAAAAATCGGAAAAACGGGCTTTTCCTTTGTCGACCGTTGCGACGAAAATACAAAAATTTGGACAAATAAAAAATAAAAAATAAAAAATTGTAATATAT
>JAGAOR010000041.1 GCA_017623605.1 Clostridia bacterium | reverse complement strand
TTCGACACCGTTTCGGGGAACGTGCATATCGTTTTGCCCGTCTGTAAAAATACGGAAATCGAAACGGATAGCGGCGACGTTACGGTGTATTTGCAGGGGGACGTGAACGCGTTTATCGCGTTTTTTAGCAAAACGGGCACGCTCGTCACCCAGCGAGAATACGAAAGCAAGCCGAACGGCTATTTCTTTAACTTTAGAGGCGGACAGGACACCCCGTATGCACTCTCGGTGAAAACCGTCAGCGGCGATCTTCGTGTGGAATAACGAAAAACTCCCCGAGCATAAAACGCTCGGGGAGGACTGTATACAAAAGAATCCGCCTGTGCCGCACCTCGACGAAGGGTGAACCCGCGATAAGCAGGTGGGTGCCGCATCTTGACGCCTCGAGCTTTCCGTATAAATACAGACCTTGTCTATCGCCGAGAATAACCGCTCCCGAATAAATAATGTGGATTCCGCAAAAGCGTCGAACTCCGTACACCGCAGATTGTACTCTTATTATACTCTTGCCGTGTGGCTTTGTCAACAAAATACGCGCAAAAAATCGGGCTGTGCAATATTCGTTTTTACGGAAAAGAAAGGCGCGCTGCAATGTTTTTTATTAAAAAAACATTTTTTTAACAAAAGGGGGATTATTTTCTTGCTTTTTTTTGTGAAAGGGATTAAAATAGAAAAGTGAGAAAAATGCAATTTTATTGCAAAAGAGGTAAAATTATGTTTATTACGGGAGAAATCAACGAAAAGACGGTGGCATACGCCGATTTTGAGAAGTACGAGAACGAAGTCGTGACGATTAAAGGCACGATTCACAATATCCGTATGATGTCGGATTTTGCGTTTGTGATTTTGCGTACGGCACGCGAAACGATTCAATGCGTATATGCGGAAAGCTTTTCCGACTATCGTATGAGCGAAGACGTAAAGGAAGAGTGCGCGGCAAAGATCACAGGCAAAGTGGTGGCAGGCGAAACCAAGGACGGCAGCAAACGCTACGAAGTGCAGATTCACAACATTGAGCTGCTTTCGCACCCTGCGGAAATTCCGCCCGTCGTTATCACGAAAAAGCAGGTCAACTGCGATCTGTCGACCAAGCTCGACTATCGTCCCGTCACCCTGCGTAATCCCAAGGAACGCGCTATTTTTAAGCTGCAAGAAGGGATTCAGCGCGGTTTTAGAGAATATTTGACGGCGCAGGGCTTTACCGAAATCCACTCGCCGAAGATCAACTTTGCAGGCGCGGAAGGGGGCACGAACGTATTCAAGCTCGACTATTTTGGCAAGCAGGTATATCTGGCGCAGTCGCCCCAGCTGTATAAGCAAGCGATGGTAGCGGTGTACGAACGCGTATTTGAAATCGCACCCGTATTCCGTGCGGAGCATCACGATACCAGCCGCCATCTGAACGAATATATTTCGATGGACTTCGAAATGGGCTTTATCGAGAGCTTTGAAGACATTATGAATATGGAGGCAGGCGTTCTCAAACACATTATGAATCTTTTGAGAACGGAATACAAAAACGAAGTCGATCTCTTGCATATCGAGATTCCCGAAATTAAGGAAATTCCCGTTCTGAAATTTATGGAAGCGAAAGAGATCATTATGAA
>JAGAOR010000040.1 GCA_017623605.1 Clostridia bacterium | reverse complement strand
TTCTTTCGCTCTTTTAATCGTTTTCAAAACGGTTGTACGCGAACATTCGCAAAGCTTAGCGATTTGCGTCGTCGTGTTTCCCGCATAATGATACTGTAAAATAGCTCTGTAATTGGTCATTTTCGCCTTTTTCAATCCTTTTTTGCTTGAATTTCTATTTATGTATATTATACCACACAAAAAATTAAAAGTAAAGTGTTCAACTTAAGTGGAATAAAAGTTTTTTTGACGATTTTTCGGCTTATTTTTCGCCCCAAAAACGTAAAAATTGAGCCTGCATCTTCTCGATGCAGGCTCATAAACACAATATATGGTGTTTTTACTAAATTTTAATCCAAGATTTAGGACCTAGGATTGCGGATGTTCGCTTGTGCTGCGGAAAGACGTGCAATGGGTACACGATAAGGCGAGCAAGAAACGTACGTCAAGCCGATTTCGTGGCAGAATTCGATCGAGGAAGGATCGCCACCGTGTTCACCGCAAATACCGCAATGCATTTCGGGACGAACCTTTTTACCGCCCGCAACTGCCATTTCCATAAGCTTGCCGACGCCCGTCGTGTCAAGTCTTGCAAACGGATCGGATTCGTAGATCTTGTTTGCGTAGTACGAAGGCAAGAATTTACCAGCGTCGTCGCGCGAGAAGCCGAACGTCATTTGCGTAAGATCGTTCGTACCGAAGCAGAAGAATTCCGCTTCCTTTGCAATCTCTTCCGCCGTCAAGCACGCACGGGGAATTTCGATCATCGTACCCACTTCGTATTTGAGATCAGATTTTGCCGCCGCAATCACTTCGTCTGCCGTTTTCACGACAATGTCTTTCACGAACTTCAATTCTTTCGTTTCGCCCGTGAGCGGGATCATGATCTCGGGAATAAGTTTCCAATCGGGGTGCTTCTTGGTAACGTTGATTGCAGCTTTGATCACCGCTTTCGTCTGCATTACCGCAATTTCGGGATAGGTAACCGTCAAACGGCAACCTCTGTGTCCCATCATCGGGTTGAATTCGTGTAAGCTTGCGATAATGTCTTTAATCTGTGCAACCGTCTTGTTTTGCGCTTTGGCGAGCGCAGCAATATCCTCTTCCGCCGTGGGAACGAATTCGTGCAGAGGGGGATCAAGGAAACGGATCGTTACGGGATACCCGCCGAGTGCTTCGAACAAGCCCTCGAAGTCCGCTTGTTGCATCGGCTCGATTTTCGCGAGTGCCGCTTCTCTTTCTTCCACCGTGTCCGAACAGATCATTTCACGGAACGCGCCAATTCTGTCGGGATCGAAGAACATATGCTCCGTACGGCAAAGACCGATACCCTGTGCGCCGAACGCAACCGCCTGTTTCGCGTCCGCGGGCGTGTCTGCATTCGTTCTTACGCCAAGTGCCTTATACTTATCCGCAAGTTCCATAATACGTCCAAAATAGCCAGAGTTAGGATCAGCGGGAACGGTTTTAATCGAGCAATCGTAGATCGTACCCGTCGAACCGTCGAGCGATAACACGTCGCCCTCGCGGAAGATTTTTCCTGCGAGTTCGAACCATTTTTCTTCTTCGTGCATTTTAATATCGCCACAACCCGAAACGCAACACGTACCCATACCGCGCGCAACAACCGCCGCGTGCGAAGTCTGACCGCCGCGTACCGTCAAGATACCCTGCGCGTATTTCATACCCTCAATATCTTCGGGCGAGGTTTCCAAGCGAACGAGAATCACCTTTTCGCCTTTCTTGCCCTCTACTACGGCATCCTCTGCCGTGAACACGATCTTACCTGCCGCCGCGCCGGGAGAAGCCGCAATACCTTTACCTACCACGTTGTTCTTATCCGCGTCTTTAAGTGCTTTTGCGTCGAATTGAGGGTGCAAGAGCATATCGAGCGATTTGGCGTCGATTTGCATAAGCGCCTCTTGTTCGGTGATCATACCCTCGTCAATCAAATCGCAAGCGATCTTGATCGCCGCCGCCGCCGTTCTCTTACCGTTACGCGTTTGAAGCATATAAAGCTTTCTATCTTGAATAGTGAACTCCATATCCTGCATATCGCGATAGTGATTTTCCAAAATATCGCAAACTTTGAGGAACTGTTCGTATACTTCAGGGAATACTTCTTTCATTTGCGCGATTGGCATCGGAGTACGCACACCCGCAACCACGTCTTCGCCTTGGGCGTTGGTGAGGAATTCGCCCATAAGTCCTTTTTCGCCCGTCGCGGGATTACGCGTGAATGCAACACCCGTGCCCGACGTTTCGCCCATATTACCGAACGCCATCATTTGTACGTTTACCGCCGTACCCCAGCTATACGGAATATCGTGATCCATACGGTAGATATTCGCACGGGGGTTGTCCCACGAACGGAACACCGCTTTCACAGCCTCGAAAAGCTGTTCTTTGGGATCGGAAGGGAAATCCTTGCCGAGTTGCTTTTTATATTCTGCCTTAAATTGATTTGCAAGTGCTTTCAAATCGTCGGCGTCAAGCTCTACGTCTTGGGTTACGCCTTTCTTTTCTTTCATTTCGTCGATAAGCTTTTCAAAATACTTCTTACCTACTTCCATAACGACGTCAGAGAACATTTGAATGAAACGACGATAGCAGTCCCAAGCCCAACGGGGGTTGCCCGATTTGGTTGCGAGCGTGTTGACTACTTCTTCGTTCAAACCAAGGTTCAAAATCGTATCCATCATACCGGGCATAGAAGCGCGCGCACCCGAACGCACGGAAACGAGCAAGGGGTTTTCCTTGTCGCCGAATTTCATACCGCAGATGTTTTCCATCTTTTCGATATATTCCATAATCTCGGCTTGAATATCGGGATTGATTTGCTTGCCGTCTTCATAATACTGCGTACAAGCTTCCGTTGAAATGGTGAAGCCTTGGGGGACGGGCAGACCGATATTCGTCATTTCCGCAAGGTTCGCGCCTTTGCCGCCGAGAATTTCGCGCATTTTCGCGTTACCCTCGGTAAAGAGATAGCAATATTTTTTTGCCATAATTGTTATTTCCTCCAAATTGATTTTTTCCTTGTATAAACGCCTCAAACACAAAAAGACACCCCACCCCCATAGCTTTGGGGACGGAAAGTAATTTTAAATCGTTTTCAGCTATTCTATTTTATACTAAATTAAATAAAATATCAAGTCTTTGAACTGCTTTTTTTATAATTTTTTTGTGCTTTACAAAAATCTTTCTGTTTTTTTGCAAAATAGTACGGCACGCTTGCCGAGCACGCCCTACTTCTCATAAATTTTTAAGAAACGGTAAATCGCATAGACGTATCGCCTGAAATTTGAATATAATATTTCGTATTTCCCGAAGCGTTCCAAGACACGGAAACCATATCTTTGCCGTCCGCGTCTTTGATTATATTACTCGTTGCGTACACCGTTTTTCCGTTTGCGTTGGTAATTTTTATTGTACAATCAAGATTATAAGAGCTTACCGTGCGCGTTCCTGCTTCGCTAGGCGTTAAATCGTACCACGCTACTTCCGTTATTGAGTCCACGTAAGCCGTAGTATGTTGTCCCACGTAGGTATAAACGGAATTACTTGAACTCGTGCCCTGTTTACCCGCCTGCCACGTGTCGGGATCAAACGAAGGACATTTTGCCACCCAAGAACCGAGCAGATTATTATCGTACCAAGCGGACTCCGCATAGCCAAGCTCCGATTTTTGCGCTTCCCACTTACCCGTTTCCGAATTCCACTTTAAAATCGTGCGATACACGGCATATACGTTCCGACCTGTCGGAATATTGTTCTTTTGATCGCTAAGATAACCCGATTCGCCAAGATCCACGCTCGTCGTATATAAATATTGCGTGTTCTTATCATTTTTAGGAAACTCTAAAAGAAACGTGAGCCCGCTCGTTTCCGTTTTGAAAATACTCGCCATTTGCGTGGCGTCATACACGTCCATACTACCATACGTATCCCACCCCCAAAAACTGCTTTTACGATCGTCAATTTGTTGGTTGAGATAGGAACCAGACGTATTCAAGCCTGCTTCACTGTTTAAAATTAAATCGATAAGCGTTTGGTGATCTTCCCCCTGCACGTTATCGGGCAAAACTTCCGAACCCTCCCAATCAAACAGTGCAACTTGAAACGTGAGCTCTTTTTCGCTCGTTTCCGCGCCGTACGCCGCGTAATTAAACGCTGCCGAAACGCTTGCAATCGTGCCGACCATTAAAAACGCCGTTAAACAAAGGGTAATTTTAGAAAGCGATCTCATTTCCTTTCCCCCTTATTCTCATTCGGCGTAGGCGGAGCGGAAAACGCAACCTTTGCAGAATCGTAATATACGGGATATAAACACACGGGTGCGGCAACAATCGGTTGGTGTTGCGCTTGTCCTGCAAGTTTTTGTCGTTGCTTGCAAAGAACAGCATACCGTTCCGCTCTTGCCTTTTCCAGCTTTTTATCAATAATCGGCGTGGCAATCGTTGCGGCAAGCATTAAGATCATACAAAGCCAACCCGCAGGCGACTGCATAAAGTTGATAAAACTACCCACGAATGGGATTTTCTCACCGCGATAAATGGCGCGCATTTGCGAATAGTGCACGGGGAAGCGGTCTGCCGTTTCCACGTTATCCCCTTGCGTTCTAAAATAGCGCTCGTTCGGGTGTTGAGCATTCGGTTCTTCTATTTCAACGATACGGTGAATTACCAAAATATCTTCCATCTCATATACGACAACGTCGTAGAGCTTTAAATCGAATTCGTCGGGGATTTTATACGTCAACACCACGTCGAACGTATCAAATTGATCGTTGAGATTATTTTTAAACAAATACTCGTTCTTTTCGTGTTTTTTCGACATTGACGGACTGTTTACAACTTTGAGCGTGGGTATATCGTCGAAATATGCGTTTCCACTCACGTTTACGTAGGCAGAGAATAAAAACGCACAAGCAAAAACAACGCAAAAAAGCGCGGAAATCAACATATCGAAGAAGTTTCCGTTCTTTTTGCGTGTCTTCTGTTTTTCTTTGATGATTTGCTCATCTTCTGCACCGTGCCGAATCAATTTGAGCGACATTTTTGTCAATGCTACAATTACGGCAATCGACACACTCGCCATCATCACGTACACGATAATGCAAAGAATGAGTATATACGTTTCGTGCGTCATATTCCTTTTCCGTCGAAAGTCTTTATCCCCATAAACGAATTATGGGGATAAAGCGTCTTTGTATTTAGTTATTTTCGGAAAACACCCGCGTTAAAGTATGTTTACGCCTTTTGCGCTTCCGCTTGACCCGTCGTGTCGTTTATGCTGAGTACGACCATTTTACCATCGAGCGCAACGTCGCGGAAATATTCATATTTCGCGTACGTATCCAACGTAAAGTTCTCGAACGTGATCACGTCTTGATACTTCGCCTCACCCTCACTAGGATCACTAGGAATATCTAATACATACGTCTTGTCGGGATTTACCGTTCTAGTTACATTTGTATCAATCACGTAAGAGAATACGCCTGCGCTTTCCCGCTTCCACGTTGCAACGACATTGTCACCTGTCGTTCCTACGGGGTAAATCGTCGTTTCGTGAGCTACCACGCTTTGAACAAACTGATATGTATCGTTTGTCGCGTCATCGTCGTCTTCAAAGTTGGGATCGCATGTCCAAGCTGATGAGCCGCCAAGGTTTAAACTGAAATCAAATTTCGTCGTTAAACCGTTTTCGCGAATCTGTTGACTTGCATTAGCAGAAGCGGTGAAATAAATCGTGATTTTTCCCGACATTACAAACACAGGGTTATGCTTATTCGTAGCGGTAGGACTCATAGAACCAGAAGATTCAATCCACATACCGAAATCATCACTCGTCACCACCGAATAAGAACCACTTTCGCCTTTTTGATGTGCAGGCGCAAGCGCGATCGACTTTTCTTGGATTACTTTTGCAATGTTGTTGTTTTCTGCATAATTCCACGTTGCATACACGCCGCCGACCGTTACTGCCGTTAAAGCCGCCATCCATAAGCCAATTTTCTTCATATTTTTTTACCTCCAAGGACTACTATTTTCTATTATAGTATTTTTATTATACGCCCAATCTTTGAGCTTTGTCAAGCGTTTTTATGAAAATATTTTTATATAATAAAAAATCACTCGAAAAGTTTTTCTTTTCAAGCGATTTTTTCTCGTTTTTTATCTTTTATATCATATTGAAAAATGCTTTCGTGCCTGATAAAAGCTCTTCGTCGAGTACCCATTCGCCGTTCTTCTTCACGATCCCAAACGCACATTCTTTCGCCGTTTCGTAAAGTTCCGCGCCGTCGTAGCCTACGAATTTATCCGCAGTGTCGTCGAGCATACGTTTTGCTTCGGGCGTAAAACGCGACGTCGTGATAAAAATGCCTCGACAATGCTGTTTGCCGTCCTTGGCTTGTCTACATACGCACGCGCCGATAAATTGTTGCAACAGCGTTTCTCCCACTACCCACAGTTTTTCAGAGCCCTTGTCAGGATCCCAATTTTTCGACTGTATGTAGATCGTTTCACGGAAACCGAGTTTGTCCGTAAGCTCGATCTCGCCGTCGATACCGCCGTCGTGGTCGCCACCCGTAATTTTTAAGCTTTCCAGTCTTCTACCGTTTCTGCGGGAATATTTCTCCAACAAATACACCGAATAATATTCGAAATATTCCCCGCCGAGGCGGTGCAATCTGTTTAAAAAGGCTTCTTGCAACTTCTCATCGGGCGTGAGCGGTTTTTTTGCGCCCCGCGAAACGGTTTTTTGCGTAGACTTTTTAATCTCCGTTTTCTTTTGTTCGACTTTCTTGACTTCCGCTTTCTTTTCTTGCTTTACTTCTTGCTTCGTTTCTTGCTTGATTTCCACAGGCTTTTCGGCTTTTTCTGCTTTTTCTATGGGTTTAGGTTGCGGCTTTTCCACGGGCTTTATATTCCCAAACAAAAAGCTCATATCCATTAGCATACCCTTGGGCGAAATCTCCGCCTTTTTCTCTTCCTTTTTTTCTTCCGCCTTTGGTTCTGCTTTCTCTTCTTTTTTCGCTTCAGTGTTTTCTTGCTCCGTCGCCTCTTTTATTTCTTCCGTTTCCGTTTCCGACTTTGCTTCTTCCGTCTTTGTTTCCGCGCGGGGTTTTCTGCCCCGTTTTTTGGGCGCAGGCTTTTCCTCGTTTTTCACGGTGTCCTCGGGAATCGGTTCGGGCGCAATTTCAGGCGTCGTCGGCGCGGTAGGCGCGATCGGTTGCAAGGGCGCAGGGGGAAGCGGCTTGTCATTTTCCTCTTTCTTTTCTTCTTTCTTTTTTGAAGCCGTGCGTTTCGCTTTTACAAGCTTTTCCTCCTCGCTTATAGGCGATTCCCTCTTCGCCGTTTTGCGCTTTTTAGGGAGCGGCTTTTCTTCTTGGCTTGGCGCGGTGATCTCGTACACGCCCCCGTCGAATTGTACGTCGCCGTCCTTTTTCATCACGTCGAGCACCGAACCCACGCGCCCTTTTACGTCGTTCGGATTTTCCGTATCCTCACCACCGAAGCGTTCCGCGTACAAGCGCGCCGCCTCGTCGATCAGATCGTTACTTTTAACGCTTCCTTTCGCCAAAATTTCGCGGATAAGATTTTTCACCGCGTCTCTTTTTTCTGCCCGTGTTACAACGGGCTTGCTTTCGCTTTTTTTCGTTTCCATATTCCGTTCCTTTTCTTTTATTCTTCGTAGAGCCTTATCAGTTCACCCAGCCCGTCGAAACGCTCCTCCGTCTTTTCGATCAGGTATGCTTTAAGTAGACGCAGGGCGCGCTTTTTGCCACCCAAAGCCGCGTTCTCGTCAAATCGCAATCCCGCGCATTTGCGCAAGATGTGATACGTTGATACGCTTGCCCTTTCCCCTGCTTGCAGGCGTTCGAACGAGGTGAACCGTCCGTCCGAAAAATCAAACCAAATCTTCTCGCCTATGTCCCCACCACACTCTTCCAAATAGGACAAATCGAGCGGATACCCGCTCTCGCGCAAGGCAATTAAAATAAAGGTCGCCACTGCCTCCGCCGTATCCTCGCCCGCCAAAACAAGGGATTTCAGACATTCGATAAAGCCGATAAACAATCCCTCGAAGTGCTCGTTTTCCACGGCGACCGTGCGCACGATCTCTGCCGCCGCGCACGCGGCGTAGTAACGTTCCACGTCCGTTCGCAGATCGAAAAAGCTTTCGTGTAAATACGCCGCCGTAACGGTATACCTACCCGCCTTTTCCGCCAAAACGTATTCGCACAGCGCAAAAGGCTGGGCGGCGAACGCAAGCTTGGCTTTGGGCTTTTTCACGCCGCGTATTCCCGCCGTGATTTTACCCAAGGTCGGCGAAAACAACGTCAAAAGCTTATCGTCGTCTTTATAATCCAACGTTTGCAACACTACCGCGTCCGTTTTGACTTCCATTCGTTTGCTCCTTATCCTTTGCGCGTTAGATCGTGATAAAGCATATAATAACTCACACTACCCGTTTTTTCAAACATTCTCCAAGCCATTCTCGCAGCTTCGTTTTCTTCACGCTTATCTCGCATATTCCACCCCCAAACATAGTGTGGGACAGGTAGAAATTTTTATGCGTTTTAAACAAAACGCTCACTTGTGTTAAAGGGACGATCGTTTGGTGAATTGAACGCTTTGCGTTCGTGAATTAAAAACCCGACGGTTTTCGTGAATTGCACGGCTTTGCCGTGCGTTGTGGAATTATTCAATAACGCGTTGCCGCGCAACGCAATTCACGCGCCTTGGCGCAATTCACTCTTCTCTTTTCAATTATCTTGCAAATCTTGATAGCCGTATTCTTTAAGCAAATTCGGGCGATCGCGCCAATCCTCTTTCACTTTTACGTACGTCGTCAAAAACACTTTTGCGCCGAGGAATTTTTCCATATCTTGGCGAGCAAAGGACGAAACCTCTTTAATTGCCCTGCCTTGCTTGCCGATCAAAATGGCTTTATGGTTTTGTCGTTCGCAGACAATATCAAGGTTCACCTCGTACACGCCCCCGTCGTTTTTGAAAAACTCATTGATTACGATCGCAATACCGTGAGGAATTTCCTTGTCGAATTTAAGCAAGATCTTTTCGCGCATAATTTCCGAAATCATAAACCGTTCGCTCTTATCCGAAACGATGTCTTCTTCGAAAACCTTTTCTCCCTCGGGCATTTGCTCTATCAAAAACGTTTTGAGGTTTTTCACGTTTCTACCCTTTCTTGCGGATACGGGGAACACGTCTAAATCGAGCCCCGAATCGGAGAATTTCGCCATATCAAGCGGAATATTTTCCTTGGGCATAATGTCAATCTTCGTATACGCGATCGCCATAGGAATCCCAAGCGATTTATATTTTTTCATAAGGGATAAATCCTCGTCCGAAATGCCCTCGTGCCCGTCCACCACGTACAGGATATAATCAACCGATTTCGCGCTCGTTTCCGTCGTGCGCATCATCATATCGGTAAGCGCATTTCTCGCCTTATAAATGCCGGGCGTGTCCACGAATACAATCTGATAATCCTCGCCTGTCAAAACGCCCAAAATACGATCGCGCGTTGTTTGGGGCTTGGGGGAAACGATGGAAACCTTTTCCCCAACAAGCACGTTTATCAAAGTACTTTTTCCTGCGTTCGCTCTGCCGATCACCGCCACGTAGCCACTTTTCATATCGCCTTTCTTTTCTCCTTATCTCGTATGTACCGTTTGCCCTGCGGGCACGAGTACGTTTTTGCCCCGATGACACAAATACACGTCTATCGCGCTCGGATTATGTACAAGATTGCCGTTTACAGAAAATTGTAAGCGGTTGAACGCTTGAACGTATTCGTAAATCTCGCCGTTCGTTGCATACCAAATATCCTCTCTACCGCCGATATACTGCGCAAATTCTTCGATAATCCCCCAATTATCGTCGTCGTTAAATTCGTAGCTGTGTCCCCAGAGATAGAAAAGCATAGGATTGTTTCTTGTATATCTTTTGTCGTTCTCCGTTTCCACAAACTTTTGGGCAAGCTCCATAAGGCGGGGATTTTTATGGTGGCAGGTCGCGGGCAAGCGAAGCCAATCTTCGGGAATGGCGAACGCTTCCGTACTCACAACCGTGCGAGAATAGGAAATGCCGCAAGCTTTCAGCGTTTCAACGACTTTATCGTCCACCGAACCGTTCGCATACGCCATACCCTTTATTACACGCCCGAACATCTCTTCCAGCTCTTTCCGATCTTCAATGACGTCGTAAGTCGCTATACCCCGATCCACTTCGGCAAGCGAAAGGTGGCAAAATCCGTGCACCGCCACTTCGTGGGGAGAATTTGCATAAAGCTCGTAGGCTTCCTCTCTCGTCATTCTGCGCCCGCCGGGTTCTTTACCAAACAGACCACTATTGATATTGAACGTGCCTTTCAGCCCGTATTTGTCCATAATCTCGATCAATTTTCGATCGAAAACCACGCCGTCGTCGTAGGAAAGGGTTACCGCTTTTCTTTTAAAATTCGGGAAACGTAAAAAATTGTATTTCATAATATTCTCCTGTTATCTCGTGATACCGAGCTTGTTTAGAATAATTTCTTCCTTTTCGCGCATTTGCGCTTTCTCGTTTTCTTCCATATGATCGTAGCCAAGGCAATGCATAATTCCGTGTACGAGCAGATAATGCAATTCCCGTTCGTAGGAATGACCGTATTCTTCCGCTTGCTCCCTCGCGCGTTTTATACAAATCGCAATGCTTCCAAGTAGCAGTCGTCCTTCCTCGTCGATTTCAAAGGGATAATCGGCTTTTTGAATTGCCTGTCCGCGCTCCAAGTCCAAAGCGGGAAAGCTCAACACGTCCGTGATTTTATCAACGCCCCGAAGCTCTCTATTTAACCGCTGAATTTCTTCTTCTCCCACGAACGAAACTTCGATCGCAAGCGGCACGTCCGTTTCCACGAACCCCGAAAGCGCAGTTTCTATTGCACGAGCGTTCGCAAACGAATCTTCGTCGCAATCAATGATAAACCCGCTCATTCGTTTTCTCCTTTCGTACCGTTTTCCGTACGGCGGTATTTAATGCTCGGATATTTAATACGGTGATGATATACGCCCGTAAGCGCGTTGACGAGTGCTTGACGGATTTTGGTAAGATCTGCCATTGTAATATCACATTCGGAGAACTGCTCCAAATCCATACGCTCCTCAATCACAGCGCGGATTGCCTTTTCCGCCTCCTCGGGTTTGCGCGCGCCCGCCGCCCGCACTGCCGCTTCCGACGCGTCGGCGATCATAACGATCGCCGCAATCTTCGTTTGCGGTTTCGGTCCCATATACGAGAAGTCTTCAATATTCAGCTCCCCGTCCGTCATCTTCAAAGCCTTTGCATAAAAATATCGAATGGGCATAGTGCCGTGGTGCTGAATGGCAACGTCCGCAAAAAAATCAGGTAAGCGTTGATTGCGGATCAGATTATAACCGTCCTTTGCGTGCGAACGGATAATATCCGCGGAAAGCTCGGGCGTGAGCTCGTCGTGCAGGTTATAATCCCCTTGATTTTCCGTGAAATGTTCGGGATAATGCAATTTACCTACGTCGTGATAGAGAGCCGCCGCTCTGGCGTAATCTACGTTTTCCCCGATCGCCGCCGCGCTCGCTTCCGCAAGCTGCGCCACCATCATAGAATGGTTATACGTGCCGGGTGCTTCCTCTTTGAGTTTTTTGAGTAGCTTTGCGTCCGAGCTCGTAAGCTCCCGAAGCCGAAACGCCGTTAAACAATTAAACGAATATTCATAGATCGGTAAAACGGCAAGGAATATGACGGTGGACATCACGCCACCGAACAAGCCGTAGCCCATTTGCGTAAATAAGCCCGACCAGCCCGAAATAGATTCTCCCACCGCAAGCGTTTCCGCGGGCGCGATAAACTGCGTGAGCTCCAACAGAAAAATGACGAGATCCATCGGGATCACGATAAACAAGCCGATCCTAACGATACTTAATCTCGTCCGCGCCTTGCTTGCAAGGAAGATCGCGAACATACCCGCCGAGAAGGAGATCACGAGCGAGGAATAACATTCATTCATTGTTACTTCAGGTACGGCAAACGTGTCGATAATGAAGATAAGCATTGCGCAAATCACGTTCATAAAGATCGCTTCCCGTCGCCCGATTAAAACGAAAATCAGAAGAGCCACGAGCGCAACGGGGCGAGCGTAGATTGCAATTTTATACCCGATCAAACAGGAAAAAATCAAATACGTATCGAGTACGATAAACACGAGCGCAATATTTTTTCCGCTTTCGAGTAGTGATCTGTTCTCGAAAAAGAAATAGAGATAGGTAATCACGAACATCAAAAACGTACAGAAGATCGCGTACAGATAATTCGAGCCGTTTTGGCTTAAAAAGTTACCTAAATCCGACCACCTGTCGATAAATAGTACGATCGCTGCAATTCCCACGTAGACAAGGAAATGCACTAAATATAAAAGCGAGCTTTTGAACGCCTCCCGCCTCGTCCACGTTCTACCGAATTCTTTCGTCGTCATCTTTGGTTTCACTCCTTTGGTGCTTTTTCTCTCGTATCGGCTTCCGCCGCCTTTTCATACGCCCGCACGATCCGCATTACGAGCGGATGTCTTACGACGTCCTTTGCCGTCAGTTTGCAAACGCCGATGCCCTCGACGCCACCAAGGATTTTCGCGGCGTGCACCAAACCGCTTTCCTTGCCGTCCAAATCAATCTGTGTTATATCGCCCGTAACGACTGTCTTACTTCCCTCACCCATACGCGTTAAAAACATTTTCATTTGCTCGCGGGTAGTGTTTTGCGCTTCGTCGAGAATAATAAACGCGTTTGAAAGGGTTCTGCCACGCATATAGGCAAGCGGCGCAACTTCAATCGCACCGCGCTCCATCAGTTTTCCGTAGGTTTCCAAGCCCAGCATTTCCTGCAATGCGTCGTAAAGCGGACGAAGATAGGGATCTACCTTTTCTTGCAAATCACCCGGCAAAAACCCAAGTTTTTCCCCCGCCTCCACGGCAGGACGCGTAAGCACGATCTTTTCAATCTGCTTGCTTTTGAAAGCCGCCACCGCCATACACACGGCAAGATACGTTTTTCCCGTGCCCGCAGGTCCGATCCCGAACGTTACCGCGTTCTTTTTAATCGCGTCTACGTACACTTTTTGTCCCACGGTTTTGCACTTGATCTGCTTTCCGCGTGCGGTGATCGCGACCACGCCCTCGCCGAGCGTTGCAATCTGTTCCTCTTTTCCCTCACGCGCAAGCTCGACGACGTAAAGAAGCCGTCCCTCGTCGATCACCTCTCCCGCGTCAATCATTTTCAGCAGCGCGTTCAACGCTTTCACACCGATTCGCACCGCCTCCCGCTCACCCGTGAGCCGTATTTTTACGCCCTCCACGTACGCGCCCACGTCGAGCGCGCGCGTAAGAAAATTCAAATTTTCGTCGAAATTGCCAAGTAAGCCCGCCAGCCTGTCCACCGACTTCGTATCGACCACTTCCGTTATCTTCGCGTTTTCCGCCATATCTCTCCTTATCAGAATTAAAAATTCAGCGTTTGAATCGCCGTATATTCGATTCTCACGGCAAACCCGCCGTCCTGTTCCACAACCGACTTTTGCGTAATCTCGTCCCGCTCGGAAAGACCAAGCTCTAAATACGCCGTTGCAAACGCCTCTTCCTCGCTCGCCGCCTGCAAAGTCCTCTCGTACGCACACGCGATGCTTGCGCGCGCGATAACCTCGACTGCCGTTTTCTCTCCGTCTTGCGTTTGAAAATATCCCGCCACGAGCGTTTCGCCTGCCTGCACGCTGTCTCCCGCTTTCTTTTGGGGTGTACCGCGCAGGGCTGTAATCGAAAGTAGCGTACCCGAACGCAAAGCCCGCATATCCCCTTTTTCAGGTGCGGATTCCAAAAAGGGAGAAAGTTGGACCTCTACGATCGCGTATAAGCCCCGCTTTTGCACCGAGCAAAATTCCACGCCCTTTTGCTTCAAAAGCTTCGCGCAAACGAGATCCTCGCTTCCGCTTTCGTAGCGGAAAAACGGCTTAATCCCGTTTTCTTCGAGCGCGATCATCGCTTCTCGCGCGTAAATATCCGTACCCACGAAACGCACGCCGAATATAAAACCGTCGGCGTATAAAGTCAACGCACAAAAAAGCAATCCGCCGATAATAAGTCCCGTTCGCCTTTTTAAGCTTTCCAATCGTCGCCAAACGCCCGCCGTACCCAACCTTTTCGCCGTGTACGCACTATATCCGTTACTATTATTATAGCACGGATTTGGAAAAATTGCAAAAACTTTTTCACTATCTTTTTTCTTTACGCTTAAAAGTATTTGATTTTTTTGCGTTTTTTTCACGTGATACACGGCAATTTGCGCTCGTTTGAGCCGAAGTAACGCCCGTTCGGGCATAATCCCCTCGATCTGATAACGGACTCTCTCGTGCTCGCCTACGAAATTTTTCCACCAACGCATCACCCTCACCTCGCTTCGGAGGGCTCACTTGCAAGCCGCCAACAACGGATTTTTCCAAGCAAACGCAAATCGCCGTCGCAATATTTCCCAATGGAAAAATTTTCGCCCTCGATTACGATCGTTTCCTTTGAAAAATATAACACGATCCGTTCAGGAGTAAAATCGCCCACCGTTTTCACACCCTCGAAATATCCGCCGCCGCCAACGATGAGCGTACACCTTGCAAACGAAGCGAGCGTATCGTTTTTAAAAATCTCGTCCAACAGCTTCACCGCATACCTCCACGCGTTACTATATGCGGGAGCGGAAACGAATATTCGTCAATCGAGAATGTGCGTTAGCTCGTCCTTCACCTTTTGCGGCTCGCTCGTTTTTACTTCAATCGTTAGCACGTCGCCGCAAAGCAACACGGTATCGCCCTCAGGCACGATTCGTTCCTCGCCGCGGAGTATTTCAGTAACTCTTGCGCCCGAAGACCAAAGCACGTCGCGTATTTCACGCTTCTCTGCGATCGCGCCGCGCGCGATTGCAAACGAAAAGATCGTACGCACCGCGTTCGCGTGCACGCCGCTTTCCTCTTCGTAAAGTTCCAAAAGTTTTTCGTAAATACTGTCCGTTCTGGAAAGATCACCGATAAAATACCCGATCGAAACGCCGATCACAACGGGCAACAGCGCGGAAAAATTCCACGTGAGTTCGCAAACCATAACGATACCCGTGATCGGTGCTTTCACGATCGCCGTAAAGAACGCCGCCATACATACCATAACGAGAAAATCACAATACGCCGCGTCCATACCCAGCCTCGTCCAAGCGAGATTTAGCAACGCTCCAATGCAAGCCCCCACGGCAAGCATAGGAATAAACGCCCCGCAAGGCACTCCCGCGCCCATATTCACGCCCGTAAGCAGAAATTTAAGCGCGCAAACGAGCAACAGCGTTCCTACAAGCGATAAGCCAAGCGTCCTTTCCAAGGCAATCCCGCTCGTACCGCCGTGCGTACCCAACCCCTCGATTAAGTGGTGCCCGCCACCCATAATCTCTGCGGTTATAAGCGCCGCCACGCCGCCGATCAAAACTGCAATCAAGATTCGGAAAAAAGTCGTTTGAAAGGGCGTTTTCGCGTGTATTTTCCCAAACACGCTACGAATAAAAAACACCGTTTTATAGAGCAACACGCCCACCACGCCGCACACGGTGGCAGAAAGGACGATAAACAGATAAAAACGAAAATCGGAAACCGCGCCGTGCGGAAAAACGTAACTTGTGAAAAAGCTTTCCGTCGTCAACTGTAACGCGCTATACAAAATCCCGCGGGTGATCAACGCAAAGATTACGGACGAAAAAGCGCAAATAAACACTTCGGGAGTGAAGCGTTTATGCGCTTCCTCAAAAGCAAACGCCATCCCCGTAAGCGGCGCGTTAAACGCCACGGCAAGTCCCGCACAAGCCCCGCCCGTAACCTGATAACGGCGTATCATTTCGTTGCGTTTGAGTAGGTGTGCCACGCCCTCTCCGCTCGCTGCGCCGATATGCAAACTCGGTCCTTCGCTACCCGCCGATAAGCCCATAAAAATACTCACGAGACTCGCGGCGAACATCACCGCCGCATCGCGATACCATTTGAAGTGCAACACGCCGCGCGTTGCGCCCTCCGTTTGCGGGATCCCGCTTCCCTTTACCATAGGCACGAAATACACCGCGACCGAAAGTAAAAACGCACCCAAGCCGATCACGAGCAAAAGCAGGGGAATACAAACCGGATTCGCTCGCACGAATGCGTAACAATCGCGCGAAATCGCTTCGCCCTGTTTAGCGCAAAGATTGTAAAGAGTTACGATTGCACCAGCAAACACGCCCGTTACTGCCCCGACGACGAGAAGCTGTAACGCATTTTCATACACGCTTAATTTCTGTTTTTTCATCGTTCGTTTCCTTAATCCTTTTACGCGAATTGTCCGTTATAAAGCTCGGCGTACGCCCCGCCCTTTTGCAACAACTCGGTATGCGTGCCTTGCTGTACAACCCGCCCGTTTTCCATAACCAAAATCACGTCGGCGTTTTGGATCGTGGAAAGCCTGTGCGCAACGATAAACGTTGTTCTACCCTGCATAAGCCATTCAAACGCGTCGCCAATTTTCCGTTCCGTGCGCGTGTCGATGGAAGAAGTCGCCTCGTCCAAAATAAGCATAGGCGGCAACGCGAGCATAATTCGCGCAATACATAAAAGCTGTCTTTGTCCCTCGGAAATCGTTCCGTTTTCTGAAAGGACGGTATCGTAGCCCTTTTCCATATGCTTAATAAACCCGTGCGCGTGCGCCGCTTTTGCCGCCGCGATCATTTCCTCGTCCGAAGCAGACGGCTTTCCAAGCTTAATATTCTCCCGCACCGTGCCGTTTTTTAGCCACGTTTCCTGCAAAACCATACCGTAGTTTTCTCGAAGTGAACGGCGGGTGATTTCTCGCACGTTTTTACCGTCAACGCATACCTGCCCCTTATCTACGTCGTAAAACCGCATCAAAAGATTGATAAGCGTAGTCTTGCCCGAACCCGTTTTCCCAACGATCGCCACCCGTTTTCCCGTGGAAACGGACAGGGAAAGGTTTTCTATCAGTTTGCGCGAGGGCGTATAGGAAAAATACACGTTTTGTAAACTTACGTTCCCTTTCGCTTGTCCAAGCGAGGGCAAACCCTGATCACTCGGCTCTTCCGCTTCGTCAATCAGCTCGAAGATACGCGCCGCACAAACGAACGCGCCTTTGAGCTCGGTGATCACGCCCGAAATCTCGTTGAAAGGTTTGGTATATTGATTAGAATAGGACAAAAATTTCGTAAGTCCACCCACGGTAAATATGCCGTTTGCCACGTCGAACGCCCCTATCAAAGCCACGGTGGCGTAAACGAGGTTATTGATAAAGCGGGTGGAGGGATTGACGAGCGAGGAATAGAACGTAGCGTTCAACGACGCCTTTTCCAGGCGCGCGTTCAAACGATCGAATTTTTCCTCGTTTGCCTTTTCGCGCGCGAACGCTTGCGTCGTTTTCAAACCCGCGATCGCCTCCTCCGCAAACGCCATCTGCTCGCCTCGCGCCTCCGTTTGCTCTACGAAAAACTTATGCGTATGCGTTGCCACGAACCGCGCGATTAAAAGGGAAGCGGGCGTGAGCAGCACCACGGCAAGAGCGATTTTCACGTTCGTAAACAGCATAAAAAGCAACGTACCGACGATCGTTAAAACGCCCGTGAAGAATTGCGTGAAGCCCATCAATAACCCCTCGGAAAACTGATCGGCGTCGGCAACCACGCGGCTGACTATATCTCCGCGCGGGTGTGTATCAATATATCCCAGCGGAAGTGCGCCGATTTTCGCAAACGCGTCTTTGCGTAAATCACGCACCACGTTACACGAAATACGGTTATTACAAAGACTCGTGAGCCATTGCCCCACCGCCGCAACGCCTGCCGCCACCGCCGTTTTGATAAATTGCAATTTCAACCCCACCCAATCGACGTTTCCCGCCACGATACAATCAATCGCGTCGCCGAGGAACACGGGCACGAACAGCGTGCCCACCACCGAAAGAAGCGCGAACAATAGCGAACCTACGAGCGAAAGGGGGTATTTTCCTACGTAAGAAAGTATACGGGAAAGCGTCGTCTTTTTCTTCATATCGCCGCGCCCTCCTTTTCGTCGTTTTCATATTGTGAAAAATAAATTTCGCGGTATACTTCGCACGAGCGCATAAGCTCACCGTGCGTACCCTCGCCCACAGCCTTGCCGTCGTCAAGGACTAAAATTTTATCTGCGTCGCGCACCGAAGAAGCGCGTTGCGACACGATAAACGTCGTCGTGGAAAGCGCGCGGATATTTTTGCGAAGCGCGGCGTCCGTTGCATAATCGAGCGCGGAAGAGGAATCGTCCAAAATCAAAATTTCGGGTTTTCTTACAAGCGCGCGGGCGATCGTCAAGCGTTGCTTTTGCCCGCCGGAGAAATTCTTGCCGCCCTGTGCCACGGGGCAATCGAGCCCGCCCTTTTCACGCACGAACTCTGCCGCTTGCGCCTTTTCCAACGCCTCCCAAAGCTCGTCCTCCGTCGCCTCCGCCTTGCCCCAAAGCAAGTTTTCACGCAACGTGCCTTTGAATAAAACCGCCTTTTGCGGCACGACGCCTATTTTTTCACGCAGATATTTTTGCAGACTTTCCGACTGCACGTTTTGTCCGTCAACGGATACCTGCCCCCCGCTTACGTCGTAAAAATGAGGTATTAAATTCACAAGCGAGCTCTTGCCCGAACCCGTACCGCCGATAATCCCGACCGTTTGCCCTCTCTCCACGGATAAATTGATATTTTCAAGCGCAGGCTCTGCGCCCGCGTTATATTGTAAGCTTACGTTTTCAAAGCGCACGAACGCGCCGCCCGTTTCCCGCGTCTCGCCCGATACAAGCTCCAAGGAGGGTTGCATATCGAGTACCGCTTGAATACGCTCTCCACACGCCGCCGCTTTTGTTACGGTTACGATCAAATTCGCAAGTTTGATAAGCTCAATCAAAATTTGCCCCATTAGATTATAAAGCGCGATCACGCTGCCTTGCGAAAGCGCGCCGCCGTCCACGCGAAGTGCGCCCGTGTATAGTAATAATATAATCCCGCCATTGACGAGCACGTAAGTGAGCGGGTTGGTAATGGCGGCGATTGCCCCCACGAACTTTCTGCCTGCGGTGAGATCGCCGTTGCGCGTATGAAATGCTTCTCGCTCGCGATCCTCGCGACAGAACGCGCGAAGCACTCGCGCGCCCGTTAAATTTTCCCGCGTAGACAAAAGCACCTTGTCCAGTTTTTCTTGCGTACGTTTATAAAGGGGCATACACGCAAACATCACCGCGTACACGACGATTGCAAGCACGCCGATCGTAAGCGCGAACGTACCGATTGATTGCGGATCAATTAAAAAAGCCGTGAACATTGCACCGAACACGATAAAGGGCGAACGCAAAAACAAACGGAGCGCGAGATTGACGCCCGATTGAAAGCGGTCGAGATCCCCCGTCATACGGGTAAGCATCGTCGCCTCGCCCATTTTATCAATATCGCGATAGGAAAGCGATTGTATTTTTTTGAACAAATCGCGGCGAATCCCCGCGGAAACGCCCGTTGCCGTGCGCGCGGCGAAATACTGCGCAATCACGGAAAAGAAAAGCCCCACAATCCCGAACACGGCAAGCAAACCGCACATCCAGGCAATAAAGCCGAAATCGGCGTTAGGATAGCCGCCGTTTACTGCTTCACCCAACCCACGATCGACGATTAGCCCCACCACGAAAGGTACGAGTAATTCGAACGTCGCTTCGAGTAGCTTAAACAGCGGTCCGAGCAGACTTTGCCATTTATAAGGTTTGAAATACGTCAACAATTTTTTCATAGCATCATTATACCACAACACGCGCAAAAAACGCAACAAAATGAAAATGAAAAACGGGGTTTTGCCCCGTTCCTTCTTATTTTTCTTCGTCCGCTTCGTCTATTTCTTCTATTTCTTCCACTTCTACCGCCACGCCGTTTTCCGCGCCCTCTAAAAGCGCAAGATACAATTCCTTATATTCGCGCAACTCCACGAGTCGCGCGCCGTCTTCGGTTGAGGACAGTTTTTCGTTCGCCGCGCGCATACGCAAATCGTTAATCCATTTATTTGCAAGCACGATAAACGCAATGAAGCAAATTACGAACCCAACGCCGCATAAAACGGTGGGTAAAACGAACGTGTTTTCGCGGGTAGTGAAATTACTCAATCCGAATACGATCGTCAACACGATCAGTGCCGCCGTCGGAACGAGAGCCGTGATAAAGCCAATCGTCGAACGCTTCAAACGCGCTTTCAGCACGGCTCGCCGCGCCGATTGCTTTTCTTCTACCGTTTCCGCGAGCGGTGTTTCCTCTTCGGAAAGCTCTTTCACCCGCTTTTCAAATATCTCTTTATATTCTTTCTTCAAGACTTCCACTGCTTTATAGCCAAGGTCGTATTCCAGGCTTTCGATCCCTGCCTCCACGTATTCCCCGATCAACACGTCGGATTCTGCAAAATCGGAAGTTTTCGCCCGCCAATATCCCACAGAAGCTTCGGTAGCCTCCTCGTCAAGAGCGAGCGCCTTTTCAAATTTCAATTCCGCCGCGCGGAAGCTGCCCGTTTTCAAAAGCTCGTCGCCCTCTTTGCAACAACGCTCGTAATCGGCTTTACGCCTTAACGCAGCTTCTTCCTTTTGCTTACGAAGCTCCGCCGCCTGTTCGGGCGTTAAGCTCACGAGCTCTTCATCGTCCTCGTCCGCATCAAACGCAGGGAACGCGAACACCGCTTCTTCCCCTTCCGCCTCGCCGTTTTCCAGCTCCTCGTCCGTTACGTCCACGTAGCCCTCTTTCGTCTTTTTCAAGCGTACGCCTCTGCCGTATTCGTCGTCTATTATTCTTTCTTCCATATCTGCCTCCCTTTTATTCTTCTTCCGCTCGTTCAAGCTCCTCTGCGCTCAATACGAACGGATTTCTCCAAGTTCTTTTTTCTTGCACGTCGGGCAAAACCGTTTTTAAAACGAACGCGCGGCACTTGCCCTTATATCTGCTCTTTGCCCATTCGCACAGTTCTCGCGTTTCAAACAGGGCAAGCACGCAGCTCCCCGATCCCGTCATAACCACTCCAAGCGGTGAAAACGATAAAGCCTCCGCATAGGCTTTTTCCACCTCGCTATTTAGCCTTGCAGCAGGCGGGAAAAGGTCGTTCGTTAAATACCTGCCCATCTCTCCCAAGGTTTTCGTCCCCAAAGCCTCAATCGCTTTCTCGGTAGCGTTTTCCTTGTCCGTTTTCGTAGGAGAAGCGTCGTATTCTTTATAACACGCGCCCGTATCCACGGACGTTCGCGGCAATAACGCAAGAAAATACAGCGTCCCCCCGATTGCAAGCGGCGTAACGCAATCGCCTCTGCCACGCATACGCGCAAAACCGCCCTTTCGCATATATTTCGTATCGCTTCCAAGCTCGTCCGCAAGGGCGTCGATCTCCCTTTCGTCCGTAATCCCGTAAAGCCTTGCCATACCGTTCAACACCCCGCTCGCGTCCGCCGACGAGCCGCCAAGTCCCGCGCCCATAGGTATATTTTTATACACGGTAATATCTGCGCCGTTCACGCCGAATTTTTGAGAAAAAAGTTCGGCGGCTTTGAGGGCGTTATTTTTTTCAGGTGGAATCGTTTCACTATTCAACCCGCGCATCGTAATGGAAGAAAGTCCGTCCTTGCGTTTTTTGAGTACGATCAAATCGAACAGATCAACGCTTGCCACGAGGGAATCCAGCAAATGAAAACCGCCCTTGCTCCCCACGATTTCCAGCGTGAGATTGATTTTTGCATACGCCTTAATTTTGACCGTGTTCATTCTCTCTCCTATACGAGTAGCGGCGGGGATCACCCCGCCGCGTCGGTTCTTCCAATTTAATTGTACCATATTTTTTGCAAAAACACAATATTTTCAAAGAGGTTTTTTGTGAAAATTACTTGATTTGCCGATAAACGAAGATTCTTTCGCCCTCTTTTACGGGAAAAGCAAGATCGGGATTACTTTTCTGCAACTCTTCGGGATCGCGCGCAAGGCGTTTTGCCACTTGCCAAAGATCTTCCCCCGCGCGGAGCGCGAATATGGAGATTGCCGCACCCGATTCCTCAAAAGCTTCGCCCTCGACGGCTTCGGAGAGATACGCCCACTCGCCGTTTTGATACGCCCGCAAACAAATTTTAAGCGTGGCTTCCGCTTCCGTTTCTCCGCCGCGACTTCTACGCACGTTGAGCCCACACACAATACAGTCCGCCTCCACGCATTCCGCGCGCACGTCGATCGGGAAAGCAAAGGGCAAGGAGAGGGTACAAGCTCTATGCCCGCCGTCAGCGCCTCTCAATAGTACCTCTGCATTTAAAATTCCCTCCGCTTCAAATGCGTTCTCCGTTTTACGACAGGTAATTTCTGCGCGCGGCAACACCGCCGCCGCCAACGCGTATTCCCCTTCCACGGTAGGCGAAAGCGCGGCAACGCCGCTCACACGTTCGACGCATTTTACAAGCTTCGTTAAATACCTGCCCTCGTCGTTTGCTTTTTTCAAGATAAGCTCCGCTTCCGTAGAAAACGCGTCGGAAGCAATCGCAAGCTCGTCTTCTGAATACAAGAAGCAATCTGCGGCGAGCGCGTAGGAAAACACGATTTTGCTCTTGCCCTTTTCCTCGTCCACGCCCGCAGTAAGAGTTGCGGACTTCACGCACACACGCGCACTTGCCGTAACCCGCCCAAACGCTTCCTCGCACGGGATTTGCAAGCGCAAGGGGATTAGCCGCTCGTAGGAACACACCGTGTCGTCCTCTTTTAGAACACACACGTGCAAATTAAGCTCGCCCTCCATATCAATCTGCCCTGCGCCCACACTCACACGGGTTATCACGGCATTTTCGCCGTGCAATAAAATATCTCCTACGTAATCGGTTTCAAATTCATCCTCCGCCTCGGTTTCTCCCGAAACGCAAACGGTTTTTCGAAGCGTGATCGTATCCTTTTTCGCCACGACGCCCTCACCGCCAACGAGGTATTCGATTTGTTTGCCACCGTAAACGAATATATCTGCGCCCACGATCACGGAGATATACAACCCCGAACCCTCGCGGCGATAGGAAACGTTGTCGGTGGAAAACGCGGCTTTGGCAAAACAGGCAGGCGAAACGTCGCGCCCTTCTGCCTTATGGAAAAACTCCGCGCCCCGTTCCGCGCGACAAATTTTACGGTTTCCGTCCTCGTATACAACGCAAAGCGTAAGCTTGCCGCTATAACGGACTTCGCCGTCTGCGCACACACATTCGGTAGGCACAGCGGAAGCCTGCACGGCTAAAATACTGCCGATCTCGCTCCCCGGCAGACGACATTCTACGATGGATTGACTTTGCAAGCGGGCAACTTCGCCCGTGTAACGGTAGGTTTCATATTGCGGTTTGATTGACATTTTTGCACTCCCTTTCACGTTTTATCGTTTTTCTATCGTATGCAAGTGGAATCGAGAATAGAACAAAGGGAATTTTGGGAAATTTGGAAAAAAGAGGGATAAAAACCAACTTTTTAGCGCATACTCTTTCTATGATTAAACCGACAAAAAAAATTGCAGACGTTAAACAAATGGTAAGAAGTTGTTCTGCGCGTCGCGTAGCGGTGCGCGTGAACCTTGGCAGAAACAAAAGCCTGAATTATTCGGGCGTATTATCAGGGATCTACCCTGCTCTTTTCACCGTGAAGCCCGACGACAAAGATTTTTTAGGGAAAACGGCATATTCGTATTCCGACGTGCTATGTGGAAACGTAAAAATCAAGCCGTTATAAACGAACCGCCCCACCTGCCGTGCAGGTGGGGCGGTTCGTTATGATAAAATGCTTTTATAAAACCTTTTTCAAGAATTTACCCGTATAGCTTTTCGGGTTCTTCGCGACTTTTTCAGGCGCACCCTCACAGACGATTTCTCCGCCGCCGCCACCGCCCTCCGGTCCGAGGTCGATAATATAATCCGCGGTTTTAATGACGTCGAGGTTGTGTTCAATCACGAGCACGGTATTCCCGCCCTCACGGAGTTTGAGCAGAATTTTAATGAGTTTATCCACGTCGTAAGCGTGTAAGCCCGTAGTTGGCTCGTCGAGGATATAAAGCGTTTTTCCCGTGGAGCGTTTTGCAAGCTCGGTAGCAAGCTTCACGCGTTGCGCCTCTCCCCCCGAAAGTGTGGTTGAGCTTTGCCCAAGCTTAATATACCCAAGCCCTACTTCATTGAGTGTTTTGATCTTGTTATAAATATTGGGTACAGGCGCAAAAAATTCACACGCCTCTTCCACCGTCATATCCAAAACGTCGGCAATACTCTTGCCTTTATACTTCACTTCCAGCGTTTCACGGTTATAGCGTTTCCCGCCGCACACTTCGCAGGGCACGAAAATATCGGGCAGGAAATGCATTTCGATCTTGATAATCCCGTCGCCAAAGCAATGCTCGCAACGCCCGCCTGAAACGTTGAACGAGAACCGTCCCGCCTTATACCCTCGCTCTTTTGCGTCGGGCGTCATTGAAAACAAATCGCGAATAGCGTTGAACACGCCCGTATACGTCGCGGGGTTACTTCTCGGCGTTCGTCCGATCGGGGACTGATCGATCGCGATCACCTTGTCGAAATGCTCAATTCCCTCTATTTTATCGTATTTACCGAGCGCGTGCTTTGCGCCGTTGAGCTCGTTTGCAAGAATGGGATATACGATTTCATTGACAAGGCTCGATTTACCGCTTCCAGAAACGCCCGTAACCGTGGTAATCAAGCCTGCGGGTATTTCCACGTCGATATTTTTTAAATTGTTTTGTCGGCAACCGAAAATTTTAAGCCACCTCCCGTCAGGCTCGGCTCGAACGGCGGGCACGTCAATCTTCCGTCGCCCTGCGAGGTAATCGCCCGTAATTGAGCCTGAAACCCGCATAATTTCTTCGGGCGTACCGCACGCCACGACTTCGCCACCGTGCACCCCCGCTTTCGGTCCTATATCCACGATATAATCGGCGGCGCGCATCGTATCCTCGTCGTGCTCGACCACGATCAGGGTGTTGCCCAAATCCCGCAAGCCTTTGAGGGAATTTAACAGTTTCTCGTTATCTCGTTGGTGCAGCCCAATACTCGGCTCGTCGAGGATATACAAAACGCCCGTAAGCGCGCTTCCGATCTGCGTAGCAAGGCGTATACGCTGACTTTCACCGCCCGAAAGAGTAACCGCGGTGCGGGTGAGCGTGAGATACCCAAGCCCTACGTTCCGTAAAAAGCCCAAGCGGTTGTTGATTTCCTTGATGATCGCGTCTGCGATCAGGTGTTCCGTCTGCGTCAATCCCGCTTTCACTTCGTCCATAAAATCGCAAAGACGATCGACGGGCAATTCGCAAACCTCCCAAATATTTTTACCTCCCACGTACACGGACAACGCTTCCTTTTTCAAACGCTTTCCACCGCAGGCGTCGCAGGGGGCGTTGCGCATAAGCCGTTGTATATCCGCCTTTACGCCGTCGGAAGTGGACGTTGCGTAACGTCTTTGCAAGTTGTTGACGTATCCCTCCCACGTCTTTTTAAAGCTACCTGAAAAGGAACGGGTATGATACTGCATATCCACGCGCTCGTCGCTACCGTACATTAGAATGTCGTAAATCTCTTTGGGCAAATCCTTGACGGGTACGTCAAGCGAAAAGCCGTAAGCCTTTGCGAGCGCGGAAAGCTCCATAAGCGCCATCGTGTTCGAGCCTAAATTCCAACCCGTAACTCTCATTGCGCCCTCGCGCAGAGTTTTTTCTTTATCGGGACAAATCAGATCGGGATCTACGAATTGCTTAAAGCCCAAACCCGAACAGGTCGGACACGCACCGTAAACGGTGTTGAACGAGAACATTCTCGGTTCGATCTCTTCAAGCGACACCCCGCAATCTGGGCAAGCGTAGTTAACAGAATACAAATCCTCTTTCCCCTCGCAATCAATCACGACGAGTCCCGAAGCAAGTTTAAGCGCCGTTTCAAGGCTGTCCGTTAATCGTTTTTGAACGGTAGACTTCACCACAAGCCTATCCACCACTACGGATATATTGTGTTTGATATTCTTTTCGAGCTTGATTTCTTCTTGTAGATCGTAAACGATACCGTCGATTTTCACTCTGCCAAAGCCGCTCTTTTTATACCCCGCAAGCTCCTTTTGATATTCCCCCTTTCTGCCACGCACGACGGGCGCGTTCACAAGAATTTTACTCCCCTCGGGCATAGCCATAACTCTATCGCAAATTTCGTCCACCGTTTGGCGGCGTATTTCCCGCCCGCATTTCGGACAATGCGGCACACCGATCCGCGCGAAAAGTAAACGGAAATAATCGTATACCTCCGTAACCGTGCCCACGGTCGAGCGGGGGTTGCGGGAGGTAGTTTTTTGATCAATCGAGATCGCGGGCGAAAGCCCGTCAATACTCTCCACGTCCGGCTTTTCCATTTGTCCTAAAAATTGACGGGCGTAGGAAGAAAGGCTTTCCACGTATCGGCGTTGTCCCTCGGCAAAGATTGTGTCGAACGCGAGCGTCGATTTACCGCTCCCCGAAAGCCCCGTCAATACCGTCAGCTTGTTGCGGGGAATCGTTACGTCGATATTTTTTAAGTTGTTTTCTTTTGCACCCTTAATAACTATATTTTCTTGCATAAATTTATTCCTTAATTTTTTGCTTTGCGAAGACGCATTTTGAGCTCCGCGATCTTTTCACGTATCTCAATCGCCCGTTCGAAATCAAGCTGTCCGCTCGCCACTTTCATAAGAGCTTTTAGCTTTTCGATCTCGTCGGGGATCTCTTGCATTTTTATCTCGTCGCCCACGTGCTTTTTCGTGATGTTCAACGTCGATTTCACTTCCTTAACGATCGTTTTCGGCACAATCCCGTGCGCTTTGTTATAATCGTCTTGAATTTTTCTTCTCCTCTCCGTTTCCCCGATCGCCCGTTTCATACTATCCGTAATCGTATCCGCGTACATAATCACCCGCCCCTCGGCGTTTCTTGCCGCTCTACCGATCGTTTGAATGAGCGAGGTGTCGCTACGCAAAAAACCCTCCTTGTCCGCGTCGAGGATCGCCACGAGCTTCACCTCGGGAAGATCCAAGCCCTCGCGAAGTAGGTTAATCCCGCAAAGCACGTCAAATTCCCCAAGCCGTAAGCCGTTCACGATGTCGATACGCTCCAACGTGTCAATGTCGCTATGCATATATTTGACTTTGACGGAATGTTCCTTTAAATAGTCGGTGAGCTCCTCTGCCATTTTCTTCGTAAGCGTGGTAATCAAAACCCTGCCTCCCTCGTTTACCACCGTTCGGATCTCGGAAAGCAAATCGTCGATCTGTCCGCGGGTGGGCTTTACGGTGATGATAGGATCGAGAAGCCCCGTGGGGCGAATAAGCTGTTCAACGGGCTCGCTTGCCTGTTCCAGCTCGTAGGGCGCGGGGGTTGCGGATACGAACACCACCTGCGGCACGCGCGCGTCAAATTCAGGAAACGTAAGCGGACGATTGTCAAACGCCGCCCGCATACGGAAACCGTATTCCACGAGATTTTTCTTTCGGGATAAATCCCCGTGATACATAGCGCGAATTTGCGGAATCGTCATATGACTCTCGTCGATAAACACTAAAAATTCCCCCGCGGGGAAATAATCGAGTAGCGTAAACGACGGCTCGCCAGGGCTTCTGCCGTCGAAATAGCGACTGTAATTTTCAATACCGCTACAATACCCGATCTCCCGCATCATTTCCAGATCATGTTCGGTGCGTTGTTTGAGCCGTTGTGCCTCTAAAATTTTGCCTTGCTCCTCAAACGCTTTCACTTCCCCTTGCAAATCCTCCTCAATCATAGCAAGCGCGCTCGTAAGCTTTTCCGTGCCGACGGCGTATTGACTAGCAGGGAAGATCGCGGCGTGCGAAAGCTCGTTTAATTTATTGCCCGTAAGTGCTTCCACCTCGTAAATCTTTTCGATCTCGTCGCCGAAAAATTCCACGCGAATAGCAACTTCCGAATTAGAAGCGGGAAAAATTTCCAGCGCGTCGCCGCGCACGCGGAACGTTGAACGTTTAAAATCCACGTCGTTTCGAGAATATTGTAGTTCTATTAGTTTTCGAATTAAATTGTTTCGTTCCCATTCCATACCGGGGCGCAAGGAGATCGAGAGGCGGAAATATTCCTCGGGCGCACCAAGCCCGTAAATACACGAAACGGATGCCACTACGATCACGTCCTTTCGCTCCATAAGCGAGCCTGTCGCGCTGTTGCGAAGCTTATCAATCTCGTCGTTTAAGCTCATATCCTTTTCAATATACGTGTCCGTCGTAGGGATATAGCTTTCGGGTTGATAATAATCGTAATAGGAAACGAAATATTCCACGCGGTTTTCAGGAAAAAATTCTCTAAATTCGTTACAAAGCTGCGCCGCAAGCGTTTTGTTGTGCGCGATCACGTGGGTGGGACGGTTGACGTTTTTGATCACGTTTGCCATCGTGAACGTTTTTCCACTACCCGTAACCCCGACGAGCACCTGCGCGCGCTCGCCGTTTAAAACCCCCTCCGTTAATTTTTCAATCGCTTGCGGTTGATCGCCCGTGGGCGCAAACGCAGAACGTAATTTGAATTCCATTATTCTCTCCGTTTTCACCAAACATATGTTTAATTATAGCATATTTCGACGGAAATGTAAACAAATTGAAAGGAACTTTCTAAAATATCCATTTAAGCACCCAACCGACGAGAAAGGCAATCACGGCGGAGGTAATCGCCCAACCGAGCTTAACGGCAAAATCGCGGCGTTGTTGCACCGAGCAACGCTTGAACGCATAGCCGTTAGCGCGCAAGGAAATGACGTACGTTTTCTCCCCCTTGCGTTCAGAGGAAAGCAGCTCGAAATAATTATCGAGCGCGAGCTCGGATAAAATCTTTTCAATCTGTTCTTCGTTATATTTTTTCCGCGGGGGAAGCATCGTTAAAAGCTCGTCGGGCGAAATTAAGCATATACCCTTTTCATAGCACAAGGAATAAATCGCGCTCATCACTTCGCTTTCCCGTTTGTTTAACATACGTTTCCCCATCTCCCTTTTTTGATAAAGTATGCGCGAAAAACGTAGTTTTCATTCTATGAAAAAAACGCTCCAACATAAAATGGAGCAAGGCTAAAAAATAGGGCGCGACTTTCAAAACGCTTATTTTTAAATTTTTTCAATTTTTTTATAAACGGCTAAACGCCTTTATTTATAAGGTTTTGCGACAAAAAAATTGCGCGCGCGACAAAAGCCCTTTTTATTTTTTGCGAATTTTTATGCTATAATAGCCTCAATCCCTTTTGCGATAAGGAATTGAGGCATTTTTATGACGGTATATATCGAATACGCATTCCTTGAAAATTTCTTAATCGACGGTATGCTTTTATACCTCGCCTTGCGCGCCTTAAAAGTCGATTTTAAGTGGAAAAAGCTGCTTTTCGCTTCGCTACTTGGCGCGACGTTCGCACTCGTGTTTCCCTTGCTTTCTCTTCCTTATTTTTGGGCATATTCACTCAAATTCGTCGTCGGATTTTTGCTGTGCCTACTTGCTTTTCCGCGTATAAAAAACAAAAAAGAGGCAGGCAGGTATGCGTTGACTTGCGCTTTATTCTTCTTGCTTTCCTTTTCCTTTGCAGGGGCGATCTTTGCCGTCTACGGTCATTTTTCCGCCTCGGAGAGTGGTTATCAAATGGAACAAACGCCTTTCGTTTTCGTGCTTTGCTCTGCAATGCTTTTTTTGATTTTTATCGCCCGTTTTTCAAAAAAAATTTATAAGAAGCGAACTGTTTTTCGGTATATCTACGATTGCGCAATCCTTTTTGGGCAAAGGCGTGTAGCGATTTTAGGTTTTTTAGATAGCGGGAATTTAGCCACCGCAAACGGCGCGCCCGTGTGCTTCCTTTCCCCCGAAATTTCGTTCGAGCTTTGGGAGAGTGAGCTCTTCTCCCCGCACGGAGAAATTACCATTCAAACCCTCGGCGGCGAAAAAACGCTTCCCCTTTTCAAAGGGGATTTGGAAATTCAAGGCGAACAAGGCGTTTTTTTACGTAAAGGGGTATATTTTGCGCCAAGCGCGCATATCGTATCGAGGGAATATAAAATGCTTTTACAAGCGAATATATTTGACGAACTTTAACTGAAAACAAAAGGAGCCAAGCATTATGAAGTTTTCCGAAATTTTACAGATTTTTCTGCAAAAAATCCATTTGATCGACGCCACAACGACGGTCGATTACGTTTGCGGTGGCGGCGAGGCGTTGCCTCTCCCTCTTTCGCCCGAGGAAGAGGGAAAAAACCTGCGCATTTTAACAGAACGGGAGGGACAGGAGCGCGACGAAGCTAAATCACAACTCATTCAACACAATCTTCGGCTCGTCGTTTACATAGCGAAAAAATTCGATAATACGGGCGTGGAAAACGACGATCTCATCTCCATTGGCACGATCGGACTGATCAAAGCGATCAATTCCTTTAAGCCCGATAAAAATATCAAGCTTGCAACCTACGCTTCACGGTGCATAGAGAACGAAATTTTGATGTATCTTCGGCGCACGGCGCGGCTGAAAAGCGAAATCTCGTTCGACGAGCCGCTCAACACCGATTTTGAGGGTAACGAGCTACTACTTTCCGACGTTTTGGGCACTTCCGCCGATACCGTGTACGGGGATATTGAATCGAACGCAGAAAAGGAACAGCTCAAAGAGGCGTTAAAAAAGCTCTCACAGCGAGAGCAAAAAATTATGTTTTTACGTTTTGGACTCGGCGGAGGCGAAGAAATGACGCAAAAGGACGTTGCCGATCTTCTCGGCATTTCTCAAAGCTATATATCCCGCCTTGAAAAGAAGATTATTCTCCGTCTAAAAAAAGAAATTGCGAAAATGGAGTAGGCAGGTATTCGATCAAAAGGCGTTTTTATAATATTCAATGCGCCCGCCCTCGTACACTTCCGCGACGTCGAAGCGGGCGTTGGGCTCTCTCCCCTCTTTCGCGCCGTAGTATTGCGCGATGTTATAATATCTCTTTTGTTTTTCCCGCCCCACCGCCTCGCGGGGCGCGCCGAATTTGTCGCTCGTTCGCGCTTTTACCTCCACGAACACGATCTCTTCTCCTTCTTTCACGACGAGATCAGCTTCGCCAAACGGCGTGCGAAAATTACGCTTTAAAAGCTTACAGCCGCGCTCTATCAGATATTTCTCAACGAGCTTTTCGCCCTTTCTTCCTAAAACTTTTTTGTGAACGTCTTGCGGTGAATGGGGCATAAGCCGTGCTCCTTAATTCCTTGAATATGCGCCGCCGTGCCGTAGCCCTTGTTCTTTTCAAAGGCGTAATTCGGGTACGTTTCAGCATATTTATCCATTAAAGCGTCCCGATAGACTTTGGCGATAATACTCGCCGCGCCGATCGAATAGGAAAGCGCGTCGCCGCCGATCACGCTTTGTTGGGGGATCGCCACGTCAATCGTCATATTGCCGTCGGTGAGTACCTTTTCGGGTGTGATCGAAAGCGTTTCGATCGCCTTTTTCATACCAAGCTTGGTCGCTTCCAAAATATTCATCTCGTCGATCGTCTTTTCGTCGATTTCTATAATGCAATAACAAAGCGCCGTTTCCTTAATCTTCTCCGAAAGCTCTTCGCGTTTTTTCGCGGAGAGTTTTTTACTATCGTCTACGCCCTCGATAATTGCCGCTTCGTCAAGCGGCATAATCACCGCCGCGCAAACGACAGGTCCTGCGAGCGGTCCTCTGCCTACTTCGTCTACGCCCGCGATATATTTCACGCCCTTTTTTTGCAAAGCGCGCTCAAATGATAATTTCTCTTCCGCGTTCCAATTTTTTTTCATAGGTTTTACCATTCAAAATCTTTATAATCGGCGGGTTTTTCGAGCGTAATTTTGCCGATACGACCTTTTCTAAAATCGTCGATCAAGGCTTTCGCGCCGCGCTCGTAATCGAATTCGCCGCCGCGCAAAATAAAGCCCCTACGCTTACAAAGCTGTTCGTACATTTTTAAATTTTCTGAAAAATCTTCAATGCCGTAGCGTTCCGTTAGATATTGCGGATAATTTGCCGCAAGCTCGCCCAAAAGCTCTAACGCGATATCGTCCATATCCAAAATGTCGTCGTTTACACTACCGATATACGCCAAATGCTTGGCAAGATCTTGATCTTCAAAGGAGGGAGGCATTGTGCCCGGGGTATCCAAAAGATCGAAAACACCGCAACGAAGCCAGCGAACGTCCCGCGTTACCCCCGCTTTATCTCCCGTTTTCGCGCGCTTTTGCCCGCTGATTAAATTCACGAGCGTGCTTTTCCCCGTGTTGGGAATCCCCGCGACCATAAACCGAAAGGTTCTCGTTAAGCCCTTTGCTTCCGCACGCACGCGTTTTTCTTCCGTGATCTCCGTCAATTTTTGCAAGATCAAACGCTTCGACGACGGGTTCGTACAATCGCATTTTACACAATATTTGCCCTTACTTTCAAACAGCTTCAAAAAGCCGTCCGTTCTATTCGCATCCGACAAATCGGCTTTATTCAAAAGATACAAAACGGGCTTCTCGCCAAATATTTTCTTGAAGTTTTTATTTACCGTGGCAATCGGCGCGCGGGCGTCGAGCACGCAAATAATCCCGTCGCACAAGCCCCTTTTCTCTTCCATATCCCGCATAGCACGCGTCATATGCCCCGGAAACCATTGTATTTTTTTCATCTTTTCACCTATTTATTTAAAAGATCGGGACGGCGTTTTTTCGTCAGCGCAATCGCTTGTTCTCTGCGCCACTTATCAATTTTTCCGTGATCCCCACTTCGTAAAATTTCGGGCACGGCAATGCCGCGGTATTCCTGCGGGCGGGTATACTGCGGATATTCAAGCAAGTTTTCTGAAAAGCTTTCGTCCACGAGCGACGATGCGCTAATCACCCCGTCTACGTAGCGCGAAACGGCGTCCGTTACCACCATAGCGGGAAGCTCCCCGCCCGTGAGCACGTAATCCCCGATCGAAATTTCTTCGTCGATAAACAGATCAATCGCCCGTTGATCTACCCCCTCGTAGTGTCCGCAAAGCAAAATCAAGTGCTCGTAGCCCAAAAGCTCGAACACCTTTTGTTGCTTGAACGTTTCACCCTTGGGCGACATATAAATTCGCCGCGCTTTATGCTCGGGATCAAGCGCTTCGATCGCGCTTCCGATCGGTTGGGGCATCATCACCATTCCCGCACCACCGCCAAACGGGTAATCGTCGCATTTTAAATGCTTATCTTCCGTGTAATCGCGCAGGTTTACTACGTTTATTTGAATTTTATTTTCCTTTTGTGCTCTGCCTAAAATGCTTTCTTGCATTGCCGAAAACATTTCGGGAAAAAGCGTTAAAATGTCGATTTTCATACTATTTTCGCTATGATGTGCTTACAATATTCCGTCTACGAAGTCTTTGGAGTTGAAATATTCGAGATCGTCCATTTTCTCGCCCACGCCTGCAAACAAAACGGGAAGAGAAAGCTCGGACGAGAGCGAGAACACAAACCCACCCTTTGCCGTGCCGTCTAATTTCGTTAAAACGATACCGTCTAATTCCACCGCTTCGTCGAATACACGCGCTTGGCTTACTGCGTTTTGCCCCGTCGTGGCGTCTAGCACCAAGAGTTTTAAGAAATCTGCTTCGGGAAATTCGCGCGTTACTACCCGATCCATTTTCCGAAGCTCGTTCATCAAATTCTCTTTCACGTGCAATCTTCCCGCCGTGTCGATAATCAAAACGTCCGTCTTTTTCGCTTTTACCGAGCTTACGGCATCAAATATCACCGCCGAGGGATCGCTTCCCTCTTCGTGCTTGACAATACGCACCTTTGCGCGTTCCGCCCAGATTGCGAGCTGTTCACTCGCTGCCGCTCGGAACGTGTCCGCCGCCGCCACCGTTACCGTTTTGCCCTGCTTTAAAAAGTGGTGCGCGAGCTTTCCGACCGTCGTCGTTTTTCCCACGCCGTTTACCCCAACGAGCATAATCACGCAAGGATAGGCGGGAGGCTCGACCTCCGATTCTTCTAACATCTGAATGAGCGTGGTTTTTAAAACGTTCGTTACGTAGTCGCCGTCTTTGAGCTTTTCCGCGATCGCTTGCGATTTCACCCGCTCCACGATTTCTTCCGCCGTCGTTACTGAAACGTCGGCGGAAATTAAAATTTCTTCTAATTCTTCATAAAACTCGTTGCCGAGCTTGTTTTTGGAAAAGAGTACGCGTAATTTTTCCGAAAGGCTTGCTTTCGTCTTTTTGAGCGCGCCGAAAAGTTTGCTAAATATGCCCATTCCTTATTTCTCCTGTAAGCGATGCAAGACGCAAGCAAGGCAAGAAAGGCGCGGATTTCCCGACGGGACGTTTACGAATGGTAAACGAGCAAGGGAAAACGCAAGCCTGCCGAAGCATTGTACCGCGGTTTCTTCGCTTATTCTACTGTTCCTGCGCCAAGTTTTGTTTCTACTTCCGCGAGTTTTACCGAAACGATTTTCGATACGCCCTTTTCCTGCATCGTTACGCCAAAGAGCGAATCCGCTTGGTTCATCGTCGGTTTTCTATGCGTGATGACGATAAACTGCGTGTCGAGCGCAAACCTCTTTAAATAGGAAGCAAATCTATCCACGTTCGCGTCGTCGAGTGCCGCTTCGATTTCGTCCAAAATACAGAAAGGCATAGGACGGGATTTCAAGATCGCAAACAGGATTGCAATCGCCGTGAGCGCGCGCTCGCCGCCCGAAAGAAGCGAGATTTTCGTGAGCTTTTTCCCCGGAGGACAAGCTACGATCTCTACACCCGCCGCGAGCGGATCTTGTCCCTCTTCATAATCAATTTGGAGCTCCGCTTTGCCGCCACCGAACAGTTCTTTGAACGTCGTTTTGAAGTTTTCGTTGATCAGATCAAAGCCCTCGTTGAAGATACGAAGCATCTCGCCGCGAATTTCGTCAAGCGCAGATTGCAAATCGCCAATCGCCTTTTGTAAATCGTCGCGCTGGGTGATCATTTCGTCGCAATGCTCTTTTTCGTATTCGTATTCCTCGACGGCGTTGGGGTTGACAGGTCCGAGCATCGTGATTTTGCGCTTTAATGCCGTGATCAGATCCGCCGCTTCCTTTACGTCGAAATTCTCTACGCGAAGAGGCAGACATTTTTCATAGTCGAGCTCGTACGCCTCTTCCAGCCTCGTGCGTAAATTTTCCAAATTCGTGTCGATCTTACTGATCTCGATTTCGCATTTATAACGCTTATCCGATTGCTTGGTAAGCGTTTCTTGCAAGCTTTCCTTTTCCGCTTCGAGCGTAAGCTGATTTTGATTTACCGCTTCTTTCTCCTGCGTTAAACGGTTGATCTCGTCTACGATCACTTGCACCGCCGCCTTTTCTTCGTCCGTAAGCTCCTTTTCCTGCGCTTCCAATTCCAAACCTTTGAGCTTCGTTTGCGTGTCCGTCAGCTCGTATTCGGTGTCTAAAATACGCTTTACGAGCTCTTCCTTTTCCTGCGTTAAGCGCGCAACCGTTTCCGTTTGCGTTTCAATCGCCGCTTTCAAAGTCGTATACTCAATCTCCGCAGCGCGAAGCGTGTTACTCTTTTCTTCCCGCTCTTCCTTGAAACTTTCGTAGTTTTTGCGCTGTCCTGCGATCTGTTCTTCCGCCGCGCGACGTTTTGCCGCCAGCTGCTCCTCCGAAAGCGAGGAATTCGCCTCCTCCGATTGCAGCTCGGCAAGCTTTAAATGTAAATCTTCAAGCGCTTGCGTATACGTTTCTACGTCGCTCTCCGTTTCCGCAATCTGCTGGGTGAGCGCTGTTTCCCGTCCCGTAAGCCCCGCAATCTCGCTGTTTGCGCCTTGGTATTTCTCACGGAGCTCGTCCACCGCCGCTTCCGCCGCCGCTTTCGCTTTCTCGCTTTCCGCAATCGCGGTTTTCAGCTTCTCTATGTATTTCTGTTTCTTGGCGATATTATCCTTACATTCTTGAATTTTACGCTCGCCCGAAAGAAGTGAGCCTGCGTCCTTTCTTCGGCTACCGCCCGTCATGGAACCGCCCGTTGTGATCGTGTCGCCATCAAGCGTTACGATTTTGAACAAATTTCCGTATTTTTTCGCGATCGCCGTGGCGTTTGCAATATTGTCGCAAACGAGCGTGTTGCCTAAGAGATTGGAAACGACGTTATAATAATATTCGTCGTATTTTACAAGCTCCGTCGCAAGCCCCATTGCGCCGCGCTCGTCGAGCGCTCTTTTAATTTCCCGCGTGTCGGGGCGGGGACGCATACTCGCTACGGGCAGGAACGTTACGATACCGCCGTTGGAGCGTTTTAAGTATTCGATTAAATACCGCGCGTCGTCTGCCGTCGGCGTTACGATGTTTTGCATTGCTCCGCCAAACGCCGTTTCGATTGCCGTTTCATACCGTTGATCGGTACTAACAACGTCCGCAAGCGCGCCGTTTAAATGCTTCTTGACGTCCGGGTTGGTTTTTGCAACCGAAAGCAGACGGCGTACCGATTCTTTATAGCCCTCGAAACGGTTTTTTAAACTGATATACATTTCAAGGTTTTCTTTAAGCGACGCAATCTGACCGTTGGCGTTGAACAGTTCTTGATTGAAATCGTTGATCGTCATTTGCATTTCGCGCGCTTCTTCCTGTTTTTCTTCGAAATCGCGCATACCCGTGGACGTGAACGATTGCAAGCTTTTTAAATCCTTCCGCACGGAAGCAAGCTCTTCGCTCAAACGTTCTTTCCTGTCTTTCGTCTTTTGCAAAGCCTCCGTCAGCTCTTTGATACGTTCTTTCGTCGATTCCAAGCGTGCCGAAAGCGTGCCGAGGTTTTTCTTTAATTCCGAAAGATCGTCGGCAGAGGAAAGCTGGCTTTGACGGTTCTCGTCCGAAAGCTTTTCAAATACTTCTATTTTTTTATCCAACGCGAAAATCGCGCTCTTCAAAAGCTCGATTTGCGTTTCAAGCTCCACGATACGCTTTGCGTCCGCGTCGTTTTTCTTATTCGTGCGCGCGATCTCGTCGCCGATTTCGCCGATACGCGTTTTGCTGCCCGCTAAAAATTCCTGCGCCGCTTCGATCTGCGAACGATACGTGCTCATTCTCTCGCGCACCAGCTTTAATTCGCCGTCCTTTCTTTCATTCCCCACCGACAGCTCCACGCGCTTATCGTTGAGCTCTACAAGGCGAACGTCCGCTTGATTGATCTTATCGCGGTTTTCCTCGATCTTGCGGTTGATTAGCTCAACGTTTGTGTTCAGCTCGATTATTTTATCGGAAATTACCGCAATATCCTTTTTAAATTTACTCTTATCCTCTTCCGCGTTTTCATAGCGGTAGATATACGTATTCGCCTCGTTCAATTTGAGGGAATTGGAATATTCGTTATATTCGCGCGCCTTTTCCGCTTCCTTGCCCATTTTACCAAGTCTACTCGACGCCTCGTCGATACGCTGACTATATATAAATAAGTTGGAATTGGAATCCTCGATCTTCCGCTCGATCTCTTCCTTGCGGTTTTTATAGATCATAAGCCCGAGCGCTTCTTCGAAAATAACGCGGCGGTTTTCGGGGCGAGCGTTCATTATTTGCTCCACCTGCCCTTGCCCGATGATCGAATAGCCCTCCTTGCCTAAACCGATCTTATGGAACAGCTCGACGAGATCCCGTTGACGACTCACTTGCCCGTTGATCAAATACTTGCTATCCCCTTTTCGGTCTAATCGGCGCGTCATAGATACCTGCGGTTCGTTGATTTCCGTAAATTTCCCGTCCGCGTTATCGAACACGAGCGTAACCTCACAGCTCGATTGCGGATTACGCGTTACCGTACCGCCGAAAATCACGTCTTGCATACTCGATCCGCGAAGCGCTTTCGCACTCTTTTCTCCAAGTACCCAACGCACCGCGTCCGCTACGTTACTCTTTCCGCATCCGTTCGGTCCTACGATACACGTTACGCCCTCTTCGAAGCGTATTTTCGTTTTGTCGGCAAAGGATTTGAAACCGACGAGTTGTATTTCTTTTAAGTCCACGAATATTCTCCTTTTTTATTATTTTTTATTTATTATTTATTCTTTTTTTTCAGTTCCCAAAGCAGCCTTACGGCGGCGGTGGCGGTCGCCTCTCTCTTCGTCTTGCCCTCGCCCTCCGCTTCCTCGCCCATGGCTTTGAGCGTGCAATAAAAATGGGGTGCATTATCTTTACCCGTGCGGGTAAACGAGCTTGTCGCTTGCGGTTTTCCCCGCTTTTCTAAATATTCTTTCAGCTCCCCGATCGCGTTCGTCGTTTGCGGCTCGATATGGATATTGCCGTGCTTTACGATAAAGCGTTTGGCACTATTATACCCGCCGTCCAAATAAATCGCCGCGACGATCGCTTCGAATAGGCTCGATTTCGGCTTGCCTTTCAAATTGTATTCCGTGCCTTTATAGCGCAAGTAGCCGTATACGCCCAGCGCGTCGATTGCAGAATCGAGCGCGGGTTGACATACGAGCTTTTGACGTTGCGAAGTCATTTTTCCCGCCGTCGCTTTTTCGTCTTTTTTATACTGCCATTCGGTTACGACAAGCTCCAAAACTGCGTCGCCTAAATATTCTAACCGATCGTTATGCTTGCCGCCGAACGAATTGGAATACGTCTTATGTGTGAACGCTTCTTCGAGCAAGGCTTTGTTCTTAAAAACGTAGCCTAATCTTTTTTCGATCTCGGCAAACGGGAAACTCATACGTTCCCCTCTTTCGCCGCCGCCGTTTGCGCCGCGATCGCTTCCATATCTACGCTATCTATCATCGTTTTGATTTTTTCCGTTAAGCCGCCTCTCGCCGCTTGCGCCGCTTGCGCGATACAAACGGAAAAGCCGAACGCCTTGGAATTGCCGTGCCCTTTTACCACCGCTTTGGTTAAGCCTAAAAACGTTGCGCCGCCAACCGCTTCGTAATCTAATCCTTTTTTGATTTTCTTGATAATATCACCGCAAAGAAGCGCGCGAAGCTTCGTGAAAAGATTGCGTTTGAATTCCCGCTTCATAATCGTCGAAACCGCTTTTCCGCAACCCTCCACCGCTTTCATAGCAATGTTGCCCGTGAAACCGTCTGATACCATAACGTCTATATCGCCGTACATAATATCTCTTGCTTCCGCGTTGCCTTGGTAATTTACGCAACTGATCTTCTTTAAAATTTCGTTCGTTTCCTGTTGCAAAACAAGTCCTTTATGATCTTCCGTGCCGTTGTTTAAAAGCCCTACTCTCGGATTCTCTACCCCGAACACCGTTTGCGCGTAGGCAGATGCCATCATTGCAAAATGTACGAGGTTTATGCTCTTACATTCCAAATTCGCTCCACAATCGCAAAGAAGCGTAGCCGCTCCTCTATGGTTGGGAATCGCGGGACAAAGTGCAGGACGCGAAACCCCTTTAATTCTCCCTAAAATGAGTACGCCTGCCGTCAGTACCGCGCCCGTTGAGCCCGACGATACCAGCCCGTCTGCCTTGCCCTCTTTCAGCAATTTAAACGCCACTACGAGCGAGGAATCTTTTTTCGTTTTTACCGCTTTCGTCGGTATTTCTTCCATTCCGATGATTTCCGTCGTATGTACGATTTCCAAACGGCTTTTATCATACGTATACCCCGCAAGCTCTGCTTGAATTTGCGATTCGTCGCCTACCAAAATTAAGGATAAATCTTTGTCCTTGTTTAAGGCAAGTACGCTACCTGCCACCTGCTGTTTGGGGGCGAAATCGCCGCCCATAGCGTCGATTACGATTTTCGTCATATATATTCTCCTTTTAGGTGAATTGAAACTTTATTTCCTTTACGTTAAAATGCGACGTATAGATACGTTTTGAAATCAATACTCTAAATTGCTAACCGTTCTGGGATAGGGAAGAACGTCGCGAATGTTCGAAATGCCCGTTAAATACATCACCATACGCTCAAAACCAAGCCCGAAGCCGCTGTGCGTCGTGCCGCCGTATTTGCGGAGCGCAAGATACCACGAATAATCTTCGGGGTTCATACCAAGCTCTTTGATACGATTATACAGCTTGTCGTAGTCTTCCTCTCTTTGCGAGCCGCCAACAAGTTCCCCGATCCCCGGCACGAGTAAGTCCGCCGCCGCCACCGTTTTTCCGTCGGGATTCTGTTTCATATAAAACGCCTTAATTTCCTTGGGGTAATCGGTGAGGAACACGGGCTTTTTATATACCTGCTCGGTTAAGAAGCGTTCGTGCTCACTTTGTAAATCCTTGCCCCAGAAAATATTTTTATCGTCGAATTTATCCGCATTCTGCTTCAAAATTTCAATCGCTTCCGTATACGTCAACCGCACGAACGCGTTCTCCGATACGTTTTTCAAACGCTCCAAAAGTCCCGTATCTACGAATTGGTTTAAAAACGCGAGCTCGTCTTTACACGTTTCGGAAACGTAGTCAATGATATATTTCACCATAGCCTCCGCTACGTCCATATCGCCCGCAAGATCGCAAAACGCCATTTCCGGCTCGATCATCCAAAATTCCGCCGCGTGGCGCGCCGTGTTTGAATGTTCCGCGCGGAAAGTCGGTCCGAACGTGTACACGTTTCCAAACGCCATAGCGTACGTTTCCGCGTTGAGTTGCCCCGATACCGTGAGCGCCGCTTTCTTACCGAAGAAATCGTCTTTATAATCGACTTTCTTTCCGCTCTTTGCCACTTCGTCTAAATCGAACGTCGTTACTTGGAACATTGCTCCCGCACCCTCGCAATCGCTACCCGTGATAATGGGCGTGTGTACGTAAACGAAGCCCCGATCGTTGAAGAATTTATGCACCGCGATCGCCGCTTCACTACGAATTCTAAACGCTGCGCCGAATAAATTCGTTCTCGGTCTTAAATAAGCAATCTCCCGCAAAAATTCCACCGAATGGCGTTTCTTTTGCAGGGGATAATCGGGGGTAGATTCCCCCTCTACCTTGATCTCCGTCGCTTTGATTTCATACGGTTGTTTGTTCTCGGGCGTTAAAATAACTTTGCCCTTTACCACAAGCGACATACCGACGTTGCCTTTGGCAATCTCGTCGTAGTTTTCAAGCGTTTCCCGCTCGAATACGATCTGCGTACTCTTAAAACAGCTACCGTCGTTCAGCTCGATAAAGCCGAACGCTTTCGAATCGCGAATCGTTCTTGCCCACCCCGCTACCGTTACTTCTTTTTCTGCGTACGCCTCGGGATTTGTGCCAAGTTGTTTAAGTTGAAGTCTTTCCATAATCGACCTGCCTTTTCTTTATAAAATGCTTCCCTTTTATTATAGCATTTTTTCATTGAAAAGACAAGCGTTGAACGCTATTTAATCGGGCGTATTCCCGATTTTTTTGACGATTATTCCTTGAACGGGACGGTATTCGTCCTCCCGCAAGCGTTTTCTCGACAACAGCCGATCGCCTAAATAGCGTTCCAAATACGCTTCGCTCTTGACGCCGTTTTTCGGCGAGCGTAAAATTTCCTCCTTTTCCCCCTCCTTTACAATGGGCGCGGGCGGCGGCGTTTCCGATAAAACGCGCGATACGATCTCGTAGCGACAGCCGTCCTTTTTGCCTGAAAAATATACCCGCACCCCACCCTTGAATACTTCGGCGGTGAGCCGCACGGGGAAGGAATGTGCATTGATAAGCCGCAGATCGCTTTGCGTGGAAACCATCGCATCACGCGAGGGCGGCACGTAGCTCACCTGTAAGGAATGGGGGTGAAATTCCGTTACCGTTAATCCCGATTTGAGCGCGGCGTTATACAGCGTGGTGCTTACCTGACAAACCCCGCCGCCCGTGCCTAAAACGTATTCGCCGTTTACGATAATTTTCGCTTGCTGAAAGCCCGCCTCCTCCGTTCTTCTACCCACCGTTTGATTGAACGAAAATTCGCCGTAGGGTTGAATGGTTACCCCGCTGATGAGCCTTGCCGCAATCGCGATATTCTCGCACCTGCCCCTATCCTCGGCGTTGAAATAGGTCGTGTACGAGGATATTTTTTCCCACTTCGTTTCCGCTTTTGCATTTTTTATCCCCAAAAAGGGGAAAAATAAGAAAAAAACGCTCGCAAAAAGGAGCGTTACCGATCTTTCGGCGTGTTTTTTCGTCTTGTTTTGCATACTCGCCCTCTTATGTAACTTGACGCAGCCTAATCGTATTCGTCGCGGACACGGTATGCTTGTAGTATGTGTGCAATCAGAGGCGTTTATGCCTTGATTTTGCCTTTTTCAATATGGATTTTTCGACATTCAGCGCCGTAGAGTACGCGCTCGGCGTGCGTGCACGTTAGAATCGTTTGCATACCCGAAATACGCTTTAACAATTTCTTTCTGCGCGGAAGATCAAGCTCGCTCATTACGTCGTCTAAAATGAGAACGGGATATTCCCCCGAAATATCTTTGAAAATTTGTACTTCCGCAAGCTTTAACGCAAGCGCGGCGGTGCGGGTTTGCCCCTGCGAGGCATACGCCTTGGCGTCGATTCCCGAAATGGTTACGTCCAAATCGTCGCGGTGCGGTCCGACCGTCGTAAAACCTAACCGCATATCCTTTTCGTAAACGTTGGAAAGGCGACGAGCGAGCGTTTTTGCAATTTCCTCTTCCTCACCTTCGTACGTTTTATCCAGCTTCACGTCCAGTTCCTCTACCCCGTCCGTTAAATATGCGTGCATTTCCTTGGCGTACGGCGTGAGCTTTTCCAAAAATTCCCTGCGCTTTTTTACGATCGTCGCCGCGTATAAGCAAAGCTGCTCGTCCCATACGGGAAGCGTATCCAAAACGAGCGAATAATCGGGGTTTTTAAGAAGCGCGTTGCGTTGATCTAAAATTCTATTATAGCGAAGCAGCGCGGTGTAATACGCAGGCGAGGTTTGGGAAATGGAAATATTCATAAAGCGACGGCGCTCATCTGGTCCGTCTTGAATCAATCGAAGCTCGCCCGGAGAGAAAAATACGCTATTCACGTGCCCCATAAGTTCGGCGTTTTTACGGATCTTACTACCGTTTACCCGAATTTCTCTGCCCGTTTCCGTGATGATCGCTTCAATCGTTACTTTGCCATACCGATTTTCCGCTTCCGCGGTGATCTTTGCACCCGTTTCCCCCATTTTTACAAGCTGCTTATCGTGGCGAATCCGAAGCGACGCGCCCGTGCAAAGATAGAACACCGCCTCCGCGCAATTCGTTTTGCCTTGCGCGTTTTTACCGAAAAGTACGTTCAATCCCTCGTTGAAGGTGAACGTTTCGTTTTGGTAATTTCTGAAATTTTGTAGGAATAATTTTTTAATTTGCATAATTCTTTCTCAAAATCTGCTCAAAATCGCTTTCTTTTCCGCGCGTTTCGTAGTATAATTATATCAAATAATTTTGTAAATTTCAAGATAATACGAGCCATTCGAGAAAAAAAATAATTTACATAGGGGATAAAAGGGTTATGGCAGAAAATTCTCAACTTCGGTCTATTTGGAAACAAATTAGCGAGCGGGCACAAAATTTGATCCCGCCGATTTCTTTTAATCATTTGATCAAGGATTTAGAACCCATTGATCTTTCGGGGCGCAAAATCGTTTTAAAATGCTCCTCCGATCTTAACGCGACTTCGATTATGAACAAGTTCGCCGATAAAATGCGCGACGCGATTATCAAAAGCGATTGCGGTCTTAACGATTTCCGTTTGGTCGTAGACGGTAGCGACGTGTATACGCTTGATTTCGACGAACAGGATTTCGACGATTTTCAACCCTCGCCTATCAATAAGTCCTTTACTTTCGATTCCTTCGTCGTTGGCCCTGGAAGTAAGCTCGTTTACGCCGCCGCAAAGTCGGTTGCCGAAGCGCCCGGAGAATCGTTTAATCCACTCTTTATCTACGGGGAATCGGGGCTCGGAAAAACGCACCTTATGCACGCGATCGCAAACGATCTTGCAACCCGCTCCCCCGAAACCAAGGTTTTATATACCACTTGTGAAAATTTCCTTAACGAGTTTATTGATTCCATTGCCCAAAAGGGCGGCGGGGCGCGTTTCCGCGCTCGCTATCGTAGCGTAGACGTTTTGATGATCGACGACGTGCAATTTTTGAAAAATAAAACGCAGGTGCAGGAAGAATTTTTCCATACCTTTAACGAGCTCTCCGCACAAAATAAGCAAATCGTTTTATCCTCCGACCGTCCACCCAAGGAAATCGCAACCCTCGAAGATCGTTTGCGTACCCGTTTTGAGGGGGGCATGATCGCGGATATTCAACCCCCGACGATGGAAACGAAGATCGCGATCTTAAAACGCAAAGCCCTCGATCGCAAATGCTCCCTCCCCGACGACGTTTTGGAATTTTTGGCGCGCGATTCGGGACACGACGTGCGTACTCTCGAAGGGCGGCTTACAAAAGTCGTGTTCGCAAGTAAGCTCCACGAAGAACCGATTTCTTTATCGCTTGCCAAGCTTGCACTCAGCGAATCTATCGCCGAACCCCAAGAACAGGAGGACGTAACGCCTGAAAAGATTATTGCCGCCGTTTGCTCTTATTTTAAGCAAAAGCGCGAGGATTTAATCGGCAAAGGTAAAAAAGCCGAGCTCGTGAAAGCACGACAAATTTGCGCCTATTTAATGTGCGAAATGCTCTCTCTTCCCCTCGTTTCCGTCGGGAATATTCTCGGTGGGCGCGATCACACTACGATTATGTACGCACGCGATAAAATGGAAAAGCTTGCAAAACTCAACGATCGCATTGCAAAGGAAATCGACGATATTAAAAATATCGTGTTAAAAAAATAAGCAGGTGGGCGCACTACTCCACCTTTCTCTCGTTAAATCTATGGAAAAGAGCTCTTTTGAATTTTTAGAATACGCCGCGGAAGCGGTCGTCGTAGGCGCGGGGCACGCAGGCTGCGAAGCCGCGCTTGCTTTGGCACGCACGGGCATCAACACCGCCCTTTTAACCCTTAATTTGGATAGTATTGCCTTTTTGCCTTGCAATCCCTCGATCGGCGGCACGGCAAAGGGACATCTCGTCCGCGAAATCGACGCGCTTGGCGGAGAAATGGGAATCGTCGCCGACAAAACTGCCCTGCAAATCCGTATGCTCAACGTCGGCAAGGGTGCGGCAGTACAATCGCTTCGCGCGCAATCTGATAAAAACGCCTACCACCGTGAAATGAAGCGGGTACTGGAAAATACGCCCAATTTACGTATTATTCAAGCGGAAGCCACCGAAATTTTAACCAAAAACGGAAAATGCGCGGGGGTGAAAACCAATTACGGCGGCGTGATCTCCTGCCGTGCCGTGATCCTTTGCACCGGCGTTTATTTGAACGGCGAAACCATTACGGGGCAGGTTGTGAAAAAGTCCGGTCCAAACGGGTTCGCTCCTGCAAACGAGCTGACAGACAGTCTCGTTGCGCTCGGTTTTTCCGTGCGGCGGTTTAAGACGGGCACGCCTGCGCGCCTCGACGGGCGTACGATTGATTATTCTAAATGCGAAATTCAAAACGGCGATACGGATATTTATCCGTTCTCCTTTATGCACGATACCGCGCCGATCAGCAAAATGCCCTGCTATCTTACCTACACCAACGGCAAAACGCACGAGGTGATTTTGGAAAACCTCGATCGTTCCCCGCTTTACAACGGTACGATTTTATCGACAGGACCAAGATATTGCCCTTCCATCGAAACGAAAGTCGTGCGCTTTAAGGACAAAGAACGCCACCAAATCTTTTTAGAACCCGAGGGCGAGGACACCCTTGAAGTGTACGCGCAGGGGCTTTCTACCTCTATGCCGCACGACGTGCAAAGAGCGATGTATTCCTCCGTCGCGGGGCTGGAAAACGCCGACATCGTGCGCTACGGTTATGCAATCGAATACGATTGCATTGACACGCTCGATATTTTGCCTACGCTTGAATTTAAAAAGATCGAGGGCGTTTACACCGCAGGGCAGATTAACGGTACTTCCGGCTACGAAGAAGCCGCCGCGCAGGGACTTATGGCGGGGCTCAACGCTTCCTTGAAGCTTCGCGGGCTTCCTCCTTTGATTTTGCGCCGCGACGAGGCGTATATCGGCGTTTTGATCGACGATCTCGTTACCAAAGGTACGGACGAGCCTTACCGTATGATGACCTCCCGCGCAGAACACCGCATTTGTTTACGACAAGACAACGCCGATTTCCGTTTGACGGAAAAGGGATATGCGTGCGGTTTGGTGAGCGAAGAACGCTACGCGCGCTACCTTGCCCGCAAGGAAAAATACGAGCACTTACTCGATTCGTTGCGTACACGGGTGGCTCAAAAACAAGCTTCGCCCCTTTTAAAGCGTTTCGGCTACGACGAGCCGACGGGCGGCGTTTCCTACGCCGATATGATCAAGCGTTCAATCCCCCTGAAAGAAATTATGGCGGAATTTGACGTGTTTTCCGATTATTCCAAGGACGTTTTAGAAACGGCGGAAATCACCGTGAAATACGAGGGCTACTTAAAGCAAAATTTGGAAATGATTGAACGGGCAAAACGGCTGGAAGACAAAGCGCTACCGCCCGATCTCGATTATTCCTCTATCCTCGGCTTACGATTAGAAGCACGGGAAAAACTCGATCGCATTAAGCCTTTGAATTTGGGGCAAGCAGGCAGAATTTCGGGCGTAAATCCCGCCGATATTTCCGTACTTATGGTGTGGCTAGCAACAATAAAAGAATAACGACAAAAATCAGGAAAGCGATTGCCGCACCCCTTTGTAGTTCGCAATGATCGTAAAAAAAAGCTATCCGTGAGGATAGCCTTTTATTTTATTCTAAATTAAGCGTTTCTGCGATGATATATTTCGGGCGGTTTTGCACTTCTCGATAGATCATTGCCGTGTGCAAATTCGCTATACCTTGACATATAAGCGTGATTGTGCTTACAAGCCCTATCGTCGGAAACAGCCACGCCGTTAAACCGCCAAAGCTTATCCCCAAACACGTCAAAACAATAAACGTGATCAAGCACGCAACGCTTGCAAAGCCAAAGAAAAGTCCAAGCTTGATCGGGAACGTGAGCCCTGCTTCCGTGTTGGGCAAGATCCCGCTTTGGGCAAGCCTCGTCATTTTTTTAAGCGTATAATGGGATTTACCCGCTATTCGTTCGGGGCGATCAAATTCGACGAACGTTTGCTTAAACCCCACCCAAGCCGTTTGCGTGCGAAGAAGCCGATCGTGCTCGCCCATAGAGAGAATTGCGTTCACCACCTTTCGATCATAGAGCTTGAAATCGCCTACGTTGGAAGGAATATTTAAGCCCGTGATTTTACGCGTGAGGCTATAAAACAAGTCTGCCGTGCGTTTTTTAAACGCCGATTCGCCCTTGCGCGTTCTACGTTTGCCGTGCACGACCTCGTAGCCCTCTTTCCATTTTTCAATCATTGCAAGTGCCGTCTCGGGGCTATCCTGCAAATCGGCGTCCATCGCAATCACCGCTTCGCCCGAAGCCTGCTGCATACCGCAAAGAAGCGCGGCTTGTTGCCCGAAATTACGGGAAAAACGGCACACCTTTACACGCGCGTCCTGCTTTGCGAGCTCCGCTAAAATTTCTTGCGTACGATCCGTGCTGCCGTCGTTCACGAAAATAATTTCAAATTCTTCGTTTAACGTTTCGAACGCGGGCACGGTGGCTTCGTAAAATAAACGCAACGTCGCTTCTTCGTTATACGCGGGTACGACGATAGAATATTTTGACATAAATTTCTACCTTTATTTTGCTTCTTTGATCGTATTGACAAGCCCAACGATGCCTTGAAGTTCACTTGGAATAACGATCTTAGTCGCTTGACCGTCTGCCATTTTTTCCATAGCTTCCAATTTCTTCAACAACAAATACGCCTCGTGCGGTTTTGCTTCGTTGATTAAGCGAATAGATTCAGCTTGCGCCTCGTTTACACGCAAGATTGCTTCCTTTTCTGCTTCTGCTTTTAAAATCGCCGCTTGCTTTTCCGCTTCCGCTTGTAAAATGGCTGCTTGTTTCTGTGCTTCGGCTTCCAAGATCTGACTTTCCTTTTTACCCTCCGCCACAAGAATATTACTTGCCTTTTCACCTTCTGCTCGAAGAATCGCTTCACGGCGTTGGCGTTCCGCTTTCATCTGTTTTTCCATAGCGTCTTGAATTTCAGAAGGTGGCTTGATATTTTTCAATTCCACACGGTTGATCTTAATGCCCCAAGGATCGGTTGCTTCGTCCAAAATGGAACGAATTTTTGCATTGATCGTATCGCGCGATGTGAGTGTGTGATCCAGCTCCATTTCACCGATAATATTACGAAGCGTGGTTGCCGTTAAATTTTCGATCGCCATAATCGGCGATTCTACACCGTATGCGTACAATTTCGCGTCCGTAATCTGATAGAATACGACCGTATCAATCTGCATTGTTACGTTATCTTTCGTGATCACGGGCTGTGGAGCAAAGTCTACCACCTGTTCTTTCAGGGAAACGACTTTTGAGATCCTTTCTACGATCGGGATACGAAAATGTATACCCGTTTGCCACGTCTCGTGATATGCTCCCAACCGCTCTACGACGTACGCTTTCGCTTGGGGTACGACTTTAATCCCTGAAACAATCAATATAAGTATGATCAACACTGCTACTACTATCGCTATAATTCCTGGCATCATTTCGTTTTCTCCTCCACTTTTTCATTTTTTACTACGATCGCTTTATTTCCGCGTATTGCTTTCACGGTTACCAAATCGTCTTTTTCTATGTTCTCGCCGTTTTCCGAGCGCGCGTTCCAAATTAAACCGTTGATTTTTACCGCGCCTTTTTCCATATCGTTACATATCGTCTCCACGACCACCGCCGTATGATTGAGCACTAAATCCAAATTCGTTTCTCGGTTTTTATTGCGCTTCATCAATTTTTTAACGAGCGGACGCGTGGCAAGCACCAACGCTACCGACAACGCCGCAAAAATGGCAACTTGCCATACTACGCTAAGCGACGGAACAAACGCCGCGATAATGCCTAATATCAGCGCCGCGACAGCAAACCACACCGCGACCAATTCGGTGGTAGCGATCTCGACAAACAAAAGACCTACCGTCAGCCCAAACCATAACCACATCATAATCCTTTACAAACCTCTCTTAATATTATATATTCATTATAATATAGTTTTGTATGTTTGTCAAGTATTCGTATATAAAACTTCAATTCGTAAAGTAGATTTTAACTAATTTCTCAAGTAGTTATTAATCAAATTGGCAACTATTTACAGACAAATTCAAAAATATAAATATTCTAAAATCTAGCACTAATACAAAAGAGAGTGCCCGCAGCACTCTCTTAGGGTCACATATTATCTGCGACGGATACGGATTTTGACCGTAACCTTGACTGTTTTAGTTTTAGTCATACCGCTCACCTCCTAATTGTGTAATACATTCAAGTAATTAACATTAAAAGGGAAAATAATATGAGAACAAGCGGTATTATAACATATTTTGAATTTTCTGTCAATTGTTCATGCTATTGTTCTTGTGAATTTATAAAATCTATATTAGGTGTGTTTAATGTTTTATTTTTAGTAATTATTGTGTCATAGAAATCTATAATTACGTTTAAAAATACCTTACTAAAATAAAGGCTTAAAGACAAAATTGCACAAACTAAAAACGGTGTTGAACCTTCATCAGCAATCATTGCGAAAAAGCATACGATAGCTCCTACAAGGCTAAAAGCTAAAAGGACGGTTGTTAAGGTGTCAAGTATATTAAGATGTTTTCTTGTATTCATTTTATTTCTCCTAAAAGCGTATATAAATTATTTTAGTTTATTTTATTCTTTCCCAATCGCTATCTTTTGGTCTGCCATTAGCTTCAAAGACGGTTATAGAAAAACTCCATTCCGCATAGAAGGAATTTATTATTTTTTGATTATATTTATGTAATTCAGTTTGATTGATTGGCTTTTGATTTCTAAGTTCTTCTGCTTTTGCAGTCCAATAATCAAATTCACTCTCATATTCTATTATTTCAGTATTGAGATTGATGGCAGCCTTATCGGTATATGAGCGAGTTTGGAATTCTACAAAACATCCATGTTTTTCTTCATTATGGTATAGTTTTATAATTTCAATCGAAGTGTTCAAGTCGTTTTTTAAAAGTTTGTTTATATTTTTTTCTATTGAAGCAGCGTTGGAAAAGGGAGATACAATTCCGATTATAACTACACACAAAATCACAGCAGTTATTGTAATAACTATTTTATGGGTTGAAAATATCTTTTTAAAAATGAGCGTTTTACTATTGTTTGTAGTGTTAGCAGATTCAGAATTTATGTTGTTTATTTCGTTATTGTTCAATGGATTAGCTATTTTTGTTTGAGGTTCAAATTGCGGCGCTTTGTAACCACATTTAGTACAAAAAATGTCATCATCATGGAGTTGTGTCCCACATTTAGTGCAAAATTTCATTTGAAATGCTCCTTGAAAATTATTTTTCTATTGATTTTATATAAACATCGTATAACATTCCGCAATACCAACAAGAGCATAAACCGTCATCGTTAGTATCAAAACTATGTTCATCTAATTTATCATCTCTATATGCATCGCATTTATAACATTGAGCAGGTTCTGTACAATTTGCTGTTGACCAATTATGGTTGCCATATTCATCTGCTGGACAAGTAGAGTTGAAAACGTTGCTGCTTGAATTCGGGTTATCGTTATTGTTTGCTGAATCGTTGATTGTAGGTGAAATAAGATGCATGCCAATGGTTGCGATTAATGTCAATATGCTGATAACGACATTGGTTAAGACAAGTGAATTAGTTTTACGAGAGGTATTTTGAGGATTTGTTTGATTTGAATTTTGTGGTTGTTGGCTGTTGGTTTCGGGGTGACATTGTGGACACAACACGGTATCATCTGACATTGGCGTTCCACATTTTGCGCAGTACTTCATAAGATATTCTCCTTGTAAAAATAAAAAAAGTAACCCCCTAGTAAAACTAGGGGTTCTTCATTTTCGGGCAAAGCCCTAGTCTACTAGTCCGTGAGCCACGCTCACATAGGACGACCTGCCAGTCTTTGCGTATGTTACTTGCTACCCTTGAAAGGGTCCTCAGGATAATCAATCGCTAACTGCATATTTTCTTTATCCTTTTTTAACTGATTTTGTATGTATTCCTTGATTACCTGAGTATTCTTGCCTGTCGTGTCTACATAGTAGCCTCGACACCAAAATTCTCTACATCGATATTGAAACTTTGCCGTCCCAAATTTTTGGTATATTATCAAACTACTCTTTCCTTTCAGGTATCCCATAACACCTGAAACACTCATTTTCGGTGGTATAGAAAGCAAAAGGTGTACGTGATCCACCGCCATTTCCCCTTCTATTATTTCTATTCCTTTCCATTGGCTCAGATCTTTGAGTATATTCATTATCTCTTTCCTGTGCGATTCGTAAAATATTTTTCTACGATATTTTGGCGCAAATACGATATGATACTTGCAATTCCAAACTGAATGTGATAAAATTTTATTGTCATTAGTTTTCATTTCTAATGTCCTCCGTT
>JAGAOR010000039.1 GCA_017623605.1 Clostridia bacterium | reverse complement strand
GTCATTTATTATAGAACTATTTTCATCAAAAGTCAATTTCTCAATCCCTGTTTTGCAAGGTTTAACCTTTTGTATTATTTCTATTGAATATAACCAAAACTTATATTTATTCCCACTCGATCGTGGCGGACGGTTTAGACGTAATATCGTAAACCACACGGTTTGCACGCTTCACTTCATTGACGATACGGGTGCTGACCTTTTCCAAAACGTCAAAAGGGATTCTTGCCCAATCCGCCGTCATAGCGTCCACACTCGTCACCGCGCGAATCGCGATCACGTTTTCATACGTTCTGAAATCCCCTTGAACCCCAACCGTTTTACTGTTTGTAACAACGGCAAAATATTGCCAAATTTTCTTCTCCAATCCCGCTTTTGCAATCTCGTCGCGTAAAATATAATCCGCATCCTTTACCGTTTCCAGTTTTTCTTCCGTAACCTCACCCATAATGCGGATGGCAAGCCCCGGACCGGGGAAAGGCTGACGTAAAACAACTTTGTCGGGAAGTCCGAGCTCAAAACCCACTTTCCGCACCTCGTCCTTGAATAAATCACAAAGCGGCTCGATGATTTCCTTAAAATCGACAACGGAAGGAAGCCCGCCTACGTTGTGATGGCTCTTGATGACCGCCGATTTTCCCTTGCCGCTTTCGATCACGTCGGGATAAATCGTACCCTGTACGAGATAATCCACTGTGCCAATCTCTCTCGCCGCAGATTCAAATACACGGATAAATTCTTCCCCGATGACCTTTCGTTTTTCTTCGGGTTCGGTAACGTTCGCAAGTTTCATTAAAAACCTTTCGCCTGCGTCCACTTTAATCAAATTCATACCAAGCCCGTCTTTGAACACTTCCATTACTTCTTCCGCTTCGTATTTACGTAACAAGCCGTGATCAACGAATACGCAGGTAAGTTGATTGCCGACGGCTTTGTGAATAAGCGTTGCAGCGACGGCGGAATCTACACCGCCCGACATCGCGCAAAGCACTTTCTTATCCCCGATTTTTTCCTTTAACAATGCGATTTGCTTTTCGACAAAGCCTTTCATCGTCCAATCGCCATTCGCTTTGCAAATTTCATAAAGAAAGTTTTTCAAAAGTTGGTTTCCGTATTCTGAATGCGCCACTTCGGGGTGGAATTGTACGCCATAAATTTTTTTATCGTCGCTCCCGAACGCCGCAACGGGACACGTCTTTTCCGCCGTTTCAGCCAAACGATCAAACCCGCTCGGCAATTCCGCCACATGGTCGGTATGGCTCATCCACGAAACGGAGATTTCGGGAACGCCCTTAAAAAGCAGACTTTCTTTTAATACACGTATATCTCTTTTTCCGTATTCACTCGTTTCCGCGTGCCTAACGATACCGCCGAGTTCATACGCAATAAGTTGACAGCCGTAGCATATCCCCAAAACGGGAATGCCCAGCGAAAAAATCCCCTTATCTATTCTCGGCGCGGTTTCCTCGTAAACGCTATTCGGACCACCTGTAAAAATAATACCGATTGGCGCATATTCCTTTATTTCTTCCACACTCATATCACTGTTTTTAAGCTCCGAATACACCCCCAAATCGCGAACGCGCCTTGCGATGAGCTGATTATATTGTCCCCCAAAATCGAGTATCAATACTTTTTGACGATTGCCCATAGTATGCTCCCAAAAAAATATGCGCCCGTTTAAGGTATACTGTCCCTACCCTAAACGAACGCCTTTGTTCATTTTATATATTCTAACACTTTTCTCGTTTTTTGTCAATTTGCCGAAACCTCTTTTTTTATAAATTTTTATTATGCCGTTCATAATCATTTTGAATAGTATTTTACCTTTCAAACCGTTGTTTTTTTGATAAAAAAAGCGTATAATTAAAATAAGCAACGGTGCTTGGAATATACTTTCCACGCACTTTTTTATTTTTTACGGGTGATTTTATGTTCGGCAATTTACACGAAGAATGCGGTGTTTTCGGTATTTGGGTTCCACAAAAAGATAACATAGCGACAAGCTGTTATTACGCTTTACAAGCCTTGCAGCATCGCGGGCAGGAAAGTGCGGGAATCGCTATTTGCGACGAGGGTGTGTTCCGTCAAAGAAAAGGCGACGGGCTTATTTCGGAAATATTCGACAAACGCTCGTTAGAGGAACTGGGACTTGGAAATATTGCAGTAGGACACGTGCGATATTCAACGACAGGCGGTAAAAACCCAAATAATATCCAACCCCTTGTAGTGCATCATATCAAAGGCAATCTTGCGCTTGCTCATAACGGTAATCTTACCAATACCTACGAACTTAGAAAAACCTTTGAAGAGAATGGCGCAATCTTCCACGGTACGTCCGACACCGAAGTAATTACCTATACCATTGTCAAAAACCGTTTACTTCAACCCTCCATTGAAGAGGCAGTCGAAGCCACCATGTACGAGTTGAAAGGCGCATATTCGTGTATTGCGATGAGCCCGACCAAAATGATTGTCTTTCGTGATCCGCACGGTTTTCGTCCCCTTTGCTTAGGTAAAACGCAAAACGGCGGCTTTGTTGTCGCTTCCGAATCTTGTGCACTCGATTCTATCGGCGCAACTTTCTTGCGTGACGTCCGTGCAGGAGAAATCCTTGTTATAGGCAAGAATGGCGTACAATCCATTCAAACACATTGCGGAAATAAACCGCATATTTGCGTTTTTGAATATATTTATTTTGCTCGTCCCGATTCGGTAATCGAGGGCGAATGCGTGCATAAAGCGCGGCTTCGCGCAGGAGAGTTTCTCGCAAAAGAAAGCCCCGTCCAAGCTGACGTCGTCATCGGCGTTCCCGATTCGGGTATCGACGCTGCAATCGGTTTTTCAAGGGAAAGCGGTATTCCCTATACGCTCGGATTTATCAAAAACAAATATATCGGCCGTAGTTTTATCTCCCCAAATCAATCGCAACGGGAAAACGCCGTGCGAATAAAACTTAACGTACTAAAAGAGAATATCTGCGGAAAACGGGTGGTAATGATCGATGATTCCATCGTACGCGGAACGACCTCTGCCCGTATCGTCAGCCTACTCCGAGAGGCAGGCGCAAAGGAAGTTCATTTCCGCGTTTCCTCTCCGCCGTTCAAAAACGCCTGTTATTTCGGTACAGACGTGGACAGTCAAGAAAATCTGATTGCTTGCAAATACGAAAAAATCGAAGATATTGCGAAAGCGATTGGAGCAGATTCCCTTGCCTATCTTTCCATAGATGCGGCACATAAATTAGCGAAAACGGATTGTGATTTTTGCGACGGCTGCTTTACGGGAAATTACCCTATCCCTGCGCCAACACAAGTTTATAAAAACAAATTTGAAGAAAAAATATCAAAATAAAACGTAACGGACGGAAAATTTTCCGTCCGCATTTTTTACTTCCTCAAAAGGGCTTTTAATCTCCTTATAGCCTCTTTCGTATCCTCTACGCTACCAAACGTAGAAAATCTAAAATATCCCTCTCCGCATTTGCCGAATCCTTCCCCCGGCGTTCCCACAACTTGAATTTCGTTTAAGAGAAGATCAAAAAACTCCCAACTACTCATATTATTAGGACATTTCATCCAAATATAAGGTGCGTTCTTTCCGCCCGTGTACCAAATACCGAGCTTATCGAGCACTTCCATAATGCACTTTGCGTTTTGTTTATAAACGGCGATATTATCATGTATCTGCTTTTGTCCTTCGGGCGTAAACACCGCCGCGCCACCCTTTTGAATAATATACGAAACGCCGTTCGTTTTCGTCGTACGATTTCGTACCCACATCGCGTTTAAACTCATACCTGCCCTTATCAAATCTTTTGGAATAACGGTATACCCGAGCCTCGTTCCCGTAAAGCCCGCCGTTTTGGAAAGAGAGCAAATTTCGATTGCACAAGTTTTCGCTCCTTCAATCTCGAAAATACTATGGGGAATATCTTCCTCAATGAAAGCTTCGTATGCTGCGTCGAAAAGTAAAATTGCGCCGACTGCATTTGCATAATCTACCCATTCTTGCAACCCCTCGTGGCTATACGTTGCGCCCGTTGGATTGTTCGGCGAGCAAATATAAATAAGATCGGGGCGCATATCTTCTTCCTGCGGAATTTCCGACGGCAAAGGCAAAAAGCCGTTTTCCTGTCCTGCGGCAAGATGAAGTATGCGATTTCCCCAAATGATATTCGCATCCACGTAAGCGGGATAGGCAGGCTCTAAAATCATTACCGTTTTATCCCGCCCAAAAAGGTCGAGAATATCGCCCAGCTCGTCGCTCGCGCCGCTCGACACAAAAATCTCGTCAGAAGAGAGAACCACGCCTCTTGCTTTATAATAATTTGCAATTGCTTCCCTCAAAAATGGTGCGCCACATTCGGGCATATAACCGTGAAAGTTCTCTTTCGTTGCTTGATCGTCCACCGCCTCGTGCAAAGCCTT
>JAGAOR010000008.1 GCA_017623605.1 Clostridia bacterium | reverse complement strand
CACCGATTTGGCGGAGGCAAAAAGAAAGTTCTTGGCAAAGACCGTGCCGGGAGAAATTGAGAAATACCGCGTTCAAAAACGCAAGACGGGAATAAACCTGCTTGAAGAAGTGTTTGACGAGTGGTATCAATACAAGAAAGGTACGATCACCGAAGGCGAGTTAAAGAAACATTATTCTAATTTTTGCGCTTTACCTGAAACGCTCCGTAAAAAACCGATATTGTCGGTTCGTACAGGCGATTTGGACAAAATTCTGAAAGATGTAAAGCCGCGCAAATATGAAGATTTGCGAACTCTTTTTAACGGTATTTTTAAGTATGCAATCGCGAGTGGTATTATTACGCATAACCCCGTTGCCCTTATACCGTTCAAGAGAGCAGAACGTCAATCGCGCGACGCTTTACCCGAAGAAGAAATTTACGCTTTCTTGGAACGCGTAGAATTGCCCGAATTTGAGCCGATTAGACAGGGCGCATACTTGCTCTATTTCTTCGGGCTTCGCCCTTGCGAAGTGGACCAAGAAACGCACAAGGAAGACGATTTCCTTATCGCTCGGAATCGCAAGCGCAAAAATGGGAAAATTGAGTATAAAAAAATCCCTGTACCGAGAGAGGCACAGGGATTGATAGACTGGGATAAACCGCTCATATTTAATTGCACTCGCATAACAAGGGATCGCTTATTCAAAAAACTGCTGGGAGATAGTGACAAAACCGCTTATTGCCTGCGCCATACGTTTGCAAGCATTTGCGCGCAATCCTTTGAAAAATCTAAGTTTTCGGGAAAGTCGCAAGATTTCAAAACATCTGAGTTGGTAGAAATATGGCTTGGAGACAGTCCAGAACGACTCGTCGGAAAGACATATATACACTATTCAGACAATTTTATGCGCAAGCAGATGGATATAGTAGAGTTCCCTACGCTCGAAAACCGCGTAGAATAAGGCTTTTAGGATGATTTTGTTCACCAAATTGTTCACCAAACCCCACCAAAAACGTATTTTTGAGTAGATATTTATTCAAAAATACGCAAAAAACACGGTTTTATGCAGGTATTTTTGCATAAAACCGTGTCGGTGGCGCAGAGAAAGGGATTTGAACCCTCGTATACATTCCTGCATAACACGATTTCGAATCGTGCGCGTTCAGCCGCTCCGCCATCTCTGCAACAGCTTTTTATATTATATACTATTCCTAAAAAAAATGCAACTCTTTTTTTATGCTTTTTTTAAGAAAAGCGGAGCAATTTTATTGAAAATCGCTCCGCTCGTCTACTTAAAAAGGTAATCCTACGATCAATTTGCACGCAACAACGATCAATACCAACGCAAACGGGTACGTTGCCGCATAGGCAGAAGCCACGTCGTCCGTTCCAGCCGTCGAGATTAGCGCGCCCAACGCGGGTGTACTCGTCATACCACCCGTAATCGAACCGAGATTGTTGAATATCGAAAGCTTAAACACGAATTTACCAAGCACGAATCCTAAAATCATCGGTACGGTCGCCATAACGATACCGTAAAGAATATAAATCCAATTAAACGCAGAAACGAAATTTACGCCGCCCGGAACGCCTGCGCCCACAAGGAAAAGCACCAATCCGAGTTCACGCATTAAATTCAGCGTTTGTTTGGGAATTTTCATATCAAGTTTGCCAAAACGCCCAAAATGCCCTACAATTAAACCTGCAATCAACGTGCCGCCACTTGAACCGAAACTAAACGGCTTACCTCCTCCAAGAGGAATTTGAATACTTCCAATAAGCAAGCCTAAAACCACTGTCATAAAAAACGGGAAAAATCCAAATTCTTCCAGCTTAAACCTTTTTTTGCCGTCCTCTTTGATCTGAATCGTATTCGCCGCAACGAACGTTTCCCGTTCTTTTTCTACGTCTACTTTCAAAATTTTCGGCATCAGTTGCACGAACAAAACGACTCCAAGTACGCCGTATAAGTATCCAATACCGTAGCCCGCGGTAACCTCGCTTGCAAATTCGCCCGCCGCTTCTTCTGCCGCGCCGAACGCAGGAGTAGAGGTGAGCGAACCTGCCAACAATCCCGTTCCCATTGCGATATTCATATTTGGATCAATCCAAGAAATCAGAATCGTGATTAAAACGCCTGTAAGAACGATACCTGCGCCCATTACCACGTAAGAAATCATACTCTTATTGAATGAACGGAAAAATTTTGGACCTGCAATTAGACCAACGGACGTAACGAACAACATCGTTCCGAGATTTTGCACGATCTTAAAGGTACTTTTGACGGATGAATCCCAAAGGGAAACCGTTTTATCTCCCACCTTGAACAAACAAGCAATTAAATTGTTTTGCGCGTCTTTTTCCCCAAACAGAAAGAAACTTATGCCGACAATGATCGCAACAAGCAAAACCCCCGCCGAACCCAAGGACACACCTTTAATTTTAATTGCGCCAACAGCGTAACCAAGCGATAAAATAACGAAAATAATAAATAATGCCGACAGCAATGAGCCGAGTACACCACCTAAATAACTCATACTTTTTTAATCCGTCCTTTTAATTTGCCTGTCTTCTGTAATCAGGAAGAAGCTTGGGAGAAGCTACGTCAGAAACGATACCCGCCTCTTCAAGCTCTTTTTCAAATTCTTCTACGTGCGCAAGGGTAAGGTCTTTAAGTTCCACACTCTTGCACTTTTCGCCTGCTTGTTGACCTGCATTGCGACCGAATACGATAATATCGAGCAAGGAATTTCCCATTAAGCGGTTCGTGCCGTGAATACCGCCGACCGCCTCACCCGCGACGTAAAGATTTTCCACGCACGTCATACCGTTTGCGCTTATATCCAAGCCGCCGTTTTGATAATGGAGAGTGGGATAAATCAAAATCGGTTCTTTGCGAAGATCAATTCCGTATTTACCGAACATACGAAGCATTGCGGGAATACGCTTTTCAATCGTACCCTCACCGTGCAGAATATCAATAAGCGGCGTATCCAGCCATACGCCTTCCCCGTCCGTCGTTTTAACGCCGTTTCCACGTTCCTTGCATTCGCGAATGATCGAAGAAGCCGTAACGTCTCTCGTTTCAAGGGAATATACGAATGCTTCGCCGTCCTTATTTACAAGTTGCGCGCCAAGCGAACGTACCTTTTCTGTTACGAGCGCGCCGTAAATTTGCGTAGGCTCTGCCGCGCCCGTGGGGTGATACTGCAACGTTTCGGGATACAAAAGCTTTGCTCCCGCACGATAGCCAAGCACGAGCCCGTCCGCCGTTGCGCCGTAGTGATTGGACGTAGGGAAGCCTTGATAATGCAATCTACCTGCACCACCCGTAGCGATAACCACCGTCTTTGCGCGAGCCACGAGAATTTCTCCCGTTTCCATATTCATCAAAACAGCACCCGCCGCTTTGCCGTCGGTGTCTTTGATAAGTTCGATAGCCGACGTGAAATCCACGACCGTAATGCCACGGTTGAACACTTCATCGCGAAGCGTTCTCATGATTTCCGAGCCCGAATAATCGCGGCAAGCGTGCATACGTTTTCTCGACGTACCGCCACCGTGCGTCGTAACCATTGTTCCGTCTGCTTCCTTATCGAACATAACGCCGAGATTATTCAGCCACAAAATCGCTTCGGGCGCTTCGTTTACGAGTTTATACAAAAGCTCGGGTTTATTTTTAAAATGTCCACCGCCGAGCGCGTCGAGATAGTGCGTAGCAGGACTGTCGTTGGGTTTATCCGCCGCTTGAATGCCGCCCTCTGCCATGGCTGTGTTCGCATCGCCCAAGCGAAGCTTGGTGACGATCATAACGTTCGCGCCTTTCTCGTGCGCTTCGATTGCCGCGGAAGATCCTGCACCGCCACCGCCGATTACCAAAACGTCAACGTCGTAATCAATTTTCTTCAAATCAATGGTCATATCCTTAACGCGAGAATGACCTTGCAAAAGTGCCGCAAGCTCGTGAAGCACCTTGCCGCCTTTATTTTTCCCTACTTTAAGTTCTTCATACGCAGATTCGATATAGTCGGGGTGAAATTTCGCCAAAACGGCGTCCTTTTCTTCCGCCGTCATTCTCTCGTGCAACTTTTCAATACGGGAAGCACGCGTAGCTTCTACCTTTTTCATAGATTGTAATTGTTCTTCGGTATAATGATGCATAACGCTTACTCCTTATTTCTCGATCTCTCTGTGGTTGTACAAATGCTTTTGTTCTTCAAGCGGGGTGTTCATAATCGCTTCCAACGCCGCCTTACAATCGCCCGCATTGATTTCGTCCACGCGGCTAATCAAATGTTCGCTCTTTGCCGCGAGATATTTACCCGTCAAGCGGCGCGCAAGCACAGCAACTTGGGGGTGAGAAATCCCTGCGGGACAACGGGAAGAGCACACGCCGCACATAACGCAATCGAAGCTCTCTTCCGCACATTTTTCATATTCGCCGCGTTGCGCGTAAGCGATATATTGCATAACGTTCAATTCTTGCGTGCAAGCTTTCGTACACGCGTTACAACCGATACACGAATAGATTTCAGGATAGAGCTGCATCATAATCTGCTCGGTTGGTTTGATCTTCTCCATATCGTAAACCTTTTTCACAAGCGGGAAGAAAGGAAGCGTAGCCACGTACATACCCTCTTCCACTTGTTGTTGGCAAGCAAGGCAGGTTTTTAATTCCTGTTGTCCTTTAATGCGATAAATCGTTGCGCAAGCACCGCAGAAACCGTTTCGGCAACCGCAACCGCGAACGAGTTGATAACCCGCATATTCCATTGCTTTCATAATCGTCAGGCTTTCCGGAACTTCATAGCGTTTACCGAAAAGAAATACGTTTACTGTTTTTTCCATTTTGTTTTCTCCTTAATACTCGTCGGGAAGTTCGTCAAGCTCCGTCATTCTGAATACGGGACCGTCCTTGCAAACGAATTTATCCCCTACGTTACATCTACCGCATTTACCGATACCACATTTCATCCGAAGCTCAAGCGTAGTAAATACGCGCGATTTATCAAAACCGATTTCAAGTAAGCCGGCAAGCGTAAACTTAATCATAATGGGCGGACCGCAAAGAACCGCCGTCATATTCGGATTAAGCCCAAGCTCTTTGACGTAGGCAGGTACGAAACCAACGTGTCCGTCCCAACCCTCTTGCGGTCTATCAATCGTGAGATAAACTTCCGTGTTTGGCTCGTTCATCCATTCGTTTTGAATTTCTTCAATATCTACGAGATCGTCTTTACTTCTCGCGCCATACACAATCACCACTTTGCCGTAGTTGCTACGATAATGGCGCACGTAATTGATAACACTACGAAGCGGCGCAAGCCCAATACCACCTGCGATAAAGAGCAAATCCTGTCCTTTGAAATCTTCTTCCACGCGGAAATTTTTGCCGTAAGGTCCACGCACGGTGATCTGTTGCCCTACCTCCAAGGAATGAATAACTTCCGTTACGCAACCGCATTTTTTAATGGAAAATTCCATATATTCCTCGTTCGTAGGCGACGAGGTGATAGAGAACATACATTCGCCAACGCCAGGCACGGAAACCATTGCGCATTGACCGGGCATATGCTTAAAAAGCTTCTTTCCGTCCGTGCCTACCACGCGGAACGTTTTTACGTCGGGCGTGTCCCTGCGAACATCGGTAATCACGCCGATTTTCGGAATCAAATTTTCTTCAATCATTCTTGTTTCCTCCGAGTGTTTTGATGACTTTGACGATATTCAATCTCTGCGGACATTTATTTACACAACGCCCACAACCCACGCACGAATACAATCCGTCGTTTTGCGAGGGATAATAGACGAGCTTGTGCATAAATCTTTGTCTAAATCTCTGCATTTGCGTGGTATGGCTATTCCCGTGCGCCATAAGCGTAAAATCGGAATACATACACGAATCCCAGCAGCGGTACCGAATTACACCCTCATTCGTTTTGAAATCGCGAATGTCAAAGCATTGACAGGTCGGGCATACAAACGTGCACGTTCCGCAGCCCAGACAAGCCTCGCTCATTTCTTCCCAACGCGTATCGTCGAAAAGCTCGTTCAGATTTTCGGGTTTGAAGCGACTTAAATCCAAATTCGCAAACGGCAATTTTTCCAAAATAGCTTGCGTGTTCGCTTTTTGCGTTTCTACTTCCGCCTCGCCGCCCTTTTCAAACAGTGTTTCTACGAGCTTCGTTAAGTTTTCGCCCTTTTCTGTGTTTGCTTGCCAATATAAATAGTTTTCGTCAAGCCACGTCGTTACGTCGCCTTGGGGCGCAGTCGCGTCGATCCCGAACACACTACAAAAACAGCTTTCTTCGGGTTTGGAGCAAGCAAGCGTTACGATCGTTGCGGCGTTTCTTCTGATTTGATAATAGGTATCCACAGGCTCGGCGAGGAAAACCTTATCGAGTACTTCGATTGCCTTATAATCGCAAGCTTTTACCCCGAACATTACGAACGGCTTGTCTTCTGCCGCAGCCGCAAGCTTTTCACGTACGTCTACGATTTCAATGTTCTTGCCTTCCGTTTTGAATTTCATCATATTTTCCGTTTGAGGAAAGAACATATTTTTAGGAGATTTTACCGTTTTAAGCGTTTCAAGCGATACTTCCTTTCCCTCGCCCCAAACGTGATAATTTACTTCTCCCGCTTTTTTAATAGGCATAAACAAGCCCATAGTTTCATTGATTTTTGCATAAAGCTCGTTTAATCTTTCTTTTGCAATTTTTAACATTATTTCGCCTCCCCGCCAAGCGCGTTATTAGGCTCTACGTCGCTTTCCGTATACGAAGTGAGCGGCGTTTTTCCATTATCCGTTTCTCCTGCTTGGAATTCACCGTATAATCCGTCTATGTCTTTGATAAACTTACGGTTCAAAAGGTGCAAGGGAATATTTTGCGGACATACTCTTGAACACTCGCCGCAATCGGTACAACGACCTGCCACGTGGAACGCGCGAATGATATGGAAAAGCTGTTCTTCAAACTTATCGTCGTTGGCTTTTGCCTCAATCCCAGAAGCGGGATTATCGAATACGCATTTCACGCACGAGCACGCGGGACATACGTTTCTGCACGCGTTACAACGAATACATTTTTGTAATTGTTCGCGCCAAAATGCAAAGCGTTCGTCTTCCGTCATCGCTTCCAATTTTGCCACTTCGTCAAAACGGTTGTTTATAGGTGCGGGCATTTCGTGAAGAATGATTTCTTCGTCTTTTACTTGGTGCGTTTTTCCTTTACAGCTCGCGCATTTTCCAAGCAAAATTTCCGCTTTATTGAGCTTCGTTTCGCCGTAGAGCGAGGAAACGGTTACGCTTTCCCCCTCTTCTTCCACTTCCGTTACGGCACTTATACCTTGTGCTTTAATCTTTTCAATATCCAATTTGCCTTGGCACTCGATCGCGATTACGTGAATATTTTCACGCACAATACGGTGTTCTTTAACGAGTTGATTAAAGCTATACGAATCGCAAGGTTTCAAGAAAATCGCGGTCTTGCCTTCTTTCTTGCTTGCTTGAATTAAATATTTCGACAAATTCGCACCGCAAAATCCGTTATACACAAAATCGCCAAGTTCTTCCACCGTTTCAAAGGAAGCGGGCGCCGGATCGAAATAAAATTCGCCCTTTTTCCAACCGATTACGCGAGCCACTTCACCGCTTTCAAGAAGCTGCTTCGCGCGTTCAAGCATTTTTAATTCTACGTCTTTCATATTATTCGCCCTCCTTTACGCGTAAATCGGTAAGGCGTTTGTTTTCGCCAAGCTCCGTGATCGTTTTCACGAAATCGTTCATAACTGCCGAGAAGCGTTGCCCCTCTGCCGCAGATACCCACTCCACGCGCGTGCGTTCCTTTTCAATACCCATATAATTTAAGAAATTGAACAAAAGCGCCATTCTTCTTCTCGTATAGTAATTACCCGTAACATAATGGCAATCGCCGGGGTGGCAACCGCAAAGGATAACGCCGTCTGCGCCCTGTTGGAACGCTTTTAAAACGAACGTGGGATTGACGCGGCAAGAACAAGGCACGCGAATAATTTTCACGTTCGCAGGATAGCTTAAACGGCTTGAACCTGCAAGATCTGCGCCTGCATACGAACACCAGTTACAACAAAACGCAACGATATTCGGCGTAAATTCTTTCTTTTTCGTTGTTACTTCTTGCATATCGCTTCCACCTCCGACATAATTTGCTTGGAGCTGAATCCTTTCAAATCCATAGTCCCCGACGGACACGTTACCGTACACGCACCGCAACCTTGACAAACCGCAGGATTTACCGACGCTACGCGGCGAATTTCCGTTTTTCCACCGCCAAGGCGGAATTCTTTATCTACGTAGGTAATCGCACCGTACGCGCAAACGTTCGCGCATTGACTGCAACCGTTACACATCATTTCATCGGGAACTGCTACGCAAGGATTCGTTTTCAGCTTATCTTTTGCCAAAAGCCCGATCACTTTTGCCGCGCAAGCGGAAGCCTGCGAAACCGTTTCGGGAATATCTTTCGGACCTTGACAAACGCCTGCAAGGTATACGCCCGCCGTCGGGCTTTCCACGGGACGAAGCTTCGCGTGCGATTCCGTGAGGAAGTTGTTCGTATCAATACTTGCCGTAAGAAGCGTTGCCACCTTTCTGATAGACGGCTCCGGTTCGATTGCCGTTGCAAGCACAACGAGATCGGATTCAATCGTAATCTGCTCGTTATCAATCAAATTCGAGCCCTGCACCATAAGCTTGCCGTTCTCGTTATATACTTTACCGACCATACCTTTGATATAATCTACGCCGTATTGTTCTACCGCGCGGCGATAGAATTCGTCGTAGTTTTTCCCCGGGGTACGCACGTCAATATAGAACACGTGTACTTCGGTATCGGGATATTTTTCACGGATAAGCATAGCGTGCTTCGCCGTGTACATACAACAAATTTTCGAGCAATAGGGCTTGCCGCAGCCGCTCGTATCACGCGAACCTACGCATTGAATAAACGTGATTACTTTCGGGTGCTTGCCGTCGGACGGACGAAGCAATACGCCGTCCGTAGGACCTGCTGCGTTCATCAATCTTTCAAGCTCCAACGACGTAATGACGTCTTTGTTCTCCGCATAGCCGTATTCGTTGAAGTTGTCAAGCGCAATCGGCTTAAAGCCCGTGGCAACCACGATCGCACCGTATTCACGCTCAACAAACGTATCTTTTTGTTCGTAATCAATCGCTCCTGCGCCACAGAATTTCTGACAGATACCGCATTTACCCGTTTTGAGCTTAATGCACTGCTCGGGATCAATTACCGCAACGTTAGGGATTGCCTGTGCAAACGGGATATGGATTGCGGGACGGTTATTTAAGCCCATATTAAAGGTGTTCAAACCCTTTTTGGAAGGACATTTTTCCATACAGATCTTACAACCCGTACACTTCGTTTCGTCAACGTATCTCGCCTTTCTGCGGATTTTTACGTTAAAATTACCGACGAAACCTTTCACTTCTTCCACTTCGGAATAGGAAAGAATGTCGATCTTTTCGTGTTGCGCACAATCCACCATTTTCGGCGTTAAAATACACGCGGAACAATCGAGCGTGGGGAACGTTTTATCAAGCTGCGCCATTCTACCGCCGATCGTCGCGTTCTTTTCAACGATGTCCACTTCAAAACCCGCGTCCGCAATGTCAAGCGCGGCTTGGATACCCGCAATGCCGCCACCGATTACAAGCGCGCGCTTTACAACGGGACTTTCTCCCGCTTGCAAGGGAGCGTTGAGTTTTACTTTCGCAATCGCGGTACGAACGAGCACGATTGCCTTTTCCGTTGCCTCGTCCATATCCTTATGAATCCACGAACAATGCTCGCGGATATTCGCAATCTCGACCATGTACGGGTTCAATCCCGCCGCTTCCGCCGTTTTACGGAACGTAGCTTCGTGCATTCTCGGCGAACACGAACCCACTACGATACCCGTAAGGTTATGTTCTTTGATTGCTTGTTTGATAAGCTGTTGTCCGTTTTCAGAGCACATATACTGATAATTTTCAGAATATACGACGCCTGGTTCACTCTTGATCGTTTCGGCGACCTTTTTAACGTCTACCGTTGCCGCGATATTGCTTCCGCACCAACAAATAAAAACACCTATTCTTTGCATTGTATTTACTCTCTTTTTTTAATTTTTCCGATTTATTTATTATACTTTCTGTACGCGCTAACGAGAAGCTGTTGTGGAATCAATTCGTCCACGATCGGCGGAATTTCTTCTGCCTTAATCCCGTTTTTGCCTTGCATACGAACGACCGTATCTCGAATGGCTTCGACCACAGCCGCGGGCGCAACGCCGCGCGGACAACGCTCCACGCAAGCCATACACGAAAGACAATTCCAGATCGCCTTGCTTTCCAAAAGCTTATCAATTTCGCCTTTGCCAAGCATCGTAACGAATTGGTGAGGCTTTATATCCATATCTTTAAAGGCAGGACAACGCCCCGAACATTTGCCACATTTCATACATTTCCGAACGTCCGTGCCGCTGATTCGTTTGATATTTTCAATACGTTCTTCTTTCGTCATACTTATACCCCCAACGCTTCTGCGAGTAATTCGGTGAAATAGCGCACGGGCAAAATCCCGTCGCCGTTTACCTGCAAATTATACAAGCAAAGCGGACACGCAGTGATCACTTCCTCCGCCCCCTTTTCTTTCGCGCTTGCCAACACCTTGCAACTCTTTTGCTTGGGCAGATCTTTATTCTTTAACGCTACGTACGCCCCGCAACATTCGTTTCGGAAAGGATAAATAACGGGCGTACCGCCGATTGCACGAATAAAATCTTCGATAATCGTCGGGTTTTCGGGATTATCAAACGCCATAACGCCGCTCGGTCGAAGCAACAGACAGCCGTAATACGCGCCGATTTTACGGTTCAACGGATTTTTCACCGCTTTTTTGATATTGTCAAATCCCACCACGGTTTTGAGCATTTCAAGATAATGCAAAACTTCCGTTTCTCCGCCGTAAGGTTCGTCGAGTTGTAAATAATTATTCGCTCTGAAACGAATATCCTTGTTCGTTTTCATATCCTCGTTCGTGCGTTTAATTACGTTATGACAAGCGGAACACAGCGTCAAAAGCTTACCACCGTTTTTCTTTGCGTGATCGAGCGCGCGCACCGCCGAAAGCTTGGTTGCAATCTCGTCCGTACCCATAGGATACACTGCGCCGCAGCATTGCCAATTTTCTATTTCTTCCATTTCTACGCCCAAAACGCTCGCACAAAGACGAGCGATTTTGTCTAAATCCTTTGCTTTTGTTTTGAGCGTACAGCCGGGATAGTAACTGATTTTCATAATTTATTCGCTACCTTTTCTTGCTTATTTCTGCGGATACGCCATTTCTTCGGGGCGGAATACTTCATCGAATTTTTCCGCCGTGAGGAAACCAAGCGCAACGCAAGCTTCTTTCAAGGAAATATTTTCTTTATACGCCTTTTTTGCCGTTTTCGCCGCGTTTTCATAGCCAATATAAGGATTCAACGCGGTTACGAGCATAAGCGAATTATAAAGGTTGTGCTTCATTTTTTCCTTATTCGCTTTAATGCCTGTTACGCAATTTTTCTCAAACGATACGATACCGTCCGCGAGCAATCTTACCGATTGTAAGAAGTTGTAAATAATGACGGGCATAAACACGTTGAGCTCGAAATTACCCTGCGACGCGCCCATACCAACTGCAACGTCGTTTGCCATAACCTGCACCGCAACCATCGTCATAGATTCACATTGCGTGGGGTTGACTTTTCCCGGCATAATCGAAGAACCGGGTTCGTTTTCGGGAATAAAAATTTCCCCAAGCCCGTCTCTCGGACCGCTCGCAAGCCAACGTACGTCGTTTGCGATCTTCATAAGATTGCACGCAAGCGCTTTGAGTGCACCGTGCGCAAACACGAGCTCGTCCTTTGCCGTAAGTGCGTGATATTTATTTTCTGCCGTAACGAATTTTTTACCCGTAAGCTCGCTTACCTGCTTTGCCACTTCTTCTGCAAAGCCCTTGGGGGCGTTGAGCCCCGTGCCGACCGCCGTACCGCCAAGCGCGAGTTCTTTCAAGCCGTCAAGTGCGAGCGCAAGCTGTGCTTTCGTCTTTTCGATCATATTCGTCCAACCGCTAATCTCCTGCGAGAATGCGATAGGAACAGCGTCTTGCAAATGCGTTCTGCCGCTTTTTACAATTCCCTCGTTTTCCTTTTCCAAGCGTTTCAAGGTGTTTATCAATTTATCCATTGCAGGAAACAAATTGTCCTCGATTTCTACCACCGCCGCGATATGCATTGCCGTGGGAAACGTGTCATTCGAGCTTTGGCTCTTGTTAATGTCGTCGTTCGGGTGTAAAATCTTCGCCCCCGCAATCTCGTTTCCACGGTTTGCAATGACTTCGTTTGCGTTCATATTCGATTGCGTGCCGCTACCCGTCTGCCATACCACGAGCGGGAAATGGGAATTAAGCGCGCCTGAAATTACTTCGTCGCACGCCGAACAAATTGCGTTTTTCTTCTCTTCGGAAAGCTTTCCGAGATTATAATTCGCAAGTGCCGCCGCTTTTTTCAATACGCCGAATGCACGCGTGATTTCCCGCGGCATCACTTCGTCGCCAATGCGAAAATTTTGATAGCTTCTTTGGGTTTGCGCCGCCCAATATCTGTCCGCGGGAACTTGCATTTCCCCCATAGTGTCTTTTTCAATACGGTATTCCATTTCCTTTCTCTCCGTCAAATTTCTATTTGTGCGATAACGCCTTTCAGCACTTCTGCGCTCTGTTTCATTTTTTCCACTTCTTCGTCCGAAAGATTGGGCGTAAGTGTGGTAACTACACCCTCGTTACTAATTGCGCAAAGGGTGGAAAGTGCCACGTCGGAAATGCCGTATTCACCCTCCAAAACCGTTGAAACGGGTAAAATCGTGTACGCACTCGAATAAATGCTGTTTACGATCTGCGCCACGCAAGCCGCTACGCCGTAGAACGTCGCGCCCTTTCCTGCAATAATCTGACCGCCCGATTTTTTTACGTATTGCTCTACTTCGTCACGGGTATACGGTGTTACTTTAACGTCGCTCTTATCCGTAAGCGTATTTTCATACTGTGCCAGCGGAATCCCCGAAATATCTGCTGCCGACCACGCAACGAACGACGAATCGCCGTGTTCGCCAAGCACGTAGGCGTGTACTTGCTTTTGATTCACCGAATATAACTCGGAAAGGCGCGTTCTCAAACGAATACTGTCAAGCGTAGTACCCGTACCGATTACACGGTTTTTAGGCACGCCCGTCAGTTTGCAGAAGACGTAAGTGAGAATATCAACGGGATTTGCAACGAACAAATATAACGCGTCGGGCACGTATTTCACGATCTGCGGCGCAATGCTTTTTAAAATATTCACGTTCGTCTGCGTCAAATCAATGCGGGATTGTCCCGGTTTTCTGCCCACGCCGCTCGTGATGATCACGATATCCGATCCCACCGCGTCCTCGTACGTACCGCAATAAATTTTAACGGGGGAAAGATAGGGCGTTGCTTGTCTAATGTCGAGTGCCTCTCCCTGCGCTTTCGGTTCGTTCACGTCGATTAAAACGATTTCCGCCACCGAACCCATCGCAACGAGCGTATACGCTACCGTCGCGCCAACCGATCCTGCACCAATAATGGTTACCTTATTGTTCATAATGTTCTTCTCCGTTTTTTATTTTCTCGTATAATCTCCCTTAACGCACGCCTATTATTATATCACAATTTTTTTTATTCGACAAATGCTTGACCTACTGTTTTCACAAATTTCATTCGCTAAATCGATAAATTTTTATCTTTTTGTTTTTTAAATACAACAATCCGCACGGATTAATTTCCGTGCGGATTGTTACACTTGCTTCAATTAAATTTTTATTCTTTTACGATTAAAACGACTTTCCCGACGTTTTCACCGCGATACAACACTTGTTGCGCGTCGTCTGCCTGCTGAATCGGGAACGTTTTATAAATTCTCACTTTCACTTCTCCGCTTTCAAATTTACACCACGTTTTTTCCACGAGTTCACTCAAAAGTTGTCCCTTCTCTTCGGGCGTTTTACTACGCAAGGTACTTCCGATAATGCGAATGTTTTTCACGTAAATATTACGGAAATCAATAGGAGAAATATCCCCTGCAAGCGTTGCGATTTGAATCCATCTGCAACCTCTTGCCACGTATTTAAGGCATTTTCCCAAAACTTCACCGCCAAGACAGTCGATCGCGAGGTTCACGGGCGTACCGTTTTGTTCTTCTTCCTTTAAAACTTCCGCTATATCCTCCGTCGTCGTATCTACTACTCTATCCGCATTGAGATACGCCACTTCTTTCACCTTATCTGCGCCCAAAACCGTCGTGATTACGCGAAGCCCGAACGCTTTTGCCATTGGAATGACCGCGCTTGCAAGTCCGCTCGCGCCTGCGTTCATAAGCAACGTTTCGCCTGCCTTTGCCTGTCCTACGTAGAATAAATTCAAATACGCCGTCATATACACTTCAGGAATCGCCGCCGCTTCTGCGTAAGAAAGTCCGTTGGGAATCGGCAACACCATTTCCGCAGGAACACTTACGTATTCTGCATAGCCGCCTCCACCTAAAAGCGCGCAAACTTTATCGCCTACTTTCCACTTCGTAACGTCTTTCGCCACTTCCTTAATAATACCTGCCACTTCCAAGCCGGGCCATTCGGGACAACCCGGGGGAGGCGGATAATTGCCTTCTCTTTGCAATAAATCCGCGCGATTGAGTGCCGCCGCGTGTACTTCGATAATCACTTCCCCGTCTTTTAAAACGGGATTTTCTACGTCCGTATAGCTTAAACTTTGATCTGCTTTGTTGATTACGATTGCTTTCATTTTTTACATTTCTCCTTTTATAACGATTTCTTTACAATCTTTTAAAACTTTTTCCACTTCTTCTCTGCCAAACGCACCGCACCTTTTCCAAGGCTCGTAGGCGTGAGAAAAAAGTATATTTTTTATCCTTTCGTTCTCTTCCAAATTTTCTATGGTACTTAAATAGTCCTCTTTACTTTTGAGGGAACAACGGTATTTTCCAACACCGTTACCTTGCAAACCGTCGCCTGAAATCAACGTTTCCGTCCGCTCGTCGAATACGCCAATACAATCGGGCGTATGTCCTTTTAACGCGCATACGGTTATCCCTTTTATAGAAATCGGTTGCACGCTTTGCACCACTTCAAGATGTGGAGCGTATTCTAAAATTCTGTCTTTTCCACCCGCGTGATCACTATGCCTATGCGTTATAATTAAATACCGTATATCCGTCCATTTTAAGCCGAATCTGCTCAATGCAGGCGCGATATAACCGTCAACGTCGCTTGCATAGGTCGCGCAATCCACAAGTACGTTTCCTTTTTCCGTTTGTATTAAAAAAACCGAAGTATATATATTATCAAACGGCACTTTCAAACGATAGACGTTTGCAATTTCCCTTTCAAAAGTCATAATTTTAAGCCTTGTTTGATTTTCAAAACGTTGGACAAAAGCGGAGGTCCGCCATACGTCGTTTCGTTGTATTCACGAAAACAAAGCCACATACAAACACCGAGCGCAGGTCCTACGGTTCTATGCAGGTAGTTATATTTTCCACTCGATAAAAACAAGAACGGCACTTTGAGTTCCTTTTTCAGTAAATTGCAGATTTCAAGATTCGCAAGTTCCTCTTCCTGCGTATCTGCACCCGTAACGATTTTCACGACGTCCGCGCCACGACGTTGATGCTCAAGCGCCATTTCCAACACCCGTTCTGCCGGTCTGAATTTTTTAATATGCGAAGACATAAGCACTTCACCGCCGCGTTTATGTACCTCGTCGATAAATTCCATTTGCTTCTTGATTGCGTTTTCGTCCGTCGTCAATTCTTCAGGGGCAGGATCAAACGTGTCGCCCATTACGTCCAAAAGCGTTGCGCCCCACGAAAGCCCCGCGAGAAGCTCTTGCATAAGCTCTTCATCCGTTTTTCCCGCGTTACATTTATCGCGGTAGTTGGTGAGATAGATAGGTCTTCCCTCACACGCCGCAACAATTCGGGCGTAGTTTGCTTCCGTTCGATCTTCTTGGTGTAAATGCCCCAACTGTAATCCGATCGCCGTTGCGCCGTCCGCGATTGCGTTTTGTATGCTATACACAGCGCGGTTTGCCGTGGGTACTTGCACCATTTCCGTTATAAACGGTTCTCCTGCGTTTAAAAAACTCTTTTTCATAATCACTCCTTATCTTATATTTCTTTACGACAACCGTCGATTTGAATATTTTGCCCAACGACGTATCCGTTCTTTTCGCTTGCCAAGAAACAAATCAAATCCGCGTTTTCTCTATCCGAGCCCGTGCGCCCTGCGTAGCATTTATTCGTTTCCTTGGTATATTCCATATCAAGTTCCGCAGACGTACTTACCATTCCAGGAGATACGGCATTTACAACAATGCCTTTCTCCACAACTTCTTTCGCTAACGCTTTCGACATAGCAATCAACGCGCCCTTCGTCGCGGAATACACGGACATATTAGCGTTTCCATATACGCCTGCAACCGAGGCAACGTTTACAATACGCCCATACCCTTTTTCCATCATTTTAGGCAACACGGCGTTCGTACAATAAACCACGCCCATTACGTTCACGTCTAAAAGCTTGCGCCACGTGTCCATCGAATTTTCCCAAAATAAACCTCGAACTCTCCATATCGCAGCGTTATTAACGAGAATGTCAATGCCGCCGAATTTTTCCGTTGCTGCTTGTACGACACCGTTTACCGCTTGCTCATCGGAAACGTCGCAAACAGCCGTCATAAATTCGGCATTTACCGCTTTCAGCTCTTCTTCCAAGTTTGCCAACGTTTCTTGGTTCATATCTACCAATACGAGCTTTGCGCCTTTTTCCGCCATTTGAAGCGCTACCGCACGCCCAATACCGACCGCCGCGCCTGTAATCATTGCTACTTTATTTTTCATATTATTTCATTCTCCATAATTTTATTACGTTTTATTTTCTCGTCATAGCGTTTCTTCCGCCGTCAATCATAATATTTTCGCCGTTAATAAACTGACCTTTTTCGCTCGCCAAGAATAAACACAAATCGATAATCTCTTGTGGTTCGGCGGCGCGCCCTAAAAGCGTTGTCATTTTTGCCATAGCCGCTCTCGTCAACACGGGACCGGGTGAAACGCATACGCAACGGATATTATATTTGCTGCCGTATTGCGCAATGGATTTCGTCAAACCGTACATAAGCCCTGCTTTCGACGTAGAATAATCCATGCCGTAGGCACTCCCTTCCGCGCCTGTAATAGAGCCGATATTGATAATTAAGCCGCTGTTTTGTGCTCGCATCTGTGAAAGTACGGCGTGTGCAAAGTAGAACGGACCTTTTAAATTAACGTCAATACCCCAGTCGTAGACGTCTATCGGAACGTCGGGAAATTCGGGATATACCGCTCTATCTACTTTTCGCATACGGACAGCCGTACCACCTGCAAAGTTTGCCATTACGTCGATCGAGCCAAACGCTTCCACGGCTTTATCCCTTGCATTGCATACTTGCTTATAATCGCGTACGTCGCAAAGCACACCGATTGCCCTGCCTTGTCCCTTCTCGTTAATCTCCGCGACGCTTTCGTTTAATACCTGCTCGTTTACGTCGCAAAGCACTACGTTACCACCAAGCGAAGCAAAGTTTTGAGCGAACAATAACCCCATTCCAGACGCTGCGCCCGTTGAAATTGCAGTTTTTCCTGTAAAATCCATAAAAAACCTCCTTGGAATATTTCTTAATACTATTATAAACGATTGACAAATTTTTTGCAAGGAAATATAATATATAATACTACTAAAAAATAAACCAATTCTACTGTGAGGCATTATGATTTACGCAAAAATGCAAGAAATTCTCTCTTTATTGTTGTCCGTTCAATACGTACACGAAAAGAACGTTAAATACGATTATTCTACGCAACCGCGCCCTTGCCACAATTTCGTTTTTATGTTAGAGGGGAAAGCAATTATTCAATCAAATGGTGAGCGGATACTTTTAAAAGCAGGAAATATACTTTTTATCCCTAAAAATACTATTTATACGGCGCAATGGATCGCAAAACCCAAAGCGGTTTTTCATTCTTTGCATTTTTCTTTTTTTCCAAAAAACGATTCTCTCGCCAATATGAAAATACCCGTTCAACTTCTTGATTCCTTAAATTTCAACCATTTATACGATTTACTTAAAGATATTGAGCGATACCAATTTTGTAAAGACACAAACTCTTTCCTTGCCCTTGCCGCTTTTTATAAGCTTTGCGGTACGTTACTTCACAACGTAAAATTTGAATTGGAAAAACCTCCCTATACAACGCTTTCTCCTGCGCTTACGTACATAGAACAAAATTATCGCAAGCAATTCAGCGTACAATATCTTGCCGATCTTTGTTTTTTAAGTCCGTCGCGTTTTTATTATTTATTTAAAGAACAAACGGGCGTCTCCCCTATCGTTTATAAAAATAGAATCGCCATTCAAAATTCCGCGCAGGAGTTGTTGTCCAATAAGGAAAAACCGATAAGAGAAATCGCTCGTAACCACGGTTTCGTTAGTCCTATCTACTTTGAGCGGTTATTCAAAAAAAGCTTTGGAAAAAGCCCGTCTAAATATCGCAAAGAAGAATCCTTGGTATAAAACGCGTTCGTCTCGCGATCCATACGACGCGAATATTAAAAAATCACGCTTGGTTTTATCTGCCTTGCGTGATTTCTTCTTTTACAACTCTATTTTTCCTTTATAATCACATTCAATCCCGTCGGTGGCAAGCAAACAACGCTCTACCAACGCTTCCGTTTCCAAATCCAACGCCATTTGCGCGCATTTTACTAAATTCAAATCGAACGTTTCAATAGATACGGTCTCTAAATCTTCTTCGGGAACTTCGGCATAGCCCACCACTTCAAAAATATCCGTCATACGACGAAGCGCGCGTAGGTTATCCCCGCATAATCGTGCCCCGTTGCGATTTGTGCCATTCTGATTTTTCATACTTCCTTTTTCCAATCAAACTGTACGCCTATAGGAAAATTCTTATCCGTTGCAAGTCGCATAAACGTTTCTTGACAATTTTTAGGCAAACAAGTCTCTTTAATTAAATTCTTAATGGGCAATCTGCCGCCTCCACACAAGCGCAACACCGTTTTTATATCGTCCTCGTGCGTAAAATAGGACGGATAAGACTCATAATTCGGACGCGCGCTCGTGTGTGCGCCAACAAGCGTAATACCAGGACTGTGAACCTTATGGTAATAGTCGATTGAAAAATCGCTATTTCGCGTACAACCAAGCAACGCCACGCGTCCTAATTTCGCCATACAATCCAAGGTTTCGTCTAATCCTGCGCCCACGCCCGTTACTTCAATCGCCGTTTTAACACCGCCGTCGGAAACGGCTTTTACCTGTTTAACAAAGTCTTTATCGAAAGGATCAAAGGCATAATCCGCGCCGTTGTTTAATGCTTCTTCTCTGCGTTCAACAACGGGATCGCAAGCAATGACGGGATATGCGCCTGCCGCCTTGGCTAACATCACCGCAAGCTGTCCCAAAATACCAAGCCCCATTACCAGCAACGATTCACCGATTTCAAGATTAACCTTGCGGATCGCCGCCAAGGGGAAAGTCGCTATATAAGAAAACGCCGCCTCCTCGTACGAAACACGATCCTGTTCAATTTTTACGACGTTCTCCTCGGGCATGACGTTATAATTTTTATGCTTTCCTTTATATATAGCAACTCTATCGCCGACCTTGACTTTCTTAACAGCCGAACCGACGGCAACCACTTCCCCTGCGCTACTATACCCTACCTCACGCGGGAAGTCTTTTCCCGTCGAAATAACGGAAACCTCTTTCTCGCCAACGAAGTTTGCGCGTTCCGTCCCTGCGCTTATCGTCGAAACCACGGTTTTAACCACGACGGATTTCTCTTGAAGCTTATCAAGATCCAATTCTCCCACGTTTTGATATTCCGCTACGTACGGAGCAGTAAATATGATTTGTTTGAGTTGTTTCATTTAACAATTCTCCTTTTTGTTATTCAATTTTATAGCGTAATGGTGATTTGCCTGTACATAATTATAACCGATCAATGTTTTTTTTGCAACCATATATTATACACGATACTACTGAAAACCAAACCAATACTACACCTTCAATCCAACGTAGAAACAACGAAAATATATAAGTGCCTCCAAAAGCCTTATTGCTTTTGGAGGCACTTGTAACACATCTGTTTTAACGATAAGTCAGTCCTGATACAACCCGTTCACGAGAAGCAAGCCACCTTCGACAATCGTGAAAGAGCCGCTTAAAATAAACACCCACTCAACCGTGTTTCCTTGATTAAAGAGCAAGCAAAGTCCTATCAAAAGAAAAACGACGGGAACGGCGTATTCGCAAATCGTCTGCCATAACGCAGGGCAAACGGTTTTGCTTTTGATCTTTTCGTATAACAGCAAAATCCCGACGATTAACAATGCGGCGGCAAGCACGTATAACACCGCTTTCACGATCACCCAACCGCAAAGGATTACGATCGCCCCTATCACCGTTTTGATAACGGCAGGCGGGAACGTTCGATTCAAAAGATCAACCAAACCAAACGCAATCAATCCTACGCCAAGCACCGTCATCAATATGCTGATTATACCGCCTTTCAATACGATCAAAAGCACGCCGAACGAGATTGTCAAAAGTGCTAAAACGATCTTCTCTGTTCTTTTCATAAAGCCCCCTATAAAGCCCGACGGTGCAACGTCGCCACACGGATATATCCGTTTACCTGCCTGTGCGCCGCCCGCGCGCAAGGATTCGTTTCCGTTTTTTGACACGCTCCACAAAACGCATACGTACCGCACGTATCATAGCCCGCTTTAATACTGTCAAACCATTTCACTTCGTCAAAACGATCCTGTTGTCTTTTGAAATTCATACCTCTATACTCCTTATAATACGCTTTGCAAATTCAATTTATTCCGTTTATAAAAAACCGCAGCGATTGCGCCGCGGCAGTATATCCGGCTCGTTCTCTTTCTCTTTGGGACGCACGGCGTCTTTCCTGACTTCCGCCATCTTTCCAAAAACGAAGCGGCATACCCCGCATTGCTTGGGAAAAGAGCAAAAGAACGTTTTAATAAAGGACATATTATACTATATGCGCCTCAGTGAGAAAGAAATGCATATTTGTTTGAAATTATTTTTCTAACGTTATGAAATTTCTCTCACGCGAAGATTTGCAATCACTTCATTGAACTTTTCTTTGGTAAAAGAGACCTTTCCCGTCGTCATAACCGTTGCCGTACCTGCCGCAACACCTGCGCGTAAAATTTCCGAAAGTGGCGCGTCCTGTTCAAGCTGCATTGCTGCCGCCGCAACCATTCCATCGCCTGCGCCCACCGTTGAATTGACTGCCACGTTCATACTCTTACAATAATAACTGTGTGCGCCGTCCGTAATCACCGCACCTTGCTTTCCAAGCGAAAGCAATACACGTTTTGCACCGCGATCCAGAAGCTCGTAGCAGCCCGCAAGCATATCTTCCTTACTTGCAATCTTTCTCCCCAGCGTATGCTCCAACTCGTCGATATTCGGCTTTACGAGATCGACACCCTCGGCTATTGCTGAAAACAACCGTTCCCCTGAAGCGTCTACGATTTTTAAAGCATTCGGCGCAACCGAGCGTACAAGCTTGCCATAGAACCCCGCCTCGACGCCTCGCGGCAAACCGCCTGAAATTACGGCTACGCTACTTCTTTGAGAAAGCATACGCACCATAGCGAGCACTTCTTCCGCTTTTTCTTTCTGCACTTCCTCGCCTACGTCGTTGACTTCAGTAAGCATAGAACGATTATCAATAAATTTATAATTTTCACGTACTCTTCCCTTACTCCAAACAAAAGTAAAGGGAACACCCTCTTTATCTAATGCATTTTCAAAAGTATAACCGTTTTCGTTATACATAAGTCCCGTTGCATAAGGCTCGCCGCCAAGCCTTGCCACACCGATTGCTACGTTTAAAGCCTTTCCGCCAAACGAAGTCGTTTTGCTTTTTACGACGTTCGTCATACCCACGTTCAAAGAATCAAGCTCAACCGTTATATCTACGCACGGGCTCATACAAACCGTTAAAATCATAAAATTATCGCTCCCATTTTTTACCTTATCCTATATATTATATAACACAAAACGATTTTTTTCAATCTGTTTTGAATTATTTTTATAAAATTTTAAAGAAAAAACCGCTTTTCTTTGGAAAAACGGTCTTTAAAGGATATTTACATAGAAATCATTTGCAACGTTTCATAAAGTTCATAATTAAACTTCTTCTTCATCGAAACGGCTTCAATAATATCCATATCTATTATTTTATTATCGCGAATACCGACAACGCGGTTTCCGATCCCCTCGTTCAACAACCGTACGGCTTTATTCCCAAATTGCGCCGCCAACATTCTGTCTGCCATAGACGGAGATCCACCGCGTTGTACGTGCCCGATGCACGTAGGACGAATGGAATAGGAAGTAACCTCTTGCAGTTTTTTGGAAAACTGCTCCGCGCTCATAACGCCTTCCGCTACGACGATAATATTCGAGTGTTTGCCGTTCGCTCTCGAACGATCAATGCGGGCAACGATCTCGTCCATATTAAATTTAATTTCAGGAACGACAATAATCTCCGCGCCCGAAGCAATACCGCTATACAAAGCAATATCGCCGCAATGCCTACCCATAACCTCTACCACGCAAACGCGCTCGTGCGACGTCATAGTGTCGCGCAGTTTATTGATAATATCAAGACAAGTATTTACTGCGGTGTCAAAACCGAGCGTATAATCGGTATATTCCAAATCGTTATCAATTGTACCGGGAATACCGATCGTCGGCACGCCAAATTCCTCAGTGAGAGCCCTCGCCCCACGGAACGAACCGTCGCCTCCGATTACGACGAGCCCCTCAATTCCATACTTTTCAAGCGTTGCCACCGCTTGCTTCTGTCCCTCTTTCGTAAGCATTTCCAAACATCTCGCCGTGCGGAGCTTCGTTCCACCGAATTGAACGATATTCGAAACGCTACGCATTTCCATAGGCATAACCACATCCTCAATCAAACCCGCATAACCGCGTTCAATCCCAAACACTTCCATATTGAAATAAATACCAGATCTTACAACCGCGCGAATCGCCGCGTTCATACCCGGAGCATCGCCACCGCTCGTCAACAAACCTATACGCTTCATATCTTTATCCTCACAATCTTACTCTCAAATTCTCCCACCTACAATATTATAACAAATTTTTGCAAAAATACAATTATTTTGACGGCTATTTTTTTATTTTTTTAAATAAGTTTTATCGCGTGTTCGCTTAAAAAGCCCGAAAGCTCCGCCATAAGCGCTTTGGAGGGGGTAACCCTTTGCGAACAGAGTAATTTTTTTCCGTCGTTTACGAACACGACCTGCGTATCCCCCGCGTAGAACGTAAGCGTTTCCATAAGCTCGTCAAGATCCGCCTCGTCCATACCCGTAACGTTGAGCCACAGTCTTTTTTCAGCATCAGATTTTTCTACGGGTTCAACGACCTTTACGGGCGTAGCGACTTTATCTTTCGGCTCGTCCAAGGAAAACTCCGACATTTTATCTACGATAATCACGGGGGCTTTTTCGTCGTCTATACTGATTTTGCCAGAAAGCGAAACAACTTTATCCGTTTCGAGAAAAGCTCTGATTTTATCGTAGACCTTTGGAAAGCAAACACATTCGATCGTGCCGTAAAGATCCTCCACGGTTACGAACGCCATAAACGAGCCCGTGCGCGTTTTCAGCTTTTTATACGCGCCTATCATACCACCCATAGTAACGGGCATACCGTCGCTGATCTCCGTATACGTTTTTACTCCACCCTCTTCCTCTTCCGTGAATGCGTTGAGCATAGAACAATTAAACGTCTTGTCCTTGAAATAAGGCAAAAATTTCTCAAAAGGATGTCCGCTTACGTATACGCCGAGCACGGATTTTTCTTTGGAAAGCCTTTCCATCGTTTCGTATTCGGGAATATCGGGATAGTGAATATCAATCGTCTGTTCTTCCAAAATACTGCCGAAAAGCGAAATCTGATCGCCCTCTTTTTGCTTGTCCATTGCGTGCACGCGCGCAAAGACTTCTTCGTAAACCGCCGCAAATTGAGATCGCGCATAACCGAAGCTATCGAAAGCACCTGCGTAAATCAAGCTTTCTAAAATACGTTTATTCACGTATTTCGCACAACGCACGATAAAATCGGAAAAGTCTTTAAACGCTCCGTTCTTGTTGCGCTCTTCTATAACCGCGGCAATCGCTTCCTGCCCAACGCCACGAAGTGCGCCCAAGCCAATTCGAATCCCGTTTCCCTCAACACGGAAAATAGCTTTCGATTTATTCACGTCGGGCGGTAAGACGGCGATATTCCGTTCTTTCATATACGTGATATATTTAGAAATTTCTTCAATTTTATCAATACGGTCGTTTAAGATACCCGCCAAAAATTCCTTGGGGTAAAAAGCTTTCAGATACGCCGTGCGATACGCCACGACCGCATACGCCGCCGCGTGCGATTTATTGAATGCGTAAGATGCGAAGCTTTCCATATCCCCGAAAATTTTCGCCGCCACCTCTTCAGGTATACCTTTCGAAACGCAACCGGTAATTCCCTCGTCAGGTGCGCCATAGATAAACTTATCCTTTTGTTCCATAAGCTCCTTTTTCTTCTTTTTCGCCATAGCACGGCGAACGAGATCGGCTTGACCGTAGGTGTAACCCGCGAGCTGTTGGAAAATTTGCATAACCTGCTCTTGATATACGATAACGCCGTAGGAATTTTTCAAGATCGGCTCTAAATACGGCGTGTCGTAGACAATGTCTTCAGGGTGGTGTTTGTTATGAATATACGTTGGTATAAAGTCCATAGGACCGGGACGGTAAAGAGAAATACCTGCAATCAAATCTTCCAAGCAGTTTGGTTGCAGCTCTTTCATAAACTTTTTCATACCGCCTTGTTCAAGCTGGAACACCGCATCGGTATCCCCCGACGAAATCAGTTGATAAGCTTCTGGCACGTCCACACCGATCTGATTGAAATCTATTTCAATCCCCGTGCCCTCTTTGATATATTCGAGCGTGTTTTGAATGTCGGTGAGCGTGGTAAGCGCAAGGAAGTCCATTTTCAGCATTCCGACCGCTTCCACTTCTTTCATATCGAACTGCGTAACGATGTCCTCGCCGTTTCTTGCAAGCGGCACGTTATCCGAAAGCACTTTATTACAAATCACGACGCCCGCGGCGTGTTCGGAAGTGTTCTTGGGCATACCCTCAAGCTTTAAGCCCATATCAATCACGCGGCGAAGCTCGTCGTTCGTTTCGTATACTTCGATAAATTCAGAATTTCTTTTCTTCTTTTGTTCGGCTAAATTCTTTTCTATCTCCCCGCGCTTTTCGTCGCCAAGGTTTGGATCTTGAAGTTGTTTTTCAAGCTTTTCAATCTTTAAGCCGAGAAGCTCTCCGATTGTTGATTTACCGTCCATAAGCTTTGCAACCTTATCCGTTTCCGAATAGGGCACGCCCATAACCCGCCCTACGTCTTTAATAACGGCTCGAGAAGCGAGCGTACCGAACGTAACGATCTGCGCCACGTTTTCGGGGTGGTATTTTTGCCGCACGTATTCTATCGTTTCGTGGCGGCGTTTGGTACAAAAGTCCACGTCGAAATCGGGCATAGAAACACGATCGGGATTCAAAAAGCGTTCAAAAATCAAATCGTATTTAAGCGGATCTACGTCCGTAATCCCGATCGAATAGGCCACGATACTTCCAACGCCTGAACCTCGCCCAGGACCTACGGGAATACCGTTTAATCTCGACCAGTTGATATAATCCCAAACGATTAAAAAGTAGTCGGCGAAGCCCATTTTAATGATAATATCCAGCTCGTACTGCACACGTTGTTTGATTTCTTCCGTGATATTTTCATAACGTTTCGGAAGCCCCGTCCAAGTGAGATTGGTCAAATAATCGGGTGAGCTTGATCCGTCGTCGGGCTTATAAAGCGGAATTAGGGACGTATCACGAATGGGATCGCCTTTGGGCGTGAGATCAAATACGGGCTCTTCGATCTTATCCGCAATTACGCGAGTGTTCGTGATTGCCTCGGGCACGTAGTGAAACAGCTCCGCCATTTCGTCGCCCGATTTCATATAAAATTCGTGCGTGTCGAATTTCATACGCTTCGGATCGGCAAGTGTCTTCTTCGTTTGAATACATAAAAGCACGTCGTGCGCTTCCCAATCCTCTTTTTCGATATAATGCACGTCGTTGGTTGCAACCAAACCGATATTCAGTTCCCGCGCAATTTTAATCAGATCGGGAATCACCTGCTTTTCTTCGGCAATACCGTGATCTTGAAGCTCGATATAAAAATCGTCGCCGAACACTTCTTTCATATCCGACGCCCATTTTTTTGCGCCCTCGTAATCACCGTTTAGCAGGAGCTGCGGTATTCTTCCCGCAAGACACGCGGAAAGACAAATCACACCCTCGCTGTATTTTTTGATATAATCGTAGCCGATACGCGGCTTGCCATAGAAGCCGTCGATATACGAAAGAGAATCGAGCTTGACGATATTTTTATAGCCCGTTTTATTTTTTGCGAGCAAAACGATATGCTCCGTCTTCGTGCCGTAGCGCTTATCAAAATGATCGTCGGTTGCATACAACTCGCAACCAATAATATATTTAATCCCCTTTTTTACACATTCCTCCGCAAAATACAGCGATGCGTACATATTCCCGTGATCGGTTACGGCGCACGCGTTGATATTGTTTTTAACGAGGTGGTCTATCAGATCGTCCGCCTTCGCCGCGCCGTCGAGCAGACTGTATTCCGTGTGTAAATGTAAATGCACAAAATCCGTCATAATCGTTTTTCCTTACGTTATTTTTCCCGCAAGCTCCATTAGCTTTCTCATACGATGATTTAAACAGCTCTTGCTCTCCCCTAACATTTCCGCAAGCTCTCGCAAAGATTTTTCTGGATAGCAAAGTCTTGTTTTTGCAAGCTCTTTAAGGTCCTCGCTTAAATCCTTAAAGCCTGTTTCCGCCTCTAATTTACGAATCGCCACCACTTGCTTTACGGCGGCAATCGCCGTTTTATCCGCATTTCCCGCAATGCAATTTTTTGCGCGGTTATCCCGATTTGCTTCGTCTCGCTTGTCCAAAAATGCCGTGAACTTTTTAAGCGCATTTTCCACGCCGATCACGGAAAGAAAATCGGAAATCCCCTCCTTACTCTTGATATAAACGACGAAATCTTCCTTGCGCTCTATAAGCTTGGCAATCAATTCGAAATCACCAAGCAAGCGGCAAAACGCCCAAGCCGTCTTTTTATCGGAAAACACGATCTCCAAGTGATAACCCGCGCCATTTTTCGTCGGCAAACTACAACTTCCACCGCCTAAAAACGCGCCTTGAATATACGCGATCTTTGCGTCCTCCGTTTTAATAAGCGAGGGCAGTATCCCTTCGCGAAATTCACAAGTACCTTTTCTCAACAATGAAAGCTCGGTTAAAATGTGCGCAGACAGATATTGCGGACATTGCAAAACGAGCTTATCCCTGCCGCGAAGCCTGTCCATAGTCGCGTGAGTTACCGACAACTCCGTGTTAAAAATTTCCAAGAACAGTCTCGTAAAATATTCCGCAACGTATTCCGTTTCGGTTACGAGGAAAAACGTAGGCGAGCCGTCTTTTAATCCAAAAGCTCCGCTCGTTCGTACGAACGCCGAAAAACACGCCTTTTGCGCGCTTTTCTCCGCAGAAAATATTTCTCTGCGATTGACGATTTCTTTTTTTATATCCGTCGTAAAGCTCATAATTACATCTTTTTCTTAAATTCTGCAAAACGGAAGGTAGGCAACCGCCCCTCGATATTGTCAATTCGATCCATCGGAAAATCAATGCGCCTGAGCTGCTTTGCAATCAAAGCCGTGTCGCCGATACGCTCTTTTGAATGTGCGTCGGAATTGACGATAAAGCGCACGGAAGTTTTTTGCACGATCTCGCAAAGCTCGTCGTCCGTCAAATGCTCTTTCTTCGCGTCAAGCTCCAAATACGTGCCGTAATCCGCGGCGCACTTTGCCACCTCTAATGCGTTTGCTGGGCATTGATAATTTAAATGCGTGATCGCGTCGATCGGATTATTCTTAATAACGTTCACGTACGCTTTCGTGTTACACGCAATCTGTTTTTCCGTCTTTTTATGAAATACGGAATTGAGCAATAAATTTCTCCAACCGTATACGAATTTATCTTTAAGCGTGCTGAAAAAGATACAAACGTGATTGCCGCAAAGATACAAATCAAAATTTTCGTAGTCTGCTTTGGTAAGATCCGAACCTCCACCCACGCCGCGAATATTCGCTTCAATCCCAACGAGCACCTTAACGCCGTATTTCTTTTCCGCTTCTTCACATTCCGCTTTGTAAGCGGATACTTCTTTTCTACGCAAACCGAACGCCACGTGCGAAAATCCGTGGTCGGTAATTCCGATCTGTTGCAAGCCGAGCTCTTTCGCGCGAGCCACGTTTTCGTTGATCGTATTTTTGCCATGTGAATAAGGCGTATGCGTATGATAATCTGCGGTTAAAATCACTTTTTTCTCCCTGTTACGGCAAATACCGTATTTCTTCTTCTAAACGTATTTTATATTGCGCAAAAACTGCGTTTTTGATCAAACCGATCAAGGTCTTAATCTGCGTCGCCGTCGCATTTTTATCGTTGATAATAAAGTTTGCGTGAATTTCGGAAACGACTGCGCCTCCTACTCGTAAACCTTTTAAGCCTGCGCCTTCGATCAATTTACCCGCGAGCGCGCCCGTAGGGTTTTTGAATACGCACCCCATACTTTTACCTTTGGGCAAATGCGCACGTTTCACGTGGTATTTTTGCAATTTTTCGGATATATTTTCCTGATTTTCCCTTTGCAAACGCAGATGCGCGCCAACGATTACGTCGTTCGATCGCATAAACACGCTTGATTTATAAGCGTAACCACAATCAGCGACGTCTAAAACGACGAGCTTGCCACCGCGTAGCACCGTAACGCTTTCGGTGATTTCCGCGATATATTCCCCGCTCACACCCGCATTCATATACAGCGCGCCGCCAAGCGTACAAGGTATCCCCGCCAAAAATTCTGCGCCACTTAAATTCCAAGCCTTACACGCTTTTAAAAGCGCGCCGCTCGTTACCCCAGCTAACGCAAACACCCCACAATCCGTTCTCTCTATCCCCGTGAGTAATTTTGTGGATACCACCGACGTCTGGCTTTCACCGTCGGGGGGCAACACGTTAGTAAGATTACCAAGCGTTATAAAAGGCTTTTTCGCCCCCAGCAACGCCCCCACGAGCGATTCTATCTCCTCTACCGACTTGGGATAATACGCGCCGATCGCGCTTCCACCGCAACCGATACTGCTATGCTTTGCATAATCAAAAGGCGTTTCTTTTACGCAACTGATTTTAATCAAATCCGTTCAGCTCCTATTATAACATATTTTTTTACTTTTTGAAAGTATTTAAACAAGCTTTCCGCAACTTTTTTCCTTTGCGTTACGTTTCGTTTATAAATATGTTTTCATTTCTCTCTTTATGTACGAAAAGAGCCCGATCGGTTAAAAACCGACCGAGCTCTTAAATAAGAGGAAATAATCTATGAGCGAATTTATGCTTTATAAACGACTACGCCGTCGCGAACGGTCATCAAAACGTCATATTTATCATTAATCACCGTAAAGTCTGCGCGTTTGCCGACTTTGATACTACCCGTTTCTTGATCAATACCCAAGTTTTTTGCGGGATTGATCGTTGCGCAATCAACCGCTTGCGTAAACGGTACACCAACCTTTTCCACCATATTTTGAACGGCTCTGTTCATCTTCAAAACGCTACCTGCAAGCGTGCCGTCTGCAAGGCGGGCTTCACCGCCTTTGACGTACACCTTTTGTCCACCAAGCTCGCTCTCCCCATCGGGAAGTCCTTTGGCGCGCATCGCGTCGGTGATAAGCGTCAGTTTATCAAGCGGTTTGTTTTTTACGAGTAAACGCATTGCGGGAATGGATACGTGAATTGTATCGGCGATCAATTCGCAATTCAACTCGTCGAAAAGCATTGCGCTCCCCACCGTTCCAATCTCTCTATGATGTAAAGCCGTTTGTGCGTTATATGTATGCGTTACGTTTTTTGCCCCCGCTTGAATCGCCTTTTCTACGTCTGCACATTTCGCGCCCGTATGCCCGATGGAAGCTACGATTCCCCGTTCGGATAAATGACGGATAAACGCCTCTGCACCATCCACTTCGGGGGCAAGCGTAACGAGTTTGATCGCCCCGCCGCTCGCCTCGTTATACGCGTCGAACGCCGCAATATCAGGCTCTTTTACGTATTCGAGGGGCTGTGCGCCTTTATGAGCCGCCGCAATAAACGGACCTTCTAAATGAACGCCGACGACACGCGCGCCCTCTTTCCCGTTTGCTTTGCGATATTCCTTTACCGCCGTCATTGCCTTGTTGATATTTTCAGGGCTTTGCGTCATAGTCGTTACGAGAAAGGACGTCGTACCCTCTTCGGCTACCGTATTCGCAATTTTTGCAATATCCGCCACCGTGCCGTCCATACCGTCTGAACCGCCCGCACCGTGGATATGTTGATCAATAAATCCGGGTAATACGATCGCGTTTTGAGGCAAGGGAAGAATTTCCGCGCATTTGCTTACTTTCCCGATTTTTTCAATGTTTTCCCCAAAACTGACGGAAGTTTTTTTTAACCCCTTTCCCTCCATATACACCGTTACGTTTTGAAAAGCTTTCATTGATAGCCCCCTCGCTTTTAATCTACGTTTGCCGGCAAGGAAGCCGCTGCAATGCTTTGACCTACACGGCGGTTCTTTTCGTCGGGAAGTCCTATATCGAGCGCTTTAAATTCGGGATATTCTTCTACAAGTACTTTTTTACAGGTAGAAAGAATTATATCGCCGCCTTTGCCGCCCATAACTCTGCCAAGCAAAAGCATATGCTTAATATCGTAGAATTTCGCATAGAACGGAATCGTGTGCGCAAGATATACGCCAATGTCTTCGTATATTTGTTTTGCAAGCGCGTCGTCTTTCTCCATAAGCCCTTGCACGACTTTCAATTTTTGCGCGGGTGTTAAGCCGTCGTCGAATTTGTATCCGCCGTATTCCGCAAGCTTAATGACTGCATCTTGCGAGAAGTATTTACAGCCTACGCCAAAATCGCCACTCCATTCGTCTTGCATTGCGTTTTCGTTGAAATCTACGGGCGCAAACGCAAGCTCGGAAAGCCAACCGTTAATGCCACCGCTTGTGTTGATATATCCAACCGCCTCGCTCGTACCCATAGCGATACCCAAAACGCCGTTATCTTCCAAATCAATCGCACCCGCAAGCGCGGTTACGTCGCCGTCGTTCGCCACTTCGAGCGGAATTTCTTTACCATATTCCTTGCTCATTTCTTTGGCTACGTTGATATACATATTTTTCACGTAATCGCCGTGTTTTTCCTTATCAACCTTGATAAACAAGGAAGCGACCATAATTTTATTATCCACGTAAACGCCCGCTGACGATACGCCGATCGCGTCCACCGTCGGCATTTTTGAAGCCGCCGTTTTCATTGCCGTTAAGATTTCGTTATAATGATACGTGGGATCTTCCGTAATCTTCGGATTCCAAACAACCTCTTCGCTATAAACGACTTCTCCGTCGATCACCGCGCTTACCTTTCTATCCGAACCGCCCGCGTCAAAACCGATGCGGCAGCCTTTCAAATAGCCTCCAACGCGCACGGAACAGTTCTTTTGCTTTGGAATTTCGTTTTCTTCAAGCCATTCCACTACGAACGGTTTTTCGTATACGCCGCTCATAAAATCTACGTCGAACGCGCGAAGCCCGTCCTTTGTGTACGCTTTCTTTAAATATTCGTAAACGGATTTGCTACCCGCAACGGAGATTTTGAAGCCGCCCACTACCCAAAGAATCGTTTTTGCGAGCCTCTCCGCTACACGGAAATTCAACGAATCGTTTACGCCGTCTTGAAGCGCGTCGTATTGATACACGTAATTATATCCACCGCTACGCTCGGCAACAAGCGTTACTTTTACTGCCTTTCCGCTTTCTCGAACGATTTTGTCGAAATCGTTTAAAGCCTTAATCATCGGATAAAAATTTTTGTCCAATACGGGTTGTTTCATAATTAAATCTCCTCTCTCGGATTGTTATTAAATACATTATACTACCATTTTTGAAAATTGCAATAGAAAATATTTCTCGTTTTTTATAAAATATTTCACATTTTTATAGGTGAAATATTTTACAAATCCATAAAAAAATGATATACTGATTTTATTATGGCGAACACGACGAATAAAAAATTTTATAGGCACAAGATTTCCAATTTTTTGAACGTTCAGAAAATTGTTACAATCCATTATCAAGAACCTGAAAAAAATTATATTTCCAAAGACGAAAAACACGATTTCTGGGAATTGATTTATGCCGATAAAAAAGATTTTTATATCGTCAAGGACAGTGAAAAAAAACTGCTGAAACAAGGTGAAATGGCATTTATTAAACCCAATCAAAACCACCACGTAGAATGTCAAGGCGAAGAAGCAAATATCTTTATTATTTCTTTCGAATGTCGCTCTGAAAGTATGTCGTTTTTTCACGATAAGCAATATCGTGTGCCTGATAAATACCGTTATCTATTGCAAAACGTGATGTCGGAAGCAACGGAAACGTTCAAGATTCCCGATTTCGATCCCGACTTGAATAAGCTGGAACTGAAAGAAAAACCCAACCTTGGCGGTGAACAGGTTTTAAAAAACCAATTAGAACTATTGCTTATTTATATGCTTCGACAGGCAAACAATCAAAGCTATCCGCAGGAATTTTTCGTATCGCAAATCACGTCCTCTAACGACTTACAAGACGAAATCGTTTACTTTCTATCTTCGCGCTTATACGACGATTTCTCCTTGGATGATTTATGCGCAAAGCTTCATTACGGAAAAACCCGCCTTTGCTCTTTTTTTAAACAAAAAACGGGTATGAGTATTTATCAAACCTATTTAAAATTAAAGGTTGACGAAGCAAAAAAGCTTATTCGACGAGGAAATTCCTTTGCGGATATATCGAATAAGCTTTATTTTGATTCCGTTTCTCATTTCAGTCTCGTCTTTAAACGCTATACGGGTATGACGCCGCGAGAATATAAAACGAGCATAAAATGAAAAACTCACGCAAAAAAAATTTGCGTGAGTTTTTTCTCATTTATCAATTTGTTCCTTGAAAAGCTTCAACCACTCGTCTGCGATCACTTGCGCGCCAGCGATTGCGGGGTGCACGCCACCTGGAAAACAAACCCCTACGCCGTATTTTTCCGTATAGGCGTCGATTTTATCTTGTAAAGGTAAAAAATAACAACCGTATTCGCCGGCAAGCCTTTTCACGACTTTCGCATATTCTTTCACGGCTAAAAACTCGTCGTATTTTTCTTCCGTCGTTCTACCTTTGAGAATATACGGCTCGCAAAGAATGATTTTTACGTTCGGCAATCTTTCTTTCGTTTCTTCTAAAATCATTCGATATATTTTTTCATAGCGAGGCAATTCTACGCCGTTATTTTTACCCACCTCGTGCCATACGTCGTTCACGCCGATCAAAATATTTAACACGTCGGGCTCTAAATTCCAGCAGTCAATTTTGATACGCGAATATAAATCGACGATCCTGTTACCGCCGACACCGCGATTGATAATCTCATATTTATCGGGATCTTCACACATAAGCGTGCCTGCAACCGAGCGAACGTAACCCAAGCCGTAGCTTCTTAAATTAAAATCCTCTTCTCTGTTTCTACCCGCGTCGGTGATCGAATCACCAAAAAATAAAATCCTCACGCCTTTATCCTCTCTTTGAAAAGCTTCAACCACTCGTTTGCAATCAGTTGCGCACCGCCGATTGCAGGGTGTACGCCGTCAACAAGGCAAACTTCTACGCCGTATTTTCCCGCAAACGCATCGACTTTTTCTTGTAAGGGCAAGAAGTAACAACCGTATTCATCCGCAAGCTTTTTTACGACCTTTGCGTATTCTTTTACTTGTAAAAATTCGTCGTATCTTTCTTCCGTCGCGCTGCCTTTGAGAACGAACGGCTCGCAAAGAATAATTTTTACGTTCGGCAATCTTTCTTTCGTTTCTTCTAAAATCATTCGATATACGTTTTCAAAACGTCCAAGATCCACGCCGTTATTTTTGGCTACTTCGTGCCATACGTCGTTCACGCCGATCAAAATATTTAACACGTCGGGCGCTAAATTCCAACAGTCTATTTTGATGCGCGAATATAAATCCACCACACGATTTCCACTAATTCCGCGATTGATAATCTGATACTGATCGGGGGCTTCACCCAAAAGCGTTCCCGCAACCGAACGAACGTAGCCGTAGCCGTAGCTGTTAAGGTTGAAATCGGCTTCCTTGTTTCTGCTCGCGTCAGTGATCGAATCGCCGAAAAATAAAATTTTCATAAGTTTTTACCATCCTTTATTTTTTCACGCTGTCAAGCAACGTTTTTACCGAAATTTGCATTTGTGAAAGCTTTTCGTTTGCCGTAGCCTCGTCTTTTTCTTTAATAGAATAATAAATTTTAAGTTTGGGTTCAGTCCCCGACGGGCGAACGCAAACGAATGAACCGCCTGCGAGCTCGTAATATACGCAGTTGCATTTGGGAATATCCATTTCTTCCGTTGTTTCGCTCGCGTAAACGAAGCGTTTTGCCGTGCTGTAATCGCGGACGGCTTCCACCCTTTCGCCTGCAAAATCAGTCGGTTGTAAGCTCTTTAAGCCGTCTACAACTGCGTTCATTTCTTTCATAGCGTTCAAGCCGGAATATTGTATAGACACGTTTTTATCAAGCACGAAACCGTATTTTTGATAAATTTCCTGCAATCTGCCGTATACCGTTTTACCGATATACGTATAATAACAAACCATTTCCGCGCACAGCATAGAAGCCACGACCGCGTCCTTATCTCTTGCGTGCGTACCACGCAAATATCCGCACGATTCCTCAAAACCGAAGATATACGTATATTCTCCGCTACGCTCCCATTGCTTGATCTTCTCGCCGATAAATTTGAAACCTACGGGCACTTCAAAGAGGGTTACGCCGTAGTCCTCGCAAAGTGCCTTCGCCATACCCGTGGTAACGAACGATTTCACCACAGCCGCGTTCTTGGGCATTTTTTTATCTTCGGAAAGGCGGGTGAGGATATAATCCAACAATAAAATTCCCACCTGATTTCCCGAAAGTGCGACGAATTCCCCCGCTTCGTTTTTGAGCGCAACACCCAAACGATCGGAATCGGGATCCGTACCGAACACCACGTCCGCGTTGATCTGATTTGCAAGCGCAATCCCCATAGCAAGTGTTTCCTTAAATTCCGGATTGGGCACTTTTACCGTGGAGAATTCCGCATCTTTCGTCGTTTGCTCCTCTACGATCGTTGCGTTGATACCAAGCTTTTTCAAAATACGCGTAACGGGAATATACCCGCTTCCGTGCACGGGCGTATAGACGAGCTTTAAATTTGCGCCACAGCTTTTCACCGCTTCTTTAGAAAGGGTGAGCGACGCGAGCTCCTCGATATAATCGTCGTCAAGACTTTGGGGCACGGACGAGATCAACGGACTGTTTTCCTCCCCTTGCACGGATAAGTAATCCGTGATTTTTTCGATATACGAAACGACTTTCGCCGTATCCTCAGGGGACATCTGCGCGCCGTCCTCGCCGTATACCTTATAACCGTTATATTCCTTTGGATTATGGCTCGCGGTAATCATAACGCCTGCCACCGTTTTAAGATACCGCACCGCATAGGAAAGCATAGGCACGGGGCGAACGTCATCGAACAAATACGCCTTAATTCCGTTTTTGGCGAGCACTGAAGCCGCCGCTTTTGCAAACTCTGCCGATTTTCTGCGAGTATCGTAGGAAATCACCACACCTCGGTTCATTTCGACTTTTCCAAGCGTTTTTATCCATTCGCACAGACCTTGCGTTGCGCGCATTACCGTATAAATATTCATCATATTTACACCGTAGCCGATCACCCCGCGCATACCCGCCGTGCCGAACTCCATTTCACCACCGAAACGGTATTCTATTTCTTTTTCGTCGCCTGCGATTGCCGCAAGTTCTTTTTTTCCCTCCTCGCAAAGCGCGGGATTGTTCAGCCATTTTTCGTAATTTTCACGATAATTCATTTTTTGCTCCTTTTTAACCGTCTTATTTTTCCGCTTTCGTTTCGTCGATATATTCAAAGAAATGCTCTCTGTCCCCTCTGTCGGGATTGCTCGCAATGCGCTCGAACGTAATGAAATATTTTTTGCCCTTGATCGTGTAATAATGCGTAAACTGTTCGCAAATAAACAGGAAATAAGAAGCGGGAACGGTGATAATTAACGCGCTACCAAACGTGCAAATTGCCGCGATTACGTTGACGATTACAACGCCGTAGACGGTAACGAGATAGGTTGAAAACATTTTTGCGCGTTGTTTGCGTTCCGTTCTATCCGTATACCGAAGAGAAGCGCGAAGACGCAACCCATCCGCAATCATTGCGGGCATCCAACGCCCCGTGAACGTAAATTTCAAGGCTTGCGCGACAACGATCAGCGTAACGGATAAAAATAAAGCCGTTAAAATGCTTATAAAGCGAATTGCAAGATAGCACGCCGCAAGCGTAACGACATCAATCGCAAACGCAACGGATACGTACACGAGCGCGTAACGACACGCCTTACCAACATTTTTGATATACGCCGCAGCAAGCGGCGTTTCCGCATACGTAGACATTCTATCGTTAAGTACGCCCCCGACCGCAAAATAACAAAGCGTGTCGGCAAAGCGTTTGATAAGATACACCACCACGCACCCCACCGTTGCTAAAACGATACTCGTCGTTCGCGATAAAAGCAGATCAGCAAGGCGATGCAACGCGCCCATCTCCCCGAAAAGCGAATCCTTAACGATCCCAAGCTGTTCGGCGTTTGCCGCGAGCAGCGCCGTGAAAAACGATCGAACGCCCGTGAGCAGGTCCTGCATAGGTGCACTATTCAAAAGCTCCAAAAGTTGCGGCATTATCATTGCCACACAAAGCGCGCCCGCGACGATCCCTACGATCAATTTATACAGTAAAATTTTATAAACGTTTTTGAAATTTTCCATTAACAATCGGATACTGTTCCGAAAAAGCATACGTTTTTCCTCCTTTGAAGATTTATCGTTGGTAATATTTCGTAATATCCGCGCGTTCAATATGATCAAGATCAAAATAAGCAATCTGCATACGAACGCAATAAATCATAATCACAAGCGCGTACAATAACGTGGTAAGTATCGTAAAAACAATGGGTTCGGGTACGAAGATTAAGCAAAGATAAACGAGTGCGTCCATCATTAGCAGAGTTGCAGTTTGTCCAAGCAAAATCCGCCACCTTACGGGCGCGGCAAGTTGATTGGAATAATAGAGTGCTTCCGCCGCCCGAAATCCCGTTATTTGCATACATGGTAGCCACAAATAGATAATATTGACCGAATATAAAAGCGCGAAATGTGCCGCTAAAAACGTGATTATAGCAAACGCATATGCAAGCACGGGCATAGGAAGCAGAGATACGAGATACAGAAGCGCCGCCGTAACGAGCGACCACAATTCGTAAATCGTCAACAATAATATCGCGTAACCGCTCGTCGGCAACAGATTATCGTTGAGCTTGGAAAAAATCCCGTTAAAGGTGCGTTTACCAATTCGCATATGCTTTTCCATAAGCGCCATCATCAGCGACACGCAAAGTACGATCGCCACAACGCCGATAAGCCCGAACGCAATCGCTTTCCACGAAGCAAAATTTAACACGGACACCGCGCAAAACAGATTTGAAAAATCCCACGCGTCGATCGCGCCTGAAAAAAAGCTTTCAAGCACGAAAATCATTGCCTCCTCGTCCGTGGAAACGGATAAAAATAGCGCGGGAAGCACTGCAAACGGAAAAATGTAAATAAAATTTTTAAAAACGTATTTACTCGATTGTAACGTATATCTCATATATTTTACGTCCTCTATCGCTATTATATCACAAAAAAAATATCCTGTAAAGCGTTTCAAAGGAAAAACCTCCTTGCAAGAAGGAGGTTTTTAATAAACGTTTCTAATTTATAAAAGCTTTTGCAAGGTTTCCATAACGTACGCGCCGAATTCCTCACAGGTCGCGCCCGTATCTCTACCGGTGATTACGTATTTCTTTTCCTCAAACGAGCAAATGTCCAGCGCGCGTTCGAGCTTATCCGCCCGTTCCTGCAAACCGATATGCGAAAGAAGCATAACGCACGCACGGAGCATAGAGCAAGGATCGGCGTATTTACCTCTCCCCTCCGTGATCATACGCGGCGCGCTACCGTGTATCGCTTCGAACATTGCGTATTTTTTACCGATATTCGCGCACCCTGCCGTGCCGACGCCGCCTTGAAATTCCGCAGCCTCGTCCGAAATAATGTCTCCGTAAAGATTCGGCAATAAAAGGACTTGAAAATCGCGGCGACGTTTTTTATCCACGAGCTTTGCCGTCATAATATCCGCATACCATTCGTCCGTCGTGATTTCGGGATACAAATCGCCGACTTTATGACAATCTTCCAAGAAATTGCCGTCCGTCGTTTTAATTACGTTCGCTTTCGTTACGAGAGAAACGCGTTTAAAACCGTTCTTTTTCGCATAGTCGTAGGCAAGCCGCGCGATACGATCAGAACCTTGTTTGGTCGTTACGGTGAAATCGACGGCGAGATCTTCGGTGATATTGAAGCCCGACGAGCCGATCGCATACCCACCCTCGGTGTTTTCACGGAAAATCGTCCAGTTGATCCCCTCTTCGGGCACTTTCACAGGACGGATATTTGCAAACAGATCGAGCGCCTTTCGCATAGCCACGTTCGCCGATTCGATATTTGGCATACCGCTACCCTTTTGCGGCGTAGTCGTCGGACCTTTCAAGATGATATGACAAGCTTTGAGCTCCGCCATTACGTCGTCGGGAATGGCTTTACCCTTGGCGATACGGTTCTCAATCGTTAAACCCTCTATCGTTTTAAATTCAACCTTGCCCGCCTCAACGAGATCTGCTAAAATAAATTCGAGTACCTTTTTTGCTTGCGCGGATATGATTGGACCGATTCCGTCGCCGCCACAAACGCCAATTTTGATCGTGTCGAGTTTCGCATAATCCACGAAATCGCCCTGCGCTTTCATATCTTCCACGCGCGTAAGCTGATCGGACATAAGTTTTCTAAATTTTTCACAAGCCTCGTCCAGCTGCGCTTTATATTCTGCTTTTTCCATTTTATTTCTTCTCCTGTTTCGTATAATTTAATCTACCGCCCGCGAGCAAAATCTCTCTTTGTCGCGCAGACAATGCAAGTTTCAAGCTCGCCTTTTTACCGTTCGATTTATTTTGTAAAATCGCTTCGTCTTTACCCGCAACCGCTTCCGCAAAGCCAACGATCTCAATTTCGTCGCCCTCGTTGAAATAATCGTAATCAGCGGGATTGTTAAGCGTCATAGGCACGATACCGAAATTGATCAAGTTTGCCACGTGAATACGCGCAAAGCTTTTCGCCACAACCGCTTTGATCCCTAAATACAAGGGAACGAGCGCGGCGTGCTCTCTCGATGAGCCTTGACCGTAATTCGCGCCGCCTAAAATCACACCGCCGCCTTTTGCTTTCGCGCGTTCGGGGAAATCCTTGTCGCAAACAGTGAAACAAAATTCCGACAGCTTGGGAACGTTGGAGCGATACGGCAACACCTTTGTGCCTGCGGGCATAATGTGATCCGTCGTTATATCGTCGCCCACCTTTAAGATAAGCTCGCATTTCAGATCGCGATCGGGGGCTTTCCCAACGGGAATTGGTTTAATATTCGGTCCGCGTTCCACCGTTACGCTTTCCATATCTTCGGCGTTTACGGGCATTTCGATTAAATTATCGTTAATTTTAAACGTTTTTGGCATTTCAAGCGCGGGTGCTTTGCCAAGCGTCGTAGGATCGGTGAACACCCCGGCCACTGCAGAAGCCGCTGCCGTTTCAGGCGAAACCAAATATACTTGTGCGTCCGCCGTCCCGCTTCTTGCAAGAAAGTTTCTATTGAACGTACGCAAGCTCACCCCTGCCGATTGCGGCGAAAATCCCATACCGATACAAGGTCCACACGCACATTCCAAAATCCGTGCGCCTGCGTTAATCAAATCGGCAAGCGCTCCACATTCTGCGAGCATCGTATAAACCTGCTTTGATCCAGGCGAAATGGAAAGGCTTACGTCCTTATGCACCGTTTTACCTTTTAACATTGCCGCAACCGTGAGCATATCCTGCATAGAGGAATTAGTACAAGAACCGATACATACCTGATTGATCTTCATACCCGAAAGCTCGGATACTTTTTTCACGTTATCGGGGCTATGCGGACAAGCGGCAAGCGGTTTCAAGGAACAAAGATTGATCGTATATTCCGCGTCGAACACTGCGTCCGCATCCGAAGAAAGCTCGATATAATCCTCCTCTCTTCCCTCCGCTTTCAAGAACGCTTTCGTAACCTCGTCCGAGGGAAAAATGGAGCTCGTTGCACCCAGCTCCGCGCCCATATTCGTAATCGTTGCGCGTTGGGGTACGGAAAGCGTTTTTACTCCCTCGCCACCGTATTCTACAATCGCGCCCACGCCGCCTTTTACGCCTAATATACGCAACACTTCTAAAATGACGTCCTTTGCGCCTACGTAATCGGAAAGCTTGCCAACGAGATTGATTTTTATCATTTTCGGCATCGTTATGTAATACGTACCTCCGCCCATAGCAACGGCGACGTCGAGCCCGCCCGCGACCATACCAAGCATACCGATACCACCCGCCGTGGGCGTGTGTGAATCAGAGCCGATTAACGTTTTCCCCGGTTTAGAAAAACGCTCTAAATGTACTTGATGGCAAATGCCGTTTCCCGGACGGGAAAAGCGAATTCCGTGTTTTTTCGTTACTGTTTGGATATAACGGTGATCGTCGGCATTTTCAAAGCCTGCTTGCAGGGTGTTATGATCTATATACGCCACGGACAACTCCGTTTTCACGCGATCAATCCCCATAGCCTCGAATTGCAAATACGCCATCGTGCCCGTAGCGTCCTGCGTGAGCGTTTGATCAATTTTTAAACCGATTTCCTCGCCCGCAACCATATTTCCGCAAACGAGGTGATTTTTAATAATTTTTTGTGCAATCGTATAACCCATAAATTCTCCTTATAAATCAAACGGATTCAAGCGGCAACGCTCGTCCTTTGCATACGAACGGAAAAGCTGTTCAAGCTCACCCTCGCCCATAACCGTCGTTCTGCCGTCGGCGTAGAGCTCGTCAATCTTTTCTTTCATCGTCTGTACGATCCAATCCTGTTTTCCGACTTGCTGTTCCTCGGATAAACGGAAATGCTTATTGATCCAATACGCGATCCCCGCCAAGCCCGACGTGTTGGAAATGGAAACCTCCGCAGGCCGTTTCAAAATTTTTTCCGTGTCGAAAATGTTATAAATTTCCGCGTCTTTCATCATACCGTCTGCGTGTACGCCCGCCCGAGTAAGATTAAACGCACTACCAACGAAAGGCGTCATAGGCGGTATGTCGTAGCCGAGTTCCTTTTTGAAATATTCCGCAATATCCGTAATTGCCGTCGTATCCATTCCGTCCAACGTCCCACGAAGCGAAGCATACTGCATAACCATTGCTTCAAGCGGTACGTTGCCCGTGCGCTCGCCAATTCCAAGAAGCGAACAGTTGATACCGCTTGCGCCGTAGAGCCACGCGCTTACCGCGTTCGCAACGCCCATATAGAAATCGTTATGTCCGTGCCATTCAAGCATTTCCGAGGTTACGTCTGAATAATGGTGCAAACCGTAAACGATACCCGGAACACTTCGAGGAAGCGCAGTACCCGTAAACGGCAATCCGTAGCCCATCGTATCACACATACGGATACGGACGGGGATTTTTGCTTCTTTCGAAAGCTCGATCAGCTTATTGACGAAAGGCACGACGAAACCATAAAAATCTGCGCGCGTTAAATCTTCCAAATGACAACGGGGAGAAATGCCCGCTTCAAAAGCCTGTTTTACTACCGATAAATAATGATCGTACGCTTGCTTTCTCGTCATATTCAATTTCTTGAAAATATGATAATCGGAACAACTCACGAGAATACCCGTTTCCTTGATTCCTATATCGTGTACGAGTTCAAAATCCTCTTTCTTGGCGCGAATCCACGTAGTGATTTCAGGAAATTTATAACCGAGCGACATACACTCTTCAAGGGCTTGACGATCCTTTTTCGTATAAACGAAAAATTCGCTTTGTCTAATAATCCCTTTCGGACCGCCGAGCCGCGCAAGCATTTTATAAATATCCACCATTTGCTTGGACGTATACGGCGCGCGCGATTGTTGTCCGTCGCGAAACGTCGTGTCCGTGAGCCAAATCTCTTTGGGCATATTCATAGGCACGCGACGATGATTAAACGGCGTTTTGGGTATCTCGTCGTAAGGGTAAATATCTCGGAACAACTGCGCCTGCGGCACGTCTTGCAATTCGTATTCGTACGGATCTTGTTCTAATAAATTACTGGAAGGATTTAATTCGATCATACTACCTCACCTTTCACGTTTTATTTTTTCGATTAAAATATATTTTTTTATTTAGTATACCGATTATACAAAAAAAGAGCCCGTTTGTCAAGGATTTACAAGCCCCATTTTCGTTTTCTTTGTTATTTTTTATTTTTTCTCAAAAAGAATCCTTGGAAATTTTACTCCAACGCTTGGCGATAAATTTGAGTTTCCAACGCTGTGGCAATACCGCCGTCGTAAAACGCATACATTTATTCCAAAATCCTACGATTACTTTCGCTTTGTTTTTTCCAACCGCCTTTAAAGAATATTCCGCTACCGATTGCGGAGATTTTGCAGCAAGCTTGCCCCAAATCCCCTGCCCTTTGATCTGTTCCTTAATATCTTCGCGCGTGGGCATTGCCCCAGGAAGAATTGCCGTAACCGCCGCGTTTTTCCCTTTAAGCTCTTCTCGGAGGGCGACGGAAAAGGAAGTGAGCGCGGCTTTCGTCGCGCTGTAAATCGCAAAATACGGCATCGGATAAATTCCGGAAACGCTGGATATATTAACGATCTCCAACCTCTCGGCTCGCTGCTCTATTGTAAACCTGCAAAGCGATACCGCAGCTTCGAAATTTACTCGGCATTGAAAAGCAATCTTTTCCTGTGTGTATTCCGCCAATGCCTTTTGCACGTCTACACCCGCCGCGTTCACAAGCAAACGAATTTTATAACCCGCGGCTCTAATCCGTTCCATAAACGCGTACCTGCCCCCTTCTTCCGTCAAATCAACCGCATAGATTTGCACGCTATTCAGGGCGTATTTTTCTAACAATTCATTTTTAAGCGCAATCAGCTTCTCTTCGCTTCTGCCCGTTAAAAGGAGATTGCATCTTCTTTTCGCGATCGCATTGGCAAACGCCCTACCCAAACCGCCTGTAGCTCCCGTTATAAGCGCGTAACCGCTCGTATAATTTTCTTTTTTTACGTTTTTCATTTTACCTTTCCGTTTGATAATTTCGAGCCCCGAAAATCGTTGAACCGAGCCGAATCATATTGCTTCCCTCTTCCACGCAAAGGGCGTAATCTCCGCTCATCCCCATAGATAAATACGCAATCTCCGACGAGCGTTCCTTTGCCCATTCGAATAGTGCACGCATTTTACGCGTAAGCGCGCGAAGCAATTTCACTTCCTCCGTTTCAGGTAACATTGCCATAAAACCTTTTACGGATAATCCCTCTACGTTCGTTAAACGTAGAAACGCCGCTTTCGCCTCCTCGTAGGCGTAGCCGCCCTTACTCTCTTCCTCACCGACGTTCACCTGCACGAGCACGCCCGAGCAAACGTTTTGTTTAACGGAAAGACGCGCGATCTCGCTTGCAAGCTCGTCCCGATCGCAGGAATGAAACAATTCCACTTTTCCTACGAGATATTTCACTTTATTCGTTTGTAAACGTCCGATAAAATGACGGGGACACGGTAGAAGCAAATCGTTTTTATCGCGAAATTCTTGCGCTTTGTTTTCCGCTACCGCATCCACGCCCGCTTCAATCGCCTCGTTGATCGCCTCTGCTGATTGCATTTTCGTCGCCGCCACCAGCCTTACCCGCTCGCCAAACACGTTCCCGCCCGCAAGCTCCGTTTTAATTCCTCGCACGTTTTTTTTGATCTCTTCCGTCTGCATAATTTGCCTCGCGCATTTTTCATTTAGTATACTCTTTTTAAACATTTTTGTCAATCCCACGCATTTAAAAATATTAAAATAGGAAAAAAATTATATTTTTTATTATAAATACGCTCTTTTTAGTTGCTTTTTTCTCAATTTGGTTGTATAATTTCTATAATAGATAAAACCGATAAGGACAATCATTTTTTTCTATGAACACAGAAGAACTCAAAACATTTATTCATTTATCGAAGGTAAAGAACTTCACTTTGGCGGCAGAGCAGCTTTTTATTGCGCAATCAACGGTTACTAACCGTATCTGCGAATTGGAAAAAGAAATCGGAAAACGGTTATTTTACCGTAAAACGAAATCCGTTTCTCTTACGGAAGCGGGTAGAATTTTCTTGCCCTATGCAGAGCGTATTCTCGAATTGCAGGATATTTCTCTCGACGAAATGAACGCAATAGATTCCCACAGCCGTAAGTTTTCCATTGGGGCAATCAACGCAACGTATGAAACGTACGTAAAACCGCTCGTAAACGAATGCTTAAAGGACAATTCCGTTACGTCGATCAAAGTTACGCTCGGGCACTCGCTTGATTTGATCCAACAGCTTCAAGACAATATGCTCGATATGGTCTTTTCTGCCGTACCTTTAAAGCGAATCGGTTACGCTTGCGACGTGTACGACGTAGATCGCGTAGTCCTTGTCTGCGGTAAGGGCAAAAACGAATATCCAAACGGCGTAACGAAAGAACAGCTTTCTAAATTACCCTATTTGATGTGCGATTTCACTTTAAGCGAGGCGGGCGTATTTATACGTTCCCTCTTCCCGAAAAATCACGTGTTCCGTTTAGACGTAGATAACTCTTCGAAGATTATCCCCTATCTTGAAAAAGGGCTCGGATATTCTTTCCTGCCTTATAAGCTCGTGAAAGAACAATTAAAAAAAGGTATGCTGGAAGAGGTTGCATTAAAGGATTTTATTGCTCCTAACGTTACGACTTACCTTATTTATCACCAAAACTACGACGTAAAACGCTTTTTGGAAAATCAATTTGAGGAAACGCAATCAACGAAAGCGTAAAGACGAGGTATTTTATGATCAATACGTTTTGTAAATTCCCGCTTTGGGAATGTTCTCAATCACTTGTAAAAGTTGCCGCAGGTATCGAAAAAGCGGAACTCGTAATCACGAACGCAAAACTTATCAACGTTTGCACGCGCGAAATTTTAGAGGGCGTAGACGTTGCCGTAACAAAAGGTAGAATTGCTATGGTCGGCGACTGTAAACATTGTATCGGCGATACGACGCAAGTAATCGACGGAAGTGGCAAATATCTCGCGCCCGCGTTTATGGACGGACACATTCACGTGGAATCCTCTATGCTCACGGTTGGCGAATACGCAAAAGCCGTCGTTGTGCACGGTACGAGCGGTATTTTTATGGATCCGCACGAAATTTGTAACGTGTTGGGGCTCGACGGTGTGAAGTATATGCTTGAAGATGCGAAACGCACACCGCTCAAAACAATGCTCACCACCCCTTCTTGCGTTCCCGCCGTTCCGGGTTTTGAGGACACGGGTGCAAATATTGGACCAAAAGAAGTCGCCGAAACGATGCTTTGGGATTCTTGCGTCGGCTTGGGCGAAATGATGAATTTTCCTGGTATTTTGGGTGCAAACGAGCATACGCACGCGATCGTTGGAGAAACGCTTAAAGCGGGCAAAATCGCTACGGGGCATTATTCGTTGCCCGAAACGGACAAGGGACTGAACGCTTACATTGCTTCGGGTGTGCGCTGTTGCCACGAATCCACCCGCGAGGAGGACGCGCTTGCAAAAATGCGGCTTGGTATGTATGCAATGCTTCGCGAGGGCTCTGCTTGGCACGATCTGAAAGAAGTCGCAAAAGCAATCACCAATCACATCGTTGATTCTCGCTTTGCCTGCTTGATCTCCGACGACACGCACCCCAACACTTTACAAACGAAAGGACATCTCGATTATATCGTTAAACGCGCGATTGAAGAAGGTATTGATCCGATCACCGCTATTCAAATGGTAACGATCAACGTGGCGCAATGCTTCCAACTTGATCACGATATGGGTTCGATCACCCCCTCTAAATGCGCCGATATGGTACTTATCGACGATCTTAACGCTTGCCATATTTGCGCAACGTTTATCGACGGCGAGCTCGTCGCTCAAAATGGTAAAATCTTGAAAGATTTCCCGCCCTACCTCTATCCCACCGCGGCAAAAAATTCCGTACGTTTGGATAAGGTTTCCCCCTCGGATTTCCGTATCTCCGTAAACACGAAAAAAGCCACCGTGAAAGCGCACGTGATTGAGGTAATTCCCGCGCGCGTAGGCACGATTGATCAACATTTGGAAATATCCGTCTTTGACGGCGCACTGCAAGCGGACGTTGAACGGGATATTCTCAAAGTTGCCGTTTTTGAAAGACACCATAGAACGGGCACGGTCGGACGAGGATTCGTGAAAGGTTTTGGTATCCGAAAAGGCGCGCTTGCACAAACGGTCGCACACGACGCGCATAATCTTCTCGTCGTTGGTACGAACGACGAAGATATGGCTCTTGCGGCAAACACGTTAATCTCGTGTGGCGGCGGTATGGTTGCCGTTGCCGACGGCGAGATTCTCGGGCTCGTCCCCCTGCCGATCGCAGGTCTTATGAACGACGAACCGCTTGAAGAAATGAGCGAGAAAGTGGAACAGCTTGAAAAGGCTTGGAAAGAAGTGGGGTGCACGCTCCCCTCGCCGTTTATGACGATGGCTTTAATCCCCTTGGCGTGTCTGCCTGAAACACGAATCACCAATCGAGGGCTCGTCGATTGTCGCACTTTCCGTTTCGAAAATTTGGTTATGGATGAATAAACGCTACACCTCGTAGGTTGATTGCCTACGGGGTGTAATTTTTTCACCAAACAAAAAAACACGCTCACGCGTGCCTTTTTGTTTGGTGGACGATCAGGGACTCGAACCCTGGGCCCATTGATTAAGAGTCAATTGCTCTACCAACTGAGCTAATCGTCCATATGTGGTGGAGATAAGCGGATTCGAACCGCTGGCCTCCTCGTTGCGAACGAGGCGCTCTACCAACTGAGCCATATCCCCACAAACATTAACTATTATATACTTTTCTTTTTTATTTGTCAACGATTTTTCGCCATATTTTGTTATTATTTTTCGAAAATTTTTAATCGCTTACTCGCCTCCCAACCAGCGGTTGACAAATGCTTTTTTGCGTGTTATAATATGTATATGAAAAATTGGTTACAAGATAAATACGTTATTCTTTCGGGCGCGTCAAGCGGGATCGGTAGAGAGCTTTGTAAAATTCTAATTGCTCGCTTCGGTGCAAAGGTGCTTGGGATCGGAAGAAACGAAGAAAAAATGCTTTCTTTAAAAACGGAGCTCGGCGAAAACGCCGAACATTTTGATTACACTCTTTTCGACGTGAGTAAACGCGAGGAATGGGAACAGCTCAAAGAACGACTCGTCAAGCAAAATATCGCCCCCTGTCTTCTCATCAACAACGCGGGTTCATTCCCTACCTTTAACACCGTTTTAAATACAAATCCAGAAACCTTTGAACGGATTATGCAAACGAATTATTTTTCGATCGTATACGCCGTAAACGCACTTTCCCCGCTCCTTTCGGGAAGTGGCAAAAATACGCCCGCGATCGTAAATATTGCCTCTTCCGCCGCACTTTGTACCGTTGCAGGAACGGCTGCATATTCAGCAAGTAAAGCGGCGGTAAAAAGCTACACCGAAGCACTTGCCATAGAAGAAAAAGGCAAAAAATACGTTGGCTTGATTTGTCCTGGTACAACGGCAACCGATTTATTTAGTAGCGACGAGCATACGAAAAACAGCGCCTTAGATATAATCGCTATGCCCGCGCATAAAATGGCGAAAAAGATCGCAAAAAAAATCTTAAAAAGAAAACGCCGCGCTGTCGTCGGTTGGGACGCAAAACTGATGAATTTTACAACGAAAATTATGCCCGTGAAAGGTTTATTTTTAATTCGGGGCGTAATGAAAGCTTCTAAATCGAAAGTCTTTACTGAAGTTTTCGATTATAAATCAGAGAAAAAGTAATAAACCCCGACTGCAAAAGCAGTCGGGATTCGTTTGTCATTTTAGTTGACGTTACGCGCCCAAATCAAGAAGATCTTGATAACGGGATACGAAGCGCGTAGCGGAAGTTTTATATTCGTTCAAAACCGCGTTTTGCGCATCCGTCGTGTAGTTGGTAGCAGAGGTCGATTTTAAGGATTCGTAGAAGAGATTGGAGAACGTACCCTCTTTCTCTACGTCTTCTACCTTAAAGCCTCCGTACACGTCGCTGTCGTCAGCGTCGTATACAAATGCCACGTAAATGATATGCCAACCGTAATCGGAGGGAGCAACCACGTACGTACCTACACCCTGTTTCACGGCGTATTGCGCGGCATATTCAAATTCCGAAACAAAATCCGTTTTGTAGGGTGAAACCACGTAACCCATATACGAATTCAAGCAACCGGGATCGGTGCTATACGCAAACATCAGTTCGTTTACTGCCGAAATTGCTTTATACGAATCGTTATCCTCTGCATAGAAGAATTGCGAGCGCGCGGTGTTATCAAGCTTCGTCTTACCCGTGTAATAGATAAATTTGCTATAATCGACTACGCCGTTTACTTTATAAACGCTGTCGTTATATTTATCCACTTTCGTGCCACTCGTAACGTCGCTACCTACGGCGTAGTTGATATAATTTTCCATTTCAGCGATAAAGCCGTCAATATCCAACTTATTCGGCGTAAATTTCCATTCACCGTCGTCGGTTTGCGTCGCCGTACCGTTATAAGGGTATTTGCCAAGATATTGTTTAAGCGTTTCGTATTCGTCTGTTTTCGCCATATTGTTTTCAAAGAACAAATACGTATCTTCACCCTTGGCTTTTCCGTTATCGAAATATCCCTCCGTAGTAACATAAGAATAATTGGTATGCTCGTCTTCACCGAACCAGCCCGTACGCAAATCCTTTGCCTGAACGTTTGCAAGAATCGCTTTTCTCGCATTGAAAATTCCGTCCTGCGTTAAGTTCTTGTTCTTTGCTGCCGCGTATTGCTGCTCTTGCGAAGCGGAGAACGGCAGTAGAATGTTATAGATAAAACCAAAATCCTTTTGTCCGTACAACACGAACGAATCGTCGGAAACGCTATCAAGTGCCGTTTCAAACGCTGACGAATCCTGCGTGTAAGAATATTGTTGCGCGTCCTTGATTTCTTGATACTTATTGCTAACGTATGCGTAGTTATCCGCTTTTAAGGCTTGAATCGCCTCTTCGTTTAACGCGTCGAGATATTTATTCACGAGCGCGCGACCAAGCGAAGAAGAAAGCTCTACGTAATAATAATTCAATTCCGTAATTACGGCGGTATCTTCGTTTTCAGCGATCAATCCGTAACCTTGCAAATTAGAAAGAAACGTGTTATACGCTTTCTTTCTCGTCGTTGCCGTGCTTCCCTCTACCTTTTCATAGGCACCGCATTTATCAAGCGCGTTACGCCCCGTGTATATTTCATATTCTTCAGGAATGAACTTCTCCTTTTCCACGTTTACGTTCGTGGGGGTGGTACGGCTTTCCCCGTGCGCGTGCTCGTCGTCGTCTGCTTTGATATAATTAGCCTCTGCCGAATCAAGCGAATTGTTAAGCGATTTTTTTAAATCGTAAACGGCTTCGTTATACGCTTCGAAATCCGTGCCGTTTTCCGTGAGAAAATATTCCATCGTAAGAACTTCGGGATGCGCTTTTAAAAGCGATTTTTCCGTGTCCGAAAGTCCCTCTTCGTTTTGCCCGTTGGAAACGTAAGTTAAGCAAGCGTCTGCCGTAGCCGTTGCGCCATCTTTGAATCCGTTCTTGAGATAATACGCCACCGCAAACTGCGTCATAATTTTATTATTCACCAACCCGTCCATAAGCAGATTAAAGGTGTCTTCATAGCTATACCCATAGCTGTTGACGTAGGTCATACCGATATTGAGGAAATAAGCAACGAGATCGCGCTTGGGAATATCCGTCGATAACCCTTTGTTCGTGATCAGCTTTTTCACGTCGTCTTTTACGGACGCGTAATCCTCGCTTTTTCCCAAATTCTCCGTTACGTCTACCGTCGCTACGATCTGTTTGAGATCCAAAACGCTGTCGGTAACCAAAAAGTTACAGCCTGTAGCCCCAACCGTAAGCGCAAGGCTCAAAAGTATAGCCGCCGTTTTTTTCAATGTGTGTTTCTTGTTCATAAAAATACTCCGATATTTATCGTGTCTTTTGCCGTCGGCAAGGCAGGAACAGCGATCTCGCCCACTTCGCCGCATACACTATCAACTTATATTATAAACTATTTTTTCGTAAAGTGCAAACGTTTTTGCTTATAAACTTTGGAAAGTTCGCGCAAATTTCAAAAATTTTGTCATTTGCGCCATCAATTCCGCCGCATCGCGCCCTTTGAAGAATTCTATCACAGGTGCTTCCGTCATATTCAAGCGCGTTTGATCGGCGTATTTGTCGAGCGCGGCTTGCACTCTCTTATCGCCCAAGCTTTCAAGCGAAGGAAATTCAAGCGATCCCACGCCCTTTGCCACCGTGATTTTTTTTACGGCAAATTTGGCGGCGTAGCTTTTCAAAACGGCAATCACCATTAAATTCTCGACCGAACGCGGTAGCTCGCCGTAGGTATCCTGCAACGAAGCGTAAACCCGTTTATAATCGGAAATGGAGGAAATTTCAGCAATCTGTTTATACGTATCGAGCCGCCCCGCGGAAGATTCAATATACTTTTCGGAAATATAAGCCGTCGTACGAATATCAAGCTCTGCGGAAACGTGGCTTTCGCCCGTCAATTCTTCTTTGAGTAGCTTTGCGTAAAGCTCGTAGCCCACTTTATCCATATGCCCGTGTTGCTCCGCACCCAAAACGTTCCCTGCACCGCGAATTTCCAAATCACGCATTGCAAGTTTATAGCCCGAACCCAGCTCGGTAAATTCCATAATCGCTTTGAGTCGCGCCGCCGCGTTTTCCGTCATTACACGTTCCGCTTTATACGTGAAATACGCGTGCGCAAGCCGCGAGCTTCTACCTACCCGACCTTTCAGTTGATACAGTTGAGAAATCCCCAACCTGTCGCTATCAATCACGATTATTGTGTTCGCGTTGGGTAAATCTACCCCGTTTTCGATAATCGTCGTGGTAACGAGTATATCCGATTTTCCACCGTAGAAATCAAGCACGGCGTTTTCAAGCGCATTTTTATCCATTCTACCGTGTACGACGGAAACGGTCGCTTCGGGCAATATTCGCCGAACGGAAGCAGCAAACGTGAAAATACTTTCCACTTTGTTATAAAGAATAAACACCTGCCCGCCTCTTGAAAGTTCGCGAATACACGCGTCGCGAATGAGCGTTTCCGTTTCTTCCACTACGTACGTTTGTACGGGTAACCGTTCCACAGGCGGCGTGTGTATGGTGGAAATGTCGCGTATGCCTGAAAGAGACATATGTAGCGTTCTGGGAATAGGCGTTGCCGTCATCGTCAAACAATCAATATCCTTTCGAATATGCTTGATTTTTTCTTTATGCTCCACGCCGAAGCGTTGCTCCTCGTCCAAAACGAGCAAGCCAAGATTTTTAAATTTAACGTCGCTGGATAGCACACGGTGCGTGCCGATTACGAAATCAATCGAGCCGTCGGCAAGACCACGTAATATTTTTTCCGTTTCTTTGGGAGTATTGAAACGATTGAGCGAGGCAATCTTCAAACCAAATTGTTCAAAACGCGCCTCTGCCGTGTGGAAATGCTGTTTACAAAGCACTGTGCTTGGACACATTAACGCTGCCTGCTTGCCCGCAAGCGCGCAAAGATACACCGCACGGAACGCCACTTCCGTTTTTCCAAAGCCTACGTCCCCGCAAAGCAACCGATCCATCACCTTTTCCGAGCACATATCCCCTTTAATCTCCGCAACGGAGCTGGCTTGATCTGGCGTTAGCTCGTGCTCGAAAGCCTCCTCAAACTCCTGCATAAAAATCTCGTTTTCCGGAAAAGGATACCCTTTCTTTTCCGTGCGCTCCGCATACAACTGTTTCAGATCGAATGCAAGTTTTTTAAGCGAATCTTTTACGCGCGCCTTCACCCTTTCGAAATCCGCGCCGCCAATTCTGCTTAACGTAGGATTACTCTCGCCTACGTATTTGGACAATACGTCCATACTTTCAGCGGGAACGTAAAGCATATCGCCGTCCTTATACGCAAGCGCGATATATTCTTTCGTTCCGTCCGTCGTTTCAATTTTCTTCGTGCCTAAAACCTTACCGATACCGTGCGTTTCGTGTACGACGTAATCCCCAACCTCGGGTGCGGAAAACATATCCCCGCGCCTACGGCGTATGCGACGGTTATCGGGAGCTTTCGTGTATAAATCGCCCGTGCCGATTACTGCCGTTTTGCAAGAATGCAACACGAAGCCTTTTTCCAGCCTCTCTTCGAGCGCGCAAATACCTTTGAGCTCCGCAAGGTTTTCGGGAAGCTTGACGGCGGAGATATATTCCTCGGCCAAATTTTCCGCCATTTTAATCGCGCGAGTGTTATCACCGCAATATAAAAGTACGCGATACCCGCCTTTTTGCCAATTCTTTATATCCGTGAGAAGCGCAGGAAAACCGTTCAAATATTTCGCGGTGGGCGTAGCGGTAAAATTATAAATTTTCAAGGGTTCAAAAAAGAAAGGGTTGCCCGTAAACGTCTGTAAAACCACCCGTCTTTTTCCTAAAATGCCGCTTAAAAACTCCTCTTTATCAACGTATTGCCCAAGCGTGAAATCAAACGCTTCTCCACCCGTCTGCAAACGGTGAAAACGTTCCTCGTGCTCTTTATAAAGCCCGTTAAATTTATCCCAAAGCGATTTCCCCTCGTCAAAAACGAGCACCGCGTTTTCGGGCAGAACGGAGAAAAAATCCGTCGTGTTTTCAAGCAAAGGCAATATAAACGACGAGGCGAGTTCGGGTTCGGATAAAATCTCGTCGGCGATCGCCATCGCCCTTGCATACGTTTCCGACGTTTTGAACGTTTTCAAGCCCTGTTTAAGCGTAGCTTCCACGTTCGTTCTATCCTTTTCCGATACGATCACGTCGGTTGCCGAAAGAACGGTGATTTCCCGCAAAGGCGAAAGGCGAGTGCCCGTTGCCAACTCGTAGGGCTTTATCCGTTCAACCGTATCGCCGAAAAAGTCCACGCGAACGGGATTTGCCGCACCCACGGGATAAATATCCAAAATGTCGCCTCGAAGCGCGTATACGCCTTGCGTTTCCACCTCAAAGCTTCGCGTGTAACCCATTTTGGTAAGTTGAGCGGGAAGCGTCGTAAAATCGAATTCCTCACCCTCTTTGAACGTGAGCGTAGGAAGCGTTTTAGGGAAAAGCTGAATGAGTGCGTCAATCTCGGCGACGACGACGTCTGCGCCGCTATAAAGCGCGGATATACCGCGAAGCCTTTGATAGAGCGAATCCTTGGAAAGTGCTTTTCGATACAGCAAAACCTCGTCTTTCGCCGCAAGCACCTCCGTCTTTTTCCCTGAAAGTGCCGCGATATTTTCCGCCGCCTTTTTTGCCGATATACTATCTGCCGTTATATATACGACGGGATAATCAATCAAACCCGCAAGAAGATATTTTAAGGAATCGGAAACGCCAAAAACCGCCGTGGGTGTGCCGCGGCGGATTTCTTTTGCAAACGAGGGGTACTCCCCTCCCAAATTTTCAAAATTGAAAAAATTGCGTTTCATTTCCTTTTTACTTTCTTATTTTTCGTTCGTCAAATTCCAAGTCGGATACAGCTCTCGCCAAACGTCGGTGTGTGCCTCGCAGTCTAAAAAGTGTGCGAAAAGGTGCGTTTTCTCTTCCGTCGTTTCAGGTGTCTCCAAACCGTGCAGCACGTTTTTATAGACTGCCGCAACACTCTCGCAGAACGCGTGCCAACCCTCTTGCCATTTGCCGTTTTTCAGATCCTCGTTTCTTGCGTAGAAACTGTCCATAATTTCTTTTTCCTTTTCGCCTTTGGCAAGCTCTACGCTGACCGATTTAATCTCGTAGGGAATAAAGCGAACGGACAAACCGTCCTCAATCGTCAATTCCACCAAAAGCCCCGTATACCAGCTTTCGCCGTGGCCGTCCCAACAAAAATGGAAATTGCCCTGCCCGTAGAGAATGTGTCCGCCCTCGAACTCCTCGTAGCAACCGATACAATGGCTGTGTTGAGTCAAGACGACGTCTGCCCCGCAATATACCATTTCACGGCAAAGATTGCGAAGGCGGGGCGAGGGATAACGGCAATGCTCCTTACCGCCGTGATAGAGAACGAGCACGTAGTCTGCGTTCTTTTTCGCCTCGCGAATGTCTTGCATAGTCAAATACGGATCATAGGGATTTGCCCCCATTCTGTCGGGCAACGCATAAGTGTATTCGTGCTCACACACGTTCACAAGCGCAATCTTTTTCCCCTCTTGTTCTATGTAATATATCTTTCTCGAATCGACGTCGTTTTCGCCAACACCCGTATACGGCAAACCCGCTTCGTCAAGTGCTTTCATAGTATCTTTCAAGCCTTGTACGCCGAAATCGAACACGTGGTTATTCGAAAGCGCAACGTCGGTAACGCCCAATTTTTTCAACGTCTGCGCGCATTTTGGATCGGCCTTTAAGCAAGGTCCGAATTTCTTAATTCCGTTTTCCGCGTGCGTGAGCGCGCACTCTAAATTAACGATAAAACGATCGGCAGTCTTTATAACGTCTATAACGTCTGAAAACAGCGTTTTGACGTCACCTTTGATAAATAACTCGTTTACTTCTTCTTTCTTAGGCGTCAAATCCGCCGAGACTAAAATTTTCATAAACAATATACCTCTTTGTTTTTTTGCGTTTTTATTGTAACACATCCACCGACCTTTCGTCAAGCGTATGGACGTTGCAATTTTTGCGTTTCCGTTTTTTCCTGCATTTGGTCAGTTATACTTTCCCATTACTTTTTCAATCGTTTCACCGCTAGCAAACACTGCCGCCGCTTCGCCCGCCTTTTTGCAAGCTTGTGCGTACAGCTCATAGTCGTCCTTGTGTATTTCCGAAAGCACGTAGTTGATGATAGGAATATTCACCTCTTCATCACGGATTCCGATACGGATACGCGCAAAATTCGTCAAACCCGTTTCACCGATTACGCTACGCATACCGTTGTGCGTGCCTGCGCTACCGCCCGCACGAATACGCACCTTACCCTTGGGCAGGTCGTAGTCGTCGTAAATAACGAGCAGATTTTCGGGCGGAATTTTGTATTTTGCCATAAGCTGTTTCACGGCTCTCCCCGAATTATTCATATACGTCAAAGGGCGGGCAAGAATTACCTTTTCACCGTTCACGTACGCCTCGGCAACGGAGGATTCACATTCCTTTTTCTTAAATTTTGCGCCCAAAACCTCCGCAGCGTCGCCCACGGCGATAAAACCCATATTATGAAAGGTTTTTTCGTATTGTTTTTCTGGATTTCCCAAGCCTACGATCAGATACATATTCTTTTCCTTTTGTCAAAAGCGCCGCCGCTATCACCGCGGCGGCTTCTTTCGTTTTTTTCTTGTCGTAATCGTCAATCGTATAATTTCGACATCGGTTTGTCAAGGTATACGTTTTCAATCGCCGCGGCAAAAATGTCCGCAACGGTAAGAATTTCAAATTTATCGAGTTTCTTTTCATCGGGCAAGTGAATGGTATCGAGCATAACGAATTTCGTGATTGCCGATTTTTCCAATCTCTCGATCGCAGGACCGCTCAAAATCGCGTGCGTACAGCCTGCGTATACCGCCGTTGCGCCTGCATCTTTGATCGCTTGCGCGCCTTGGCAAAGCGTGCCTGCCGTGTCTACCATATCGTCGATCATAAGACATCTCTTGCCTTTTACGTCGCCAATGATACTCATAACTTCCATAACGTTCGCTTTGGGACGACGTTTATCAATAATTGCAAGAGGTACGCCGAATTTTTCGGCAACCTTTCTCGAACGCTTCACTGCGCCTACGTCGGGCGCAACCACTACGTCGATGTCGCCTTGCTTTGCAAAATAGTTATACAACGTAGGGCCGCCAAGCAGATTGTCTACGGGAATATCGAAAAAGCCCTGAATTTGATCGGCGTGTAAATCCATCGTCAAAACCCTATCCGCCCCTGCGTTCGTGAGCAAATTTGCCACGAGCTTTGCCGTGATAGGATCGCGCGAACGCGCTTTTCTGTCCTGACGAGCATACCCGAAATAGGGAATTACTGCCGTAATACGACCTGCCGACGCGCGCTTTGCCGCGTCGATCATAATCAAAAGTTCCATTAAATTATCGTTGACGGGAGAGCAGGTAGACTGAATAATGAATACGTCTCTACCGCGTACCGTTTCCGCAATATGCACGTTAATTTCACCGTCGGAAAACGTGCCTACTTCGATGTCGCCAAGCCCTGTATTGAGCTTTTTCGCAATCGCTTCCGCCAAAGGGCGATTGGAGTTACCGCAAAATAACTTAATTTCATTGCCGTGAGTTATCATATGTAACCTTCCTATTATTTTTTTCGCCGCGCTTCGCTTTCCCGCGATTTGCGGTCGATTTTTTTCCTTTGAAACTTGACCTATATTATAATACCTTTTTTCTTTCATTAAGTCAAGGGAATAAACGGGCATTTTTAAATTTCATTAGAAGAAAAATTCTCCGTTTCTAATTTTCGGCGTTCCTTTTCTTCTTTTTGCTTTTGCCGCATAGACACGAAAAAGGACGTTAATAGCGCGGAACATTCTTCTTCCAAAACGCCGCCCGTAACTTCCGTTTTATGATTTAAAAGATTTGCCTCCGCAAGCTCGCTCGTAAGCGACCTGCCCTTTTGCTCGTACGCCCCGAAATATATCTTATCCACACGCGCGTTTAAGCTTGCCCCCATACACATAGGACACGGTTCTAACGTTACGTACAACTCGCAACCTTCCGGAAGTCTCCACGAGCCGAATTTTTTACAAGCCCTATCAATCGCCATCATCTCCGCGTGCGCAGAAGCCAGCTGTAATTTTGCGCGTCGATTATAGCCGCTTGAAACCACCTTATCCTCAAAAACGACGACTGCGCCTATCGGTACTTCGCCCTGCTTTAAACCGCGATTTGCCGCTTTCATCGCCACACGCATAAACTTTTCTTCTCTCGTTAATCTTTTCATTCCAAAACGTATTCCTTTGACAGATCGTATAACGCATTTGCGTTCTTTTCAATAATATCTTTTAGCGCATCGTCGCCCAGCGGATGACAAGCCTGATCGTCGCCCGCCTCAATCGTAAACGAGGGGATTTTCAAGGTTTGTATGCACCAATCTTTATACCCTCCCGCGCTTCCCTTCGCATAGGACAGCGGATAGCCTGTCGATCGCGACAACGCCGAAGCCAACCCTTTATCACGGGGGCAAGTACGCATTGATTGATAAAAATACCAATAAATTTCTTCCCCTTTCGTGTGATAGCTCACCGTGTAATCGGGTTTGATATTTTGCGTGAATTCTTTAAGCGCACGCGTTTCCGGTTCGGAAAACGGTTTCTTTCCGATATAATTTTCAGCACCCGCACTTTGGGTATTCTTTGCCCCTGTACCCCAACGCGCGTCGAAATTCACGTTCAAATCTACCCCGCGCCCATTCGCTTTCCAAAGCGAAAAATCTTCACTCCCCCCGTTTAGGCACAACAATTTTTTTCGATCGCGTTCCCGCTTTACGCTTTGCAAGCCCGTTTGCGACAAAAGTGCCCCGTCGGGATTTGCAAGGGGTACAAGCCAAAAACTGCCCTGAAAAACACCCCTTTCAAAATGCTTCAATGCAAGATACGAAGTGATATATTCCCTACCGTGCAACGCGTATTGCGCGATCCCTACCGGCGAGCCGCCGCCGATTTTGAAAGCGTAAATATTTCTACCGAACACACTTTTACCGATTATCGTTTTTTCCGTCGCTACGTTTTTATAAAATTTTGAAAGGGTTTGATAAATATCCACGCAATCAATATACGCGGTTTTGCGTGAAAAGTTTCCTATTTATGATAAGTTGCGCCTGCGTTAATCATATGTGCGCGATAAACCTGCTCGGCTAAAATGACACGCATAAGCTGATGCGGGAAAGTCATATCCGAAAAGGATAATCTGTAATCCGCCGCCTTTTTAACCTCGTCCGATAGCCCGCAGGAAGAACCGATCACGAACGTAATTTCTTTGCCTTGGTCGGAAAGCGTTTTTATTTTTCTCGCCAAGCCCTCGCTCGTCAATTTCTCCCCCTCTACGGCAAGCGCGATCGTATAGCCTTTACACGCGCGCAAAATTTCCCACGCTTCTGCGTCGGGATTTGCGCCCTCGGGCAATTCTTTTATTTCTACTTTCGCAAAGCGGGAAAGTCGTTTGACGTATTCCGCCACCGCTTCCCGATAAAAACTTTCTTTAATTTTTCCAACGACTACGAAATAAATTTTTTGCATATTTTTACAACCCCGTAATCAGCACGGCAAGCCACGTAATTGCGCAAATTACGATCCCTACCGAAGCATACGTGAAAAAGCGTTTTCGTGCCCCTTTTTCTCCTTTTTCCGCTTTTTCTGCTTTTTCGTTTTCTTCTTTTCTTTTATCCAATACGAAGAGCCATACTATCGAGCCGATTAGGCAGGCCAAGGACACGATAATAATTACAGTAAACACGGACATTGAGAAGTTTTCAAAGCCAAATTTAGTAAGCGTTAAAATGAGCGCGTTATTGATAAAATGCGAGAGTACTGTCGGCAACACGCTTCCCGCCCGCACGGCAACAAGCGCGAACGCTACGCCACAACAAAATTGATAGAGCGTTTGCGCGGGGTTTTGGTGATATAATGCAAACAACGCCCCGCAAAGCAATATTGAGCCCACTTCGCCGAAGCTTTTCAATCCCTTTAAAAGTATACCGCGGAACATAATTTCCTCAAAAACGGCGGGGACTACTGCAACTACGAGAAGAACACCAACGAACCCGAAACCGTCCATAGACGGTAAGCGTATTCCCACATCCTCATATCCGAACTGCTCCAAAAACTGCAAAAACAAAGCGTTGAGTTCAGATAAGGAAAAAAGCCCGATCTGCAAGAAGATCGCGAGCAGAAAATAACGCGGCTTACATTTTTGACTTTCTACCGCTTTTTTAACAGGCGTTTTTAAATAGTATAAATACCAAATCGCCGTAATAGCAAAAGCAAGCTGCGGCAATAAGTAGCTAACGTAAACGTACCAATCGGTTTGCGCGTAATCCCCCGCGCCGATTGACATTAAAAACAGAACGGAAAGTAACGTTGGTAACACAGTTGCAAGCGAAAACGCGATCCCCGAAGCGGAAGCTTGCGTAGGCTCGCCAAATAATTTTCCGTTTATCGTCGATTTGTTTTGCATATTTTTATTATAGCAAATTTTTTCACGTTTGCAAACAAAAAACGGGCTATCCTGTTAGTTTTTCTTTAAATTCCTTGATGATGCGACTTTCAATCCGCGAGACCTGTACTTGACTCACCCCGATCTTTTCCGCCACCTCGCTCTGCGTCATATCCCGAAAATAGCGCAAAACGATAATTTTTCTATCGCGTTCGGAAAGCTCGTCGATCGCGCCGCGAAGCAGCATTTTATCGAGCCAATCCTCTTGGTGATCTTCGGCAGGTAACGTTTCGACAAGCTCCCGCGTTTTGCCGTCCTTGAAATCCGCACCACTATACAGCGATACGGGCATTTTCGAAGAACCCATAACGAACACCGTTTCCGCTTCGTCGAAGCCAAATTTTTTCGCAATCTCTGAAATGGACGGTTGTTTCCCGTTCGCAATCGTATATTCCTCTACGAACAGATTGATTTCCTTTGCCGTTTGCTTCATTGCCCGCGATACCTTTACACTTCCGTCGTCGCGCATAAACCGCTTAATCTCACCCGCAATCATAGGCACGGCGTACGTCGAAAATTTTACGCCGAAGCTTTCGTCGAAACCCGCAATCGCCTTTAAGAAACCGATACACGCTATCTGAAATAGATCATCGTAATCGACGCCTTTTCCAAGATACCGTTTCACAATACATTTCACAAGCGAAACGTTATGCTCGATAAGAGCTTCTTTTGCTTTATTATCTCCCGCTTTCGCACTTCGAACGTATTCGATTGTCAGCTTTTCGTCAAGCATTTACCCGTTCCCTTAATTCTTCGTTTTCCGCCACCCCGATTTTTTTCGACATCATCACTTGCGTACCTTTCCCCTTTTCGCTTTTTACGGAAAAATCCGTCATAAAGGTTTGCATAATCGTGAAGCCCATACCCGAACGCTCTTCGTCTTTTAACGTCGTATAAAAGGGCGTTAACGCACGGTCAACGTCTTCAATCCCGCAACCGCAATCGGTGATTTGGATATGTAATTCTCCCCACTCTTCGCTTTTATTCGCCCTACATTCAATGTACACCTTTTTTACGTTGCTCCCACCTGCATAGGCGTGCACAATGCAGTTGGTTACCGCTTCGCTTACCGCCGTTTTTATATCAGAAAGCTCACTCAAAGAGGGATTGAGCGTAAGCGCAAACGCCGCCACCGCACTACGGGCAAAGCTTTCGTTTTCGCTGATTGCCGCGATTTCCAATTTCATATAATTTTCCATATCTGGTCTCCTTGTTACAATTTTCGAACGAGCGAATATACCCCGCTCATCGCCAAGATCTTGTCCGTGGTTTGCGACGGATTCGTTATGTAAACTTTTACGCCGTAGCGATTAAATTTTTTATAACGCCCGATTAAAAAACCGATCCCCGTCGAATCCATAAACGATACTTCGGCAAGATCGAAAACCGCCTGCTCGCAATCGGCGTTTAGATCGGCGAGCCGATCGACTTCCCGACGAGCTCCCGATGCGGAATGCTCATCTAATTCACCTCTTAATTTAATATACAACGCGTCGTTTCGACGGTTAAAAAGAATTTTCATATGCCCTCTCCTGTATATGCCAATATTTTAAAATAAACGCACGCAAAAATCCTGTAAGATAAGCACGAATTTTTTTTTCTTTTGTCGAAAAAAAATTTTTCTGATTTTAACAAAAATCACTTGACTTTTCTATCAAAATCGTTTATTATAATCAAGCATTGTGCACTGACTTGTTTTGAAATGCAAACGGGCCTTTAGCTCAGTGGTCAGAGCTGTCGGCTCATAACCGATTGGTCCGCGGTTCGAATCCGTGAAGGCCCACCAAATTTAACCATTATATTTCTATATTATAAAACGGCCCAGTAGCTCAGTTGGTTAGAGCGCCAGCCTGTCACGCTGGAGGTCGACGGTTCGAGCCCGTTCTGGGTCGCCAGTTTTTTATCTTTATAGATATATCTTACGAGCCCCGCCGATTAAAATCGGCGGGGCTCGTAAGGCATTTCACACTATAATCAAATTAGACTCTCCCTGCTTATTGTTCTTTCCTAATAAATAACACCGATCACCCCGCGTTTATGCTTGACTTAAACAATCATAAATGCTAAAATAGTATTCGTAGACCTTCGTAAACTTGTTTTAAAAAATACTATTTAATGCTTCCGTAGTTAAATGGATATAACAGTCCCCTCCTAAGGGACAATTATGAGTTCGATTCTCGTCGGGAGTACCATAAAAGCCACAATATTTTGTGGCTTTTACTATTTGTACGAAAAATATAGAAATTTTTAGAATAATTTTCAACTATTCACTATACAAACACAATATCTGAACAGCGCAGTCTGTTTAATTCCCCTATACGAACCCTGTAATCATCATAAACTTTATTGGCGCACACCTGTCATTCAGATGCTCGGGAATTTGTCAAGAGCCCTTATAGGTTGTAGGTTTTAACTTTTTAATATAAACGATTCTTCACTATACCAAAGAGGAATGTTTTTCAATCCAGACCAAATAAACTGCGCAAAATTATACCCTCCCAACTTGGTTTGATGAATATTGTCTATGGTAAAAGTTTTATCTTTGGATATTCTCGCATACCCCAATCCGTTTTGTGAACCTAAGAAATAAACCCTGTTAATCTTACAAACTTCTTCAATTTTTAAAGCCCGTTCGTAAAAATCTTTATTTTGTTCAGGTGGGGTTATAGAAGCAACTGAACAGAAAACAACAATTTGAGCGTTGGTATTTGCTTGTAAATATCGAATACATTGGTTTAAACAACCGCAAAACGTATCGTCGCCCAAATCGTACTTATCCCCAAGCGCGCCGCCCTCATTTGCTCCAACCTCCAAGGTAATTAAAGCCGCGTTTTGTTTTCCGTCTTCTATATTCATCAAAGCCGCTTTAATCTGTCCCTTTGAGAAACCTCCAAGATTGGTTACGCCTCCACCGGGAATTCCTAAATTTACAACATCCATACCACTTAATTCCGCAAGATACGGCACGTACGTCCCCTGTTTTGTTGAAGTTATACTCGTACCGTAAGCATACCATTTTTTTCCGTTCCAATGACTTTTTTCCATAATTGAACCTCTTAATTTATTTTTAAAAACAATCGCTTTTTTTATAACTGACAGATATTTTATAGGAGTATGCTTAATAAAACTCCGTTTTTGACATTATAGCATATCTGTCTAAAATTTTCAACTAATTGATTTTTGATTTTGCAAAATGATTTGAATTAATTTCATATTGCAGAACGTTAAAAAGAAATAGAATAGGAATAAGTGCCGCGTAAAAAGACTGCATTCCAAAAGTCAAACAAACTTTTGGCTCGCATATTAAAATAGAAAGTTACTTTTTCTCTTTTGTTAGCCTGCCGCGCATTGTCCAAGCAGGATAATACATAAATACAAAACCAAGATTATCGCTAAAACCACGAGCGTGGGCGCGAGCATCATTTTTACAGCCGACCAATACGTTTGCCATTTTTCCTTAAAAGTGGAAGGAACGCGCGACGATTTAGGGGGTGGCGGTGACTGTTTTTGTCCTTTTTTATTCACGCTCGACATATCCACTATCGTGGAGTTATCGTCATAATAAATAACTTTTTCTTTCTTCTTTTTTGACATTATTTCTCCTGATCACAATAGTGGCATGCCACGAAATGCCCTGGCTCGTATTCTTTATATTCGGGCGCAATATGTTTACAAATCTCCATACAGTTAGGACAACGCGTATGGAATTTACAACCCATAGGCGGATTTGCAGGCGAAGGAATATCGCCTTTGAGCAAAATGCGCTCCGTCTTTTCGTCAGGGTTAGGATTGGGCACGGCGGAGAACAATGCGTTCGTGTACGGGTGCATAGGATTATTGAAAATTTTATCCTTATCCCCAAATTCCACCATACTACCCAAATACATTACGCCAATTTTATCCGAAATATACTTAACGACGGACAAATCGTGCGAAATGAACAAATACGTAAGCCCTCTCTCCTGTTGTATTTTTTTGAGCAAGTTGATAATCTGCGCTTGAATGGATACGTCGAGCGCGGATACGGGCTCGTCGCAAACGACGAAGGTAGGGTTTACGGCAAGTGCTCTTGCGATACAAATACGTTGACGTTGTCCGCCCGAAAATTCGTGCGGGTATCTCTCGTAATAGTAATCGCGAAGTCCACATTGCTCCATAATTTTAAGGACATACTCTTTAACTTCGGACGGCGGCACGATATTATGTACCCTTACAGGTTCAGCAAGAATATCCCCAACCGTACTTCTCGGAGGAAGCGAAGAATAAGGATCTTGGAACACGATCTGCATTTTCGTTCGAAGCGCGCGCATTTGTTTGGGCGTATAGCCCGCAATGTCTTGTCCCTCAAAAAATACTTGTCCTTCCGTGGGTTGGTGCAGCTTCAAAATCGTTCTGCCCATAGTCGTTTTGCCACAACCTGATTCCCCTACGATCCCAAGCGTTTCGCCTGCTTTAATCGTAAAAGAAACGTCGTCCACAGCTTTTAAGGTGGAAATCGGTTTGCCCATTAGCGTCTTTTTGAGCGTAAAATATTTTTTGAGATGGCGCACCTCTAAAATCGCTTCGGGATCGGGCGGCAAAAGCTTGTCTTGTTCGATTTTTACCGCTTTTTCCGTTTCCTCTCGTTGCTTTTCCGCCACGTCGTCGTAATTCGTAAATTCGTTTACCTTTTTCGTTTCAACGGAATTTAATTCATTTTGCTGTTTTTCCATATCAATCTTCCTTATTATCGTATAAATGGCAAGCGACGAAATGCGTGGGGCTTACCTGCACCATAGCGGGATATTCGCCCGAGCATTTGCCTTCACATTTCGAACATCTTTCTTTGAAATAACAGTTGTTCGGCATATTGACGGGATTAGGTACGTTTCCAGGGATATTGAAAAGCTTCTCTCCCGACGATTTCATAGTGGGTTTGGATTTCTGCAAGCCTTGCGTATACGGGTGGCAAGGATTATGGAAAATTTCCGAAGCCGTACCCTGTTCAATGATACGCCCCGCGTACATAACCACCACGTAATCCGCCATTTCCGCAATGACGCCGAGATCGTGCGTAATCAATAAAATGGAGCTGTTGATCTTATTCTTTAAGTCGTTGAAAAGATCGAGGATTTGCGCTTGAATCGTTACGTCTAGTGCCGTCGTCGGCTCGTCGGCAATAATCAAACGGGGTTCGCCCGCAAGCGCCATAGCAATCATAACGCGCTGACGCATACCACCTGAAAGCTCGTGCGGAAAGGAAGCATAAACACGCTCAGGCATTGCAATTCCCACGAGATTAAGCATTTCAATAGAACGTTTTTTGGCAAACTCGTTCGTTGCCCCCGGCACGTGTAACAGCGTAACCTCATCTAATTGATTTCCGATCGTGAATACGGGATTAAGCGACGTCATGGGTTCTTGGAACACCATTGCCATTTGCCTGCCGCGAAGCCGATACATTTCCTTAATCGGCATTTTCGCAATGTCAAACACCGTTTCTTCTTGTTCGAACACACCAATCCCATTTGCGTCCAAAAGCTGCTTGGGTTTTACAATCGGATTTCCCTCTTTATCGAGCTTGGGCGCACCTTTGGAATCAAGTACGTTTTCAAAAATAACGTCACCGTTTTCGTCTTTTTCGTAAACGGGAATAAAACGCCCCTTTTCGTCCCGTTTGAAATCGCTAACTTTAAAACGGATCGAACCGTCCACGATCTGCCCAGAAGGCCCTTGCAAAAGGCGCATAATCGACATCGACGTTACCGATTTCCCGCAACCTGATTCCCCAACGACGCCTACCGTCGAATTTGCGGGAATATTAAACGTAACGCCGTTTACCGCTTTAACGACGCCTTGATCGGTAAAGAAATAGGAATGAAGATTTTCGACTTCGAGAATATTCTTTTCGTCTTTCATCTCCGTCGTATATTCCGATTGAGGAATCTTACGTTTTTTCGCCTTTTCCAAACGACGCATTTCTTTTTGATTCGCCTTGGCGATTTCTCTTACTTCTTTCCCTGTAAGATAATGTTTTTCGGATTTTTTAATTTCACTCATAGCTTATCTCCTTTGTTTCGGATCAAGCGCGTCGCGCAAACCGTCGCCGATGAAGTTGAACGCAAGTACGGCGATAATAATACAAACTCCGGGAGGTCCCCATACGTTGAAATTGTTTTGAAGAATATCGCTACGTTTAGAAATAACCTCTATCATCGTACCCCACGAAGCGTAAGGAATTTTTACGCCCAAGCCGAGGTAAGAAAGCGTCGATTCGTACAAAATCATACTACCCAAAGACATCGTCATAGATACGAGGATTTGCGGCAAAATATTAGGAATCAAATGTTTGAAAATTCTTCTTACCGTCGAATATCCCATCGCTTCCGCGGCAACCATATATTCTTGCTCTCGCAAGTATAAAATCTGCCCGCGCACAAGCCGCGCCATTCCTGGCCAAGAAAACAGGGATAGCAACCCCATCAAAAGATATATGTAATATTCTGACGGTACGTCGTTTGATTCGAGAACCGTACCGATAATTAACATAAGCGGCAAGGTCGGCAAACACATTAGCATATCGCATATACGCATAATAATATTATCTACCGCGCCACCGTAATATCCCGATATACCACCCAAAACGATACCCAGCGCCGAGGTTACGAATACGGCAAGGAAACTAATCGTGAGCGATAATCTACCACCATACATCAAACGAGTGAAAATATCCATACCCTGCTCGTCTGTTCCGAGAATATGCTCCGCAGACGGCTTCGCCAATGCGTTAATACCGTTATTGGTAACGATGACTTGAATAAAGTCGCCACTTTCGCATTCCACTTCAAAGGGAGCGTAATCCACCGCACCCGTACGATCCGTTTCGATTTCGCCCCATTGTGTATAAACGACAGGACCAACCCAACAGAACAAGAATAACGCTACAAGCATAATGATACCCGTAATTGAAAGCTTTGAACGGAAAAACCGCCTCAACAACATTCTCGTCGGGGACATCAATTTTACGTTTTTATCGAGAGGACTTTCACTATCTTCCACGTCAACCGTTTCAGCTCTTACGACGGAAGTAGCTTCTTCAAGTTCTTCAGAAACAATTTCTAACTCTTTCTTTTCTTCCATAACATAACCTCCTTTACGCAAGTTTGACGCGGGGATCAACGATACCGTACATCAAGTCGGCAAGCAATACGCCTGTAACGGACAAGAACGCAAGAAACATATTATACGTCATAATGACGGGAATATCCCCTTGCTGCATTGCATTCAAAGCATAACTACCGATACCCGTTAAGTCGAATACCGATTCTGTAATCATTGCACCCGAGAAAAGCGAGGGAATTAAACCCGCAAGCCCCGTTACGACGGGAATCATCGTGTTACGGAAAGCGTGTTTATAGATAACTTTTCCTTCTTTTAAGCCCTTCGCGCGCGCCGTACGGATATAATCAGAGTTCAACACTTCAAGCATATTCGTTCTCGTCATTCTCATACGCCCGCCGATACTCAAAACCACGACGGTCAAAATAGGCAAGAACATATGACGCAAATAATCCAAAAGCGCTTCCCCTGCATTTGCATACGTTATCCCGGCGTCTTTCATACCAGATACGGGAAACCAACCAAGCTTGTTCGCGAAAATATCCTTGAGCATCTGTCCAAAGAAGAAAGAGGGTAAGGAAATGCCGATCAAAACGAACACGGTTACGACGTAATCGCGTACGGAATATTGATGCGTTGCCGCCGTAATACCCAAAGGAATCGCAATCAAGAATTCAAAAACCGTCGCTATGGCTGCAACGAAAAACGACGTGCCAAGACGGTCGGCGTTGAACACCTCGTCTAAAACGGGACGTTGGCTAATAAAGCTCGTACCAAAATCAAAATGAGCGACGTTGGTGAGCCAATTAAAATACCCCTCAACAATGTTGCCGTCCAAGCCGTACGTTTCATACATTTTTGCTATCAGCTCGTCCGTAACCCCCGTATTACTCGTTTGGGTTAAATTTAAAACCTTTAATTCGACGAAGTCCGTCGGCATACAGCGTAATAACACATAGAGAATAAAGGAAACGCCAAGCAAAATGAGCAAGGAAATTCCTATTCTTTTGAGAATATACTTAAACATTTTTACTCCGATAGTTCAAATATTTTTTTCGCCACGTCGCGGCAAAAATACCGCGACGTAACGTTTTGGGATTCGATTATTTTACCAATTCAATTTCCCAAATTTTTTCAAGAGGCGACGAATAAGGGTTAACTTTATCATTCAAACCTTTAATCGTATTGCCGTTATAAGCGTAAAGATTCTTTCTTTGATATACGGGCATTTCTACTGCAAGATCCAAAACGAGTTCCATCGCTTGCTTGTAAAGTCCGCTTCTCACAGCCTTTCCTGCTTCCGTCGAAGAATCAATTTTACGCGCGTTATCAATAATCGCACTCAACTGATTGATAATGCCGTTTTCCGTCTTATACTTCGTTTGATCCGCTTTAATTTCACGATAGCCCCAAGCGTATACGGACGTCGCGGAAGAATTCTTATGATAAACTTGATACATATCGGGATCAATCGTCGAACCCCACGCCGCTGCCCATACGGCAAGCGAGCCCGTAGCAAGCTTGGTAAGCGCTTGCGAATCGGCTTTTACTTCTACGTTCCAATCCAAGCTGTTAAGAATTTCTGCTGCTTGCTTAAATACCGTATAGGTAGGGTGTTCCGTAATCGACGCGCCCGCAATCGTAAACGTGATTTTAAGCTCGCTCGAATTTGCAGAAACACCTGCCATTTGCATATATTGAGCAATCTTCGTCTTTGCATTGTCAATACCGATCCATTGCGCCCACACTTTGTTGTGCGTTGCAGGCGTTTCGCCGTCGTCTTCACGAGGATAAGCCCAGCTTTCCAAAGACATCGGCCAATCAATATTCGTACAAGTACCCGTTTCGTAGTAATCTAACGCAAGCGAAGTCTGCATAGCCGCCATAATCGCACGGCGAATCCAAATATTAGGCACTTTTCCTGCGTTAATACCAATATAACCGTAACCGAGCTGCCAAGAGTCAAGTCTTTCGTAACCGTCCGCTTTCATCTGCGTTAAGCGTTCAGAGTTTGCTTTTGTGAATTGAGGGGTGATATAATCTACTTCCCCGCTTGCAAGTTTGTCGATTGCGTTGGATGCGCTGACAACCTGTAATCTCAATTTATCGGCTTTTACGTCGAACATAAATTTATCGTTCTTCTTAAAGTAAACGATATTACTATTCCAGAATTGTGCGCCACTGGGGTTATTCCCGTTATCCGCGTTCGTCGCCATAAACGCACCTGCGCCGACGGGAACTTCAACGTTACGTTGTGATTGAATAACTTTACTTTGGAAATCACTACTTGCGAATTCTACACCAAACTTATTGTTCGCAATATCAATGTCCACGTCCGTACCCGTGCCGTTTGCCGAAGCGTAATAATGCGCAGGCGCAACCGTGAAACCGAAATTATAAATGGCCTTGGGATCAATACCGTTTACAGTAATTTGAAGTACGTCGTATTCGTTGGAATTCTTGGGCGTACCGTCTTCGTTGTGCTCTTGCGCAACCATATAGTCTTTCCCGTTTACTTTTACAGTTGCAGTATTCGTCGTATGACCGAGTGAAACGATACCCGAAATATTCTTCGTTTTCATTTCACTACCACCCATATTCGTATGCAAAATTACGTCCGTTGCATCTGCTGCATACAACGTTTTCAACGTACCTGCCGTTCCCCAAAAGGACAAAATGTCGTGCAACTTACTAACGCTTTTATCTTCGTAAACACGTTGAATCGCCGCTTCTTGCGTCGAATAGCTGTTTACAATATCCGTATTGTAGAACTCTTTAATTTTTTCCTTGTTATCTCTATTCGTACCCGAAATCTTTTCGTAAACGGGCGTAATGTAGCCTTCGTAAAGGAAGAATTTGAAAATATCGCTCGAAAGCTCGTTTTTCCAATCCTTATAAGGCGCAGTATTCAAATCGTAAGATTCTTTCGCTGCTTTATAATCCGATTCAAGCTCTTCTTTAAACGTTTTTAAAGTCAGTTCGTAATCGTCTTTGAGCATTTGACGGTATTGCGCGTCCGTCGTCGTCGCAATTTGATTGGTCGGCACGACTGCCATCTTATACCCTGCACTAATCGTGTGCTTATCAATCGCTGCCAGCATCTCGTCTTTCGTCAATCTATACGAATCGCCTCCCGTTACGGCAGATACGCGTCCATACGTTTGATAAACCTTTACGAGTTCACCAATTCTTTGTTGCGCGTATTTGGCAGCGTTAGAAGCAATCTTTTCGTCCAAGCCTGCGCTTTCGGAAAGAGACATCTGCGTTCTATATTCCGTAAGCCCTTGAATATCAATGGAATACATCGTCGAAGAACCGGTGTAAACAGGATCGAGATATTCGTAGATGTTGAACATAACGTCGTTCATCGTCAACGGCTTACCATCAGAAAATTCTAAGCCGTTTTTCAAAACGAACGTATAAACGGATTTTTCCGATCCTACCGTGCCCGTCGTTTTGACTTCAAAATCTTTTACTACCGTAGGCAAATCGTCGCCCGCTTCGGGGTTACCCTCGCGGTCCGTGGAAAGCATACCGATCTGCGTCATACCTACAACGTCCATATCCGCGCCCGACGTTGCGTAGAAAGGATTGAACAAGCCGCTCAATTCTTCCGTCATAATAACGATACTGTCCTTTTTCTTGCCGGCAGGGGTTTCGGGATCGTTACACCCCGTTATCCCCAAAACGACGGGAATCGTCATTACTGCACTAAGCATAATGCTTGTAAGTTTTATTGCTTTTTTCTTATTCATATTTTACCTCCTTTAACGTAAAATTAATATTCAATATCATAAGAAGACTCGGTCAAATCGTAATAGCCTGCGGACATTGACACGTTAAAGTCCTCGTCAACCGTAACGGACGTGGGATCAATCGCATAGTAATAACTCGTCATAAGCTCCATACCGTAAACTTGCAATTTTATCTTATCCGTCGTTTGCAATCCGGAAACGTAGCCATTCGCCACCAAATTCAGGCTATACCCGTTTTCCCAATTAACTTGTCCGATTCTCACCGTTCCGCCAATTAACGTAACGTTTGAAACGCTTGCCCCCTCTTCGATATAACCTGCGAACAAACCGTATTCAGCATCTTGTAATTTAACGCCTGTTGCATACAAATCGAACGTCGCATTTTCAAAGGTAACGTTCTTTATTTCAGCGGTCGCGGCGACTTTCCCAAATAATCCACCAAAGGTCGCCGTAGAAGAAATATGCAACGCCGTTGCGTTTTTAATTTTATAATTGTGTCCGTCCGCACTATAAAACTTACCCGTAAACGTGTTCGCCTCAAACGCGGCAGGCCATTCCCAATACGAGCCGTCCCCTTTATCGAAATCCAAGTCTGCTTGAATTTCATAGATACCGGCAGGGTTTCCGTGCAAAGACAGTTGCTCTGCGGTTTGAATTCTATACCATTCGCCTTGCTCTACCTCGATATAAATATTTTGAACTCTATTCACCGCAACGCCGTGTTCAACGTCCAACGTTCCGCTATGCACAAATTCGTCCTCTATCTTTTGCGTGCAAGCCTCGTCGAGATAAGCCGCCTTAAACGTCGTGCCCGCAATTTTCGGAAACTCAAAATTCGTGCCGTTCGCATAAGTATACGTATGATTCATTGCGCCGTCTTTCCAATCCGGTATCCAAATCGTATCCTTATCGTACGTCTTTGAGCCCTCGGCATTCGTCGTTTTATAGTCGAAAGTAGTCGATTGTAAAAGCGTCCACGCCCCGTCTTTTTGATAATAATAATCAAATTGATAATAAGGCACCCACGCGGCGTAAAGCGTCATTTCCACAACGTCGTCTTCGTCAGAATAAACGATTTCGTCCGTAGCAAAATCCCAATGATTATCGTAGGTATAAGCAGGCATCGCCGAATCGTTTGTATCGGGATAAACATACGCCCCGTTCGATTCTTTGAGCACGACGCCTTCCTCGTCGATCACTTCCCCGTCTTCGTTTTTTAACATTTCACGGGTTTCATACCAACCTGCGAAAAAATATCCGCCTTTCGTTAACGTAACTTTATCCGAGCTACTCGTCGGTCGATTTGCGTCAGTCGGCTCTGTTAACTGGATATGCACTTTCCCGTCTGATTCTTTCTCGTAATCGGCAGGTTTAAATAAGTCCATTATCATGACACCGTCACGACCTAAAAACTCGCCGCCGTTCGCATCGTAAGTCACCATTACTTTATAGCCTTGCTTTTGATACTCGTCAAGCTTAGAGCCTGTGGCGCAACCTGCCGTAAAGCAGGCGACGCCAACACAACCCAAAGCCAAAATCATTCCGAATTTCTTTTTCATAAAATCCTCTGTTTACTTTTTCTGCTTAACGTTTTATTCTTCCGTTTGATTGTTCTCCACGGTCTCTTCCGCCGCTTCGTCGTTCACTTTTTCGTTTAATTCGTCCGCCACGGGAACATCCGATCCCAAAGCATTGACGCGTTCTCGCTTTTTCTTGAAAACGAACTTATCTACAACCACAAATCCTCCAAGAGCAAATACCGACACGCCAAGAACAACAATAGCAACCACGTAACCGACTACGCCTCTTTCCGGTTGTCCCTCTATCGGATTTTCCGGCTTCGGATCAGGTTCACCCGGAGTGGATTGTTCTTCTCTCGATTTCAAATAAGCCAGCGTCGATTCTGCGTTCGTAAGAACGGTGTAATTTGTAACCAAAGCCTTTTGTTCCAAAGATGCAAGTGAATCGTAAGCATTACGTGCCGCAACGATAGCAGATTCGCAAGAAAGCGTAATTCTTTCAGGCAAAGCGTTAATCAAGCCTATCACGTTAATCGTATCTTGCGTAGCCGCATTACTACCTGCAACCGTCGTTGAGAAGTACTGTCCAAAAATAAACGAATCGTAATTTTGTCCGTTTGCAGGAACGACCATTGCGAGATTTTTATGGATATGACCAATATGATCGACGAAATTTGCGCCAAAGTAGAACGTGCTAAAATTCGCCGTAACGTTCCACATATAATACTTTGAAATGCCCAATCCTTGATAGCCGCCAATTTGTCCGTTCATTGGAAGATTTTCGTAAGATACATAGGAAACGTCGTATTCCTCTTCCAAGATCGGCGCTTCGTAGCTCGTAAAGACGACGACGGAAAGTTGTTGACAATCATAAAGCGCTTTATCACCCAACGCTTTAAGCGTCGAAGGCAAGGTTACGTTTTCAAGCATCGAGCCAGCAAACGCTCTCGCCGTAATTCGCGTAGTACCCTCTTGAACCTTGAAGTACGCCTGTTCCTTCATCATCGGATAAGAAACAAGTTCTAACCCCGTCGGTATTTTTTGATATAAAACACCGTCGATTACTTGTGCTTTATCGCTAATTGCATAATTTTCGTTGAGCTTCGTTCCCACGACTTGATCTTCACCGAAAATCATCTCGTCAATCTTACCAAACGTCTTAATTTCGCAACCGTAGAAAGGATTCTCTCCGAGCTCCTCCAACTTATCCCCAAACGAAACTTTGGTTACTTTCGATTCTCCAAAAGCAAAATCCCCAATTACGACTACGTTATCCAACGCAAGCTCTGTTAAAGAAGTTTTTGCAAAAGACTCCGCTCCGATCGAATTTACCTTTTCTATTCCGTTCGCGTTCGTAAGTTTTTTACAATTATAGAACGCGCCCTCGCTGATTTTTGCATTTTCTTTCAAGCTGACTTCCGTCAATTTTGTTCCAGCAAACGCATATTCGCCTATGGTTTCTACGTTCGCCAAATTGATTTGTTTAAGCCCCGTTTGATAGAATGCATAATCGCCGATCGCCGTAACCGTTTTCGGCAACACAATCTCGTCGATTGGCGCAGAAACAAACGCATATGCAGGAATTTCTTTTACGTGTTCCCCGAACGTAACGGAATTTAACGTCTGAATTCCTGCAAACGCCCCCTCTCCGATCGAAGTTGCAGAGGTTAAATCAATTTCCGTAATACCCGACGTAAAATTCGTATATTTATAGTTGACGATATATTCCTCACCGTCGCGGTAAACAAGTTCGTATGCTTGCGCAACGTAAGATTTACCACTTAAATCTTTCAAGTATTGATAATCCTTACTATTCGTACCCGTGAATGCGTATTCACCTACGGATTCAACCGAAGAAAGATCAACGCTCTTAAGCGATGCCGCATTAAAGAATGCGTAATCGCCAATTCTCGTTCCCGAGCCAAGCAGGTTAAGCGTTTTCAAATTCGCATTACCCGTGAACGCGTGCAACCCTAATTCCGTTCCAGCTCCAACCGTAACGGTATCCATAACCGATTCAATAATACCTGGAATACTGAAATCGTAGGTATAATACACGTACGTTTTCGCCTGACTCTTATCGGCAACGATATTTCCGTTTTCGTCAATATAATTCCCGTCTTCGTCTTGTAAATAATACGCGTATTCTTTATAGTATCTCAACTTTTCTTGATCGGAAAGTTCGTCGTCAACGTCGCTCTTATCCAAATTTTCATACGTTGCATAGTAAATCGCGCTGTAAAACGCTCCTTCTCCTACTATAACGTTTTCACCAAGCACTACTTCTTTCAACGTTTCCGCGCAATACCGCGATCTATACGAATTGCCGTCCTTAACCGTATAGCCAGAGAACGCGTAGTCGCCAATCACGGTATCGTTGGGAATTACAACCTTTTCAAGTTTCGTACCCGCAAACGCGTATTTACCAATCACTTCTACGTTTTTCATCGACGGATTTCTTTCCGTTTCGCTATCGAATATCGCCACGAGATTTGTTCCAGCAAACGCATAATCACCGATAATTTTTACGTTCGGCATAATCACGTTTTTAAGAATCGAACAACCTGCAAACGCATACGCCCCAACTTCCGTTACGTTGGTTGCGATAACTTCATACAAGTTTTCGTTTCCTGCAAACGCGCCTGCCGCAATCGAGCTTGCCGACGTCCGCAAAATCTGCGTCGATCCTTTGGGTGCAACGAGAATCAACTCGTCGTTTTTCAAAAGCAACGCTGAATTCTCTTCATCTACGTGAAGATTACCGCCCGCCGTAACCGAAAATTCGGATACGTTCGTATCGGTAAACGCATATTCGCCGATAACCGAAACGTCCACGCCGAAATTAACGTTCGTCAATTCCTTACAACCATAGAACGCATACGAAGAAATAACCGCCGCGTTAACGTTAATCGAACCGAGCTGCGTACATTCCGCAAACGCATACGAACCGATCTTCATTTTAGGAGCACGGAATTCAACGTTCGTTAAAAGCTTATTGCCGTAGAATGCGCCGATACCAAGCGATTGCGAAGACTTGGGTAATACCAAACTGCTTAATTGACAGTCTTGGAACGAATAATTACCAATCGCAACGACCGAAGCCAAATCCGCTTCCGTCAGCGCACACTTTGCAAACGCTTCTTTGTTGATAAATTTAACGTTGCTCAAATTTATCGTTTTCAGCTTTTCACAACCGTAGAATGCGCCGATACCGATTCTTACGAGCGATTTCGGCAAACATACTTCTTCAAGCGCCGTCAAACCTGCAAACGCATACGCATCAATCGTCGTAACGCCTTCTGGAATAACGACTTTGGTGATCGTATCTTCGCCAATATAGGCTTGTTTCAAATGATAGGGATCTTCGTCGGTAATTTCATCGCCAGCATCCAGATCTTTCTCAACAAATTCGTAATTGGAGAACGCATACGAATAAATCATCGTAAACCCACGATTGGAAGGAATAACGACCTCGCCGCCAAGACCTTTATAACTCATAAGATACATACCGCTCGTAGTATAAGGATCTTTAACGGTTATATCAACGAAGCCCGAATACAGCGTAGGCATATCGTCAAACATAATGCTGATAATAATGGAAGCCACGCCCTCGGCCTTCGCAACGATCGTACCGTCTTGCGTAACCGTTGCAATACTCTCATCCGACGATTGATAAATAATATCCGTTCTTTGAGGGAAATTGGAATCCAACGTATAATTTAACGTTACGCTTTCCGACGGGAACATTGAAAGATGAATTTCCTTTCCAAAATCATATACCCCGTCCGTTATACCGATCTCTCTATCATCCGACGAAACCGCATAATACGCTTTATTGACTTTATATCCCGTAACTTCGAATTTATTAACGGCGGGGATATCGTATTGCACGCTATCGTCAACCGTAACGGGAAGTTCCGCCGTAATAGGCTCGCCTGCTTTATTATAACCCTTAACCTTAATAACTGCCGTACCCGCTTTCTTTGCAATTACCGTTTGATTGATAATATCCACTACGTCAGGATCAGAGGATTCAAAATCAAGCGTTTGCAACCAGCTATCCGAAGGATAAATCTCCAAAAGATCGGAAATATCCTTCGTTTCGTTAAGCGCAAGATTCAAACTTTCTTCCGTGAAATACATAGCGATAATTTCATCGGGAAGTCGAATTTCATAAGTCGCGCTATTCAACGCGTAATCGTAGCAAATCGCAATAAAGGAATTATTATTCCGTTCTATCGCATTAAAATCATCGCCGTCTTGATCAATACCTGCCGAATTTTTTAATTTCGATACGTAATCGGTGAGCTCAAACGTAACCGTAGACGTCGAATTATAAGCAGAATGGATAGGCGTTACGTATTTACCGAACGCTTGCAACGAGAACGTATAATCAGAATCGGGATCAGTATCCTCAACGATTTGCCCCATCTGCAACCCCATTGCATAATGGTTATCGTATATATCTAAATCGGCAAACAGTTTGGTCTTCTTCGTCGTTTCGTCGTATTCCGTACGATATGCGACGTTGGTAACGACAGGGGCTTCAAAGTCAACGTATAACGGGAACTCGAACGTATTACGAGCGTTCTTTTGCTCCGACTTTTCGCCGTAGTCAATATAAGTATTCACCGTAACGGTATATTTCGTATTATTCTTCAACTCGTGTTCGAGCGCAGAGAAATCCACTTCTATGCTTGACTGTCCCACCGCGCCGCCACGGTTAAAGGATTTATATTGGTTTTTATTCGTTCGATTAAATACTTCAATCCCCGTCGAATCCTCAACGATAGAAATCTCTACTTCTTTAGCGTTTCGTAAAAGTCCTGCCCAAATATTGCTGATACTGTTAATCGCAGAATTGTTTTCGTTTTGCTGATTGGAAATTGCAATATGATCTTTCGAAGCCGCAATTTTCGTACCGGAAGTGGGATCTTGTTCAAAATAATACGCGCCGAGCGTTGCAATATAATCGCTGTACAAACCACCGATAACGCGCGTTGCGTACGCATCTGCCATTAACTTATCCGCAACGTCTAACCCGTCGTTCAACTCGTCCTTGTTCGTATCGTAATATTCTTCGTCGAAAATAGGAGCTTCCGTCCAATCGCCGTAAAATGCAAGCAAAGGCACGTTCAAATCTACCGTTGCACCATTCTTTGCGTCCAACGTTATAAACCCTTCAACGTACATACCGTACTTAAACGAATCGTCCATATATTGCTTATCCGCATCAGACAGCACAATCTCCACCGTAACGACAACCGAATCTCTCGAAGCAACCGTAACGGTATTACCGTTCGCCGCCACACCGTCAACCGATTTAACGGTCATTTTTGCGCCACTCAAAAGGTAGCCGTCTTGCGTAACCGTCGTATCGTCGTGGCTGGTATAAGTCTCGCTAACACCCTCCGTAATCACGATCGCGCCAATATCGTACGTCGTCGCGTTTGCGCTTATGTTATTTATCGCAAACGACATCTCGTACACGCCCGTACGCGACTTGTCATCACCAAGTTCAAGCTTGGTTTTATCCATTACCGCGCCGTCTTTGTCAAACGTCGTAAGATAAGATTCCGCCGTCGTCGATTTCGCAATATTAACGAGCCCTGCGCCCTGCTTTCTTATCGCATAAGGCAACCCGTTCTTATTATGAATAATATCCGCCGTGGACATCATAAGTTGGTTGACAAGTGCCTTTACTTGTTTCGCGTCGCTTATAACGCTATCGTCAAAAACGCCGCTATATTTAACGTATTGTCGGATAAGAGCCGCCGCCCCTGCTTGGTTGGGCGCTGCCATAGAAGTACCCGAAAGTCTATCGTAGCCTTGACCGGGAACGGCAGAAAGAATTTCACCGCCGTGCGCCGTAATTTCAGGTTTTATTTGTAAATCCGAAGTAGGTCCCCAAGAAGAGAAATCGGACATAAACGGACCGGCTACTTGATCCCTACTGATCTTGATCTTTCCCGTTTTCGCCGCAGCGAGCATTTCGCCCTCTTCTTGAGCAATGGAACAAACAGGTCCAAAGCTGTCGCCAACGGACATTGAGATCGTACCGGAGACGTTATTGTAAATAATGATACCTGCCGCGCCTTTTAATTGCAACGCGATATAAACCTTCTCTTCAAACGTCGTTACACCACGTTTTACAAGTACGATTTTACCCTCGTAAAATTCTCTCGACTGCGCGTAATCGCTTTCTTCACCAAGCCCAGGAATCGTTACGTATTCAAATTCGTGGCTATCGACGTTCTCGCCTACGGTATTGAGAATATCGTCTACGAAATCTCTCTCTTTCGCATCCGAAGCCGTTGCTTCCGTGAAATATACGATTTTATCCTCATAGAGGAAATACGGCGTTTTTACACCGTCAACAGACGCAACCGACAAAGCAGAAGCAAACGTGGAGGGTTGCCCAACTGTACCTGAATCGGGATTGGAAGTCAACCCGAGGTTACCGTTCTTTTCTGAACCCATCGTCGCGTTATAGCTGTTTGCTGCCGAAGCGATTAACGTAATACCCGCCGTGCGGATACTGTCGTAAATATCTCTTAAATGCTTATTATCCTCTTCCGTCGCAAAACCACACCCCGAACCGAGCGACATATTGATTACGTCTACACCGAGCGTAACGCAGTCTTCAAGCGCCGCTAAAATCCAAGAATCTTTTGCACCGTCTTGCGTATCGGAAAAAACCTTCATAATCGCGAGCTGCGCGTTGGGCGCAACACCGCGAATCGTATCGTCGTGTCCGGCAATAATACCAGCAACGTGTGTACCGTGTTCATTATTGATAGGAAGAACGTCAGGATCTTTGTCCGCATAATCGTACGCATAAGGTACTTTACGGTTCATATAAACGTCCTCGCCCGTCAGCCCAGAAGTAAATTCAGCCGCAGCCGTACGACCTACAATACTCGATACAGAGCTCAACGTAAAGGCGTCGTCCTTTGCATCTGCTTCAAAATTCTTAACGTCAAATGCGGTATGCGTATAATCCAACCCCGTATCAAGCACGGCAACGACAACGCCGTCGCCTTGATATTCAGATTTTGAACTGTCAAAAATACCCGTTTCGTAAACGTCAACTTCGTTGGTAATAACTTCCGTTACCGCCGCCGGCTCGTATACTTCACCGAGAAACAAAGACGCCTCTCTTTTAAACAAATCGCCGAGTTTTTGATAATCTTTCGCCTTTATCGTAACTTCGAAACCGCTCGTAACCGTATCGTATTCTTCACCGAGCGTATAATCAATGCCCGAACGATTCAACTTTTTCAAAAGCTCTCTGCGTTTTGTCGCTACTTTATTGGTTACATTCCTCGCTTCGCTCGTTCTTGCGTACTCGCTAACCGTTTTCGTCATAGCCGTTTCTTTATAAGCGTCAACGACGGATTCCGTATTCATCGTTACGATAACGGAAACCATGTCATTTTGAGAAACCGTTTCCGGTAACTTATAAATAACGTCGTTATCGTAATAATTCTCTTGGTTCGTTTTAATCGTCCCTGACGTTTTTGAAACGTTCGAAGTTGATTGCAAAGAGTTGGACTGTGCATTGTTAAAGCTCTCCGCGCACGCTCCCAGCAAAAAGCAAGACGCGCCCAATAACGAAACAACTTTTAATAACCTTTTCTTCAATTTAGCCATATTTCTCTTCCTATAATTTTCGTTTTGTTAATAAACGTTAATAATTTTTCTTTTCCGCACAAAGTCCGCATCCACCTAAAAGGCGATACGGAACTTTGTATAGTCTATTGATTACAGCCGACAGACATCACGCTACGTCTGCCTCCGCAGAAGGGTAGAACTCTTCGACTTCTATCACGCTGCCTCTAACGAACACTCTGAAATGTCTGCCCTCCAACGTTTCAACCGTGTGAGTTGTTACCCCCTCTTTTACTTCCGACGTACACGTTTTTGCGATAAACGTTTCGTTTACCAAACGAATAATAACTACGTCGCCACTATCGTCAAACTCTACGAAATAGAACTTATTCTCGTCGTAAAGAATATTCGTAATCGTATTGGAAAGAGTAACTGACGCCGATTTAAAGAGGGCTACTTTGTCTTTTCCTCCGTCCAAAGAACCGCCGGCTTCTTCCGTAAATCGAATCGTATAGTGTTTTGAGGAATTATAAATCGTCTTATCGCCGTCTTCCGTACCCGTTCTTACGATATAAAGCAAGCCATCGTTGGAATTAAGTATTTGCGAAGCTTCGATTTCCGTGCCGTTTTCGTGAAGAATAATCGAATAAATTTCACCTGCTTCAATGTTCGTGTATTCGGTATAAACGACTCTTTCAACAAGCACTTCGTAAGCCGTTCCCTCAACTACGAGTTTTTGATGCCGAACAAACGCAAGAATATTGAATGCGTACGCGCCCGTTTCGCTATGTATACTATAAATGAAATACAAGCTATACGTATAAGTATCTTCTCCAACGAACGTAGCACGCGCTTGCGTATAAGAAACGCCGCTCACTTGATAAGAATTTATTACTTCGTATTCGGCATTTTCAATCTTAATCTTATTCCCGTTTAAATCCTCCAATTTGGAAGCTTCGCCAAACTCCGCGGTTACGGTAAACTCCTCCACCGAACCGTCAGGATTATACGAACCCTCCACGACAATAATACCCTGGGTGTTAGGATACATAATACCAAACGCCGCATACAGCGCATACATATCAAGATAATTTCTAGGATACGTCGCGCAATAATATCTCAATCCCGTAACCGAATATTCGCTCGTCGGATTTCCTGACGCGTCTACGCCCGTATATTTCACCTCGATATCAAAACGGTATTCGCCGATCTGAATATACGTTTCCAAAACGTCAGTTTCTTCATTGATTTCACGAACGACAAGACAATTCAAATACTGTCCAGCGTACCCTACCTTACCCGTAACGGAGAATTCAACGGACGTAGAGGGTTCAAACGTAAGTTCTTCAAGCGTATATTGTTTATCTGCGCCACTAATTTGAACGGGATAATCGTTTTCCGATTCCTTTGCGCGAGAATAACGCATATCCGTTCCATCGTTTTGGTAATATACCTTGCCTTGATAGGTTTGCTCATTGACGAATCCACCCTCAAATTCGCTAGCTACAAACCCGAATCTGTTTTGATTGTTGCTAGTAAGATCAAGCTTATAAATGGTTACTACACCGTCTTCTTCATAATAATAATGACGTTCAACACCCTCTTTATTGTTTACAAGCAAAACGCCGTACTCGTAGAAAATAAGAGATTCCAAATCTTCCGTAAAATATCCTCTTCTCGAATCGAACTTGATTTGCGTTGCAGTACCAGCCTCGTAATTATATTCATACAACCAAGCGTCGGTATTCGTATCGTTTACGTAATAGAGCAAATCGTCTGTGATAACGGTATAAGAGCCCTCTTCTTTCGTGCCTTCTTTCGTATATTTAATCGCGTGCCCAACGTCGTTGAGAATAAGCACCGACCAATCTTTATCATTCACGTAAACACGAACGATTTCGTCGCGCTTTACAAGAAACGCACTGTAATTAGAGAATAACCCAAGCTCACCCTCTAACGTATAACTAGTTCCGTTTGCTAACGTAAAGTTAAGCGTAAAACGATTTCCCGCTTTCGTATACGTACCCTTTTCTTTGGTAACGATATTCTCGTCGTATTCTTTGGTTTGTTCGTTGTAAACCAATTCAAATACTTCAACCTTGCCGTAGCCGTCAAGTCTAATATACAAATCGTTCCAACCTTGATTATCAATCCAAAGATATTCGCCGTATTCTTCCGCGCGCTTGGTGAACTTATCCCCATCAAAATCAAAATACAAAACGATTTCCGTTTCCGTATCGTAAAGCGCAATTACATTTTCCTCAATAACTGCATATCTGCCCGTATACGTTTTTCCGTCAGCCGCGTTGAATGTCGCTGCAAAACCGAACCCGTCAAACTGCAAGATACCACTACCGTCAGAGGAAATATAATCTCCAACGTAATTCTCATTATATTTTGCAAAGTACGCCGTCGAACCAGCCGAAAGCCTAATATAATCAAAAGTAAGTTCCGTTTCTCCTGCGTTGGATTTGAAAGTCAAAATAGGCACTTCGTCGTCGGTTTTCTTGCCCTCATCAACGATCGTTCCGACAATTTTTTCTTCGCCAACGATTTTTCCGTCGCTATCCAACGTTACAGCGCAATACGTAGCGCCGCCTAACCCGTCGAACGAAAGATAAATATTGCTATTCGCCTCCAAATCTTCCTCAATCAAATACGCGTTATACGGATTATATTGCAAAGGTTTGAACGTCTTATTCTCCTCATCTAACAAAACGTAATAATTACTCGTTTCCGTGAGAATAAGCGTTGCGCCTGTTTTTTTGTCAGGAGAATATGCGCCCGCAACGGGAACGCCGTCTTCCATCGTATAGAACGCAAAGCCGCCGACGAGAGTTAACGTCGCTTTCACTTCGTTTTCCACTTTATATTCGTATTCGACGACGTAAACGGTTTCGTGATCTTCATTGTCCGTGGAATTCTTCCAATAAAGAATCTTATACGACGTCGCCTTGTCATCCACCGCAAACACGAACGATTTAATAACCGAAAGGTCAATGGGATCGGTTGCAAGTCCGTCGCAAGGATAGGTATCCTCCGCAACGTAAACAAAATATCCCGTATCGTTAGGAGCTTGCGTATATTCGCCCGTCGAAACGAGAACGTATTCGCCCGTCGATTCGTTATAACCGTAAAGCGACGCCACCCCTGCTTCTTCCTCGTCGAGAACGAGAACTACTCCAAAATATACAAGTCCGTCAGAAATATACAGGTATTCTCCGTATCCGTCAAGCAACAACGTTGTGGTATACGTAACCGAGTCGTCATTTCCAACTTCCTGCATTACTTCAAATATATAGTTCGTTTTCTCCCCGTAGAACGTTATAATCCAAGAACCAAAAACGGATTCTTCCGAAGTGAAATACCCCTCCAAGGGAGTGCCGCCAACGGTATATACGGCGTTATAACCACCGTCCAGCACAAGCTTGTCTCCCGTTTCGAAAGAAAGATCCACCTCCAACGTTTCGTCATAACGAACGTATCCCGTCGTTTTGCCCTCTTTTACCAGACGCCCCCGACCAAAAAGTCCACCGTATGGCGAAATTAAAGAAACGACGCCGTCTTCTAATACGTAGTAATACGGTTCTGACGCATTACCCGTGTTATAGCTTGCAATTCCATAGCCGTCGAGAGTAATGGAATAAAGACCGTTCGTATATTCAATAACCTTTCCGTCCTCAACGTCAAAATCAAAACGATTCAGCGTACCGAGCGCGCGTTCCTCTTCGTTCAAGATCATAAACGCACTTTTGCCGCTCACCGAGACCATTTTAAAGGTAATCTTCTTGCCCGCCATCGAACCTTCCGTTGCTTGCGAGAAATCGGCGACGTATTCACCGTTTTCATTTGCCATACAAGTACCGTCGGTTATATCGTCGGTTAATCCCGTCGTTTCGTTTCTAACGATATACTGAATCCCGTTTTGTGCGTCAAATTCAATCGTTACGTTATCTACCCACGAATCATTTAAATCGACGTTAATATCGTAAAGGGTTGCTACTGCCTCCGACCGATCTACGCTATTATACGCAAACATATCGTTCGAATAGAGCTTTCCCTCCAACGTGTAATCGCTTGCAACGTCAAACCAAAATTCATTATATTCCGAATCGTAGCCGCCCTTAAAGAATACGTTCCCTCTTGAAAGATAAACGGTATCCTCCTCTTCCGCAAAACGGAAGATATAATCGTCGCCACCGAACATATCCGTATAGCCTTTTGCCCAAACGGCGTACAAAGACATATTCACGTTGGGGAATACTTGTTCGGGTTCTCTATCAGCAGTATCGTCACCGTTTTGAAGTACGGTATCCACGTAATACGCGTCGTATTTGGATTCACCGTTCGGTGTCTCTGCCCAACCGACAAGACAATATCCCTCTGCTTCAAGATCGTTGGGAACGCGGACGCTCTCACCGTATTTTAACGTTACGGGCGTATTCGAAGCGCTTGCTCCGTTCGGATAATTCGGACGGAAAGTAACGGTATATGTATTTCTGTTAAAATAATGTCTAAATACGTTTTCACTTGCCGTTTCCGAAAGTTGTTTCTCCGTAACTGAATTCGCGTGTGAAATCTCCGTGCAACCGTCTTTCGTTTGCTCGGACTCAATCGTTTTTCCAACGTAATCGCTTTCTGTAATTACATTTTGCTCTTTTACGTACAGCGTTTCGTCGTTCAAATCTTGCAGGTAAATTTCTACGGTATAAACGACTTTATATTGCGCCGTGAGCGTTACAGCTTCACTCGGCATTTTATAATTTTCAGAAATAGCCGTATTGCCATTAAACCACGCCCCAAAGGTAAGCCCCGCCTTTTCGGGAATATACGCGCTCACCGCCGAATAAACGTTTTCACCCGCTGCCAAATATAATTTCGGCGCGGACACGGTACCCCCGTTTGCGTCCAACGTAAGCGCAAAAGCCTGCGTCCACTTCGCATAATACGTCTGGCTCGTCATACCGTCCGCGGTCGTTATTGCCTCGCCGTCAAACGTTTCGGTAAGATACCAACCGTCAAATCTATATCCTTCACGGACGGGAATAGGTAACGTATACGTCTGCCCCTCATCAACAACCGCCTCTTGAATTGCATTTCCTCCGTTCGTATTAAACGTATATTTAACGGTCGGTGCATTCTCCTTACAAGAAAACAAAAACGCAAACGTCGAGCTAACTACCGTCAGCCCTACCGCAAGCATACATTTCTTGAATTTTCTTTTCATTCTTTACCCTCCTTTGAACAAGGTCTTGCCATCTTAATATTGTACTACTTTTTTCTTTGCTTTGTCAAATATATTTTTTAACATTGACAATATATTTAAAAAAGTTATAACTTTCGCACCTTTCACACTCGAAAATTTCCATACTTACACAATGCCACGAAAATCTCACGCATCGTTTTCAGGCGCTTGTTGAATTTCTTCCCATACTGCGTACAAGATCGTTCCCGCAGATGCGTCCACGACTTTTTCCGCTGAATATACGACTTCCCCGTTTTCTACCGTCGCCCAACCAAGAAAGGTATACCCCTCTCTTTCGGGCGCAGTAAATAATCCGTCGTTTGCCATTTGATTAGAGAACGTATTTTCGGTTACCTCCAAAGAAACGACGTATGCGTTATCCGAAGAAAGCGTACATCCCCAAACGACAGGTCTGAAAGAAGAATTCCAACGGTTACTCCAATTAACCTCCGACGTAGCGTCCGTATATATAGTCGCCTGTTTACAACCGTAGAAGGAATGAGAACCAACGTAATCTATTTCTTTACTCAACGTCAAAGACGTCAATCCATTCCAGCCTTTAAACGCGTAATTGCCCACACTCTTTACCGTAACGGGTACGTGCAAACTGCTCACCGAGTCTAAACCGTAGAAAGCGTAATTTCCTATATACTCAATTCCGTCAGCCAACGCCACTTCTTGTACGCCTATGCACTTATAGAAAGCGTAATTGCTAATCAACTTGACGGAAGAAGGAATCGAAATAGCTTCCAACGCCCCGCACCCGCTAAACGCGTGTTCCCCGATTAAAAGAAGATTATCGTTTAAATGCAACGTTTTTAAATTCGTGTTTTTATAGAACGCGCGATTGCCGATCGCCAACAAACTTTCCGGACAATCCAACGTTTCTAAAGAAGAGCATTTATAAAAAGCGTAATCACCAATACTTACCAAATTGTCGCCAAAGTCAACCTCTTTAACGTTATAACAATTATAGAAAGCATAATTATCAATTACTTGCACCGACGTTCGGCTTAAATCAATAGTATTCAAATATTCGCAACCGTAAAACGCCGATCTTCCAATCGAAGCCAATTTGCTTCTTCCCGTAAACTCAAAACTAAACAAAGAGGCGCAATTATAAAAAGTATATTCGTCAATATACGTCAAATTTTGGCTAATCGTAACCGTTTTCAGCCCGGAACAACCGCTAAATGCCCCACGACCGATCTTACTTACCTTGCCTAACCCCGATACCATCTCTAAACCGCTACAATCGACAAAAGCATAATCGCCAATCCCCACCGTACCGTCTTTAAGAGTTACTGAACCGGATACTCCAACCGTACCTACCACCCAATTACCGGCATATACGATTCCGTGCTCATCGGGATTTGCCCAAAGTTTGGTATTATAAAAAGCGTAAGCACCGATTTTTTTCACCGAATCGGGAATAATTGAGCTACCCAATGCGTTATTATTCAGAGAAACACAATCCTGGAAAGCATATGAATCAATCGTTTCCAAGCCTTCTCCTAAAATCAAAGAAGAAAGTACGCCGCAATATTGAAAAGCGTATTCGCCTATATATTTTACTTTCGCCGTTTGTACTTTCCAAAGGGACGTATTCGCATAAAAAGCATATTCTCCAATGGCACGTACCGACGCGGGTAAAATTACCTGCTTTAAATTCGCGCACTGCAACAAAGCCTGATCAGCGATTCCTACCACGTCGTTATTTAATTTTATAACGAGTTCCCCGTCTAAATTAAGATCTGTTGAGGAAATTGCCGCAACGCTATTTCTTACGTCGTCGTGAATATTAACAATCCACCCGTCAATCGTAATCAACTGCTTTTTATCTTCGATTTGAGCTTTATACAACGGAGTTTCCGCAAAAGCGTACGCGCCCAACTGCATCAAGCTTTTGGGAAGTGAAATCGTAGCCAATTTTTCGCATTGATAAAAGGCTTGTGCGCCAACGTGAACCACTCCTTCGGGTAAAACGATAGAAGTCAACGGCGCTTTTTGGAATGCAAGTTGCCCTATCGACGTCAAAGAACTGTTTTTCGCAAACTCCAACTCTTTTAATGCGGTACACATATTAAACGCAAAAAGTCCTATCGTCCGCACCTTGCTTCCAAGCTTCACAGAGGCAAGCAATTCATTTCCGGCAAACGCATACGGTCCAACGGTCGTTACCGTTTCAGGAAGAACCAGCGACGTAAGCGACGTGCAACTAGAAAAAGCAGAATCTCCAATCGTCGAAACTTTTCCAAAATCAATCGTTTTTAACGAACTACAATTTATGAAAGTTTTTTCCTCGATTGTCGTTACGGAATCAGGAATATCAATCGACGTTAAAGAAATACAATTTTGAAACGCAGATTTTCCAATACTCGTAACCGAATCGGGAATGGTTATAGAAGTAAGCATTCTGCTGTTATGAAAGGCGTTCTCTCCAATCGTCTTAACGTTGTTGCCGATCACGACTCCCGTTACGCGGCTTCCCTTGAAAGCGGATTTTGCAATACTCGTAACAGGTTTCCCTTTATAATAGTCCTCTATCACAATATCACCGCTTGCCGTACCCGCTCGCGTTACTTCGTATTCAACGTTGTTAATAAGCGTATAAACGCAACCCGTCTCATATGGTCTATTAAATTCTAACTTTTCAGACCAATCAGATTCCGCGCCTTTTTCTCGACCGATTGCCTTGATGCGGATTTCATAATCGCCTGTTTCTAAACCTTTTAACGAGCTATATTCTCTATTGGACGTAATATTTTTTACTTCGCTCGTCTCCGTGTTAACGATCTCCAAAACGTAACTGCGCGCGTCTTCTACCTCCGACCACGTCAGCAAATAATCGTCCTCGTCCACGATAAGCTCCGTTGGAGTATTCAATCCGTTTTTATTACAAGCAGAAAAACACCCCACCGCCGCAAAAACACACGCCGATAAACCAAGCGTAGCGAGAATTTTTAGCTTTTTCATACTATCCTCCTTGGGATTTTAGCTAAATACTTTCTTTAGACTGCAATATATTACAGAACTACTTATTTAGATTTCTTTTTGTTTTTATAGTCGCGAATCAACTCGTGCGGCCATTTAAACTTAAACTTACGAACGGCAATATCCGCCAAGAAAAGAATGATGACGAGAATCATAAATAAAAATCTCGGATCAAAGGTTTTGTCTATTGCCAAAACAAATCCTTCCAACGCTTCGTGCGGATCTTTAAGATCCTCTATCATTGCGCCGTTTCCTTTGTCTGCAATTTTTTTCAACCCGTCTATGATTTCTGCCGTTCCACTTTCAAACGTATCGTATTCCTCTGAATATGCAAACGATTTGAAAAACTCCACTTTTACTTCTTCACCGTTTCTCATAACGACGTTGCCGTCTTTATCATACTTTTTAAGAACAATTTTATACGTTCCGCTTTCTCTTACGACGAAATCGCAACGGCTATAATTATTCCCTTCTGTCAAAGCTAACGTTACATACGCAGGCGACGTCCTTAACTCGGCTGCTTCCCCAGCGGTAACGGTATTTAACGACATCGGCACTTCTTGCCCGTCTACGATTTCAATAAGTTCGCCTTTTATCGTTTCGCCCGCTTCAAGCTGGGTATAAATACTCAATTTATTGATATAATTGTCTTCTTTTAACACGTAACCAATTTCACTCGGTCGAATGTTTTTAGTCGGCATTAAATTATTCACAACGTTGCGAATAAATCCTTGCCCTGTTTCGTTATTGATAAATTCCGAGGACCATACACCGCCCAAATCGCACATAAAACTTCCGACCATACCTTGACCGTACTTCCATTGCGCGTATAACGGCACTTGATAATCGCCTGTTAAAATAAGCTCCGCGTCCGCTTTTACCTTTACTCCGTAAAATCCGTCCAGCGTTACGTTCAAGCGATTTCTTTCCCACTCTTCGCCTCGTTCGAGTCCTTGAACGAGCGATGAAGAAAGATCGTTAACAATCGGCTTAAACTCTTCGTAGTTAACCTCCTCGATTTCAGGTGCATTCAAATCGTCGCGCATCGTATCAAGCAATTCGCTCGCTTTTACTGCGTACACCCTACCATGTCCGAGATCAACCGCCGCGTGTTGCATTTTTTCATAAGCAGTACTGCCCTTCACCATATCAACGCCAACGACCGAGAGCGTGATTCCGTCCGTTTCGTAAAACGCTTGAATATACCCCTCGTAAGCCTCCGCTTGATCGTCCCCAACTTCACCGTCGGTAACTAAAATGATATGCTTACGAGCCACTTTATCTCCCAAAGCTCGAAGCGCGATACCTGCACCCTGAATCGCTTCGGGAAATACCGTGCCGCCCGACGTATCTTCAATAGAATTGATTGCTTCACGAATTTTCGTGCCTTGCGTACGGGGCGTCATTTCGAGAACTGTGCTCTGTTCGTTGTCCAACGTCATTACACCAATATAATCACGTTCGGAAAGCGCATTCAAACACGCAACTGCACCCGCTTTCGCCCAATCCAATTTACTCTGCCCGTAATTATCCGAGCCGCCCATAGAACCCGATCTGTCAATAATCACCATGACGCCAACAGGCGGAGTATAATTGATTGCTTGTACCGGCAACATTTCCTGATACAACGTATTATACATATCTTGACGATTATAGGCATTTGCCGCACCTAAATCGTCGTTGCCGCCAACGGTGAACAAGCCGCCTCCATACACGGATACGTACTCTTGCAAAAGTATATCAAACCCGTCAGGCAAATCCTTATTTGCAATGTTGTTTAAAATGACTTGATCGTATAAACGAAGCTGATCAATCGTCATCGGGACTTCGTCGTCCGTAACAGCTTTCACGTCTAAATGATAAGGCAAATCGTTATTTAAATTTAAAACGGTTTCAATTCCAACAGATTCGCCCGCTCTTCTTTCCAGAACGAGAATATCATTAAACACCTCTAAATACAAATAAGAGCTGTAAACGTTATTTTCCTGCAACAAATCTCCGTCTAAAGAAATTTTAAATTTGAGTTCGTGAATCCCCTCGCTTGTAAACGTGTGTTTAAAGGTGATCGTCTGTGTTCCTGCGTTGATATTCACCGTTTGAGCACCTGTCTCTGCGTTCACTTCGTCGTTATCGTAAAGCTCGATCGTTGCCGTGGTGGAAACGTCGCTTTGAACGGAAATTTTAATAAGACATTCCTCGTTTACGTTCACGTGGTAATCGGGCAATTCCACCCCAATAAGCTGAACGTCGTTGCCCTCGTAGGAAGAACCAACGTACGCAACGTCCACTTTCGTTCCTTGCGCAGAAATCCCACCGATCACGCTCGTTGCTTCTTCATCCGTCTCTTTTCCGTCCGTAATCAAAACGATTTTTGCCGTTTCGGGATTTTCAAACAATCCTTTAGCGTATTCCAACGCCGCCGCAATATTGGTAGCGCTCGTATCAGGTAAGTTTGCCTCCAAATAAGTATCGTACGCATCTTCAAGCTCATACGTTAAAGGTAATGCGTACTCTTGGTCAAATCCAAACGTTACGATACCCACTTTAACGTCGCTTTTCTCACAATCATTTAAAAGAATTTGAATAAGTTCTTCTCTCTGCTCTTTTGATCTTTCTTCCGTTTCCGAAACGTCCACGAGCAATATTAACTCGTTTTGCTCGTTCGGAATTTGATAATGGAAAGTCAATCCGGCAAGCGTCGTAATTGCAAGCACCATTACGATTAAGTGTAAAACGATAGACGTAATACGGTTTCTCGTTCTTCTGTATCTTTTTGCCAATCGGAAATAGGGTATCAGCGTCAAAACGACAGCTGCAACGAGCAAAAGAAGTAACCAGGGATAAGAAAAATGTATTTCAAAATTCTGCATATCCTATCCCTCCTCACATATTTTCGCGGCTTTGAAGCCACCATTCGACGAATAGAATCGCAACCATTGCCGCCGCTATATACAATAACAAATCTCTATAATAATCCGTATCATCCTCTTCCTTATACGGATTTTCCAAAGCATCTTCTACGCGCCATACGTTGCTCTCCAACGCAGGCGTCTTAACAAAAATTCTTTCTTGTACGAGTTTCCCCGTAAACGTCGTCTGTTCGAGCAAATAGTTACCAGGCAGCGCGACTTGCATCGTTGCAGGGAAATTATTGAAAATCTTTTCTTCGTCCGTCGATCCCTCGCGCGTAACGTACAAGCTATCAGCTCGAGCGTTCAACGTGATTATTTCGTTGACCTCAAATGCGCTACTCTCTACCGTGCTGGGTAAAAAGTAGCCAAATAAATTATACATTAAAACGGCGAACTGTTCGGTGATTACAATATTGGAATAATGCACGCTAAATCCCATAACGGCTACTTTCATATCCTCGTCGTCGCGAATACCAAAAACCGTTTGCCCGTTTGCCGTGATTAACGAATTCCACTCTGCACCGTAGGTAAGTCTAACGTAGCGGCTAATCATAAGATCCGACACGTCCATATTCGACGTAATTGCGTGTTCTTCGTCTTCCGCTATCTCGTAAGACTTGCCGGCGTTATCGTAAACACCGTCGAATCTTAATCCGATATTTGACGGAATTTCCAAGGGATCACTCAACAAAACGATACCGTCAGTAGGCAAAACCTTGGGGCTTTGGTGCTCAAAAATATAGAAATCAAATCCCTCTAAAATCGGTTCTTCCCCTTGCTTTATTTCCGTGATTTGAAAGTCCCATCTATCCGCATAAGCGCCTTTTAAGCCCTTTAACATTGCCCCAAAAAAGGGATTGGGATCGGCACTCGCATACTGAATTTTAACGACTTCCTTTTGTCCGTTATATATCATAAATGCGTCATCCGCCATAAGGGAATCCTTTTCATACGTTTGAATCGTAATCTGGACGGTTTGATAGGAATAAATTTTATCCATTTCACTAATCGGATAATACGTTACGTTTTCCGTTTCCTGATCCCAAAATTGATGTTGATCTTCATTGATAAATACTACTCTTTGGGTTTGCTCACGGCTACAATAAACGGATTGCGAAAAAGAAATACTCACACCTGAATCGGTACTATCAAGCGCATTCGCGCCGAGAACGTCCACGTTGACGACCACTTCTTCATCTCTGCCGTAACACGCTACGTCAACGTAAAACGAATAAAAGTTTTCGTCTAACACGGTATAAGCGTCCAAAATGCCCGCGTTCCATTCTTCTGCCACGGAAACATTCACGACTTCAATATTTTCCGGTACGTAAGAATACATCGTATCCGTGTACAAATAAATTTTTGCTCTATTGTTCTGTTCGAGAACTTCCTCGCAAAGCGCCATCGCGCCCTCAATGTCCGACGTACCGTAATAACAAACGTCGTTCGAAATTAAATCGTTCAAATCGTCCGTCAATATAGCGGCTTGCTCTTTCGTTGTGCGTTCCATTAAAAATTCCGGCTTGTCGTCGGCAACGATAACGGAAACGATACCGTTATCCTTTAAAACTTCATCCGTTAAATCAATGACGCCGTCCACCGCGCGCGTAAAACGATCACTTCCGTTTAACGTCGTGCGCATACTCGCCGAAGAATCAAGAATAACGACCACTTCTCTCTCTTCAACGTGATTTTTAAGAACTTGCGCAGGTTCAGCCAAAATCAAAGCCGCCGCCGTAAGAATGAGAATTTGACAAAGAATGATAAGGAAATTCCGAAGTTTGCTAATGGGAATCCTCTTCTTTCTGTATTTCAAACTTAATTTCCAAACGAAAGTACTGGAAATAAATTTTTGTTGATAATTAGGTTTGATTATGTAAATGAGAATTAGAACTGCAATTCCCAATAATCCTAACAAACCCAAAGGAGTTAATAACGTCATGCCATAATACCTACTTTTAACAATTCACCAAACAATACTTTCTCAATAGCCATATCCGTACGCACGGAAATAAAGTCCACGCCGCGCCGAGTACAAAAATCTTTAATATCCTGTTTGAAATCGAGCATTGCCTCCTCGTACGCTTTCTGCATACTACGCGTAATTCTCAATTTCATATTTTTAAAATCGGAAAGATCTACCGATTCGGAATCGATCAAATTGACGCGTCCGTCGTAAGCGGGATCCGTTTCTTCGGGCGTCAGCACTTGAACGAGCAACACTTGCCTTTTCTTATAACATAAATAATCCACGGCTTTTTTCCAATTACTGTCCGTCATAAAATCTGAAATAATAACCGTTAATCCGTTATTCGTGCTCGTATCGGGACAGCTGGTTACGCAAGCCTCAATATCGGCATCTTCCGTAAATTCTAAATCATCAAAAGCCCCTATCGCTCTGAAAAATGCCTGTTTTCCGATCAACGTTCCAAACGGATTATCAGAATGGCTTCCTTTCATAAAATGCAAAGATACTTTGTCCATATTATGAACGGCTAAAAAACCGAGCGCTGCCGCTGCCGCCGTTGCATAAGAAGACTTTTTCGTGTTATCCTTGCCCATAGAAGCGGAACAATCCAAAAAAATCTGAACGTGCATTTGTCTTTCGTCGGTAAAAAGTTTTAAGAAATATTTCTCAAACCGACTAAACAAATTCCAGTCAATTCTCCGAATATCGTCGCCTAATTGATATTCTCTGAAATCAGAAAATTCTACAGTTTGCCCGTAGGTACTGACAAGATGCTTACCGCCAAAATAACCAGCAAGATTTGTTCTTAAATTCAAAGCCAACGTTTCCAATCGGCTAAAAAATTGATCGTTCAAATAGGAATCTTTCATCTCATACTCCCATATCGTCGGGGCTCTCCGTCACCAACTTCTATGATTATTTGATTTTTTTATACTTGGGGTTCTTACTTACTTCTTCAACAATCATCTTAATAACGTCGTCGGGCGAAACGCGTTCCGCGATAGCCTCGAAATTCATCTTGATACGGTGACGAAGAACGGGATACGCAAGCTCTTCAATATCCGAGAACGCAACGTTAAATCTTCCTTTGATAAGCGCCTTAACTTTCGCCGCCGAAATCAAAGCTTGACCAGCACGAGGGCTCGCGCCGACGCGAATATATTTTTTCGCCGCTTCGGACGCACATTCGCTATCAGGGTGAGTTGCGCTCGTCATAATCATCGCGTAGCGCAACACTTCTTCCGCAACGGGAATTTGGTTTGCCGTTTCTCTCATACGGAGAAGTTGTTCGCCATTACAAGCGCACTCTGCCGTTTCTGCCATCGTCTTTTGCGTCATATCAACGATTTGCATAAGCTCTTCAAGGCTGGGATTAGGAACGATAAGCTTGAACATAAAACGGTCCATTTGCGCTTCAGGCAGAGGATACGTACCGTCTTGCTCGATCGGGTTTTGAGTAGCCAAGACGAAGAACGGCTCGTTGAGCTTTCTCGATACACCCATAACCGTAACGGTATGCTCTTGCATTGCTTCCAAAAGCGCAGACTGCGTTTTCGGCGTCGCACGGTTAATTTCGTCGGCAAGAATAATATTACTGAAAATAGGACCGGGTTGGAAATCGAACGACGAATTTCCGTTTTCGTCTTTTACAATAATGTTCGTACCGGTAACGTCTGCGGGCATAAGGTCGGGCGTGAATTGAATACGCGAGAAAGGCAAATCGAAAACACGACCAAGCGAACGCACAAGACGGGTTTTTCCTACACCGGGCACACCCTCCAAGAGTACGTTACCACCTGCAATCATCGCGATAATCGTTCCTTCGACGACCTCTTTTTGACCGATAACGTCACGAGATACTTGCTCGAAAATGTTAGCGCATTGTTGACAAAATTGATTGATATCTTTTTCCGTAACCATAATATTTATTCCTTCTTAAATTTATTTTTTAATCTGCAATCGAGCCGAAATAATTCTCGATAAACTCTTTTAATTCCTTGGGTAAATCGCCACTTTGAGCAATGCTGCTCATAACTTCTTCAAAGGCGTCCTCGTATTCGTCACCATAATAAACCTTACCGTCGATAATCTGATTGACGGGCTCGTATTTACCGCCTGCGCCATCGCCAGGTTTGGGAGGTCCGTTTTCTTTGTTTTCACCTTGCCCGGGTTTATCGGGTTTCATACCGTCGCCGTCGCCAGCCCCCTCGTCGCCGTCGCCCTCATCACCCTCGGAGAGCTGTTGGAACGTTGCAAAAATTTCCATATTCTCTGTAACGTTCAAATCCGTTCTGTACGGATCTTCGTTTCCGTCCGACCAAGCCACGAATACCCATTCGTCGTCAGCAACCGCCAACACGGGCGTGCCGTCCTCCCCCTCGTCCACGACTTGGAAAAGCTCACCCTCGATAATGCCGCCTTCCAACGCTTCATAAGTAAGCTCGAAAGTTTTTGTCGGCTCTTTCGTTACTTCTTCGATAATATCCTTACCGCTTTTAATCACACCGGCAGAAGCGAGCGCAGAAATCGTCGTCATACCCACGCCGAAAACAGCAGAAACACACGTCGCGACAATCAAGGGAACGGACACGATAATCGTCAAAAGTCCCGCGTTGACTGTCGAAAGCGCGGAAATTGCGTCCTCTCGTTGACGCATCGCTATGTAGGATTCGTCGCCCTCTAATTCGGTCATAGTTAAAACTCTTTCTTCTAAACCAAGTTCGTCTACGCGCATTGCAATTGCTTTCGTTGTCGGTTTGAATTTTTTAAAATATAACAAAGCGGCAACGGCAGCAGACACGGCAACCCAAGAAAGAATAGAAATCCAAAACAATTTCACGCCCGTGAGCCAAAAAATAGCCGAAATGACAAACGCGACGGCAAAGCCGCAAATCAATCCGCACAAAACAGACTTTAAAACGCCCTCTTTTGCCAATCGTGAATAGTATTTTTTAAACAATTCACCTGCCATAAAAAACCTCCTTTTCAAAATTTAACCAACAGGTCGCTATAACTCATTATTACAACCAATTTATTATATCATATCTTGTCGAAAAAGTAAATAGTTTCTCGCCTAAAAAATAAAAAAACTATCGCAGAATTGGAAATTTTCACAATTCTGCGATAGCTAAACCTATTTAATTGTTAATGTTCTTACCAATCTGTTTTTATAGCTTCTATTGGTGTATTATTTTAACAATTATTCATCGCCGCCAACGGAGGGAGCAACGTAATCATACTCGATCACCGCGTCCATATAAACGCCGCTGTGAATGTTATGATCGTTTACGAACCAAATGTTCGTATTGTGGCTACTGTCAGCACCCATCCAAGCTACCGTGTAAGCGGAATCTTCAAACTTGATCGTTTGTTCAGCCGTCCAACCGGAGAATACGAAGTTGCTAAGTTTTACACCCTTGGGGATAACGATTTCCGTAACGGACGTACAACCAGCGAACGCGTCTTGACCGATCATAAGAAGATTTTCAGACAATTCGACAGATTGCAGGCTCGTACAGTCGTTAAACACGTATCTCGAAATAACTTTCACGGAATCGGGAAGCGAAATCGTTTGCAAACTCGTACAACCAGCGAACGCCTTTTGACCGATGATCTCCAAATTGTTGCCGCTGAAGGTTACCGTTTGCAAGCTCGTACAACCCTCAAACGCAGAACTGTTGTTCGAATCCGCAAGTGCCACCGTTACAGGTTGAACATACGCCAAGTTTCTCAACGAAGCGGGAAGCGTAACGCTTTGCAAGCCCGTACAGTTCATAAACATTTCTTGACCTATATCGGTGATACCCTCGGGGATCGTCAAATTCGTCAAGCTCGTACAACCTTTGAAAACACCTTTAATTGCCGTTACAGACGAACTAGTAGGATACGTAAGATAGTACGACCAATTCGTCATACCAGCAGACAATCTCAACGTTTGAAGATTCGTACAATTTTCAAACGCATAATCGCTTACGCTCGTAACAGAATCAGGCATTTCAAACGAAGAAATCATAGAACCTTGGAAAGCGTATTTATCAATCTTCGTCAACGCGTCGGTTACAGCAAGGGAAAGCACACCGCTGTTACGGAACGCATATTGTCCGATCGAGGTAAGCTCGCCCTGAAGCGTTACCGTTTGAAGATTTGCCGTGCCGTCGAACGCGTAATTCGGGATAGCCGTGATCGCCGCAGGCAAGGTGATTGCCGTGATACCCGAATTCTGGAACGCATACGTTCCAAGCGACGTTACACCGTTAATGGAAACGGATTGAAGTGCCGTCGTGTTTTGGAATGCATAGCTACCAATCGTTGTTACGCTATCGGGAATGGAAATCGTCGTAAGGTTGACGCAGTTTGCGAACGCGTTAGCTCCAATCTCGGTAAGCGTTGTAGGTAACTGCACCTCTTGGAGGTTGGTCATACCGCTAAACATCGCAGCAGGGATTTTCGTAACGCCCTCTTCTACGATCACTTTGGTGATGTTAACGCCTCTCAAAGCCGAGCCAACGAGTTTTGTATCTGCATTGACAACCAACGTACCGTCGCCGTAAGCTAAGCCCGCAGGATAGCAAACGAGAGATCCGCTTGCGCTGTAAAGCGCGCCCGCTTGCGCCTTGTAGAACGAGTTATTCTCGTTCACTTTGATCTCGGTGAGGCTTGCGCAATCCGCAAACGCCGTACCGCTGATGCTGGAAACCAATTCAGGAATTTCAATGCTTTCAAGACCGCTACCTTCAAATACGCCGTCACCGAGAAGAAGCAAGGTGTTAGGTAAGGTAATACTCTTAAGCGAGGTACAGCCCTTAAAGATGTTCTTGGTCTGTCCGGAACGTTCGCCAGGACCACCGATTGCAAACACGTCGCCCGCGAAGACAACTTCTTTGAGGTTTGCGCAGTTTTCAAAGATACTGTCCATATTCAAACGGGTATAGCCCGCAGGAATGGTAATCGTTTCAATACCGCTACCCATAAATACGCCCGTATTCATAAGCGTTACCGTATCGGGAATCTTAACCGTCTTCAAGGACGTACAGTTCTCAAACAAATACGCCGTAAGAAGCTTAAGATCGTTACCGATGTCTACGGTTGCAAGGCTCGTACAGTCAGCAAACGCGTGATCGGTGATAGATTGCGCTACAGAAGCTAACAACGTCTTGATGTTAACGCAACCTTGGAAAGCCGACTTACCAATATTTTGAGCAGAAGCTAAGTTCACGACGGGCTCCGTCCCACCCTCGGGAATAGATCCAACGAGTGAAACGCAATCGATAAATGCATTTCCGTTGATCGAAATTACGTTTTCCAAACCAACGACTTCTTTAAGCTTCGGACAATAGGAGAATGCCGCATAACCGATATAACGAAGATTGTTCGGAAGAATAACTCTTTCCAAGTTTTCACAGCTATCGAACGTATAAGCATACGTGTTCGTCGTAAAGCCACCGCCGAAGGAGGTATCACCCAACATTTCCACGTTTCTGGGGATCTTTACTTCGATCAAAGCGTTGCAGCCTTGGAATGCGTTCGTACCAAATTCTTCAATCGAATTAGGAAGCGTATCGATAACGCCCGCAACCGTGTTTCCGTTGATATATGCAAGCTTAGGGCATTTACTAAACGCGCTCGTAATCTTTTTAATTCCCTTGGGAAGAACTACGCTTTCAAGATTTCTACAACCCGTAAACGCATTCATATCAATTATGAAATCTTCGCCAAATTGCGAGAAGTCGAGTGCTTTTACGCCCGTATTAGAGAACGCGCTCATCGTAACGCCTTTCAGCGTCGAAGGGAACTTAATGGTCGAAAGATTGATACAACCATCAAACGAACCTGCGCCCAACGTTTCAAAGCCTTCCTCTAAGGTAACCTTCAAAAGAGCCTCACAGCCTTGGAACGTCGCCTCGCTACCGAGCTCAACCGTTCCGGGAATGGTGATTTCCGTTAAGCCACACGCCGAGAAGGTGTAGCTACCAATATACTGCAGCTCTGCCGGAAGCGTGATTTTTGCAAGCGATACGCAATTACGGAATACGTAATCGTTGATACGCGTAATCGATTCGGGCAAGTTGATCGTGGTAAGGTTCTTACAGGAATCAAACGTATAGAAATCCAATGTTGTCAGATTCGAGCCGCTCTTGAACTCAACTTCTACGAGTGACGTACAGCCTTGGAATGCGTGTTGTCCAATCTTTTCAACGGACGCAGGAATGATAATCTTCTTCAAATCCGTTACGCCTTTGAACGCGCCGTTCGGAATTTCTTTGATACCAGCCGCGATTTCGTAAACGCCGTTTTGCATTTCGGGCGTATTGTAAATCACGCGGATCGCGTCTTTATTCTCGTTATAGAGAACGGTATCCTCCACTTCGAAATTCGTATTGCCCGTAGGTACGGTAACCGTCGTAAGGTTAGGAGCACCCGCCAATACGTTCGTGAGGTTAGAAATCTTATCCGTCAAGTTCACTGTCGTAAGGTTCGGACAATACTTGAACAGATACGTGCCGAGCGTGATACCGCCTGCCGTTGCAGGTAACGTAAACGTTTGAATACCCGTATCGTTGAACGCGTTGTTACCAATCTTGTTCAACGCAGCCACCTTCGTTTCGTCATTAACAGCAAAACGCAACTCAACCAAATCACGACAACCCGTAAACGCACCTATACCGATTTCAGTAACGGTTGCAGGAATGGTAAATTCCGTAATCGCGGTGTATTGGAAAGCATAGTTACCAATCTTCGTAAGCTTACCTTCAATCGTTATGCTGCTGAGCGATTCGCAATAATTAAACGTATTACTATCGATAACCGTAACTTTTTCAGGGATAACGATCGATTCAAGCGAACGACAAAGCATAAACGCGTTCGAGCCGAGCGTTTCAAGAGAATCAGGCAATTCGATTTCGCTCAACGTGAAACACTTCCAGAACGTATACTTGCCAAGCGAAGTCAATTTAACGGCACCTGCACCCGCTTCTTTACCGAACGTAACCGTCGTAAGATACATATTATGAAGGAATGCATATTGATCAATCGTCGTTACGTTTGCAGGGATGTTGATTGACGTCAAAAGCGTTTCATTAAACGTTTCTCTACCGATAAACGACGTTCTCTTTGGCAATTCAATTTCCCTAAACGCAGTACGGAAGAACGTTCCATAACTATTAGAAGTAGAAGTCTTTGTGAACTTCAATTCATTCGTATCATTACCCTTTTCAAAGTCAACATCTGCAAGTGAGCTACATTTATAGAATGCAGAACCTTTAATTTCAGAAACAGTATTGGGAATCCAAACGTACGCGACGTCAGGCGTAGAGCCAGATGACGGGATTCCAGAATTGGTCGCCGTCGCAAGAGTACTGCCCGCACCGCTTCTACCAAGCGTCGTACCAGAACCGATGACAGAAGTGGGAATGGTTGCCGTTCCGCTCGGGAATTTCACCGACGTAAGACCTTCCGTATTGAAGAACGCGTAGGTATAGAACTCAACGGGAGTTGCCGCCGTAGCCGTCGTTCCGCTTGCGCCGTCCGTCGCCGCTACGGGAGCTGCAAATTCAAAGCTCGTTACGTATTTCGTTCTATTTACGGCATAGCTGTAAACCTTGGTAACCTTTGCAGGAACAATCAGCTTACCATCGGCAGGCTTATTCGCTTCGGGAACAAGAAGGAGATCGGTGATCTCACTCGGCGTTTCCGCCTTTCCGTCTACGTCCGTCTTTCCGTAGAGTACGCCGTTAACGCTTGCATAGTATTTATTATCTGCCGAAACTTCAATCGTTTCAAGCGAAGAGCAAAGCGTGAAGAGCTCGAGATACGACGTTGCCACATTCTTCTCACCATTAACAGTTGCCGATTTGGACGTCATTGCAATCGCTTCAACCGTCGAAGGAATAACGACTTTTACCAAGCTCGCACAGTGGATAAACGCGTTCTTGCCAAGCGTTTTAACACCCTCGGGGATCGTGAACGTTTTCGTAGCTTTGTCGCCGACGAGTTTAATACAATCCGCAAAGACTGCCTCGCCGAGCACGTCGAGACGTGTAGGCAACTTAACCTCTACGAGACTCGTACAACCCGCGAACGCACGGTTGCCAATTTCCAACGCTTTAGCCGCTTCCGTTCCAGTGGGATCTTCAAAAACGATCTTTTCAAGGAACGTACAATCTTCAAAAGCAGACGTTTCAATCTTCGTAACGTTTGCACTGATCGTAAGATTTTTGAGCGTCTTACCCATAAATACGCCGCCCGAAATTTCCGTAACCGAATCGGGAATCTTATAATCGCCCGTCTTGGTGATCGGATAGTAAACGAGCTTGGTCATATCGTGATTGAACAATACGCCCTCGTCCGCCGTACCTTTTGTGCCTTCCTTGAAGCTCGTGTTTCCTTCGACAAGCGTTACTTTTACAAGCGCAGCCGAACCGAATACGCCGTTGATATTAAACAGAGGAACGTCCTTTCCGATCGTTAACGTATCTACCGTGTACATTGCGTCGCTCGTTGCAAACGCCGCGTTCGCAAGCTTCATATCCTTATTCGTTACGTTAAGCGTTACCGTTCTCAAACGCGTGCAACCGCCGAACGCGTATTGCGCTACCTCGCCCGTGTTTGCAGGGAGCGTTACTTCGCGGAGATATTCCAAACCGTAGAACGCTTCTTTGCCGATATTGATCGGGTTACCGCCGTTGTTCCCCTCGAAGATAAGCGTAGCAATGTTATCACAATCGTAGAACGCTTTCTCTGCAATATCCGTGATATAGCCGGGAATCGTTACCGACGTGAGCTTATTGCAATTGTAGAACGCTTCCTTACCGATTTTCGTTACACCGCTGGGAATCGTAACGGAAGTTGCCGAAGACAAGCAATGTACGATCGTATCGCCCGCAGCATTACAAAGCATACCGCCTTTCGAGCTGTATATCGCGCCCGAATACGTACCAGAAATGTTGATTTCCGTTATATTTGCGGATTCAAATACGTAGCCCGTGCTCGTGCTCGATCTGTCCAAATTCATTTCGGTTACACGCGCAGGTAACGTAAGCGACGTAGCGTAGATGCCTTGGAACGCCAAATTTGCGATCTTAAGCGGTTTTTCCGTTTCGCCCTCTTCTGCTTCAAGGAATTCGTATTCCGTGGCTCTTGCGTAATAGAACGCGTTAGCCTCGATCGTCGTTACCGACGCGGGGATCACGTAGCTTTCAATCAGCGAGCTTCTAAATACGTTCGTTCCGATCGTCGTTACGCCGTCGGGTACTCTAAATTTGCCCGTCTTACCGTAAGGAACGAATACGAGGGATACCGTGCCTTCCGTTTCGTCGTTATAAATAATCGCGCCGTCTTCAGAGCTATAAACCCTTTGATGTTTGCCTTCCGTTTTATAAACGTTCACTCTTTCCAATTTATTGCAATAGAAGAACGCCGAACCCGTACCGGCATTACCACCCGTACCAAAGTCGATCAATTCAACCGTATCGGGAATGTTGACGGTTTTAAGCTTGGAACAGTTTGCGAATGCGTTCGAAGAAACTTGAACGACTTTCTTACCGTTATACATTGCAGGAATCGTAACCGTTTCAACACTACCGATGTCGCGACCTGCCGATACCGCATAACCGTCTTCTTTGGAAATGCTTCCTTTCACTTCTTTATATTGAAGAAGCTGTACGAAGCTCGCGTAAACGGTAACGGGAGCGTCGTCGTTCCAAGGAAGAATGCTTTCGCCGTTTTCGTCCGTGTATTGACGACCTTGTCCATTACGTTCCGTCCACCAACCGCCGAAGAAGATTTCACTCGTTTCGTCGCCAGACATATCGGGTAAGGTGAATTCATTGCCAAATTCAATTTCCTTGGTGTCTGTGAATGCGTTTGCACCCTCTACGATATACGTAATGGTGTATTTCTTTGCATTCCACGTTGCGTAAAGCGTCGTATCCGCTTCGCCCGTGAACGCCGTTCCAGGTACGAACAAAATACCGTTCGTAGGCGCGGAATACCAACCTGCAAACTCGTAGCCTTTCGCCGTCGTTTGAGCAGGCGTGATAATATCGCCTTTCGCTTTGTATATGGTATCGACCTTTTCGCCAACGCCCGTGTTGAACGTAATTTCGTATACGTTTACGTCAATACTTACCCAAGCGGAGGGTTCGTTGTCGGTGTTATAGCAACGTACGCTGATGGTGTTTGCGCCTGCTTGCGTAAACGTAATCGCGTAATCGTTCGACGTCGCCGCTACTTCTACCGCGTCGCCGTCGTTGATCTTAACTTCGTATTTGGTTACGTTGATAACGGGCTCCCAAACCACTTTGCCTTTTTCGTAAACGAGCGAATCCGCCATCGCACCGAAGCTTATCGTTACTGCAGCAGAATATTGAGAATCGGATACTGCGCCAAGGGGTGCTACCGCTTTGATCTCAATCGTACAAGATTTTTGATCCGCCGTGTAATGATCGCTCGTCAACACGAAGCTGTTCGTTTCCGTTTCGTATTCCGTACCGTCGATTTTTACGATATATTTAGCCGCGCTTGCAACCGCATCCCAAGTAATCGTCGAAGCGTTGAGTTTTACGTTCGTAGGCGTTGCCATCGTCGCTTTGTTAAACGCCGTCGTTTGCGTAACGTTCGGAGAATTGTAACCGAATGCAACGGGCGTTATTTTAATCGTATAAGCGTCTTTCGAGAACGGCAAGAAATTGAGCGACATACTCGTCTTATCGCCAGCTATTTCGTATTCCGTTCCGTTGATGTCTACGATATATTTTTCAACGTTTTCAACCGCAGACCAGCTTAACGTTTCCGCCACTGCGTCCACCGTTACGTTTTCAACGTTCAAAAGGTTTCTTTCGATAACGTATTCCTCCGATACGGACGCAACGAAACCGTCGGCAACCGCTTTTACCTTGAATTTAAGACCGCCCTCTTTCATATCGCAAGCCGTGAAATCAAAACTTGCAACGGGCGTTTCGCTTTCGCCTTTCGTGGATACGTATTCGCTCACGTGCGTGTGATTGTCGCCTGCGCAATCAACGGTAATTAAATAATCCGTCGCACCTTCAACCTCGTTCCAAGACAGGACGTTTCCGTTTACCGTAAAGATGGAAACTTTCGCCAAGGCCTTATTTTTATAATATGCCGTCGTCGAAGCCGCACCGTTTACCGTAACCTTGATTACGTAATCACCTTCCGCCTTGCTTGCAAAATCATACGCCTGCGAAGGTGTAACGGGCGTAAAGACTTCCGCCTCCGTCGCACCGGGAGCGGTGATCTCCACTTTATATGTATTGGTTACGCCGCCAACCGTCCAGCTAATACCCGTATTCGTAACGGATACGAGCGGAGCGTCGCTTTGCCAAACCGCATAAAGCTTGGTGTTTTGCGCCAAAGCCGTTTCGTCGTATTTCGCCGTTAATTTGGTCGCGTCCTCGTAATCACTCGTCCACCAACCTGCAAACGTCGCGCCCGCTTTTTTAGGAGTAGGCAATGCGTATGCGATTTCGTTCACCGTTTGCACCGTATCAAGCAATTCGCCGTCAACGTACAATTCAACCTCGTAAACGTTCGCCGTCGCGTCCGTCTCCACAAAACGCGCGTAAACGGTTACGTTACCCGTAACAGGCGTAGAGAAATCGTAAACGGTTTTATACGTGTTGTCCGCATACCAACCAACGAACGATTGTCCCGACTTCGTAGGCGTAGCCGTGGGCTTCGCCACCGTCTTACCGTTCACAACAGACGCGCTTTCCACCAAGCTGCCACCATTGGTATCAAAGGAAACAGTATAATTCACTTTCTTTAAGAAAGTATAAGCCGTTCCGTCGTAGGTGAAAGACAAAGCGTTCCCGTCGTAAGTAACCGCAGTTGCCTGCGTGTCTCCCGTAAACTGAATGGTCATCGTTTGCCCGTTGTATTCGTACGTACCAACTTTGGTTTCCGAACCAACCTTAAGGGTAAGGTTACCGTTCAGCAGAGTTAATAACTGTTCGCCGCTTGCCGAATCGAAATAGTAATCGCCGTTCTCGCCGTAAGTGCTGGGACCGTTGCTGCTCGATTCTTCTTCGTTTGAACCACAACTCGTCGCTACCGCCGCAAAACTCGAAAACATCATCGCCGCGCAAAGGCAAAGCAATAAACTCTTCTTGTTCTTCATAAAAGCCTCCCATTATTTTTTATTAGCATTCTATAATGCAATCGTTTTCTTATAAATATTCGCCCCTGCTATTTAATTTTGCATATTTTTATTTAATCACCGCATAAATATGCGGATTTTGTATTTTGTACGAAATATGCAAAAGACTAAAAAATCGCCAAAAATTGAATATTTATGTCTAATTATAGCATACAGAATTTATTTAGTCAATCATTTTTTACGATTTTTTATCCATTTTATTTTTGTATAGAAGTAATTCGAAAAATGAATTGTCGTCTTTGCCTTAATTTACCAAATGAACCGATTGATTTTTTACGTGCAGTTTAAAAAAAGTAAAATCGCCCGATTCCAAACCGAGCTTTTTTTACATTTATTCGCTATTGACCGCCTCTCTGCAAGTATTTAACACAGGTTCGATCCCCTGTGTCCTGTGCGGACACCATAAAAGCGGCTTTGCGCACGACGTTTAACGAAAATGTTTTATCGGTCGCTTTTTTTCTTTACTTAAAATTGCGCCTTACACCTCCGTTGGTATAAGAAAAACTTATATATATTATAACGAATTTTGATTATACGGGGTTTTTGTCGAAAAAAACACGAAGTTTTTTTCATTTTTTTTATATTTCGCCCTTAAAACCGTTGCTATTTTGAAAAAAAAGTGATATGATATTATTACATTGAAAAAATCGATTAAATTTATGTTTAGTATCTATTTTTTGAAAGGAGTATTTTTATTATGACTTACGTTGAAAAAGTGTTGGACGATCTCAAAACCCGCAATCCGAATGAGAAGGAATTTCATCAAGCGGCAACGGAGATTTTGCTCACGTTAGAGCCCGTGATTAACGCGCACCCCGAATACGAAAAAGCTGCTCTTTTAGAGCGCTTCACCGAACCCGAACGCACGATTTTATTCCGCGTACCTTGGGTAGACGACAACGGAAACGTGCACGTAAACAAGGGATACCGCGTACAATTCAATAGCGCGATCGGACCTTATAAGGGTGGACTTCGTTTTCACCCCTCTGTTAATCTTTCCGTTATTAAATTTTTAGGTTTGGAACAAATTCTGAAAAACAGCTTGACGGGGCTTCCGATTGGAGGCGGTAAGGGCGGCTCTGATTTCGATCCCAAAGGCAAATCCGACCGTGAGATTATGGCGTTTTGCCAAAGCTTTATGACGGAGCTTTTCCGCCATATCGGCGCGGATACGGACGTACCTGCGGGCGACATTGGCGTAGGCGCGCGCGAAATCGGGTATCTTTTCGGACAATATAAACGTATTCGCGACGAACACGTCGGCGTTCTTACGGGGCGCGGGCTTTCCTACGGCGGTTCGCTCGTTAGAAAGGAAGCGACAGGCTACGGGCTCGTATACATTACAGCCGAAGCTATGAAGCTCCGCGGCGATTCTTTCGAGGGAAAAACGACGGTCATTTCCGGTAGCGGAAACGTTGCAATCTACGCTTGCGAAAAGGCGCAACAGTTAGGCGCGAAAGTCGTTGCTATGTACGATTCCAACGGCTATATTTACGATCCAAACGGTATTCAGCTCGACGTTATCAAGCAAATCAAAGAAGTAGAACGCGCGCGTATTAAAGAATACGCGGCAAGAGTTCCCGGCTCTAAATACGTGGAGGGTTGCAAAGGCATTTGGACGATCCCCTGCGACGTTGCACTTCCCTGCGCAACGCAGAACGAGATCGACGCCGAAAGCGCGGCAACGCTTGTGAAAAACGGTGTGAAATACGTTGGCGAGGGCGCGAATATGCCCTCCACGCTTGAAGCGATCGAGGTATTCCAAAAAGCAAAAAACGTAGTATTCCTTCCCGCAAAGGCAGCGAACGCAGGTGGCGTAGCGACTTCCGCTTTGGAAATGGCGCAATCTTCGGGTAGATTGTTCTGGTCGGCTGAAGAGGTTGACGCGAAACTGAAAACGATTATGGTAAACATCTACCACAATATCGACAACGCCGCAAAGAAATACGGTTTCGAGGGCAACTACGTTATGGGCGCAAACATTGCAGGCTTTGAAAAGGTAGCCGAAGCAATGATGGCGCACGGTATCGTTTAATAAATCTCGCATAAAGAAGGGCAGGTACGCGTTCAACGCATACCTGCCCCTTTCTTTTTATATTTTTACCGCTTCGCCGTTGCTTGCATATGCGGCAAGCACGAGCTGCACCGCTTTCGCCGCTTCCTTTCCGTCGATCGGGAACTTACGCCCCGTTTCTATACATTCGTAGAAATCGGCAATCAAATCCCCGTGTCCATTTCCGTAGCAAGGCTTACCGTGATATTTCGTATTATGTTCGATATACACGTTTTCGCCGTTGATTTCTACCTTATTATCGCAAACGCGAATCACGTCTTTATCCGTTTTAATTTTAATCTCCGTCGAGAATGAAACGCCTAATCCGTTGGTTGCAAACAAGGTAAATCTCGAATTTCCCGAAGCCGCTAACGTGATCGTATCTTCCACCTCGATTGCCTCTTTTAAAACTAAATTCGACCAAGAAGCCGTGATAAAATCGGGCATACCCAGCATCCATTGCAAAAGATCGAGCGTATGTATGGCTTGATTGATTAAAACGCCACCGCCCTCTTGCGACCACGTGCCACGCCAAGCCGCAGAATGATAATAATCCGCGTCGCGCTTCCAAGGCACGAATCCGATCGCGCCTTTCACTTCCTTTCCCGCTAAATACTCTTTTACGTACGTATTGCAATACTTATAGCGGTTTTGAAAGCATACGCCAAGCTGCGCCTTGGATTTTTCTTCCGCTTCCAAAATTCTCGCTATATCTTCCGTTTTAATACAAAGCGGTTTTTCGCAAAGCACGTGAATATCCCTTTCCAACGCGTACACGACCATATCCGCGTGAAGATAGTGCGGCGTACAAATATGTACCACGTCGGGACGCTCCTTTTCGATCATTTCCCGATAGTCGGTATATACGGGAATATCAGAAAAGGCTTTCGTCTTTTCCACGTTTACGTCGCAAAGAGCGACCACGTTTTTCTTCTGTTCTAACAATACCTCTCTATGGACGTTTCCAATCACACCAACACCGATGATTGCCGTTCTCATAATCTATCTTTCTCCTATTTTTTCTTAATAAAATGTCGCGAGTTGTTCCTCGGGCTCCTCGCAGACGATTACTTTTTCCGCAATCAATACAGGACCTTTCCCTTTATAAATGCGGTGCTTTTGAAAAGCTATTTTTCCCGTAACGTTGATCCAATCGCGCGTCTGTAAATCCATAACCTCGGGCAACACGCACGCAAAACCGCTATATTCTATATCCGCTTCACAACACGTCATCACGTGCCTACCTATTACAATATCCTGCGGGGAAAGCCTATGATCCCTTGCGACGAGCCCTTTGAATTTCACCGTCTTACCGATATACGCTTCTAAATTTTCCGTTAAATCGCGATAGAAAAAGGCGTAATCCCGATCGGCAATTTCAATCACGGGCGCGTTAATATCAAAAGGCAACGGATCTTCGATTTCGTCAAATTCCGCCTTACCGTCCGCTTGCTCGTAAACAATGTCGCAACGACGAGAAATTCCACGTACGATTTTATGCAATTCCATTTTATCAATTTCGCTGGAATATCGGTTAAACACGACGAGCTGGGTGTTTTGAATTTTATCGAACGTAAATTGGCGCATATTGGCGTTAAAATTTAAAAAAGTACGCGCGTCGAAGAAGGTCATAATTTGATTGACGAGCCACCCCTCGGGCATAGCGTTGAAGAAGTCTTGAAGCATCCACGTACCGTTATATTCGACGACGATGCGCTCCGCGCCGCTTTTTAGCTGCAATTCCGTCAAATACGCTTCCGTCAACTTTTCCTTATCGTCTAAAACGACGAGTTCGACGCTCTCTGCGCTCGCGAATTTAATCGTTTCATATTCCTCTTCCCCCTCTTCCGTTACGAGAAGTAGAGTTTTTTCGCCCGTAGAAAAACGGGGATCTTCTAACGTTTCTTGAATAAATTTCGTTTTGCCCGATTCTAAAAACCCTAAAAATAAATAGACGGGGGTTTCGGGCGGAAGCTTTTGTTTCATAATTTCATTCCTTTTATATTTTGAATAATTCCTGCAATTTTTCTTCGTTTAACTTGCAACCGATCACGCACAGTCTGCCCGTAACACCTGCCGAGCCCTCGCGCACGTCCGCTTCACCGGGTACGTAATCGAAATGCCACCAACCGTTTTCGCCCGCCACGATCCCTTTCGCTCGAAGTACCGTGCCATATGTTTTCTCTTCTCCCATTGCTTGTAAGGCTGCGACAAGCTCTTCCTTTGTGTATTTTTTCGGCGTTTCCTTACCCCAACTTGTAAATACTTCGTCTGCGTGGTGATGATGTCCGTGCTCGTGCCCGTGGTGGTGGCAATGGCAATCGGGATCGTCACATTCGTGCTCGTGGTGATGATGTCCGTGCTCGTGCCCGTGGTGGTGGCAATGGCAATCGGGATCATCACATTCGTGCTCGTGGTGATGATGTTCTTCCACTTCCGACGCCAATTTATTCAGCTCTGCTTGTAAAGAATCTTCGCGTTCCATAGCGGCGAGTATAGTTTTACCGTCAAGGGAATCCCAAGCCGACGTAACGATCGTTGCGGAAGCGTTTTTTTCTTTAAGCAATTCAACCGCCGTTTCGAGCTTTTCTTCCGATGTTTTATCCGTGTGCGAAAGAATAATGCAGCTTGCGTTTTCTACTTGATCGCCGAAAAATTCGCCGAAGTTTTTCAAATACATTTTGCATTTTGAGGCGTCCACGACCGTGCAAAACGCGTTTAACTTTGCGTTTGCAAGCTCTGCCGAAGCCACCGCCTTGATTACGTCGGAAAGCTTACCCACGCCCGACGGCTCAATCACGATACGATCAGGGTTATATTCCGCCGCCACCTGTTTGAGAGCCTTGGAAAAATCACCCACGAGCGAGCAACAGATACACCCCGAATTCATTTCGGTAATATTGATCCCGGCGTCCTGTAAAAATCCACCGTCGATACCAATCTCGCCAAATTCGTTCTCAATCAAAACGACCTTTTCTCCCGCATAGGCTTCTTTGATCAATTTCTTAATAAGCGTCGTTTTTCCTGCGCCTAAAAAGCCTGAAAAAATATCAATTTTCGTCATTCGTTCTACCTCTTACGTTTTCTTTATATTTACCCGTTTTAACTTATGTTAAAACGCCCAAGTACCGTTTTTAAAAATTTGAACGCGTTCCCCCGTTTTCTTAACGCCGACGATTTCCATATCCCGCGCGCCAATCATAAAATCAACGTGTATCATACTATCGTTGACGCCGCGTTTTTTACATTCTTCGTCCGTGTATTTTTCGTAGCCTTTCAAACATTCGTTAAAGCCGTGCCCAAGCGCCAGATGACAGCTTGCGTTTTCGTCAAAAAGGGTGTTATAGAAAAGTACGCCCGATTGATTGATCGGGGATTCAAACGGAATGAGCGCACATTCGCCGAGTTTCCCCGCGCCTTCGTCCATAGACACCATTTCTTTTAAAAGTTCTTCGCCTTTCTCTGCTTGCACTTTGGTAACCTTACCATTTTCAAAACGAATCGAAAAATTCTCAATCAGCTCACCCATATACGAAAGCGGCTTCGTCGAATACACGATCCCCTCCACAGAACCCGCCTTGGGAGTAGTGAACACTTCTTCCGTCGGAATATTAGGGTTGAAAATTCTACCCTGCAACGTTTTTTCGTTGCCACCGCAAAAAATTCCGTCCTCGTTGAGTTCCACTTTAAGATTCGTGCCGTTTGCACTTTTATATTCGAGATATTGAAGTCCTAATCCGTTAAGATACGCGCAACGCGCATCGAGGTCGGCGTTATGCTCTTTCCAGGCACGAATAGGATTTTTTCCGTCTGCACGCGACGTCTTTAAAATAACCCTCCACATTTCCTCAACGGCTTTCCGTTCGGGAAGATTGGGGAATACTTTCTTCGCCCAAGCTTTTCCCGGTACGGCGGCGATACACCATTGATGCTTGTTTTCAAGCGCCAACCGATAAGGCTTGATCTGCGGAAACAACGCGCGGCGCGCCGCGCTCATTTTTTGTTGATCCACCCCGTTCATACCGTCGGGATCTTCCGATTCTATAAACAAACGGCAGGAATAATTTTTTGCTTTAAATTCCCATTTCGCCTTTACCCAAGGTTTAAGCTCGGACAGGGATTCTTGCGTTCTGTTCATTGCGCTAATCCGTTCTACGGGCTGATAGCTCCATTCCACGTATACCTCGCTCGCGCCCGCTTTATAACATTCTTCTACCACCATAGCGACGAATTCAGGCTGATCCAAATCCGCACCGATAAATACCGTCTGCCCTTTCTTTACGTTTAAGCCCACTTTCGCAAGTAGCTTTGCGTATTTTTTAAGTTGCGTTTTTCTCATAATTCTTTATCCTCCGATTAAATCGTAATTTACCGTTTTATAAAAAAGCTCTTTTATGCGTTCGCTATCTTTCGTTTGTGATAAGATCCACATAAGCTTTGTGATAATACTCTCGTACGTCATAGAATAGCTTTCCAAAAGATCGAAGCGATTTTTTAAGCCTCTACCCACGCGATACACGTTCATATCGCTACCCTCTTGCTGTACCTGCGTCGTAACGACGAGCGTTTTGCCTTTCTTTTCCCATTTTTTTATCACGTCGTAAAACCCGTAATAATCCCCCTCGGGAATCCCGCCTGTGCCGTAGCCGGAAAGTACTACCGCGTCGTTTAAACGGAAATAGGAATCGAGAATTTCTCCTCTTTGCCCCGGTGTGAGCGTAAGCAAGCCTACCTTTTCGTTTAATTCCAAGTAAAAGAGGGTCTCGTCCGATTTTTTCGGCGCGATATATTCGATCACCTTTCCGTCCCGAATTACCGCGAGATTAGGAAAATCTACGCTCGTGAACGCGTTAAAGCTCTTCGTTCGTATTTTTTTCGCGCGCGTTCCTGCGATCACGTTTCCTTGAAATACGATCGAAACGTTTGCGGCGGTTTCAGATGCGGCGTATAAAAAGCTATCGCGAAGATTGATCCTACCGTCCGTATCCTCTTTATCAATCGGCTGTTGCGAGCCCGTGAGCACGATCGGCTTGGGTGAGCCCTGTACCATGTACGAGAGCATTGCCGCCGTATACGACATCGTATCCGTGCCGTGGCAAATCACGAAACCGTCGTAAGTTGGATAGTTTTCCTTGATTGTTTGTGCAAGGCATACCCAATGCGCTGGCGTTACGTTCGTACTATCAATGTTATACGGTTGCACCGCGTCCACTTCGCAAAAATCGAAAATTTCAGGCACACATTTTAAAAGTGCGTCCGCTTGAATTGCAGGGATTAGACCTTCTGCTCCCACTTGCGAGGCAATCGTGCCACCCGTTGCAATCAATAAAATTTTTTTCTTCATACGCTTCCCTCGTTTTTACGACGAAGATAATCGCCCCTTTCAAGCGGATACGGGCAGTTGATTTTATAAATTTCTTGCACCAATTTACAATCGTCCGTTTCGTTGCCCTTGGAGTCAATGGCGTTTTTCACCGTAAACGAATTTCCAAAATACTCGCTCGGCGAAAGAACTTCCAAACGCTCCCCCGTTTTAAAGCGGTTGCGCATTTGCACGATTGCCCACCCGTTTTCATAACCGAGCACATCTGCAACGTACGTATATTCGCCTTTTGATTGACTATCGTTATAATTGACTGTTTGCGTATTCTTTCCGTTTGCGTATGCCTGTGTATAATCGCGGTGCGCTACGGCAAGAAGCTCTTTTTCCGAAACGGAAAGCTTACCTCCGTCGATCGCGCGGCGATACGCGTTTATCACTGTGGCGAGATAATACCCGCTCTTCATTCTTCCCTCTATTTTAAATGAACGAATACCTGCCCCCTCCATTTCTTGCAAACGAGACAACATATTCAGATCTTTGCTATTAAAAATATACGTGCCTTTTCCGTCTTCTTCAATCGGCAACCATTCCGATTTTCCGTTGGTGGCGTTCAGCGCACGCACTTCGTATTTCCAGCGACAAGCCTGTACGCACGCGCCGCGGTTGGAGGATCTTCCGTCTAAATAATCAGATAAAAGACATCTCCCGCTATACGATATACACATTGCGCCGTGCACGAAGGCTTCTAATTCCATATCGGGTATAAATTCGTGAATTTCCGCAATTTCCCCGATTGACAATTCTCTTGCCAAAATTACGCGAGAAACGCCTTGTTCAGCCCAGAATTTCACCGCGTATTTGTTGGTCGTGTTCGCTTGCGTGGAAAGGTGGATACAAAGCTTTGGCGCAAATTTTTTTACCGCGTATACGATCCCAGGATCGCTTACGATCACACCGTCTACCCCTATTTTTTCCAAGCTTTCAAAATAATCTTTGAGCATAGGGAAATCGGCGTTTCGGGCGTAGATATTCGCCGTTACGTATACCTTTTTCTGCATAGAATGGGCAAGATTCGTCGCCTCCTGCAATTCGTCTGCCGTGAAATTATCCGCAAACGTGCGCAAGGAAAAATGCTTACCCCCTAAATATACCGCGTCTGCGCCGAAATATAAGGCAGTTTTTAATTTCTCGAAATTGCCCGCAGGGGCTAACAATTCTACGTTCATACCTTTTTTCCTTCTCCGCTATATAATGAAAGCGCCACCCCGTCGCCAACGTCTAAAACGGACGTACGAAAATCTTGATCGGCTGTAAGTGCTTGCAAATACGAGCGTATTTTTTCCACGATCGAACGCCTTTTTTGCGGCGTGGGCTCAACTCCACTTACCCAACCGTATAATAAAACGTCGTCGGAAAAGAGTATCGCGCCCTTTCGCATTAAACGCTTTAAATCAAATAAATATTTCTCGTATTGCGCTTTTGGTCCGTCTAAAAATACGAAATCGAATTGCCCGTCCATCATAGACAAAATCTCACCCGCATCACCCAGATACGCGTTCACGCGCCTTTCTACGCCAAAATCCGCAAAATTCCGCTTCGCTTCCTCATATCGCTCCTCTTCCAGCTCGATCGTCGTTAATTTCGCGTCGGGAAGCGTTAAAAGCATAGCAACACCCGAAAGCCCTACCGCCGTGCCGATTTCTAAAATTCGAGTGGGCTTATTCATCTCCAACGTCAACAATAAAAAATTGAGCGTTTCCTCGTCTGCAACGGGAATTCCGCGCGCGAGCGCTTCGGCTCTGCGCGCGGCAAGTCGGTCGTCGATATTCAATTTTACAAGCGATGCCGTATACTTCATTCGTGATTTTAAACGTCTAAAACGGAAACGATAATAAGGGGCGATTGTTTCGTCGTTTTATAAAAATAGTTTTTTAAGGATTTTCTTACGTGTGCGACAAGCTCGTCTTTATTGCCGTTTGCATAATCGTAATTCTCCACCGCGCGCTGCACGATAGATTTAAGCTCTGATTCCGAACCCGTCGTTTCCGTGAACATAAAGCCGTGCGATTCGATTACGGGATCGTTGATCACGTAGTTGCCCGTAACTGCAAGTGCAACGGAGAAAATCCCGTCCGCGGACATCTTCAAGCGGTCTTTCATAACCTCGCTCGTTCCGTAATCCTCCGAGCCCTCGCCGTCGATCAAAAGCGTGCCCGCGGGTACGTTATCCGCAATCTTGATTTCTCTATCGGTAAGCTCTACGCAATTTCCGATTTCCGTGATTAACACATTTCGTTCGGGAAGCCCTAACGATTCGACGAGTTGGGCGTGGCGTTTCAAATGACGGTATTCGCCGTGCACGGGAATAAAGAATTTCGGGCGTAAAAGGGAATATAAAATTTTATGCTCTTCCTGACAAGCGTGCCCTGAAACGTGGATCTTTTCCAAGCTTTCATACACTACACGCGCACCGATTTTATACAAATTATTGATCACGCGATAAATCATTTTCTCATTGCCCGGGATTGGATTTGCGGAAATAATAATCGTATCGTTTACGCCAATCGTTACTTTATTAAAATCCCCCGAAGCCATACGCGTGAGCGCGCTCATCGGTTCGCCCTGCGAGCCCGTCGAAAGTATTAAAAGCTCGCCGTCAAACAGATTTTTCGTGCGTTCTATATCTATCAAAATCCCCTCGGGAATGATGAGTTCGCCAATTTTCACCGCCGCATCCACAACTTTGAACATACTTCGCCCCGAAAGAGCGACTTTTCTGCGGTATTTTACCGCCAGATCAATAATTTGTTGTAAGCGGTGTACGTTGGAAGCAAACGTGGCTATGATCAATCTGCGATTCATATTTTCTGAAAACAGATGATCGAGCGTCGTTCCCACTACCGTTTCGCTCATCGTGTAACCCGCGCGTTCAATATTCGTCGATTCGCCCATATATAAGAGTACGCCCTCTTTGCCAAGCTCGGCAATCCTCTTCAAATCAATCGGCGCACCAGCTACGGGCGTGAGGTCGATTTTAAAATCGCTGCTATGGTAAATTAAGCCTACGGGCGTGCGTATCGCAAGCGCACAAGCACCTGAAATGGAATGGTTTACGTTGATAAATTCCACTTCGAATGCTCCAAGCTTCACTCGATCTCCCGCCTCCACCACCTTTTGCGTTACGTTTTGTATGCGGTGTTCTTGCAATTTATTATCCGTAAGCATAAGCGTGAGCTTCGTGCCAAAAATAGGCGTATTGGGTGCAAGCTCTTTCATAAGATACGGCACACCGCCGATATGGTCCTCGTGCCCGTGCGTGAGTAATACGCCGCGTACCTTATGCTTATTCTGCGCAAGATACGTTACGTCGGGCACTACTGAATCAATCCCCGGCATATCTTCGACACTCGGAAACGTCAAGCCTGCGTCCACGACGATTATGTCGTTACCGTATTCGATTGCGGTCATATTTTTACCGATTTCACCGACGCCACCTAAAAATATAATTCGTACAGGCTTTTTCTTTTTATTGGATTGCGCTTTCTCCTTGGGGTTTTGTAATTTCTTTATAGGCTTTTCCGACACAGTCTCTAACGTTTTTTTTGCGCGTCTTTTTTGCGGCTGCGACTGCGACTGCGGAGGCACGTAATATGCGCCGTCTTCCATAGAAAACGCTGTGCCCATCGGATTTTTCTTGGATTTTGCCGAGCCCCTTCTTCCCGCCGTGGGTGCTTTCGCCCCTTTGCGGGGATTGCTTATTTGTTTTCTTTCCTTCACCTTCTTTGTGTTCTCCTTGGCGGATGCTCGTCCGCTCATAAAATAGAGAGCCGAAAATTATGAAATTATCAGCTCTCTTCTCATTATTCGTATCTATTTTCTTTTGCGTCTAATCAAAAGTCGAGATCAACTTTCTTCTCTTTCGTGGCTTTGATATACCCTGCGTCGAAAAGTTGTTTCGTCGTTTCATACGCAAATTCTTCCGCGTAGTTCACGGGCTCGAAACCGTTCTCTTTCACCGCACCGAGCTTATCGGCAAGATACCCCACCAAACGGAGTGCTTTCTTTGCCGCCGCATCGCTCTTTACTTTTACCATAAACGGCGTGTTTTCATACGCTTTTTGCGCGCCTACGTTCTTTTGGTGATATACGGTGGTTTTATATTCGGGATTTTCAGGATCAAGCGCGAGATAGAAGCAAAGCGTTTTACCGCAAATATTCACCTTTGCAACCGTATCGCGACCGAAGTTAAATCTGTCGCCGTGCCAGCTGACGTTAGAATTGATCTTCTTATACGAAGTCAGTTCGTTTTTAATATCGCTGTAATATTCCTTGACTTTCTCGTCGCTCTGTTTCATTTTCGCGGTGAAGCTCTTCTTCAAACGAATCACGAGCCCCGTTTCCGCGTCTACGAGCTGATTATCTACTTCTTCCAAAACGGCTTCCGCGCTTTCTGCTACGGGCTCTGCCGCAACTGCAAGTTCTTCGCTTACCTGCGTCTCTTCTACGACTTCAACCGCTTCTTCCACGGGCGACTCAACCGCTTCAACCGTTTCTTCAACCGCTTCCTCTACAACTTCTTCTACAACTTCTTCAACCGTTTCAACGACTTCTTCCACGGGAGCTTGCGTGGAAGCCGCCTCTTCGCAAGTCTTGCAACATTTACAAAGTTCTTCGGAAACGCTCTTTGCAATCGCTTGAACGCCCTCTTCGTCTACGACGAGCTCGTATGTAGGTTCTTCACAGGGTTGATTCGTCAGTTTTTCTTCAACGATATTTTCAATACGCGTATAATCGACGTTTTCAATCTGTCCAAGTCTTTCGGAAACTTTCTCCGCGATCTGATCAATCCCCGCCTCGTCCAAAACTACGTCGTACGTCTGCTCGTCGCTTGCCGCAAGCTTATCCGCAACCATCGTCGCAAGAAGATCGTAATCAATTTCCACCGCTTCCGCTTTCGGTACTTCGATCTTCGCCGCAACCGCCGTTGCAAGCGCGTCAACGTCGAGTGCTTCCATAATTTTCGACATTGCCTTTTCTACCGCGGTGTTTACTGCCGCCGCGATCACGTCCTCGCCGACGTTCACTTGGAGATTAACTTTCTCCGCCGCTTTTTCAAAACTTTCGTCGATACGACGGTAGTTTACTTTTTCAGGATACGGCAACGATTCTACAACCTTTTCTGCCGCGCCGTAAATAATTTTATCGTAATCAATCTTCACTTCTACGGGCTTTTCGGGGACTTCAACCACTACGGGCGCGGGAGCAGCTTCTCCCAAGCCTACTTCGCCCAACAGCTCAAGCACCTTGTCGCCAACCTCGTCTACGATACGGTTGTAATCTACGTTTTCCGCAACGGGAATCGCCGCTACCGCTTCCAAAACTTGACGACTATGCTCCGCTACGCTTTCTTCCGTCTTTTCCGCAACCGATTCGATTACCGATTTATAATCGGCGTCTTCGAAAAGCGCAATACCTTCCGCTACTCTTTCGTTCACTTCCGCGATCGCGTTATCGAGCTGTTCCAACACTGCAAGTTTTGCTTGCACGTCGTTAAGTTTTGCGACAACTTCACCCGAGATAAGCGCGGTTAAACCATCGTAGATCGCTTGCTGTTGCATATAGCTATATTTCGCTTCGCTTACGACCTCTTCAAGTTGCGCAATAACGTCCGATACGCTTTCCTTTACCTTTTCCGCAAGCTTTTCCACGTCTACGTTTTCAAGCGCGGCAACGTCGCCCTCAACTGCTTCAAGCTTTTGCATAACGCTTTCTACAGCCGCTTCAATCGCTTGCTTTATGGCGGTTTGCTCATTGCTAATCGTCGCCGTCGATTCGTCCATAGAATTTAAACGCTCGCCGACTTCTTTCGTAAGCATCGTTGCAAGTCCGTCGTAAATCGTTTGATTTTGCTTATAGCTATAACGAATCTCTTGCGAAATTGCTTGCGCAGATTTATCCTTATCGCTTTGCACCGCTTGATAAAGCGAGCCGACCTGCACGGAAGAATATTTCATCTCTTTGAGCAATTCGCCTTTCATTTTTTGCAAATCGTAGGAAATCCAACTATACAACGCGTCGATTTTTGATGCTTCCAACTGTTTTTTGTCCGCCATATTACACCTCGGTTTTCGTTTATACTTGCCCTTTTACTTATAAAAAGGCACGATTTCTCATTTATCAAGTATTATTATACCATATCTTACGCAATCGGTCAAGGATTTTAAGAAAAAATATCCGATAAAATCGTAAAAATTTTCTCTTTTTTTTCTTTCAACGCGTACACGGTGGCGAGCTTTTCTATTTTTTCGATATTTTTCGCATAAATAAAGGACGTTCCGCAAAGGAACGTCCTCTTCGTTAAGCCGTATTATTTGTTTTTCGCGCGTTTTCTTTGCACGAATTTCACCGTTTCTACGACAGGAATAATGCACGCGCCAAGTCCGATTGCCACCGCAAATTCCAAAAGTCCTACCGCCTCGAACCCGAATGCCATAGCAAGGAAAGGCACTTCACATACCAGCGCGGTTGCCGCAAACGAGCCGATTGCCGCACCCCACAGCCATTTGTTCTGCCGTTTGATACCGAACAGGCTCTTTCTTTGTGAACGCATATTGAAGCTATGGAAAATTTCCGCCATAGACATCGTTAGGAACGCCATCGTCGTGCCGTGCGCACTATTCTCAAACGTCCATACACCCTCGTTGATAAAATGACCGAGGAAATAAGACAAAATTACCAAAACCGCAACCGCAACGCCTTGATATAAAACGTCTACGCCCATACCGTCCGAGAATACGCCCGCTTGCGCGTCGCGTGGTTTACGTTTCATAACGTCCGCTTCCGCCTTTTCCGTTCCGAGCGCGAGCGCGGGGAAACAATCGGTTACGAGGTTAATCCACAAAAGGTGTACGGGTTGTAAAATACTAAATCCCATAAGCGTTGCAACAAAGATAGCAAGCACCTCGCTCATATTCGAAGCAAGCAGGAATTGAATGGCTTTACGGATATTATCGTAAATACGGCGACCTTCTTCCACCGCCCCAACAATCGTCGCGAAGTTATCGTCCGCAAGCACCATATCCGCAACGTTCTTGGTAACGTCCGTGCCCGTGATACCCATACCGACGCCAATATCTGCGGATTTAATCGAGGGCGCGTCGTTTACGCCGTCACCCGTCATTGCCGTAACGTACCCTGCCTTTCTCCAAGCGTTGACGATACGCGTTTTGTGTTCAGGCTGCACGCGAGCGTAAACACCGATCGAAGCAAATTCCTTTTCAAACGTTTCGTCGTCCATTTCATTGAGCTGCGCGCCCGTGATTGCGCGAACTTCGTCCGTTAAAATACCAAGTTCTTTGGCAATCGCTATCGCCGTATCAATATGGTCGCCCGTGATCATAATCGGACGAATACCCGCCTCGCGACATTCCGCAATCGCCGCTTTCACTTCAGGACGAACGGGATCAATCATACCGCAAAGTCCCGTGAAGCACAGCTCCGTTTCCATTGCCTCGCTTTCGTATTTTTCAGGTTGGTTAGCCCAAACGCGTTCGGCGATCGCAAGCACGCGCAACGCTTTATCTGCCATGGCCTTGTTCGCCGCCATAATCTCCGCTTTCGCTTCTTTCGTCATAGGCGCAGGCTTACCGTCTTTGAGGTAATATTGACAACGGTCGATCACTACGTCTGGCGCGCCTTTCGTATACTGCACCAAATCCGTTTCTCTGCCGTGCATAGTAGACATCATTTTACGCGAAGAATCGAAGGGAAGCTCGCCTACTCTCGGAAGCTCCGCTTTTAACTGTGTTTTGGGCGCGCTGAGCTTATTCGCCCAAACGACGAGTGCCGCCTCCGTCGGTTCACCCGTAACTTCGCCGTTTTCGTCGAGCTCTGCGTCCGAACAAAGAGCCATACCTTTCGCCGCACGAAGCTCGTCTTCACCGAAATATTCTACGACCGTCATCTTATTTTGCGTAAGCGTTCCCGTTTTATCCGAGCAGATGATCTGCGCACAACCGAGCGTTTCGACTGCCGTAAGCTTACGAATAATCGCGTTCCGCTTGGACATATTCGTAACGCCGATCGAAAGCACGATGGTAACGACTGCCGCCAAGCCCTCGGGAATTGCGGCAACCGCAAGCGATACCGCCACCATAAACGCTTCCAAGCCAAATTCAAAGGAAAGTCCGCTACCCGCCGCAAGCTGTTGAATAAGCTTCACGCCGAACACGATTATGCTAATGCCGAGCACGAGCCACGTGAGAATTTTCGAAAGCTGACCGAGCTTGATCTGCAAGGGCGTTTGTCCTTCTTCTGCTTGCGCGAGCGCGCCTGCAATCTTGCCCATTTCCGTATCCATACCCGTTGCCGTTATCACCGCTACACCGCGACCGTACACCACCGTACTGCCCATATAGACCATATTTTTCCGATCACCAAGGGGCACTTCTTTATTATCGCCCGCGGAAATAGCTTCCGAAATTTTATCTACGGGCACCGATTCGCCCGTGAGCGCGGCTTCTTCGATTTTCATACTCGCGCTTTCTAAAATACGCCCGTCCGCAGGAACTGCGTCGCCCGCTTCCAAAAGCACTATATCGCCCACTACGAGATCTTCGCTAGGTACGATCTGCACCTTACCATCACGAAGTACCTTTGATTTTGCCGCCGACATTTCCTGCAAAGCTTCTATCGCTTTTTCCGCTTTGCTTTCTTGGAATACACCAAGCACCGCGTTGATAAGCACGACGGCGAGAATAATGATAACGTCTACGAATTCACCCTCTTCGCCTTGCGTGATGTGATACACGGACAGCGCGCCGGAAATAAACGCCGCGACGATCAGAATGATGATCATCGGATCGGCAAGCTGTTCGAAAAATCTGCGGATTAACGATTTTTTCTTCGCTTCCACAAGCTTGTTCTTGCCGTTCTCGGCAAGGCGTTTTTCCGCCTCCGATACAGACAACCCGTTCTCTTGCGAAACGCCAAGCGTTTCCAAGACAGATTCTTTGGACTGACAATATTCTTTCATACGTTTCTCCTTATACGTAATGATTTTACAAAACAATAAAACGCCCGATTTATCTATACGGGCGTTTTTTCTTTTGATTACTGCACGTATAGCTATATCGTTGCCATACGTGAGTCTTGCAATTTAAGACAAGCCAGACCAAAAGGTTAGTGTTGTTGACTTGCCACGCCCAACGGGGGCGTTTGCTACTCCCTCACGCAATTGAGTTCTCCTTTATTCTACCAAAAAAAGGATACCTTGTCAAATAAATTGCACGGGTTTTTCAAAATTTTATTCTTCGTCGGGAAGCTCTACGTTATGATAAACGTTTTGTACGTCGTCGAGATCTTCGAGCGCGTCTACCATTTTTTCAAACGTTTCCACTTTATCTGCGGGAAGCTCGATTCTGTTTTGAGGAATCATGGCCACTTCCGCTTGTACGAAGCGGATTTTCGGTTCTTCCTCCTCGTTTCTTCTACCCTTGGGTGCTGCCGCCATAAGCTCCACGTTTTTATCTTCTAAATATTTACGAACGTCTGAGAACGATTCAGGGGTAGTGAAGATTTCGTAAACATCGTCGCTCGCCACAACGTCGTCTGCGCCCGCTTCCAAGGCGTATTCGGTCATCGTATCCTCGTCAAGTTCCACCGTTCTCTCTACCACGATATAGCCCTTATTTTCGAAATTATAGGAAACGCAACCCGTTTGTCCGAGCTGCCCGCCGTGCTTGCCTAAAATAGCGCGTACGTCGCCCGCGGTACGGTTGATATTATCCGTAAGCGTTACGATAATTACCGCAGAGCCCGCCACACCGTAGCCCTCATAGGTAAGCTCCTTATAATCCGCACCGTTCATTTCCCCCGAAGCTTTCTTAATACTACGCTGAATGTTATCGTTGGGCATATTCGCCGCTTTCGCTTTCGCGATAATATCCGCAAGCTTGCTGTTCGTTTCAGGGTTGGGATTATTTTTCGCGGCCACCGCAATTTCTCTTCCGAGCTTGGTGAAAATTCTGCCTTTCGCCGCGTCCGCCTTGCCTTTTTTTGCTTGTATGTTGTGCCATTTGCTATGTCCTGACATATTTCTTCTCCTTATTCTTATAATATTTCAAATGATTTTTTCTTCAAAAGATACATCAAAATTCCCGCTGAAACCGCCGCATTCAGGCTTTCCTGCGTTGCTGACATAGGGATTTTTACGGTATGCTTTGCCGTACGTTCCGTTTCTGGCGAAATGCCGTTCGCTTCGTTCCCGATCGCAAGCGCGAATTTTTCGGGCGGTGAAAACGTGAACGCGTTTTCACCTTGCATATCCGCCGCTAAAAGAGGTACGCCGCGCAAAACGTTTAAAATTTCCGCGCGTTCACCCATATACAGCTTGGTAAAAAAGATACCGCTCATACTCGCGCGAACGCTTTTGGGAGAATACGGATCAGCGCAATCGGACGTGAGATAAATCTCTTCGTAGCCTGCGGCGTTTGCCGTTCGAATAATAGCGCCCACGTTCGCAGGATCGGAAACGCCGTCGAGAAGCAGACAGGCTTGTTTGGGCGATTGCAACGCACGTTTTGGTATTTTAACCCGACAAAGCACGCCTTGCGGTGTTTTTTCGTCAGAAAGAAAGCGTAAAACGTCGCCGCTAACCCGTACGGTTTTTTCCGCAGGGAAAACTTGTTCGCCTTGATAACTTTCCGCAAGAAATATGCGTTCGATCTCAAAATCGCTCGCCATACATTCACGCGTCATTTTTGCGCCTTCCACCAAAAATAAACCAAGCTCTTTTCTTGCTTTTTTCTCTTTTAATGCCGCCGTTTCTTTAATAAGCGGATTGTTTTTCGACGTTAAAATCATTTCTCGAAAAAATAATGAAAAAGCCTTTTTTCTCAAAAGGCTTTTTTTCGGTTCTTTACTTCGCCGCTTTCGCTTTCTCTACGAGTTGCGCAAACGCCGCCGCGTCGTTTACTGCAAGATCGGCAAGTACTTTTCTGTTCAGATTGATACCTGCAACGGAAAGACCGTGCATAAACTTGCTATAAGAAATACCGTTGATTCTTGCCGCCGCGTTAATTCTTGCGATCCAAAGACGACGAAAATCTCTCTTTCTTCTTCTTCTGCCAATATACGCATAGTTCAGCGATTTCATAACCGCTTCTCTTGCGATTCTGTAAGATTTGCTCTTGTTACCAAAATATCCTTTGGCAAGCTTTAAAATTTTTCTACGCTTTTTAACGGCGTTTACTGCTCTTTTAATACGCATATTCGTTTATCTCCTTTCTCAATCTTTGTAGGGCATCATGTTCTTCACGGTGCTCTCTTGGGTGGTCGAAACGAGCGTAGTCTGGCGCAGGTTTCTCTTTCTCTTTCTGTTTTTGGTTTCTGCTTTGTGGTTCTTACCGCCGTGGGATCTGTTTACTTTCCCCGAACCCGTGAGCCAGAAACGCTTCTTCGTGCTGCTATGTGTTTTCTGTTTAGGCATATGTTTATCCTCCGAATTTATTTTTCTTAATTTATAAACAGCCTTGCGGCTTGTCCGCTATGCTTATCCTCTCTCTTATTTCGCGGGAGAAAGGATCATTAAAATATTTCTGCCCTCGGTTTTCGGCTCTTTATCCATCACCGCTTTTCCGCCGAGCATATCGAAAAACCGACGCATTACGTCCACCCCCATAGAGGCGTGCGCTTGTTGACGACCGCGCATACGAATGGAAACTTTTACTTTGTTTCCGTCGCCGAGCATTTCCATCGTCTTTTTTGCTTTTACGTTCAGATCGCCTATATCAATCGTCATTGAAAGATAAATTTCTTTCAATTCCACGATCTTTTGATTCTTGCGGTTTTCCTTTTCACGCTTCGCCTGTTCGAATTTGAACTTACCGTAGTTCATAATCTTACAAACGGGCGGCACGGCGTTGGGTGAAATTTTCACAAGGTCGAGGTTTTCTTCCTCTGCAATTTGAAGCGCCGCTTGCGCGCTCATAATCCCAAGCTGTTCGCCGTTTGCGGAAATTACTCTGATTTCTCTATCACGAATATTTTCGTTGATTTGATGCTGGTCTTTAATGGTCGTATACCTCACGCAAAAATTAAAGGGTTGCCTTGCACAAGCAACCCTTTTTTCGCATAATGATCTCCGCTTTTCCGCGGTGTGAAAATTATCGAGCCGTACTGATTCTAAACCGCACGGCGAGAAGGTTCTCTTCTGCTTAGCCTACATATCATACCACAAAACAAAACCCTCTGTCAAGCATTTTTTCGATATTTTTTGATATTTGTTAAACAAATTTTAATTTTCTTTAAAACGCCGTTTTATCTTCAATATCCTTTTTCACGGTTGCGATAAATTCGTCCGCGCTCACCGCGCCCATATCGCCTTTATCTCTGCGACGCACGGCAACCTGCCCCGCTTCCGCTTCCTTTTCGCCAACCACAAGCATATACGGCACTTTCTCCATTTGCGCCTCGCGGATCTTATAACCGATCTTTTCACTACGGTCGTCCACTTCCACGCGAATACCCGCCTCTTTCATCTTTGCGCAAAGCTCGTTTGCATAAGCTACCTGTCTATCCGTGATCGGCAAAATTTTTGCTTGCACGGGCGATATCCAAACGGGGAATTTACCCGCAAAATGTTCGATCAAAATACCGATAAAACGTTCAATCGAACCGAATGCTACGCGGTGCACCATAATCGGGCGGTGTTTTCCACCATCTTCGCCCACGTATTCCATTTCAAAACGTTGCGGAAGCTGGAAATCAAGCTGAATCGTACCGCATTGCCACGTTCTGCCGATCGAATCCTCCAAATGGAAATCAATCTTCGGCCCGTAGAACGCGCCGTCGCCCTCGTTCACTACGTAAGTGAAGCCCATATCGTCGAGCGCGGCACGAAGTGCGTCCGTTGCATTCTCCCAATCCTCGTCGCTTCCCATACTATTTTCGGGACGCGTGGAAAGCTCTACGTGATATTTAAAGCCGAAAAGCGTATATACCTCGTTGATAAGCCGCACGACGCCTTTAATTTCGTCCTTGATCTGTTCAGGCGTCATAAAGATATGCGCGTCGTCCTGCGTGAAGCAACGCACGCGGAATAAGCCGTGTAATTGCCCCGATTTTTCGTGGCGGTGCACAAGCCCCAGCTCACCCATACGGATCGGCAAATCCTTATAGCTATGCGGTTCGTTTTTATAAACGAGGATACCACCCGGGCAGTTCATAGGCTTGATTGCGAAATCCTCTTCGTCCACTTTCGTCGTGTACATATTATCGCGGTAATGAAACCAATGCCCCGACGTTTCCCAAAGCGTGCGATTGAGCATAATGGGCGTGCTAACTTCCACGTAGCCCTCTCTCGTGTGGATTTGCCGCCAATAATCAATCAACGCGTTTTTAAGCACCATACCGCGTGGCAAGAAGAAAGGCAAGCCTTTTCCCTCGTTAAGAATGGCGAATAATTTAAGCTCTTTGCCAAGCTTGGTATGATCGCGTTTCTTCGCTTCTTCGAGCATAGTGAAATACGCTTCCATTTCGTCCTTTTTTGCAAACGCCGTGCCGTAGATACGGGTAAGCATTTTATTATGCTCGTCCCCGCGCCAATACGCCCCCGCGATACTCGTTAAACGGAAGGCTTTGATTTTACCCGTGGAGGGCAGGTGCGGACCGCGGCAAAGATCGGTGAAATTACCCTGCTTATAGAACGAGATCGTTTCTCCCTCTGGTAAATCTTCGATCAATTCCACCTTATAATCTTCTTTATAGTTCTTCATAAGCTCGATCGCTTCTTCCCTTGGCAACGTGAATCGTTCAATCGGAAGATTACTCTTGATAATCTTCTGCATTTCACTTTCCACTTTTACAAGGTCCGCTTGCGTGATAGGCGTTACGAAATCCACGTCGTAATAAAAGCCGTTCTCGATCACAGGACCAATCGAAAGCTTACAGGTGGGATATACCGTTTTAAGCGCTTGTGCGAGCACGTGCGCACAGGTGTGGCGGTATACGTTCAAACCCTCTTTATCTTTAAGCGTTACGATCTCTAACGAATCGCCCTCGTTCAGCGCACACGATAAATCGACGAGCTCGCCGTTTACCTTTGCACATACGGCGTTTCTTGCCAAGCCCTCGGAAATCGCGAGTGCCGCCGCATACGCCGTTGCCCCCTCGTCAAGCGCAATCGCATCTCCGTTTTTCAAAATTACGTTCATATTCCATACTCCTTTGTGTTTTTATAATTTTTATAAAAATAAAACGCCTTAAACCCCTCTTCTTTTCGGGATTTAAGGACGCGATCTTTTTTCTTTTCGCGCGGTTCCACCTTAATTGCCAAACTTCCGTTCAGCCGCTCTTTACTTTTATTCCGTTTGAAAACGTAAAGCGGTTTCGCTCTCCGCTTCGGATTACCTGCCTTTCAGCCAAGGGCAAGCTCTCTGCCAATCCGATTTTTTCGGCACTACTTATCTTTACGATTTTCATTCTACTACTTTATAAGAAATTTGTCAACTCTTTTTAAGGAATTTTTATAAATTATTTCTTAACAAAACACGACTCTGCCGACGTAATACTTTTTTAAAAAATCGCGCGTTTCTTCGTCCGTTTCGCCAAAACAGTATATCTGTCCCGCGCCACCAAGCAAAATTTCCCCAACCGCCGAGGCTTTGCCCGTGAGGGCACTACGCGATAACAACCGATATTCCTCGTCGTAGACCTTGCCTCCTTTTAGAAACAGCTTGCTTTCGCCGTCTTCGGTTAAAAATTCGAGAAAGCTTTCTATCGACGAAGCACCCATATCCGTAGGCACGTATTCCACTACCCCCTCCCAACGTTTTTTCAGCTCCTTTAAGCGAAAATGAAAAACGCCGTCGAGAGAATAGCTTTCAAAACCGCAAAGCCGCCTTGCTACGTACGATTTGTCCTCCTTGAAATCTGCCGCTACGAGTGCGGTGATCAGAAGTCGTTTTTCAGTTGCCGTGAGCAAGGGCAAGCAAAGCCTTTTTTCAAAAAACGCGTATTTATAACCGACCGCGATCACGTCGGCAACGTTTTCCTCGACGAAACGGCGAACGTAAGGACAATACGCTCGCTCCGTTTTAACGGCAATTTCCGTAAAATCTCCGTCCCGTTCCATATCAATCGAAGCAGGTAAAAAGGAAAAACGCTCCCGAACTTTACCGAATAAATAAGACGTGTATGTGCCATCGAAACCGTTTTGCGTTATCGTTATTTCTTCCACGTTATTATTGTATGCTGCAAAAAAGAAATTATTTATCCTATTTTTCAAAAAACCCAAGCGTTTGCCCTTGCAGAATTGCTTGACTTCGTTTGAAAAATGTTTTATAATATATTCTGTACGTTATATTTTACCGCTTTCGTGCGAAGCGCGCGGAGGCGTTTGGAGGTCTTTATTATGGATATGAAAGCCGTGGAAAGTAAATGGCAGGCAAAATGGGAGAAAACCAAGCTCAACGTGTTCAATAAAAAGAACGCGGATAAAAAGCTGTACGTGCTTGAAATGTTCTCCTATCCCTCGGGGGCAAAATTGCACGTAGGACATTGGTACAACTACGGTCCTACCGACACGTACGCCCGCTTTAAAAGAATGCAGGGTTTCGAAGTCTTCCAGCCTATGGGCTTCGACGCGTTCGGTTTGCCTGCGGAAAACTATGCAATCAAAACGGGTATTCACCCCAAGGATTCCACGGAAAAGAACATTGAAACGATGGAACGCCAGCTTCGTAATATGGGCGCAATGTTCGATTGGAGCGCAGAGATGGTAACCTGCGAAGAAAATTATTATAAATGGACGCAATGGTTATTTTTACAGCTTTATAAAAAAGGGCTTGCCTATCGCAAGGAAGCACTCGTAAATTGGTGTCCCTCCTGTGAAACGGTCCTCGCCAACGAGCAAGCGGAGGGTGGCGTTTGCGAGCGTTGCGGCTCTACCGTTTTGCGTAAGGATATGACGCAATGGTTCTTCAAAATTACCAACTATGCAGAAGAACTGCTTTCCGATCTCGATACGATTGATTGGCCCGAAAAAACCAAGCTGATGCAAAAAAATTGGATTGGTCGTTCCACGGGTTGTGAAATTCACTTCGACTGTGAAACGGGCGATCAAATCACCGTATTTACCACCCGCCCCGATACCGTGTTCGGCGTGAACTACGTCGTCCTTGCACCCGAGCATCCGCTCGTGGACAAGCTCAAAGCGGCGCACCCCGAACAAGCCGAAGCGATAGACGCATACGTGCGCTACGCTTCCGAAGCGAACGACATTGACAGACTTTCTACCGCGCGAGAAAAGACGGGCGTGTTTACGGGTGCGTATGCGATTCACCCGCTCACAGGGAAGAAAGTGCCTATTTACCTTGCCGACTACGTGCTCTATTCCTACGGCACGGGCGCGGTTATGGCGGTTGCCGCCCACGACGAGCGCGACTATGCATTCGCCACCAAATACGGCTTACCGATTACGCAAGTCATTCAAAAGGCGGGCGGCGAAACGGTTCTCCCCTACTTCGAAGACGGAATTCTCGTTAACAGCGGGGAATTCGACGGACTTTCAGGCGAGGAAGCGCGCGATGCGATTGCCGTGCATTTAACGAAGATCGGCAAGGGCGGTAAAAAAGTGAATTACAGACTGCGCGATTGGTCGGTTTCCCGCCAACGCTATTGGGGCGCGCCCATTCCTATGTTGCATTGTGAGAAGTGCGGCGTTGTGCCCGTTCCTGAAAAGGATCTACCCGTGAAGCTTCCCTACGACGTGGAATTCCGTCCCACGGGAAAATCCCCTCTTGCTTCCCACGAAGGGTTTATGAACTGCACTTGTCCCCAATGCGGCGGCAAGGCGCAACGCGATCCCGATACGCTCGATACGTTCGTTTGTTCGAGCTGGTATTATTTGCGCTACCCCGACGCGCACAACGATAAGCAAGCGTTTTCAACGGAGATTGCAAACAAAATGTGCCCCGTAGACGTTTACGTAGGCGGTTCGGAGCACGCTTGTATGCACCTCCTCTACGCGCGTTTTATCACCAAGGCGTTGCGTGATATGGGCTATATCAATTTCAGCGAACCGTTCAAGCGACTCGTACACCAAGGCATTATTCTCGGTCCTGACGGAAACCGTATGTCCAAATCGCACGGAAACGTTATCTCCCCCGATACCTATATCGACGAATACGGCTCGGATATTTTCCGCCTTTATTTGATGTTCGGGTTCAGCTACACCGAGGGCGGTCCTTGGAACGACGACGGTATTAAATCAATCGCAAGATTTATCGAACGCGTGGAGCGGCTCGTCAACAAATCCCTCGAAGAGAACAACGGCGCGAACGAAACGATCGGTTCCGCGGAAAAAGAACTCGACTACGTCAAGAATTACGCAATTAAAAATATCACGCGGGACGTGGAAGCATTCTCGTTCAACACGTCGCTCGCGCGTATTATGGAATACGTAAACGCACTCCAAAAATACGACGCGTCGAATAACAAAAACGTTACGTTCTATAAATCGTGTGTGGAGGATTTAATCCGTATGCTCGCGCCCTTTGCCCCCCATTTCGCGGAAGAGCTTTGGGAGCTTTGCGGAAACAAGGAATCGGTGTTCCTTGAAAACTATCCCCTCGTCAACGAACAAGCGCTTATCAAGGACGAAACGGAATACGCCGTTCAAATCAACAGCAAGATCAAAGCAAAAATGATGATCGCGCAAGGGCTTTCGGATGAGGAAATTCAAGCCGCCGTTTGCACAAATCCCGAAATCGCGGCGGGAATCGAAGGCAAAACGATCAGAAAATGTATCGTCGTGAAAAACCGTTTGGTTAATTTGATCGTCGGCTAAACACAGCCAAAAAAATCGAATTGAAAAGGCGTGGCTTTAAGCCACGCCTTTCTTTTGTATTTTTATATTCGTTCAATTAAAACGTATTGGAGGTATCTTCCACTTTTCCTTCGTCTACTACTTTAAGTCTTGACGTCTTACGTTTTTCATTGAGCTCGGCAAGATACCGTTCCTCGTCGATCGGAAGCGTGATTTCTTCGCCGTTGTTCCAACCCGAAAGCTCGATTGCGTTCATAAGTTCTACGCCGTTAATGCCGTCCGTGCCCTCTACAAACTGCTCCTCGATCCCCAAAATTGCGTTCGCAAAATTGTTGATAATTCCCATATGTTGTTCGTTTTTGCCGTCCGTTTCCACTTCAATCACTTCACACTTGGGTTTACCAAAACCTACTTGTGCCGTGTTGGAATGTTCCAACGTATCCTTTTCGTTTTTATAGAACAAAAGCTTACTCTTATCGCAAACCAATTTCCCTTTCGTACCTGAAATTTCCAATCGGTTCGTGCCCGGTGCTTCGCCCGTCGTCGTGATAAACACGCCCGTTGCGCCGTTTTTATACGTAAAGAACGCCGTTACGTCGTCTTCTACTTCTATATCGTGCCACTTGCCGTATTGACAGAAACCACGCACGGTTTTGGGCATCTCGCCTATAATCCATTGCACGAGGTCGATTTGGTGGGGGCATTGATTGATCAAAACGCCGCCTCCTTCGCCCGCCCACGTGGCACGCCAACTGCCGCTATCGTAATAATATTGCGTTCTAAACCAGTCGGTGATAACCCAATTTACACGTTGGATTTGACCAATCTCGCCGTTTGCGATCATTTCACGCATTTTGCGATACACGCAATTCGTTCTTTGATTGAACATCATAGCAAATCTTGCTTTTTTCGTTTTTGCATATTCGTTCATTTCACGAACTTGCTTCGTATACACACCCGCGGGCTTATCGCAAATTACGTGAATATCCTTTTTCAGACATTCCATAACGATTTCAGGGTGCTGATAGTGCGGCGTTACAACAAGGATCGCATCCACAAGCCCACTTTCAAGCATTTCCTTATAATCCGTGAAATAAACGATGTCTTGGGAAATCCCCTCTTTCGCTTTCGTTGCTTCAATCTTTACCGGGTTAATATCGCAAAGCGCGGAAATTACGCCGTTTTCGATTTTGCCCTCAATAAAAAGCTTTATATAGTTACTGCCTTGATTTCCAAGACCGATAATACCAAATCTTACTTTCTCCATTTTCTTATAACTCCTTTTGAACGTACTCTATGCTGCGTCTAACTTGTTCAAGCGTATCAGGCAAAAGCGCCGCGTTGTCTTGCTCCACGAGATAATATTTTGCGCCGCATTTTTCGAGCGTTTCTACGATCTTTTTGAAATTCATATTCCCGTCGCCTACGGGCGCGAAGTTACTATCGAATTTACTCATTTCTTCGTTATATTCGATCTTATAATCTTTCAAGTGAACACATTCCAACTTGCCTTTCATTTTTTCAAGCGTTTCGCAAACGTCCGCGCCGCCGCGTTGAATCCAATGCGTATCGGCGGTAAAATTGATATACGGCGTGTTTTTCAGCATATAGTCGAGCGCGGTTACGTTCTCGCCCGTTAACTTAAAGAATTCGTAATGGTGGTGATGATAGAAAAACTTGAAACCATTTTTCTGCATTCTTTCACCCGCCGCATTCAAATCCTCTACCGTCTTTTTGAACGCTTCCGTATCTAATACGGTTTTGCTCGGCATAGAACCGAGCCCGATATTTTTACAACCTAAATACGCGTGCTCTTCCATAAGCTTATCCGTATCTCCAATGATACGATCCATAGGCACGTGGGTTAAAACGATCGGCAAACCCGTTGCGTCGCTAACACGCTTAATCCGTTCGGGTTCAAGCGGCGCGCCAGAATATTGCAAATAGCTATATCCCATTTCTTTGAGCTTTTGTGCGGTGTCTAAAAAATCTTCTTCCGTCTTAATCAAATTACGAATAGAGTGTAAATTCAAACCTGCTTTCATTTGGTAAATCCTCCGTTAATTTCTTTATATCCTGCTTCTTTAAGTACTTCTTTAAGCGCGGTTACCGCCGCGTCGAACGCTTCGTCGTTGCTTTCAAAATGAAATTTCGTTTTCATCTCTTCCGTGTCAATCGACTTATACGCGTCGAATATCATTAAATGCGGTTCAAGCGTGAGCACTTTATCCCCGTCAATGCGCTTGACCAACTCTTCAATCATACCGTCGCCACAACCTGCGGGTACAAGCTCGCTCGTTTCGAAAATCACGTCTTTAATATGGAAATAATCCACTTTAGAGTGTAATGCATTCAAGGAATCTTCCGCCTTTTCCCCTACCTGCACAAAATTTGCGGGATCATAAATGTATTTCAAGCCGTCTACGTTTTCCATAATATCCAAAACGCGCGCGATCGTGTCGCCGTAGACATTTTTCTCATTTTCGTGATACAGCCCCACGTTGTATTCTTTGGCAATCGCCACCATCTTACGGAGATTTTCAAATACTCTTTCTCGATCATCGTAAGAATTATGGAAACTGAACATACGAATCTTGTCCGTTTTTAGAATATTTGCAATCTGACAGACGTGGCGAACGACGTCGCCGTATTCACCGTCTAAATCCGCGTCTACTTCCGCTTTGCCAAGGGGCGAACCGATCGACCATACCTCAATTCCGTTTTTTTCAAGCTCCTCGTGAATCTCTTTTGCCTCTTCAAGCGTTAAATCTTTCACGTTTTTACCGCTTATCGCACGAATTTCCATATACGGAATTCCGTTTCTCTTCAACGCCGCGATCTGCCCTTGCAAATCGCTTGCCGCTTCATCTGAAAATGCACTTAACCGAATCATTGACAATCCTCCAACTTTCATTATCAATATTATAAAATATTTTTTTTAAAAATGCAATGGCATACCCGATAAATTATATTGCATTTTCTGCAATTTTATGGTATACTTTACCTATGAGTATTTTTAAAAGCAAGATTACGTTCTCCCATACTCGTTCGGAAATCCCTTCGCCGAAGACTTTTACCAACGATCATTTCCACAACAGCTACGAAATCTACTTCTTTTTAAGCGGCGACGTGGATTACGTGGTGAACGACGCAACCTATTCTTTACAGCCTTACGATCTTTTATTGATCAAATCAAGCGTTTATCATTATCCGAAGATTTTATCGGAAAAGCCCTACGAACGAATCGTAATCAATTTTACCCCGGATGCAATCGACGAAGAATTGCACCCGATCTTGTACGATGAGCGCGTACGTTATCGCTTTGAAAACGATAAGTTAGTGAAAAGACTTTTCGCTTCTCTTGATGAAATTAAGCGCAGTGCCAATCAAAAGGATATGCTTACTTTTTGTCGATTCGCCGTCAATTTACTTTTACTACAAACAAAATACGCCCCCGCGGATAAAGAGAGCCCACAAATTATTCATCCCACGCTTTCGAAAATTTTACAATACATAGACGAAAATTTAAACCACGCCTTGGAAGTAACGACGATTGCAAAAGAATTTTACGTCAGTCCCTCTTGGGTTTTTCATATTTTTAAAAAACATTTACAAATCAGCTACAAACAATACGTCAACCACCGAAAAATGCTTTACGCGCACCAACTCGTGCTATCGGGCACACCGCCCACGCAAGCCGCGCTGCTTTGCGGCTTCCAAGAATACACCACCTTTTATCGACAATATAAACGCCAATTCGGCGTTTCGCCACAAGAAGATAAGGAAACGCCTTGAAATTGCTTTCAAGGCGTTTTCGTTTGTATTTTAGATAAATAAACAAAGCAATGAATATAAAATCGGAATAGTGGCTACGGAAAAGATCGTCGTGCCGAGCGTGAATGCCACGGCGCTTTCTGCGTCGCCACCGAATTGATCGGCAAAGGCGGAAGAACTGCTCGGCGTGGGCGTTGCACAAACGATAAAGCACGCAAGTAGCATCGCCGCGTCGATCACGCCGCCAGGAAAAACGGCTTTGATCGCAAGCAATATCGCGACGATCACAACGGGGAATACAACCAAACGAAGCAAGGCTACGTAGTAGGTTTTTGCCGACGTGAACAAGGACAAAAACTTTACGCCACCGAGCTTCATACCGAGTATCGTCATAGACACAGGCGTTACGAGATTGCTCAAATACGTAGCGTACGTTGAAACTTCGGGCACTTGATTTTTAACACCCGTTACGTTCAACAAAATACCTAAAAAGAAAGCAAGAAGATTAGGGCTCAACAACGCCTTTTTAAAGCTGACGGCGCTTTTATCGCCCGCAACAAGATATACGCCGAGCGTGAACATAAATACGTTAGTGATGATATTGAACACGATCAATAAACTGACCGCTTTTGATTGCGCGCCAAATACCGCGATTGCAAGCGGAAGTCCTAAAAACGCATTATTGGAAAACATAGAACAAAAACGAATCATTCCCCGCGTTTGCTCGTTCTTTTCCTTTTTCGTGAGCAAGCCCGTAACGAAAAATAACACGAAGATACACGCCACGCTCACGATCGCCGCAGCTACGAGCGACCAGATCGTATCGGCAGTAAATGATAAACCGAGCGTATTCGATAAAACCAAAAAGGGCATACCTACGTAGGTTAAAAGTGTTGAAAGCGTGCTCGATTGCTCGCTTTTTAGCATTTTCGTTTTAACGAGCACGTAGCCGGGGATCGCAAGACCAACGAATACGATCACGTTTTTTAGCATAATGATAAAAGCTTCCATTTTTTCGTTCTCCTATTAACCGCTTTATTATATCACAAACCCCGCGTACTGTCAAGCGAGTAGGCTTCTTCTTCGCATAAAATTTAAGCAAAAAACCGTTGCTCCGAGTTTTCAAAAGCAACGGTTTTCTCTCTATCTTTCAATGATTATCTTTGAACGCGTCCGCTTGCGTCGCCACCTGCCAAATTCTGGACTTCCGCAACGCTCATCATATTATAGTCGCCCTCGATCGTATGCTTTAAGCAGCTTGCAGCCACCGCAAATTCGATCGCCTGTTGAGGCTCGTATCCGTTTACAAGCGAATAGATCAAGCCACCGCCAAAGCTATCGCCACCGCCTACGCGGTCTACGATATGCATAGAATATTTCTTGGAGAAGCAAGCTTCGCCGTTCGTGTAAAGCATACCCGACCAATCGTTATCGTTCGCGCTCTTACTCTCACGAAGCGTGATTGCAACGCCTTTGAAATTAAATCTGTCCGTGAGCTTCTTCGCGACGGAGATATATCCGTTTCTATCAAGCTTGCCACCGTAAATATCGCTGTTATCCGCTTCGATACCGAACACGTCCTTTGCGTCCTCTTCGTTTGCGATACAGTAATCTACGTATTTGCAAACCTCGCCCATAACCTGACCTGCTTTTTCCTTGCTCCAAAGTTTCTTACGGAAGTTGAGATCGCAGGAGATCGTGATATTTCTTTCTTTCGCCGCTTTACAAGCTTCAATCGTGATATTCGCCATTTCATCGCTCAAAGCGGGCGTGATTCCCGTGAAATGGAACCATTCTACGCCCTCAAAAATGCTTGCCCAATCGAAATCCTCTTTCTTGGCCATCGCGATCGCGCTGTACGCTCTATCGTAAATAACCTTGGAAGGTCTTTGGCTTGCGCCCTTTTCGCAATAGTAAATACCAACTCTGTCGCCACCACGAACGATTTTGCTCGTGTCTACGCCGAATTTACGAAGCGAATTTACCGCCGCTTGACCGATTTCGTGCGTGGGCAGCTTGGTAACGAACGCTACGTCTACGCCGTAGTTCGCCAAGGACACCGATACGTTTGCTTCCGCGCCGCCGTACAACGCTTCATATTTATCACTTTGTACGAAACGCAGATAATTTTCGGGTTGAAGTCTTAACATCAATTCACCGAACGTTACTACTTTTTTCATTGTTTTTATACCTCACTTTATTATTTTTAAGTATGTTATTCGTCGCTTTGATTAAGCGATTTGAAACCTTGTCCACGAACCTCTACCGATTCGTTGATAATGATAAAGGCGTGCTCGTCGATTGATTTGACGATTTGTTTGAGCTGGGTAAGTTGTTGATTTTTTACACACGTGAGAAGTACCGCGTGTTCTTTATTCGTATACATACCCGTTCCGTCTAACATCGTAACGCCACGAGGGCTCTTTTCTACGAGCATTTTGGAAATCTCTTCGCCTTTATCCGTGATAATGATACAAAGCTTGGATTTTTCAAGCCCCACCAAAACCATTTCCGATACTTTCGTGCTAACGAATACCACGATAAGTGCGTATAGCATATTCGCGGGATTTTGCGTTAATATTGCACCGAGCACGACGATCATCCCGTCTAAAATCCCCACGCAAACGGGAATATTTAACCCTTTAATGAAACGAGAAAGTACTCTGCCGAGAAGCTCTGTACCACCGCTGGAAAACTGATACCGGACGAAAAGCCCGATCCCTATTCCCTGACAAATACCGCCGTAGAGCGACGCCAAAACGCCGTCGGTCGTGAGCGGCTCGGGAAACAACGCGCCTATAATGTCCGTAACCACACCGTGCGTTGCAACCGTAATCAAACAACGCAAAATAAACTTCCAACCCTGAAACTTCAATCCCAACAAGAGAATGGGCAAATTGATCGCAATGGATACCATACCGATTAACAGGTTAGGGTTTAAGTAGTTGATGAGAACCGAAAGTCCCGTTACGCCACCTGCTATGATGCCGTTATCCGCAAGAAACAAGCTCGTACTCGTGCCGTAGGCGACACAAGCGATCAACATAAACAGATAGCCTTTCAGCTCCTCCAAAATTGCTTTTTTACTTGTTCGCATTTAAGGCTTCCTCGACCATAAACGAGCCGCCGACTGCATAGATTTTTTCCCAAGCAAGGAATTCGTCTAAATTGTCGCGGTTCACGCCGCCCGTGGGAATGAATTTGATTTGAGGGAAAGGTCCTGCCAATGCTTTCATTGCCTTCAAGCCACCGTAAACGTTTGCAGGGAAGAATTTAACGATCGTGATACCAAGCTCTAACGCTTGCATAATTTCCGTAGGCGTTACGCAACCGGGATAATAGGGCACGCCACGTTCCTTACAAATCTTCGCCACGGCAGGAGAAAGACCGGGAGAAACGATAAATTTCGCACCAACCGAGAGCGCCTTTTCGCATTGTTCGGCATTGATAACCGTACCTGCACCGACGTTCATATCGGGATAGTTCTTGCACGCATATTCAATCGCTTCCGCGGCACAAGCCGTGCGGAACGTGATCTCCGCGCAATTGATTCCGCTCTTTTTCAAAGCCGTCAGGATTTTGTCCGTTTCGCTAAGTTCTTTGATAACCACTACGGGAATAAGTTTGTCCATAATATCATACCTCTTCTATTGTTTTTTATT
>JAGAOR010000038.1 GCA_017623605.1 Clostridia bacterium | reverse complement strand
GCAAAAAAGCGAGTGGAGCGGGTGATGGGAATCGGACCCACGCGGCCAGCTTGGAAGGCTGGAATTCTACCATTGAACTACACCCGCATTTATCACACTTCCGCGCCGTATCGACAACGCCTGTATATAATAGCACTATTCCAAAAAATTGTCAAATCATTTTCGCCGCTTTTTTCAAAAAAATCTCAAAAATTTCAATATTTTTTGTTTTTTATAAAAATTATCAAAAAAATGTGATTTTTTCACTCAATTCGTAAAAATTTCGTATATTGCTTTGATTTATTTCCCTATTTTCAAAAAAAGTGCTATAATAATTATGCCATTATAATATAGTAGCTAACGTACGATGAAAAACGTGAAGCCCGAACGGAATAAAATTACCCATAAATATACGTTCAAGACGCCTAAAATGGGCATAAGCACCATAAGCAACAGATCGGAGCGGCGAAATTTAAATAAAAACATACAAACGTATATTGTGATCGCTCCGCCGAGCGCGCCCGTAATGCAAAGCTTACCGATAAATTTTTGTGGCGGCGTACTTTGCGATTGCGCGTTTTGCGAATGTTCTAAAAGCGGTGCGGCTTGGCGGTTTACTTCCGCTTCCCGTTCTTTTGCGGCGAGCGTTTTTACTAACAAAAACGCATAAAAATTGATAGCGGCGATATACGCGATCAAAAGGATATATAAAATAATCATATCCATAGTTTTTCCCAAAGATTAGAAAAAAATAACAGAGGTACATAATATTATGAAAAAAAGAGCACTCGTTAGTGTATCCGATAAAACGGGTATCGTAGAATTTTGTAAACGCCTGATCGCTTGTGATTTTGAAATCATTTCGACGGGCGGCACGGCGAAAGCGTTAAAGGACGCGGGGCTTCCCGTGATCGGGATTAGCGAACTTACGGGTTTCCCTGAATGCTTGGACGGCAGAGTGAAAACCTTGCACCCGATCGTGCACGCAGGTCTGCTTGCTATGCGTTCCAACCCCGAGCATATGGAACAGCTTGAAAAGCTGAATATCAACACAATCGACGTAGTGGCAGTGAATTTATATCCGTTCAAGGCGACGATCTCCAAGCCTGGCGTGAGCTTTGCGGACGCGGTGGAAAATATCGACATCGGCGGACCTACGATGATTCGCGCGGCGGCGAAAAATTATCAAGACGTGGCAGTCGTCGTTGATCCCAAAGACTACGAGCGCGTACTTTCCGAGCTCGAAGCGGGCGAAATTACCCTCGACACCAAGAAATATTTGCAATATAAAGTATTCGCGCATACGGCGGTATACGACAGTATGATTTCCAACTATCTTGCCGAGCAGCTCGACATTCGTTATCCGGATAGTATTACGTTCGCATATGAAAAGGCGCAAGATATGCGCTACGGCGAAAATCCCCACCAAGGCGCTTCGTATTATAGCGAAGAATTTGTCCGTGCGGGCTCGCTTTCCAAGGCGAAACAGCTTTGGGGTAAGGAACTTTCCTATAATAATATTAACGATGCGAACGGCGCGTTGGAGCTTGTGAAAGAATTTGACGAGCCCTGCGTGGTGGCGAGCAAGCACGCGAATCCTTGCGGAGTAGGCGTGGGCGAAACGGTGCACGAGGCTTATATCAAAGCGTATGAAAGCGATCCCGTGTCCGTGTTCGGCGGCATTTTGGCGATCAATCGCGTAGTAGATGCGGCAACGGCAAACGAGATCAATAAGATCTTTATCGAGATCGTAATTGCGGAGGGCTTCACGAAAGAGGCGCTGGATATTTTAACGACGAAGAAAAATATTCGCCTTTTGGAGCTTCCCGATATTCGCGAAAGAAGAGAAAAGAGCGCGTACGATATGAAAAAAGTGTACGGTGGCTTACTTATTCAAGACTACGACGAAACGCTTTTCAAAGAAGAGAACGTGAAAGTAGTAACCGACCGCGCGCCGACGGAAGAAGAAATGGCGGCGTTGCTTTTCAACTGGAAAGTGGTAAAATATACGAAATCGAACGCAATCGTAATCGGTTTAAAAGATAGAACGACGGGTATCGGTATGGGGCAAACCAACCGTATTTGGGCGGCGCAACAGGCGATCGCACACGCAGGAGATAAGGCGAAAGGCTCGGTTATGGCGAGCGACGCATTCTTCCCGTTCCCCGATTGCGTGGAAGAGTGCGTCAAAGCAGGGATCACGGCGATCATTCAACCGGGCGGAAGTCTTCGCGATCAGCTTTCGATCGACGCGTGCAACGCGGCGGGCATTGCTATGATTTTCGTGGGTGATAGACATTTTAGACACTAATTGAGGGTATAGATGAAAAGCATAGGCAATCTTTTAATTTTAGGCGATAGCTATTCCACGTTCGAGGGATATAATCCCGAGGGGAATGGCGTTTGGTATAAATCCGGAGGACACGAAAACACCGACGTTGCCGAAGTGGAAGATACGTGGTGGCGAAAACTACTTAAAGAGGTGGACGGAACGCTTGTACTCAACGAAAGTTATTCGGGGGCAACCGTTTGCAATACTGAACGTCCGCAAATTCCGCATACGTCTTTCGTGTATCGCTTGGATAAGTTGATCGAGAGAGATTTTTTTAAGCAAAACACCATTGATACGGTGATCTTTTTCGGCGGCACGAACGATAATTGGACCGATGCTCCAATCGGGACAACGCAGTTTTCCGATTTTACGGAAGGCGATTTAAAGCAAGTGCTTCCCGCGTTCGGCTATGCGATTAAAACATTGCGCCAAGCCGCGCCGAATGCAAAAATCTTTTTGGTTGTAAATACCAATCTCAAAGCAGAGCTTGTGGAGGGAATCAAATGCATAGGTGAGCATTTCGGAGCGAGCGTGATTGCATTGAGCAACGTGCATAAGCAAGCAGGACACCCCAATAAAGAGGGTATGACGGATATAAAGAATCAAATTTTGGAAGCTTTATAAAAAATAAAAAGCGCGACTGTATAAAAATAAAACAGTCGCGCTTTCATTTCGATAGGGCAGATATGAACTTACTGCTCTTTTTTCATTTCTTTGCTTGCCTTGTATTCGGCGATTGCCTTGGAAAGCTGATCGGGGCAGGACGTGTTTCCCTTGCAACGGATTCCTGCAAGCAGGGAAGCGATTTCGTCAATGTCTTTGCCTTCTACGAGCCGTGCGATTCCTTGCAGGTTGCCGCCACAGCCGCCGATAAAACGGACGTTATGCATTTTATTGTCTGCATCCACGTCGAATAAAATTTGTCTGGAACAAGTTCCTTTTGTTGAATAAGTAAACATAATATAAAAACCTCACAGTATATTTTTTTAATAATCAATCGACGAGCGTGTCGTAGATTGCCGAATATAAATCGGAAGCCTTTCTTTCCCAATTCTTATAGATATTTTGCGCCGTTTTTTTATCAGGAACGACGAATTTGAGTTCGAGCATAGGCTGTACGGGCGCGAGAATTTTCACGAACACAGTATACGTGCCGTCCACGTTCTGATAATAATCGGATTTACATTCCTGCCGATTGCGAAGCTTGCCGCTGTTTTTCTTGATAAACGCGGAAATCTCGTTGCGCATACTCTTGGGGATATTGATATAAAAATTGTTCAGGCTTTCTCTGCCGTCGCTCGTAATGGTGTAAAGGGGTTCTTCTTCGGGAGAGGAAATGCGACAAATGAACCCGTCCTCCAAAAGGCGGGGCAATAATTCCTTGCAGTCCATATAATTCAACCAACCGTTCACCGCCGTACACATTTCTAAAACGGTACGTTCGGAAAGGGGACTTTCCATTTTATCAAACACGAATAAAACGATGAGTTTATTGACTGACGTTTCTCCCTGAATTTGCATTCGTAACTCCTTTTTCCCTGAAAGGGAAAACAGCCGCAAAGACACTCCGTGCGACCGTTTTCGGTTTGTTTCATTTGTTTGAAAGGGGGAGTATGTAAACGAGCCGTTCCCTCCCTCAAGGCTTCGAAAAAACTACCGACGAAACCGTGATAACCGATTACGCTTCGAATTTTTTCAATTTATTCATAAAATCGTCGCAGTCGTCGCTATAAGCTTCCACCGTAACGGGCTGAGAAAGATCGAGCGAGAAGATGCCGAGGATTGATTTAGCGTCCACGACGTATCTGCCGCTTTTAAGCAGAATTTCAAAAGAATAATTCTGCGTGATATTCACGAATTCTTTCACTCTTTGCGCCATTTCCAAAGAAATTTTAACTGATTTCATATTCTCAATTCACCTCCAATATTCAATCCTGCTCTTATTATACATAAAAAACAAAAAAAAATCAAGGCATTTGACAAAAAAATATTTCTTATTTTTTGAATTTGTGCTATAATGATACCAAACAAAAAATTTCTTGTCGATAATGACTAACGGAGCAAAGGCAATGCACGTAGAGAAAACGATAAAAAAAAATTACGTATACCGAGGCAAAATTTTAAATTTACGCGTAGACGACGCGCTTTTGGAAAACGGTGCGCCGTGTAAGCGGGAGATCGTGGAGCATAGCGGCGGGGCTTGCGTACTTTACGAAGAGGCGGGCAAAATTCTTTTCGTAAAGCAGTATCGCTATGCGTACGGGGAAACCGTGTGTGAAATACCTGCGGGAAAATTGAACGCGGGAGAAACGCCAAAAGAAGCCGCCGCACGGGAGTTGGAGGAGGAAACGGGCGTGAAAGCGGAACGCTTGGAGCTGTTATACGAAACATATCCTACGCCGGGCTATACGAACGAGCGTATTTATATCTATCGGGCGCACGGTGGCGAGAAAACGCAAGCGCACCGCGACGAGGACGAATTTTTGGACGTGGAATGGATACCGCTTGGCGAGGTGAAAGAAATGTTGAAGCAGGGCGAAATTAAGGACGCGAAAACGATTATAGCGTTGCAAGCCTACTTGTTGGGGTTAGATGCTCGCTAACGCTCGCGCGATATAGCTTCGCTGCGATATATTTTTAATGCGATATGTCGCCTATGGCGACGTTTCGGAATGATTACCACAACGCAACGCAAAGCGTTGCATATCGCGCCCGACAGGGCATATCGCGTTTTACATATCGCAAGGCGCAAGCCTTATTTCGTATAAAAAACGGAGATCGGAAAAACCGACCTCCGTCTTTTGCTTATGCAAGCAAAGGAGAAAAAGTAGAAAAAGGAGAAAAAGTAGAAAAAGGAGAGAGATTAACGGCAGCAGTTGCAGCAGTTGCAAGGCGGCGTTAAAATCGAAGCGAGCGTACCGTTCTTGTAAAGGCAGAACAAAAGCGCGATGATAATAGGCAATCCACAGCCACTTAAAACGTTCGAGCAGATGAAACCGTCCTTCGAGCCGAGGATAAGCAAAGCAATCAGAATCCAAAGGGTAGAATTACCCGTTAAGCAACAATTCATATAAAACCTCCCGTATTTCGCCGCAGGAGATATGTAAACGCTTATATAGCGGAATGAACCTGCGGTTTTGTCTTTCTATTACATCATATTCCCTTTGAAAGCTTTTTTGTGTAAAAAATCGGGAAAAATTCGAAAAATTCTATTTCATATTGTTGCGAAAAACAGAAAAATACGCTATAATAATGTATATTCGTTAGAGAACACGCTGTTGCGGTTCTACTATGACAAACGGATAAATTTATATTTTGTCTACGGGTATCTTCGTAAAAGAACCCGATGGAGGTATTTTATGAAACGGAAAGAAGTCTTTTCGGCAAAGGAGCTTACGGGCGTTGCGGTTTTGCTTGCGCTCGTGATCGTTTTACAGGCGTTCGGTGGTACGATTTCAATCGGTGCAGTGCAGCTTAACTTCACCTTGATACCGATCGTGCTCGGTGCAATCGTGTTCGGTGCGTGGATCGGCGCGTTTTTAGGATTCGCCTGCGGCGTGGTTGTGCTCGTACAAGTGATTATGGGGGCAGTCCCTTTTTATACGCTTATTTGGACGAACGATCCGATCGTAACGGTGTTCACCTGTATTGTAAAAACGACGGCGGCAGGTTTTGTTGCGGGGCTCGTTTATCAATTACTCGCAAAAAAGAACGAGCGCGCGGCTTTGCTTTTAGCTTCGGGACTCGTGCCCGTCGTCAACACGACACTTTTCATTATCGGTTGCCTTTGTATGACGAACTCCGTTCACGGAATGGCGGGAGGACAAAACGTGCTCGTATTCATTCTCGTCGGGCTCGTAACGTTTAATTTCTTCATTGAATTTGCAATCAATCTACTCGTTGCGCCCGCATTGCAACGGGTTATCCAAGTCGTCGCGAAAGGAAATAGAAAATGATTATTTGTATAGATATAGGCAATACAAACATTAAATACGCAGTATACGAAAAGGACGAATTGAAAGTTTCTTTCCGTGTATCAACCGATTTTAAACGCACGTCGGACGAATACGGCGAGCAAATTATCGGTATGCTCGATATAAAAGGGATTAAGGCAAAAGATATAACGGGAGGAATCGTATCTTCCGTCGTGCCATCGCTTGATTACACGCTTGATAAGATGTGCGAGGTGTATTTTGCGATCAAGCCTCTCCATATTGCGCCCGGGCTCAAATCGGGTTTAAATATCCGTTGCGACAACGCGCGGGAAGTGGGCGCGGACAGAATCGTAAATTGCGTTTCCGCACTCGTGCAATACGGCGAGAAAAAGCCTATGATCGTGATCGATTTCGGCACGGCGACTACGTTTAATATTATCAACGAAAACGAAGAATTTATCGGGGGCGTAATCGCGCCTGGAATTAAAGGCTCGCTCGATTCGCTCGTCAACGGCACGGCAAAGTTGCCGCGCGTGGAGATCGAAGCGCCCAAAAGCATTATCGCAAAAAATACCGTTACGAATATGCAAGCGGGGATCGTGTTCGGCTTTGCGGGGCTTGTGGAATATATCGTGAAGCGGATCAAGAAAGAATTGAAAACGCAAGACGTGAAAACGATTGCAACGGGAGGATTTAGCAACGTCATATCCAAGGAGATTGAATGTATCGACGTGGTAGACAAGTTGTTGACGCTCAAAGGTTTAAAATATCTTTACGAGCTCAATCAAGAAACGGAAGACAAATAAGAAAAGATGGGGGCAGGTGTGAGATGAACGCGTGAAAAGCGCAAGGAGGTAACGTTATGATAAAGAAAGTAGGCGTGGCGATTTTAGGCTTGGGTGTAGTCGGCGGCGGCACGTATCAAACGCTCACCGAGCACCGCGAATATTATCAAAAAACGCAAAACGTCGATATTACGGTGGAAGCGGTACTCGTTCGTGATAAGCAAAAAGCGATGGAAAAGGGCTTGCCCAAGGCGATCGTAACGGACAATATCGCGGAGGTGATTGCCAATCCGAACGTGGATATAGTCATTGAAACGATCGGTGGCGTTGGCGCGGCAAAGGACTACGTGCTCGCAGCTCTTCGCGAGGGAAAGACAGTCGTTACGGCGAACAAGGAAATGATCTGTAAATATTCTCACGAGTTGGAGCGGGTGGCAAAGCGCACCGGTTGCGGCATGTATTATGAGGCGAGTTGCGTAGGCGGTGTGCCCATTATCCGCACTCTACTCGACGGCGTACAGGCAAACCGCGTACAGCAAATGATGGGTATAATCAACGGTACGACCAATTATATTTTGACAAAAATGACGCAGGAGGGAGCAGAGTATGCCGACGCGCTGAAAGACGCGCAAAAGCTCGGCTATGCCGAAGCCGATCCGACGAACGACGTAGAGGGCTTCGACGCGCTTTATAAATTGTCGATTTTATCTTCGCTTGCGTTTCACACGAAAGTACCGTACACCAAAATTTTCCGCGAGGGAATCAGTAAGATCAACGCCAAGGACATTGCCTACGGCAAATCGCTTGGCTACACGTTAAAGCTCCTTGCGATCGGTAAGAACACGTCGCAAGGCATTGAGGCGCGGGTACATCCGACGTTCGTACCCGATGCACATCCGCTTGCAAGCGTAAACGACGCGTTTAACGCGGTGTATCTGAAAGGCGACGCAGTGGGCGATATTATGCTATATGGTCGCGGTGCGGGCGCTCTCCCCACGGCGAGCGCGGTGGTGAGCGACGTGATCTATGCGGCGACGCATTCAGATGTCAAATATTCTACCTTTAAAAACAACGCGACGGCAGAAGCTTGTGTGAAATTTGTTTCCGATTTTGAAAGCGCGTATTACGTACGGCTTGCAGTAGACGACGAGGCAGGCACGCTGGCAACGGTGAGTGGTATTTTCGGCAAATGCGGCATTTCGCTCGTGGCGGTTTCGCAGATTACGCAAAAAAAAGAGCTGGACGACGAAGGTAAGCTTCGCGTGCCGCTCGTGATCATCACGCATAAAACGACGGAGAACCGTATTGGCAAGGCAATGGCGAAAATTAACGCTTCGGGGATCGGAAAAGTGCAAGCAGCGATTCGCGTGGAAAATTAACAAACGAAAACGGAAGATCTTAAAACGGGGTTATTTTATTTATAAAATAATCTCGTTTTTTCCTTTTATT
>JAGAOR010000037.1 GCA_017623605.1 Clostridia bacterium | reverse complement strand
TTTATTTTTTGTTTTTTATTTTTTGTTTTTTAATTCTTTATCGCTTTTAAATCGACCGAATACTTCGTTTACCTGTCCGAAGCTTGCAAACGTGCCTGGATAACGCTGAATAATTTTCATCATCTCGCCCACCTGCTTTTTACGGATAATGCAAACGAGCATAAATTTTTCCGTGTGCGAATACATACCCTGCACCCGAATCTCCGTGACGCCGTGTTTGAGCCTTTCAATCAGCTCTGCCGAAAGCTCGTCGGGCTTGTCCGTAACAATTTCAAATTTATAACCGTTGCGAAGCCCCGAAAGCATATTATCCACCACCACGTTCGCAATGAACAGGTTTATGAGCGTACAAATGACGGGCGTAATTTTCATTCCGTATACGAAAAACGCAATTCCCACCACGCTACTATCCAATAAAAAGGAAACGTAGGCAACGTTCGTTGCGGGCTTCCAACGCTTTATGAGCGCGGAAATGGCGTACGTGCCCCCGCTTGCACCGAAACGACGAAGCATCACCGAAAACCCGATTCCTGAAATGACGCCCGTGGCGATACACGCAAACACGATTTCAAAATCGTCGCCGTTATACGCCCTACAATACGGAAGCCAACCGCAAAGTTCGAACACTTCGGTACTGAACGATTGCACGAGCATATATACGATTAAAATAACGCCCAAACGCCGATTGACGAAAATACTCACGAGCACGAATATAGGAATGTTGAACGCGAGCATCAAAAGCGCCCACGAAACGTTATATCCCAACAGATAATACGTGATCGTTGCCAAACCGCCGACACCGCCTGGTGCAAAACCGTTACTGTTTTGAAAGAAATAATAAGCAAACCCTACGATAATCCCCGCAAAGGAAGCTACGAGAATATCCCAAATCCATATCTTTATTAAATCTTTTTTATCCATAATCATTTCTATTATAACACAAGTAAAGATAAAAATCTACGGTTTTTCGACCATTTTTTGATTAAAGTTTAAAATATGCGATCGCGTTGCGGTAACATACGTCTTTAACAACTTCGCCAACCAACGCTTCGTTTTGCGTCATTTCACCTTTTTCCATCATACCGCCAAGATAATTGCAAAGAATACGTCTGAAATAGTGATGACGGGGATAGGAAAGAAGGGATCTGCTATCCGTAAGCATACCGATAAACGCGCCGATATGTCCCGTTGCCGTTAAGTCTTCCAAGTGCTTTTCCATACCAACCTTATTATCCAAGAACCACCAAGCGGGACCGTATTGCATTTTACCTTTCGCGCTATCGTTTTGGAAGCAACCGATCAAGGTCATAATTTCCGCGTTCATTTTTGGATTGAGGTTAAACAAAATCGTTTTAGGAAGCGCGTTTTCATTATTCAGCCGATCGAACAGGCGGGAAGCGTATTTGATGCTGTTTTCGTCGGAAATGCTGTCAAAGCCCGTATCCAATCCAAGCTTTTCAAGCATAACGCCGTTGTTATTACGCATTGCACCCATATGAAGCTCGGTGGCAATATCGTATTTTGCGTACAACTTAAACAGGAAATACGTCAAGTAGCCTTTGAAAATTTGCGCGTCTTTTTCGCTAATTTCCTTGCCTTTGAGCGCTTTTTTGAGCACCTTATCCGCCGACGCTTTATCCGCTACGGGATATACGCTTTCTACGGCAATATCGCTTGCCCGCGTGCCAACCTTGATAAATTCGTTAAGGCGCATTTCAAGCGCGGTTTCAAGCGCGTCGATATTTTTAATTTCTCCCGTGAGTGCTTCGAGCTTTTGAATAAAGCCCTGATAGCCTTTTGCGTCGATATTCATAATCTTATCTGCGCGGAACGCAGGGATCACTTGGAATTTATAATCCTTTTTCTTGATTTCCACAAACGTCGAAAGATCGTCGAAAATTTCGTTCGTCGTGAACACGCAAGAAACGTTCGAACGCTCGATCAAGCTCTGCGGCGTTACGTTGTTTTCTTTAATATACGCGTTACATTCGTCCCAGATCGCTTCGGCATTTTCCTCGTTGATTTCTTTCGTGCAATTAAAAAATTCTTCAAGCTCCACTTGTGACCAATGATACAGGGGATTACCAAACGCCGTACCGAGTACGCGACAATAGGTTACGAATTTTTCCTTATTCGTCGTCGATTTGCCCGTGATATATTCTTCGTTGACGCCGTAGTTTCTCATCAAACGCCATTTGTAATGATCGCCCGCAAGCCAAATTTCAAACACGTCGTTAAACGGTTTGTTTTCCAAAATTTGCTTTTCAGGTAAGTGGCAATGATAGTCGAAAATCGGCATATCCTTTGCATAGGTGAAATACAGCTTTTCAGCCGTTTCGTTCGTTAACAAAAAGTTTTCTTTTACGTAGCTCATAATTGATACTCCTTTTAATTTTTCTTTAATTAAAGCGTTACACCCGTTTTATAGAACGCAATTTCGCGAACGTCCTCGCTCTTACAAGTATATTCGCCACTTGCCGTTTTCACGAGCAAATCGAACAGCCCGTCCTCGTCCATTGAGTAGGCGTCGAAATCAATCCAGTTGTTTTTATGCGCCGCGATACGCGAGTTCGTTGAAATTTTCATCGTCGGCACGAACGTTGAAAACGGCGTACCTCTGCCCGTCGTAAACAACACGATTTGACAACCGCTCGCAGCCAAAGCCGTCGCCGCGATTAAATCGTTTCCGGGTGCGTTGAGCGCGGACACGCCTACCTCTTTTACGAGCTCGCCGTAGGCTAAAACGTCCACAATTTTACTGCTCCCCGCCTTTTCCACGCAACCGAGCGATTTTTCTTCAAGCGTGGTAATTCCTCCTTTTTTGTTACCAGGACTGGGATTTTCGTATACGGGGAAGCCTTGCGTCGTGTAATACGCCTTGAAATCCTCGATCATCTTTTTATATTTTTCAAACACTTCTTGCGTGCGGCATTTATTCATAAGCAGCTGTTCCGCACCGAACATTTCAGGTACTTCCGTTAAAATCGCGCTACCGCCTGCACCTACCGTTCGATCGGTGATTTTACCGACGAGCGGGTTTGCTGTCAAGCCCGAATACCCGTCGCTTCCGCCACATTTAAGCCCGATACAAAGTTCGGAAAAATCTACTTCTTCGCGCTTGAAATCCTTTGCTTTTGCCGCGAATTTTTCCAAAATTGCCATACCGTAAGCGTGCTCGTCCTCTACGTCTTGGCAGTTGAAATATTCAATATTATCCCGTCCAAACGGCGCGAGATATTCTTTGATAGCGTCCATTCCGTTATTTTCACAGCCGAGCCCTACGAAAAGCACGAAGCTTGCGTTGGGATTGAGTGCAACCGCACACAAAAGCTTTTTAATATTTTCGTTATCTGCGCCAAGCTGCGAGCAACCGAATTGGTGCGTAAGCGCAAAGATACCGTCGATACTGCCCGAAACAAGCTTTTGTGCTTCCTTTGCAAGACGCATACACGCATTATTCACGCAACCCACGGTGGGAATGATATAAATTTCGTTGCGAATCCCCGCTCTACCCCACGCGCGCTTAAAGCCCTTGAACGTCGCTTTCGTTTTCGCAGGTTCGTTGGCGGCATAATCGTAGGTGTACGCCACGCTTTCGTCTAAATGCGATTTTACGTTATGCGTATGCACCCATTCGCCTTTCTTTATATCCGACGTGGCTCTGCCGATAATTTCGCCGTATTTTATCACGTATTCGCCCTTGGGAATATCGCGAAGCGCGAATTTATGCCCCGCGGGAATCTCGCCCGCACCTGCGAGCGAAATCCCTACGTTATCTTTCTCGTTAATAATAACCGTTTCTTTCATAACGCTATCCTTACAACAAAACCTCTCCGCTTAAAATAGCTTTCACGTTCGCATTCACGGCGTCGGCAAAGCCTGCGTATTTCGTTAAATCCTCGCCCCAAATTTTTTCGTTTGCCATAAATTCACAAACGGACTTTTTCGCCGCGAAATAATCGAGATACGGTTGATCGTCTTTGAGTTCCACCGTGCGGTTTGCAAGCGCAACCTCGTATTTATCTCCGTTCTTTTCGATCTTCGAATAAAGCGCCATAAGATAGGAGAAACCGATCGTGAGGTATTTGGGAAGCACGCCGTATTTTGCGACGTAATCCTTAAAGCTCGGCAGAACGCGAGCACGCCATTTGGAAATGGAATTGAGGGAAATGGAGATAAGCTGATGATTCAGATACGGATTCATAAACCGTTCCTTTACACTATCCGCAAACGCCGTCGTTGCCGCAATATCGTCGGAAACGAACGGAATGATTTCCTCTTTAAGCGCGTTATTCACGAACGAAGAAAGCTTTTGATCGTTCATACAATCGTATACCGTTTCCGCGCCAAGCATAAGCCCTGCGGGCACGAGGTTGGTATGGCTACCGTTCAAAACGCGCACCTTTCTCTTTTTATAATACCCGATATTATTCGTGAGCACGACTTCGATATTGTGTACGCCCTCTTGAATATAATCGGCGATATTCCCTTTCTTTTCTACCGCCCAAAGCCCGAACGGTTCACCAATCGAAACGAGCTCGTCTTTTTCTCCGATCAACTCTTCCAAATGCTTTTTGGTTTCCTCGTCGCGAGGGTAACCCGATACGATTCTATCTACGAGCGTGTTGCAGTAGAAATTGTTCTCGTCGTTCCATTTTTTGAACGCTTCGGGAAGATTCCAAAGCTTGATATACAAATCGACGCACTTTTTCAGTTCGTCCGCGTTGTTATCAATAAGCTCTACGGGCATAAGATATACGCCTCCAAGCCCCGCGTTGAATCTCTCGTATAAAAACTTCGTAAGTTTCGCGGGATACGTAATCTTTTCGAAATCACTCATTTCGTCCGCTTCGTTATAGCAGATACCCGCTTCCGTCGTGTTCGAAACGATAATTTTAAGCTCTTCGTCTTTTGCAAGCGCATAATACGCTTCACTGTCTGCAAACGGATCAATCACCGCTTGCAGCGAACGGATTTTATGTACCTTTTCCACGGGCTTCCCCTCTTCCACGCCGCGCAAAACGATATTGTAAAGATTATTCTGCTTTTCAAAGCGTTCGAGTGTACCGAACGTAATCGGCTTAACGATATACACGCCGTAGTCGCCTCCTTCTTCGTTCAGCGTATGGAAATACGCGTCCACGAACGTGCGCAAAAAGTTACCTTCGCCGTATTGCATTACCTTAATCATAAAAAAATCTCCTGTTTATTTATTTAACACTATTATAATACCATAAATTTACTTGACTTTCAATACAAAAAATGATAAGATTTTTTAAAATTACATATATATTCTAAAATCAAAGAGGTTTTTATGGCTTTTATCGAAATTGAAAAATGGGTACATCAAAGCGAGTGGGCAATGCACGATTTACATTCCCACCCCCATTACGAATTTTATTTTTTAAGCAAAGGTAGTCGTTCCTTTTTCCTTTCCAACGCCTTATATAAATTGGAAGCGCCGGCAATCGTCGCAATCCCCCCGCACGTGATGCATAAAACGGAGGGCGGCGCGTTCGAACGCTATAATCTTAACGTATCCGTCGATTACTTAAACGATTTCGAAAAAGAATCGCTTGAAAAAAAGGCACTTTGTATTATGAAGCCGACGGCAACGGAGGCTGCGGAGCTTTTACATATTTTAAGCTTATTGGAAAACGTCGATCGGCGACAAAAGTACGGCGAATACATACTCAACACCCTCTTTTCCTATTTCGTGATTACGGTCAGTCAATTAAAAAGTGCGGGGCAAACCCCGCACACGGAAACGAAAAGCAGTATACCACCGCTCATTTTAAAAGTGATCGACTATATCAACGAAAATTACGATCAGAAGCAAACGCTGGACGAGCTCGCTAAAAATTTTTTCGTTGCACGATCTACGCTTATTTATAATTTCAAAAAGTATACGAATTGTTCCTTGATTGATTTCCTTTTAAACGTACGCCTCACCAAAGCGAAAGAACTTCTTTTGAACACAAAAAAGAGCGTGAACGAAATTTCCGAGCTTTGCGGATTTTCCTCCTCGAATTATTTCGGTCTTATCTTTAAAAAGAAAGAAAATCTTTCTCCCGCAAATTACCGCAAGCACCAAAAAAACAAACGCTAAAACGTTTTACCGCCGCGAAAAATCGCGGCGGCTTTCTTTTATACTAATTTCCGTTTTTTTGATCGGTTATAGGCGGCACGAGCGTTTTATCCACCCGAGGCGTCTGCTCCTCTTCCGTTGATTTGAGCGCTGAAACATAGGCGGCGTATTCCGCTTCCGTGATCTTGGGTACTTTACCGTTTTTGTTTTTCGAAGCTTTACTCATTACCTGATTCCTCCGCAAGGAAATTTTATAAAAAGTATGCCCGATTTTTCATCAATTTATTCTAATTAAAACAAGAAACAGATCGCGTTATTTTTTCCGTCGTTGACAATCTTCGTGATCGTACGGCGCATCTTTCGGCGCAACTCGTTTGGCATCGTCCCCGCTTTCCCCGAAAGCTCACCCTGCACCAAATCACGCAAGGTCTTTCCGAAAATATTCGTTTCCCAAACGCCTTCTCCGCCCGCCTCGTACGCTTCCTGCGTAGCTGATATAAATTCCTCGCCCTGCTCTTTCGTACCGATAATCGTGTTCACCGCGCCCGTAACGTTGACTCTTACGATATGATAACTCGAAGCGTTCGCGCGGAATTGCGCGCCGAACGTTCCGCCTTTTTTAACGAGGCGCGGCTTTTCCAGCTCGTAATCCGCTTCCGTCGGGTATACGATTCCGTAGCCGTTTTTCTCCGCTTCTTTGAGCGCGTCTTTCACTTTATCGTATTCTTTCTTCGTCTGTGCAAGCGAGCGGACGTATTGCATAAGCTCCAAATCACTTTCGATTTTTTCGCCGCTTTCTCCCGTCAAAACGCGATAGAACAGATCGGGCTTCGCTTCGATCGTAATCTCTACGTTACCTTTTCCTAAATCCATACGAATACCGATCGGGTTTTCAAAATCGTCGTCTGTCTCGAACAAACTTTCCAGCGCAAAGCAATCGCGCATTTTTGCGATTTTTGCCGTGTTTTTTTTCAATGCCGCAAGCACCGAAGCAACCGTCGCGTGCGTTTCAGGGAACGACTGCACCCATTGAGGTATATTCACGTCGATACGTGAGGCAGGGAATTCAAAAAGCGCGGTTTTGAGCACTTCTATAATCTCCGCTTCGCCCATATTTTCCGCATTCAACGCGACCACGGGTGCTTCGTATTTTTCTTCAAGCGACGTTTTGAGCGCGGCCGAGGAGAGCGGATCTCGACAATTCAACACGATCACGAACGGTTTTCCAAGGGCTTTTAGCTCTTTCACCGCGCGCTCCTCTGCGGCAATATATCCGCTTCTTTCTATCTCTGCGATACTTCCGTCCGTGGTCATTAGAACGCCGATCGTAGAATGATCGCGAATCACCTTTTCGGTGCCAATCGCCGCTGCCCGCTCAAAGGGCATAGGCGTTTCCTGCCAAGGCGTTTTCACAAGCCGTGGCGTGCCCTCTTCCTCAAAGCCGCTCGCACCCTCTACGGCGTAGCCTACGCAATCGACGAGCCGCACGGAGGCTTCCGCCCCCTCGGCAACGCTGATTTTCACGGCTTTGGCGGGCACGAATTTCGGCTCCGTCGTCATAATCGTGCGCCCCGAACCCGCTTGCGGTAATTCGTCCGTCATGACCGCGCGTTCGTTTTCAGCCGCAACGGGGATTACAAGCGTTTCCATAAAACGCCGAATAAACGTCGATTTCCCCGTACGCACGGGACCAACCACGCCTATGTAAATATCCCCGCCCGTGCGATTTGCAATGTCTTGATATACGTTGTAATTTTCCATCAACGACCTCCCATCGTGATTGCGCGAAGTGTGGTATAAAAAAATCTCCGCTGGCAAACCTTACGGTTTACTATATGCGGAGAAATTGCCGTTTATGTAAGACTAAGAAGAATTTTTTCAACTTCTAAACTCGCCCTCGCTCGTTTTCGAACTTTTCGAAGCCGCCGCCTCGACGGCGAGATAATCTTTATCGTCCGTAAAATCACGGGGCTCGTCGTATTCCCCGCCAAGTGCTTCGATCGCGTATTTAAGCTCTTGAAACTCCACGAAGCCGATCGTCCTATCCTCTATTTTTTTGAGTAGATACGAAAGCGCGCGTTCGTCGTTATACGCCGCCAAATAACTTGCGCGCATAGGCACGTTTTCGCCGCTTAAAAACGCCGATAATAACGCCTCGAAGATTCGATCCTCCTTTTCCTTTACACGTGAGAGGATTTCCAGCATATATTCTTCCGCTACGCCCTTTTGTAAATTTTCAAAAGCACGCGTTTTCACCTCGTCCGCGTGTAATTTGAAAATATCGGCAAGATCGCTACGCACGTCCTCGGTGGATAAATTCCTTTCCAGGATCGTGAAATATGCGTCGTAGGCATTAGGATCGTCCCCGATTAAATTGATCGCATAGGAAACTGCCGCTTCATCCTCGTCGAAAAGCATAGGCGCGAGGGTTTCCACTTCCCCTCGACTTTCGATCTCTGTGCACAAGAATTCGGGCACGGGTACGTCCTCGCGCAAATGCGCACGAAGCGTTTCTACAAGCTCCGCTTCCGTCATTTTCGCGTAATATTCCTTGGGCGTGCATTTCACCTTCGCAACAAACGTATCCCCGAATTTCTTATACAGCTTGGGGATAATATCCTCCCATTGCTTTTCGGTGTATTTGTTTTTATTTTCTTCCATAAACTGTGCGAGCTTCTCGTCGAACAGCCCGTCAAAATCTATAAGTTTCATTCGTTATTCTCCTCTAACCGCTTCGTATCTGTCTATCGCAATTTCTTTAAGCTCCGCTACCCTTTCCACGTTTGCATCGAACGCTTTCGCCACCGCAACGAGATCGTTTCCAAGCTCTTTGAAGCGGGAAAGCAGATAGATCGCGCAAGCTACGTCGTCTTCCTTTTCAATCAAATCAAGCTTCTCCCTCTCTTCAAGTGCGGCGTATAGATTTTCCGCCGCGTTTTTCATCGTTTCGGAATAGCCGAAGTGTACCGCAACGAAGCGGGAGGCGATTTTTGCATAGCCCGCGAGAAAGCGTTTGCGCTTTTTTCTACCGATTTTTATTTTACGCAAACGTAAGCGGCGGTAAATATGACTCAATACCAGCCCCAAGTTCATATCCTCGTTACGCTCGTATAAAAGCCGAAGCGTTTCCACTTTTAACACGTCAACCACTTCACAATCGAGCAATACGTCGCGCAAAAAATCGTCTGCCCGCACGTGCACGGCGGTAACAATCCCTAAATATTGCAAATCGTGATCAGCCCCGTCCATTTCGTCGAAACACCAACGGAAATATCCGTCGTGCAAGGCAATCAAACCAAACAGTTGTGCTTCGTCCTTGGGACAACTGCCGATCTGCAACAGCGAACGACAACGGCTTTCCCGCTCTGCTTTCGGCAAGTGATATAAATAATCGGGCGCGTCCGCTTCGTTAAGCGTTTCTCCCACTTCCCGCCGCCGAAGCGCACGCAAATAATATTTCGCCACCTCTGCGTCGGGATATACGCCACAAAGAACGTCGAACGCTTTTTCCGATTCCTCTAATTTCCCGCATTTATACGCGGCTACGGCTTTAAAATATAACATTCGCCCGTCAAAAGGCAAAAGCTTTTCCAGCTCGCAAAATTTTTCAAACGCCTGTTCGTGTAAACCGTTTTCGCAACACACCGTTGCCACTTTATATAAATCGTCTGAATTGTCCTGTTTGGATTCGTAAAGCTTTAAAGCGATTTTTTGGCTTTCTTCCTTTTTTTCCTGTTCCAAATATACCGCGGAAAGCGTAGCAAGCGCGCGAGTATCCTCTGGCTTCGTTTCCAAAAGTTCCAAGCATATCCGTTCCGCCTCGTCCTCTTCCCCTGCGAGCAGGTGCGCCACCGCCTGCATTTCTTTGGCTTGCGCGTATTGCTTCGAGCCCTTTTCGATTTGCCTAAACATCTCCACCGCGCGTTTACAATCCCCCGCTTTGAGCGCACGCGAGCCCGCGTCAAGTTCTTTGGAATAATCTGCCGCTTCGGGCGGGTACACGAAACGGAAGCCCGCGTTTTTCGGCTTGGAAAAAACGTCTAATATGTCCTGTTTTGCCTCTATCGGCAAGGATTCGTCCACGTCGATCAGGCGATTATAATAATACGCAGAACAATTTTCCTGTCCCATATTCAAATAATTCACCGCAAGGCTTTCGAAAATTTCAGGAAAATCCTGTTCCTCACCAACGTCCATATATTTATATAGCCAGTTGATCGCGGAAGCGTGCAAGCCCATACCCTCGTAAATATCCGCAAGGCGGGTGAAAATATCGCCGTCGCCGCCGCAGAGCTCGTATTGACGGTAAGCAAAGCGTAACGCGGACAAAAATTTACCCTCGTTGTAATATTTATCCGCCATAAACCCGAGACGGTCTATATCGTAATCAATTTTTTCCACTTTACCTTTCTTTCTCATTTTTTAAAAATTCCGTCCACGTCTTTATCCGTAAATTCGTAATCGCTATTACAATAATGGCAATGAATTTTCACCGCGCCGTCCTCGCGTACGATACGGCGAAGCTCTTCCTCCCCCAAAGGTACGAGCACCCGCGTTAAATAGCCTTTCGAGCAATTACATTTATAAACCGCTTTCCGCAAATCCCAAACGCTTTCATCGGGAGAAAACCACGACTTTGCCGCGCCCTCTACCCCCAAAGTTTTTATCTCTGCTATCAGCTTATATAGCGGCGTATTTTTAACCTTTTCAAGCGTTTGTTCGCTCGCAAAGGGAAGCGGTTGCAAAACGGCTACGCCTGCAAACGCACACTCGCCCTTTTCGTTCAATTCTACCGTAGTTTTTAAATAGGTAGGAAGCTGTTCGCTGATCCGATAATATTCCTCGAACGCTTCGTCTACACCCCCATTCGGAAGGGCACACGCGCCTACGAACGGACGGTTATAGCCGTCGTCGCGAATAATCGTAAGCGAGCCGTTCCCCAAAAGCTCCGCTCCACCCTCCTCGATTTGCGTGTTATCGATATATCCGCGAAGCCGCAGTGCGCGATTGCCCGAAACCCCGATACTTCCTACCGCGCCGTCACATTGGAGCGACAGAGAAATTTCACCCGTTGTTTCCTTTAAACAAGCGCTTGCAAACGTCATTGCCGAAAGTGCTTTGCCAAGCACTACCGTTGAAGCGGGGGAAAGCTTATGCAATTTTTCTGCTTCTTTTACCGTTTCGGTCGTATCGGCGAGCGTTAAAGAAACCTGCCCGTCGAATACGAGCGTCCGAAGCGTATTTTTAATTTCTTTCACTTCTTCACCGCCAAAAAACAAAGCCTATCGCTTTGCGTTTTATCTTCTCCTAAATGCCCCTCCGTTTGTAAAAGCAAAAAACCGCTTTTCTCTAACGCAAGCGCAATTTCCTCTTCTGTATAAATATATTGCACGTGCGTTTCGTCCGCGCGCTCAAACGCTCCGTCTGCTCTTTTCGTAAACAGCGTAACGTCCATCGTTACTTCGTCGCCGTGGACGCGATTGAAAGCAAGATAGGTTACCTCCTCGCGATCATCGGCGCAAACAGTATTTGCAATCTTTTCGTTAAATTTACGCGGTGAACTTATATCGAAGAGAAACACCCCGCTTTTTTTAAGCGCGCCACCAATATTTTTTAACGCCGAACAGAGTTTATTTTTAGGAATATAATTGATACAATCGTTAATCGCCGTTACGAAGTCGAAGCGTTTGGGTAATTTCATAGCGGCAATATCCCCGAGGATATATTCCCCGCGCACCCCCTCTTCAATCGCCTTTGCTTGCGCAAAATCGAGCATTTCAGCAGATTTATCCAAGCCCGTAACGGTATACCCCGCCCGCGCAAATGCGCGCGTAAACCAACCGCCGCCACAACCGACGTCTAGTCCCGCTTTTACGGGATAATTTCTCAGCTTCGTAATTAAATACTGCGACCAATTTTCATAGCCGCAGTCGTCGTTGAGATATTCAAACCACTTGGCAAGATTGACGTATGCCGTTTGTCTTTCCATAGTTTTCACTCACCTAAAAGCTTTGGAGGTTTACGCTTCTTCTTTCTACCTTTAGCGTCCACTTCGTCTTGAAGTGCCTTTTCGCGCTCTTCAAATTGCTTATTATATTCCACGTAACGCAAATCGTTCTTGTGCTCTTCCGCGTATTTCTCCGTATCTTCGGCGATATTTTGTTTGCTTTCGCGAAGACGTTTCAAATCCTCACGCGTAAATGTACCGGGAAGCTCGTATACTTGCAAGGAATCGTCGATCGGCTTGATCGGACGGGCGATTAAGCGAGATTTACCGTGTGCCAACAGCGCTTTTTGATATTCGATTGCCGCGCCGCTATCGCTACTCGTAATCGGCGAAGAACCGTCCCGATTATAAATACCTCTACCCACTTTCGCACCTTGGATTTTGGGATTGAGATATTTATCAAATATCCATTGTGCAAAATCGAGCCAAACGAGAAGTGCGTAGGAGAGCCCAAACAGGATCACGAGCACTACGCCGATCGTGATAAACAACGAACCGCCGATCAAGAAGCAAACGAAAGGAAGCAACGCAAGCGCGCCGAAGAAAATCGTTTGCGGTATGGTTGCAATCGTAAGCAAGAACGCATTACGCACCATAGACGTAAATTTGAATTTATAATTTACGCCAAGCGCAATCATCCAAAAGCACATCATCGCAACGAGAGCAATCAGAACGTAGCTCGTACCTTGCGAAATCCGCATAATCACGAGTTGAAAACCCGTAAGCTCCTCCACGACGATAGAAAATTCGGCAAATTGAATCATCGTTCCCGTCAACAGCAGAGTGATCGTAAACACCAGCATCGTTTGCAAGGCGTTTTTATAATTAAGTTTTATGCCGCGCCAAAAATCGTTGGTTACGAAAATACCCTCCGTCCAAACCATATTTCTAACGACGTACATACCGCCTGAAAGCCCAACGGCTGCGATAAAGCCCGTCAAGATCAACCCCGCGTATAACACGAAGCTGTTTTGTATGGCTAACAACTCGGCAATGCCCTGTTGCATAGGTGCGGCGGGATACCCAACCCCGAGATTTGCCCCGAAAGGCCAAATAATCCCGTTACTTTCCACGAGCATCGTATAAAAAAGAATCACGGCAACGAGGGGCACGAAGAAAATAAGCGTGAGCAGATTGACTTTTACGATCTTCCCGAAATTACCCTTGAATATATCCCAAAACAACTGCCAACGGTTGGTGGGAAGCGTACTTCTTGCATACTCCTCGCTTTTTTCCTTGCCTTCGATAAGGCGTGTGATTAGGCTTTTCTTTTGTTGTGCCATATATCAAAACTCCATTTTACTTATCTTTTTTAGACGCAACGGCGTTTACCTCGCGTTCACTCTTTCTATTTTACTACAAAATCGTGATTATTTCAAGGGATTTTCAAGAAAATTTCGAATTATTTCAAAAAAATCTGCGCACAAGCAAAAAAATACAGTAAAAATCTTGACTTTTGTTTACGAATATGATAAAATAAAATTGTTAAATAGAGGAGCGGGTGAACATCAGTACCTGCCGCGCACGGTTTTCGGACGAAACGACGGAGCGCGCGGCGATTTGGGAAAGGGTATCCCCGCCGAAGCGTGAAAACCGTCCGTTCCACGCTGGGCATACGGGAGAATACCCGTATGACTGTCGCGCCACGTGATGTGCTATTTATCTGGAATTACCCTTTTTTTTGGGCATTCGGATACGTAACTTTGTTATCTTCGGGCGGGACGGTTTCCCGCCCTTTTACATTGTTTTAATTTTTATCCAAAAGGAGATTTATATTATGAAAAAATTTAACGTAGGCGTTATCGGCGCAACGGGTATGGTCGGACAACGGTTTATGCTCCTGCTCGAAAATCACCCTTGGTTTAACGTGGTCGCACTTGCAGCGTCCGCGCGTTCCGCAGGTAAAAGCTATCTTGAAGCCGTGGGCAACAAATGGGCGTTTGAAACCCCTATCCCTGAAAAATACCGCGATATGACGGTTTTAGACGCGGAAGCGGATATTGACGAACTCGCAAAAAAAGTTGATTTCGTGTTCTGCGCGGTGAATATGGATAAAGAACAAATAAAAGCCCTTGAAGAAACGTACGCAAAAAAGGAAGTGCCCGTGGTTTCCAACAACTCGGCGCACCGCTTCACCCCCGACGTGCCTATGGTAATTCCCGAAATCAATGCGGAGCACATCCAAGTGATTGAATCGCAGAAAAAACGCCTCGGCACGAAGCGCGGTTTTATTGCCGTAAAATCAAACTGCTCTCTTCAATCGTACGTACCGCTTTTGCACCCCTTGAAAGCGTTTGGTATTGAGCACGCGGCGGTGTGCACCTATCAGGCGATCTCGGGCGCGGGGAAAACGTTTAAAACAATGCCTGAAATTCTTGATAACATTATCCCCTATATCGGCGGCGAAGAGGAAAAAAGCGAACAAGAGCCGCTTAAAATTTGGGGCTCTATTGAAAACGGCGAGATCGTGAATGCGGCCTCCCCCGTGATCACGGCGCAATGCTTGCGTGTGCCCGTTTCCGACGGACATACGGCGGCTGTGTTCGTAAAATTTAAAACGAAACCGACAAAGGAAGAAATTTTAAAGGCTTGGGCAAATTTCAAAGCCGAACCGCAAACGCTTTCGTTGCCCTCTGCGCCCGATCAATTTATTCGCTATTTCGAAGAAGACAACCGTCCCCAAGCGAAGCTCGACAGAATGGAAGGGAACGGTATGAGCGTGAGCGTGGGCAGACTGCGTGAGGATACTCTCTTCGATTATAAATTCGTGGGGCTTTCCCACAATACCCTGCGCGGAGCGGCAGGCGGCGCGGTGCTCCTTGCAGAACTTCTCGCGGCGAAAGGTTATTTCGATTAACAATTTAATGATAAGGAGAATATATTAACGATATGAAAGGATTTTTTAACGGTAGCGCAACCGCACTCATTACCCCCTTTGACGAAACGGGCGTGAATTACGCGGTGCTCGGCGAGCTCATCGAACGCCAAATTGCGGGCGGAACGGACGCGATCGTGTTTCTCGGTACGACGGGCGAACCGTCCACTATGACGTTTGAGGAAGAACACGTACTTATGGACTACGCCGTGAAAACGGTGAACGGCAGATGCAAAGTGATTTTCGGTTGCGGAAGTAACTGCACGGCGGACGCGGTGATGACGGCAAAAGCCGCCGAAAAGTTTGGTGCGGACGGCTTGCTTGCCGTAACCCCTTATTACAACAAATGTACGCAAAACGGGCTTGTAGAATATTATAAAGCGATCTGTGCGGCGGTGTCTATCCCCGTGATCGCTTATAACGTTCCTGGGCGCACGGGCGTAGAAATTCAACCTGCCACTATGGCGAAAATTGCAGATATTCCAAATATTGCAGGCATCAAGGACGCGGGCGGAAATATGAGCAAAACCATGGAAACGTTCCGTTTAGTGCGTGAAAAATGCGACGTGTATTCGGGCGAAGACGCGCTCAATTTCCCGATCCTTGCTTGCGGCGGCGCGGGTGTGATTTCCGTGCTTTCCAATATCGTTCCCGCGGACGTGAAAAAGCTTTGCACTCTCGTTAAAGAAAACAAGCTTGCAGAAGCGGCGGCTTTGAATGATAAACTTTTGCCTCTTGCCAACGCTTGCTTTATCGAAGTCAATCCTATCCCCGTGAAAGATGCCGTAGGACTTTTGGGCTACAACGTGGGCGTACCCCGCGCTCCCCTTACGGTGATAGAAGAAAATAACCGCGAAAAACTGATTTCCGAAATGAAAACGTACGGTTTGGAGATAAAAGCGTGATGAAAACGAGAATTATACTTTGCGGTGCTTGCGGAAAAATGGGCGGTAACGTATTATCGTTGCTTGCAGATGACAATGAAGCCGAAGCCGTTTGCGGCGTGGACTTATACCCGAAAGAAATCGGTATTCCCGTGTATAAAAATTTTGCGGACGTGAAAGAAGAAGCGGACGTGATTATCGACTTCTCTTCCGCAGACGGTGTTGCCGAACGTTTAGAATATGCGAAATCCCATAACCTTGGGATCGTGCTCGCCTCAACGGGTTTCTCCCCTGCCGATCTTGCCTTGATCGACGAATACGCAAAATCAACGGCAATTTTTAAAACGGCGAATTTGTCTTTGGGGGTGAATTTAATGCAAGCCCTTTGCAAGGCGGCAGCACAGGTTTTGGGCGATAATTTCGACGTGGAAATTATTGAAAAACACCACAACTTAAAAAAAGACGCGCCGAGCGGCACGGCTTTAATGCTTGCAGATAGCGTGAACGAAGCGTTTAACGGAGAGAAAACCTACGTGGACGGAAGAAGCGGAATTGTGGGCGCGCGCGATAAAAAAGAAATCGGAATGCACGCCGTTCGCGGCGGCACGATCGTAGGCGAACACGAAGTGATGTTCGCAGGCGAGGACGAAATTATCACGATCACGCACAGCGCGAGATCCAAGCGCGTTTTCGCAGTCGGTGCGATCCGCGCGGCGAAGTTCTTGCACGGAAAAGGCGCAGGCAGGTACGAGATGAAAGATATTTTAGATTAGAAAAATTAACGACTATAATGTTATTTTAGAAAAATACGCGCTTAAAGTTTTACACTTAAAGCGCGTATTTTTACGTGCATTACGGCGTTCCCGCCGTCCACGTATCGGGGGCAAACGAGGGTATTTTGGTAACGTTGCCCAACACGTTACTTTCTTCGTAATATGCGGATAATGCGTATCCTTTGGCACTGGTTTGCGATACCCATATACCGTCGATTCTTTCCACAACAGTACGATAAACAGGCGAAATATATTCTTCTCCTATTGTATAGTTTGGATTGCCGTTTGTACCCAAATCCACTTCTGTCGTAAAAATGTAATACATATTATCGTTGATAAACTGAATTAAAAACGATAAATTTTTTGAATCCAAGGAAAATAGCTTTTCAAGCTCGTCGCCTTGGTCTACGCCCATACTGCCTAACGTATCCCGCTTCGGCTTAAAGAAACCGCCGTTTTGACGACTTTTAATTTGTTCATTCAAATAGGAATCGGGATTGTTTAATCCGTTTTCGCCCTCAACCAAACTCTCCACCAACGCAACGTGATTTTTACCCTCCTCATCGTCGGGTAGAACCTCTTCGGGTGCGTACTCAAACACTTGCAACGAAGCGGAAAGCGCACTTGTTATATCACCCACTTTTTGTTGCGCATAACACCAAGTGGAATATACTTGATTGCTCAAAATCAATGTTACAAACCCAATAGACAGTAAAAAACATTTCAATAAGGCGCATTTCATGGTTTTTTTCCCCGGAAGAAATCTTTATTTGGAATAGGATAATACTCGGGATAAAACACGATAGGCGGTAAAATTAACGGTGGAGTGTTTTCCACAACTTGCTTATTTTCTTGCTTTTTCACGTCTTTTTTACAACGCAATAAAAAGGTAAGCCGCTTTTGTTCTTCCTTGTCGATTCTTTTCTCCATAATCGGTAAAACAACGTTGGCGAATATAATCAACGCCATGCACATATACCCCGCAGGCGATTGTAAAAATAGCACAAAGCTTCCCACAAAAGGAAGTTTTTGCCCTCGGTATATACCTTTCATTTGTTTGTATAGCACAGGAAAGCGGTCTGGCGCGCCCACGGCGTCCCCTTGCAAAAGGAAATATCGCTCGGACGGGTGTTTTTCGTTGGGTTCTTCAATCCCTACAATACGATGCACAAGCAGTATGTCGTCAATTTCGTAAACGACTACGTCATATAATTCTAAATCCTTTTCGGCAGGAATTTTATGCGTTATAATCAAATCAAACGCCGAAAACTGATTAGTAAGATTATGTTCATATAAATACTTATTTTCCTTGTTTCTATTTGACATAGACTCTGTTTTTACTACGCGAAAAACAGGAACACTTTTCGTAAATTTATTTTCCATTACGTTTACATACACGGAAAATGCGAAAAGACAAATCGCTATACCGCTGATAATACCCGTTATCCATTTCGAAAGCTTGCTTTTCGTTTTTTTTCGACACAATGATTTTTTATAGTTTTTCTCTATTTTTTCATCTTCCGCGCCACTTCTTATTAAATGAATCGAAGCACAACTTAACTCTGCCGTCATGGCCGCAAGTATACTCGTCAAAGCAACAAAGACTAATAAGCAAAGCAAAAATATATAACTTTCGTACCCTGTCATAGTGCTTATTCTCTTTTCATTACTCGGTTGCCCCTGCCACCTCACTAAACGTGATTTTCAAAGAAACAGCCTCAAACGCCGTTTTGAATGCTTTATAATCATCGTACGTAGGAAGCGTAATATTGCCCATCGTAATACCTAAATCCGCACAGTTTATTCTCCATGTCTTTACTGCTCCATTACTTTGTACGGCACTAGCAGGTAAGTTGAATATATTCGCTCCTTCATACTCTAAATTATCGCCTGTGATTTCATACTGTAAATTAATTTCTGTAACACTTGCCAAATCATGTGGTTTAAATGTAACTTCAATATAGCCGTCGCAGATTAACTTTGCTTGATAACTATCACTTTTTTTATCCACTATAAGATTCAACTTGTTTTCAACAAGCTCAATGTCACCTTTTTCAACAAGAGATTCGCTTTCTAATGTTTTATTAATCGAAACATCGGTTAAAGCGTTCGCTGCTTCTTGCGCATACGTCCACGTTGCGTATACACTGCCCACAGTAATACATAATGCCACTGTTGCTAAAATAGATATTCTCTTTTTCATAAAAGACCTCCAAAAAAATTGTTTTCCCTTGTATGCACGCATTCTAAAATGTAAATACTATAATCCGCGCAGGCATTTTTATGCCTATGCAAGTAGTATATCACACACTTTTATGCCTTGTCAAGTATTTTGGGCATTTTTGTGGTAAAATTTTTTATATAGGGAAAACAAAAAGGGGAAAAAAGTATGGATTTTTCAGAGAAGTCAAAATATTTACGGAAAGAAAAGGGATTATCGCAGGTACAATTAGCACAAGCATTGAACGTGAGCAAGGCTTGCATTTCTATGATCGAGATAGGAAAAAACGAACCAACGGCAAATACGTTGATTCGCTATGCGAATTTCTTTGAATGCAGTACCGATTATTTATTGGGCAGAGAAGACGATTTTGGGAATATTATTATCAACGGAGAATACGAAAATATACTCTCTTCCGAAGAGTATGAGCTTATAAAATTTTACCGAAAACTGCCCACGGATTTACGTAGCCGCGCCAATAGTTATATGGAAAAACTTTCTAACATAATCGATACAGAAAAGCAGGATTTCTAAATCATTTCACGAATATACGCGTTAAGCCCCGCCGAATTGCAATATTCGGCGGGGCTTAAAATTTTAAACATTCTTAAAGCTATTGAAGCGCTTTTTCTAATCTTTTAAGCGTTCTGTCTTTGCCGAGTATTTGCATAATCGTCCAAAGATCGGGGGTGTTCGCAAGACCTGTCACCCCGATTCGGAGCATTTCCGCAACGTCGGAAACGTTGCCTACAAACGCCGTTGGATCGGCTTTATACGCTTTCATATCCGTTGCAAAACCGTAATTTCCCGCCACCGTTTTGAGCTTATCAAACCACGCGGAATTGTCGTCCTTTTCGTCGTAAATTTCCGCAAACGACGAAAGTATCTTTTTCACCGTTTCTTGATCGAAGCGGTATTCATACGCAGGCGCGAAGCTTTCGTCGAAGAAATAGGCAATACTCTCCATCGCTTGCTTGGCGCAAACGAAATCCTTTCTACGCTTCTTGCCGCCTACGCCCATACACAGAACAAGCACTTTGAGCATATATTCCTTGTCGTTAAAATACGCTTTTTGCGTTTCCGTGCCAAATTCTTCCGCCCACGATTTTAAGAAATCGTACATTTCATTTTCATTCAGCGTTGCCATCATCGTTTTCGACACGTCGTTTAATTTCAAAATGTCGAAAAGCGCGCCGCTCTTGCCCATTTTACCGATTGAATATTTAAATTCCTCAATCGGTTTATCAGGGAATTTTAAAAGCCATTCTTCGAAGTTGGAATTGAGAAGCGTCATCATATACGTCCGAACTGCCGTCGGGTGATACCCCTGTTCGCGATAGAACGTAAGCGACGCTTCGGGATCTTTACGTTTGGAAAGTTTTCTGCGCGTTTCGCCGTCCTGTTTTTGAATAGAACAGTTGTGTCCGTATTTAGGCAGACGGAAACCGAGCGCTTTGAAAAGCTCGATATGGATCGGCAAGGACGAAAGCCATTCTTCGCCGCGAATAACGAGCGTCGTGCGCATAAAATGATCGTCGATTGCGTGCGCAAAATGGTACGTGGGAATTCCGTCCGATTTCAAAATGACTACGTCTTGATTATTCTCCGTAACCGTGATTTCCCCTTTCACTTCGTCGCGGAACGTGTGTTTCACTTCGACGTTGCCTTGCGATTTCAAACGGATTACGTAAGGCTTGCCCGCTTTCAAATTGTCGTAAATTTCTTCTTCTGAAAGATTTCTACATTTCGCGAATTCGCCGTAGTAACCGGGAAGAAGCTTATTTTCCGTTTGCTGATTCCGAATCTCTTCCATTTCTTCTTCCGTGCAAAAACAAGGATACGCTAAGCCTTTTTTGATAAGTTCTTTTGCGTAAGCGTGGTAAATTTCCGCACGCTGACGTTGATAATACGGTCCGTATTCGCCGCAAAGATCCGCACCCTCGTCGAAATTCACGCCGAAATATTTAAGCGAAGCGTGAATGACTTCCACTGCGCCCTCAACTTTACGTTTTTCGTCCGTGTCCTCAATGCGAAGATAGAACGTGCCGCCGCTTTGGTGCGCGATACGTTCGTTCGCAAGCGCGACGAATAAATTACCCAAATGCATAAAGCCCGTAGGGCTGGGGGCAAGGCGGGTTACCTGCGCTCCCTTGGGCAAGTCGCGCTCGGGGTATTTTTCTTCGTAGTATTCGAGCGGTTTTACGTTTTCGTCGGGAATTAACGCGTTAGCAAGTTTGTTTAAATCCATTTTTCTATACTTCCTTTTCTTATTTTCAAATGATAAAATCTAAATTCGCGGGAGAAATTTCATACAGTCCGTTTTCAATGCCGTGCGCGATTTCTACAATCTTTTCGCAAAGAGGCGTTTCCACGCCCAATTCTTTGCCCTCTTTACAAACGACACCGTTGATAAAATCTATTTCGCATTTTCTGCCGTTTTCCACGTCCGCGAGCATACCCGAACGCAGGTTTTTATGCCGTTTCATTGCAAAAGGTAACGCAATCAAGGCAAACGCCGTGCCGAAAAAGCTGCGGTTGCCAAGCATTTTTTGCATATCGTGCCCTTGCATTTTTGCAAGCGTTACGCCTTTTGCGTTCGCCACGTCCAAACATTCCCGCAAAACGCCAAGCGCAATCCGTTTCGATTTACGCTTTTTAGCAATTTCGCCGAACGTTTGCCCCGTTACGACGGACAGCCCTGAAAACGCCGCGTTAATCGCAAGCTTACTCCACCTTGCACCCGCAAGATTCTCCGTGGCTTTCGCAAAATTTTCATTTCCCGTCGCTTTTCCCGCGTGGCTTAAAATTTCTTGTAAAAGTGCCGTTTTTTCTCCGCCGCCACGATAGCCGCCCACCGTTACGCTCATTGCTTTGATCTCGGACGTAAGCGCAACCTTGCCCTCGCCGATAAAGCTTGCGCCGTAGGAAGCTACGCAACCGTACGTGCGCTCTGCTCCAACCGCTTGCATTACACTTTCTTCGGGCAAGCCGTTTTGCGTGGTGCAAATCACGCCGTCATCTGTCAGCTTCGGCAATAAAAATTCCAGAATTTCCGCATTATGGCGTTGCTTGGTCATTAAGAAAACAACGTCGTATTGCTCCGTCATTTCGTTTGGCAAAAGTGCGTTTACGGGAATATTCCATTCCGTTTTATCCGCCGCGCAAACGATTTGCGCGCCTTTTTCCTTTAAGCCTTGCACGTGCGCCTCGTTTCTCGTGATCAGATCGACGTTTACCCCGCCTTTCGTCAGAAGCGCGCCAAGTACCGTACCCATTGCGCCCGCGCCGTAGATTGCGATTTTCATTTTTGCAGTGCCTCTTTTACTAATGTTACGCACTCGGCAAGCGTTTTTCCGTCGATTTCAACGGTTACGTCGGCGTATTTTTCATATAAAGGTATGCGCTCGTTATACATATCTAAAAGCGTAAAGCCCGCTTTAAGCACCACGCCGCGCGCCGCTATATCGCCAAGTCGCTTTCGCATTTCCTCGTAGCTCATTTTCAAATACACAACCGTGGCGTTTTGTTTTAATTTTTTCATTCCGTTTTCACGATAAATCGCGCTACCGCCCGTGGCGATTACGCAACGATCTGCCGCGATTTCCGCATTCACTTTCGCTTCAAAATCTAAATATCCCTCATTGCCAAGCTCGGCAATCAAATCGCGCAGATTTTTCCCCGCGCGCGCTACGATTACGCTATCACTATCAATATAACCGTAGCCGATGATTGCGGAAAGCTCCGTGCCGATCGTCGTTTTACCCGAAGTGGGCATACCTATCAATACAATATTACTCATAAAAACCTCTTTTGCTTTATCGTTCCTCTTCCATAAAGGGCATTAAAATCGAGTTCTGTACATATAAAAATTCGTCTTTGATCTTCAAACGCTCGCCGTCAAGCTCTAAATATTTCACCGTTTTTTTCAAGGCGTTGGGGAAATCGTCCCCAAGCGACGTGCCGAATTTTTCTTTATATTCCTGCATAGAAACGCCTTTACTCGTACGGAGCGCAAGCATAATAAATTCGAATTTCGCGTCCGTTTCGTTTACCTCTTCGCTCGTAATCGCGGGATAGAAGCCGGAAATAACGCACTTCATATATTCGTCAAGATCGAACGTGTTCGTAAAGCGTTTTCCGCGCATAAACGAGCTTGCCGAAACCCCAAAGCCGATATATTCGCCACGTTTCCAATAATTGAGATTGTGCCTGCTCTCATAGCCCTTTTTCGCAAAATTGGAGATTTCATATCTCTCGAATCCCTTTTCCTGCAAAAGCTTACGTCCAAAATCGTAAAGCTCTGCAACCTCGTCGGAATCGGGCAATTCACCGTTGAGATAATCGGTGTAGATGGGCGTGCCGTCTTCTACCGTGAGCGCATACATGGATATGTGCTTCGATCCGCAAGCCGCCGCGAGCTCGATCGTTTTTTGCACGTCCTCTTTCGTTTGATTTTTAAGCCCAAGCATAACGTCCGTACTGAAATTTTGCCCTTTCAAAAGCTTGGTTGCGAACACGTAGTCCCGTACGTTGTGGATACGATTCAAATCGGCAAGCTGACGATCAATCGCCGTTTGCAAGCCGATCGAAAAGCGGTTTATCCCCGCTTGCAGATACGTTTGCACCTTACTCTCCCCAATCGTGCCGGGGTTAAGCTCCAACGTGATTTCCGCGTCTTTGGTGAGTTTAAAACATTCTTTGATACGGTTCATCGCGCCCAAAATGAGCTTGGGCGGAATATACGAGGGTGTTCCGCCTCCGAAATATACCGTGTCGAACGTGTAATCTTTGAGCTCCTCGCCGCGCATTTTCATTTCCTTATACACGCAAGCCATATACGCTTCCGCATATTCGGTTTTATCGGGAAAGGAAGTGAAATCGCAATAGGAGCATTTGTGCCTACAAAAGGGCACGTGGATATATATTCCTGCCATAATTTTAATCCTTATTCGTTTTGAGTATTTCCATAAACACTTCGCTGGGTACGTCCACCGAACCGACCTTGCGCATACGCTTTTTGCCCTCTTTCTGTTTTTCTAAAAGCTTTCTCTTTCGCGTAATATCGCCGCCGTAGCATTTGGCGAGAACGTCCTTCCTCACGGCTTTTACCGTTTCGCGGGCAATTACTTTCCCGCCAACCGCCGCCTGCACGGGGATTTCAAACAGCTGACGGGGAATGGCGTCTTTTAAGTTTTCACAAAGCGTTCTGCCCCGTTCGTACGCTCTGCCCTCGAACACGATCGTGGAAAGCGCGTCGCAAATTTCACCGTTGAGCAGAATATCCAGCCGTACGAGCTTGGAGCGTTGATACCCCGCAAGCTCGTAATCGAAACTTGCATACCCTTTCGTGCGCGATTTGAGCCCGTCGAAGAAATCGTAAACGATCTCGTTTAAGGGGAGGGTGTATTCGAGCTTTACTCTCCGCTCGTCCATATACGTCATATTCTTGAACACGCCGCGTTTTTCTTTGCAAAGATCCATAACCGAACCCATATAATCGGGCGGGGTGTAAATTTCCGCTTTAACGATCGGTTCTTCCATATATTCAATATCCGAAGCCTCTGGCAAATGCGAGGGATTGTCCACGTAAAACTCGTCGCCATTCGTTTTATGCACGAGATAACTAACGCTTGGCGCGGTAGTGATAATATCTAAATTAAATTCCCGCTCGATACGTTCTTGAATAATCTCCATATGCAAAAGCCCTAAAAAGCCGCAACGGAAACCAAAGCCGAGCGCAACCGAATTGTCGGGCTCGAAAATGAGTGAGGCGTCGTTTAATTGTAATTTCAAAATCGCTTCTTTTAAATCGTTAAATTTACTTCCGTCTAACGGATAAATACCACAAAACACCACGGGTTGCACTTGTTTATAGCCGGGAAGCGGCTCGCTTGCCGGTTTGAGCGCACTTGTTACCGTATCGCCCACCGCAACGTCTTGAATAGACTTAATCGAAGCGGCAATATATCCAACCTCTCCCGCGCAAAGCCGTTCTTTCGGGAGCGGCGAGGGCGCGAACGCGCCAACCTCCGTAACGTCGTATACGGTACTTGATAAAAACGTTTTGATTTTATCCCCCACTTTCACTTCGCCGTCCTTGATCCGTACGAACAGGATAACGCCTTTATAATTATCGTAGTAGCTATCGAAAATCAAGGCTTTGAGCGGAGCGTCCGTGTCGCCGCTCGGCGCGGGGAAATACTGTGTGATCGCTTCAAGCAAATCCTCAATATTCGTGCCCTCTTTCGCTGAAACGCAAGGAATCCCCGAAGCGTCCAAGCCGATTACGTCCTCGATTTCCTTTTTTACCTCGTCAATGCGCGCGCTCGGCAGATCAATTTTATTGATTACGGGTAAAATTTCTAAATTGTTTTCAATGGCAAGATAGACGTTTGCAAGCGTTTGCGCTTCCACGCCCTGCGTTGCGTCCACAACCAAGATTGCACCCTCACACGCCGCAAGCGAACGACTGACTTCATACGTAAAGTCTACGTGTCCCGGAGTATCAATTAAATTAAATTCGTATTCCTGACCGTTCTTTGCCGTATAATACATTCGAACGGGCGTGAGCTTGATCGTGATCCCACGCTCCCGCTCAATATCCATACTATCAAGAAGTTGTTCCTCCATATCGCGACTGGAAACCTGCCCCGTGCGTTCCATAAGTCTGTCCGCAAGAGTACTTTTTCCGTGGTCGATATGGGCAATGATACAGAAGTTTCTTAAACGTGAATTAGGTTTTGCCATAATGTTTCCTTATTGAAAATTTTCGATAAAACTGTGCAACGCGTAAGATACGGGCGCGTTTTTGGGAAGCAACATACCTACCGAGCGCACGGGCAACGTGGGATCGGTTTTTATCTCAAACAACGCCTCTTTTTCGATTTCACTCGCCGCGTATTCTCTTGGAATAACCCCCACGCCCATACCGCGATGCACAAGCCGTTTCATAAGATCCCAGCTTCCCACCTCAATCGAGGGTTGTAAATCAATTCCAAGCGTAGATAAAAAGCCCTCTAACGTGCGCCTTGCTACCGTGTTTTGTTCCATAAAAATAAGCGGACGATCTTTAAGCTCCGTTAACGAAACCGTTTTTTCGGCAAGCTCTTTATATTTTTCCCCCGCAACGAACACGTCGTTTAACCGCATACAATTTCCGTTTAATTTAAGATCGGGATCGGGAGAAATGGGTAAATTAACGAACGCCACGTCGCATTTATCCGCTTTGAGCTTTTCAATCGTATCGGGAGTGAAATCCGCCATAAGCTCGAATTTCACCGCGGGAAACCGTTCGTGAAATTCCACGATTTTATCGGCGAGGAAATATTCGAAAATCGTATCGCTTGCACCGATCCGAATGACGCCCGTCGCGGAATTTTTCTTCTCCTCAATGCGGCTTTCCGCTTCGTTTAAAAGAGAAAGCGCGCGCTCTACTTCGTTAAAAATCACCTTTCCGCCTTGCGCGGATAACGTCATACCTCTATGCGTACGAGTAAACAACGAAACGCCGAGCTGGGTTTCAAGCTGTTTGATCGAACGAGAAACGTCGGGCTGGGAAATATATAATTCTTCCGCCGCTTTCGTTAAGCTCCCGCTTTTTGCAACCGTGTAAAACACTCTGTATAAGTCTAAATTTACCATATTCTCATTTCCCCACGCAGAATTTTGAAAAGATTTCCCCTATGATCGTTTCCGTTGCCGTTTCGCCCGTGATCTCGCCGAGCACGTCCCACGTTTCTTTCACACCGAGCGCAACGATTTCAAGCGGCTCGTTCCCACACGCCCCGATCGCGCGATTAACCGCTTCGTTCGCCCTTGTTAGCGCGTTATAATGCCGCTGCTCGATTAAAAATGCCTCGTGCAGATTTTCCTGCGCGCCGTATGCCTTTTTAAACAGCAACGCTTTCAGCCTTGCAATCCCCTCGCCCGTATGCGCAGAAACGAGCGCGTCGGCGTCCGTATCCGTATCGTCGTTTAAAAGATCGGATTTATTGATCACCTTAATCAAAGGCTTTCCTTTAAGCATTTCTAAAACGCGCGCGTCCTCTTCCGAAAGCCCTTGCGTTAAATCGGCAACGAATACCGCCACGTCCGCCGAGCGAATAATCTTTTCCGCGCGATCGATCCCAATACTTTCGATTTGGTCGCCGCTTTCCCGCACGCCCGCCGTGTCGTAGAGATTGAATTTTCTGCCCTCGATTTCAATCGTACCCTCTACCGCGTCCCGCGTCGTACCCGCGACGGAAGAAACGATCGCCTTTTCGTAACCGAGCAAAGTGTTCAAAAGCGAGCTTTTGCCCGTATTCGGTTTGCCGCAAAGCGCAACCGTTACCCCCGATTTAATCTTCTTTTCCGTGTTATAGCGAAGCGCGAGCTCGTTTAGCTTTTTCGCCGTACGCTCAAGCAAACGCTTGATCTCCTGCGTTTCTTTCTCTAAGTCTTCTTCATATTCGTCGGGATAATCAATCGTTACGTCGATTTTCGCAAGCACAGTGGTGAGCTCCGCTTGAAACGCGTTCACCTTATCCGTGAGTAATTTGGTATACAGATTATAGCCCGCACGCACCTCCGCGTCCGATTCCGCGTTGATCATATCGGCGATCCCCTCCGCCGCCGCCAACGAAAGCTTCCCGTTGAGAAAGGCTCGGCGAGTAAATTCCCCCTTTTCCGCGCTCCTTGCGCCAAGCGAAAAGGTTTTTTTCAATATTCCACGCGCAATATTCACGCCGCCGTGGCAATGAAACTCGATTATATCCTCGCCCGTATAGCTTTTGGGGGCTTGGAAATATACGCAAAGCCCGAAATCGGTGAAACTACCACCGTCGATTTGCCCTGCGTACATTTTATACGGCTCGAAATCCTCAACCTTTATATTTCCCACAGGTCGGAACATTTTCGCCGCTATCGCAAGCGGACTTTTCCCGCTCACGCGAACGATCGCCACGCCACCTTTTCCCGCAGCCGTTGCAATCGCCGCTATATTGTCCTCCATACATCTCGCGCCGTTCACTTTTTTCTCCTCGTTATAACCTATGCTTATATTATACCACAGTTTCACGCAAAACGCAAACCGTTTCACCCCGCCGTACGTATAAAAAAAGACGGAAAATATAAGTTTTTCTTATTTTCCGTCTTTTCTTTTTTGATTTTATGCTTACGAGAAAAATTCGTCGGGATCGTCCGCGTTTTGCGGTGGCGTTTCCTCCCTGTTTTTATCGCCGCCAAATTCCGCGAACGGATCTTCTGGCTCGGGTGCGTTTTGCGGCGTCTGCGGTTTTGAATAAGGATTTCCGTACGGATTTCCATAGGGATTACCGTAAGACGTTCCATAAGGGTTTTGCTGCTGTTGTCTATGCCGCATATAAGCTTCGTAGCGTGCCTGCATATACGCTTCGTAATCAATCGCTTGGCGGTTGCGAAGCACGAAAATGACGATAAATCGGGAAATGGGCACGAACAACGCTAAAAAGCCGAGCACCATATAATTCTTGGGGTTGTATTTTTTATATAATCCGAGAAGTAGAACGAGCATAAGCACTTCGTACACGAGCTGTACGGTGGACAAGATATACCCGCTCACGTCGTAAAATCGAAATACCGTCAAGGAAAAGCCCTGCAAATCCGTCCAATACGGCACATCCCATTCGTCGAATTTAGGCATACCGCAGGTTGTATAAAGATAAATTTCCGAAGCTGCAACGAACGCGCAAAGCACCGTAACCAAAATTTGTGCAAGCATAGCGTATAAGCCGGCGCGCTTTACTTTTTGCCCGAAAATATGACATTCCCCCGCCAAGTTTCCAATATAATGAATATTCACGAACGGCACGAACGCTTTCCATTTGCCTTTCATTTCCCGTTTCTTGGCCATAGTATACAACCCAAAGCCCTGTAAAATAAACAAGCCGAGCCATACAAATACCGCGAGTGCAAGCGCGTAATAGAACACGGCAGGTACGGCAACACCCACCATAGAAAACATAATTTTCATTCCGTTATATAAATTAAAAATTTCCATATCTTCTCTCCAAGTTTAATCGTAAACAACCTGCAACAAAGTTAAGCCTTTGGCGGGCATTGTTTTTCCGAGCAATTTCCGTGCCCCCGTTTCAAACGCCGTTTTTAAGCTTTCTTCACTCTTTTTTCCACGCGCAAGCTCTAAAAGTTCGCCCACAAGCGTACGCACCATATTATATAAAAAGCCGTTGCCCGTAACGTAAATTTTCAAATCTCTGCTTCCCCAGCTTTCACCCGCCTCTACACGCACCTCATACACCGTGCGAACGGTTGTTTTTACCGCTGAACCCGAAGCGCAAAAGGCTTTGAAATCGTGCTCTCCCTCAAAAAGCTTCGCCGCTTTTTTCAAAACGGTTATATCGGGCGCATCGTCTATCCGCACGGCGTAGCGTTCTTTGAGCGGCATTTCGCGTTTGGAAACGTATAGACAATAGACGTACGTTTTCCGTTTAGCACTTCGATTGCTATCAAACGCTTCACCCGCACCCCAACCCTCGATCACGCGAATATCGGGCGGAAGAAAACGGTTTAGGCAATCGGGCATTTTTTCAGGAGGCACGCTACATTCGTCTACGTCGAAATGACACACCTGCCCCGCCGCGTGCACGCCCGCGTCCGTCCTACCGCTCGCCGTCGTTTTTACGGTAAGCCCCAAGGCGCTTTTTACCGCGTTTTCCAACGCTTCCTGCACGGACAACGCAGTCTTTTGGCGTTGCCAACCCGCATACGCCGTACCGTCGTATGCAATTTTTAAAACGTAGCGCATACGCCTCTCCTTTTTCCGTTATACGATTGCTTGCGTATAGATACGAAGCAATACAATCCCTGCAAATAACGCCGCCACGATTAGCGCGGCAATCAGATCGCGCCACCCGAACGTGAGCTTTTTATATTTCGTGCGCACCTTACTCCCCGAATAACAGCGTGCGTCCATCGCATCTCCAAGCTCATCCGCTCTTCGAAACGCACTAATGAGAAGCGGAATCAGCACGGGGATCACCGCTTTCACGCGCTTGATAAGCCCGCCCGTTTCAAAATCTGCTCCGCGCGCTTTTTGCGCGTTCATAATCCGTCCCGTTTCGTCCGTTAAAATGGGAATAAACCGCAAGGCGATCGACATAATCAAAGCGAGCTCGTGTACGGGAAAACGTATCCATTTCAAAGGTTTTAACAGGCTTTCAATGCCGTCGGTAAGCGCGACGGGCGTAGTCGTCAGCGTTAAAATCGCCGACGAGAGCACGAGTAAGAATAGCCGCACCGCTAAAAAGATCGTGAAATATACCGCTTCTTCCGTAATCGTAATCACCCACCACGAGAAAAGTACTTTTTCTCCTGAATGAAATAATAAGTTTAGCACCGCCGTGAACACGAGCAAAAAGGTAATCGCCTTCACCGAACGGAGCAAGCTTGAAAATCTTACACCCGAAAACGCGGCTATTACGATAAACACCGCGATACACGCACCGAGTGCGTAGAAATTTTGCGCTAAAAACACCGCTACGATATACGCAATTAAAAACAAAAGCTTTGTTCGAGGATCGCATTTATGCACGAACGAATCGGCGGGATAATATTGACCGAATGAAACCTCACGCATCGTTTTGCCCTCCGATTTCGCTTAAACGCATACCTGCCCCGCCTGTTTTCGCTCTTTTCAGTATTTTTTCTATAAAATCCGAAACGGTTAAATCACAATCAATTTCCACACCGCGCGCCTTTAAAGCGTTTACGAGCTTTGCCACGAACGGCACGTCCAAGCCCGCCTTTTCCATAGCCGCGCTTCTCTCAAACAACTGCTTGGGCGTACCTACAGCAAGAATTTTTCCCTCTGAAAAAATCGCCGCGCGCGTACAATTTTCCGCTATCTCGTCCATATCGTGCGAAACGACGATGATCGTTTTACACCACAAAGCGTGCAATTTATGCAAAAGTGACATAATCTCTTCTTTCCCAAGCGGATCGAGCCCTGCCGCAGGTTCGTCTAAAACGAGAATTTCGGGCCTTGTTACGAGTACGCCCGCAATCGCCACGCGCCGTTTCTGCCCACCAGAAAGCTCGAACGGAGAACGGTTTTTTACCTCTTCATAATTCAATCCTACGATCTCAATCGCCTCTTTCACTTCTCTTTCAATTTCCGCTTCACTCAAATCTTCCGCAAAGTTTTTGAGCCCAAACGCTACGTCCTCAAATACCGTTTCCGCGAAAAGCTGATATTCGGGATATTGAAACACCATACCCACTTTTTTACGAAGTGCCTTAAAGTCGGTTGTCTTTTTCGTAAGATCAAAGCCGTCCACAGTTAAAACCGTGGGATTTTCTTGCACTTTTTTTCTCTTTTCTTTATACTTCTTTTCCGCCGTCGGCAATTTAATAAGCGCGTTCAAATGCTGCACGAACGTCGATTTACCGCTACCCGTGTGCCCGATAATCCCGAAAAATTCTCCCGCGCCGATCTCTAAATCTACGCCGTTTAACGCGTGCGTAGCGAAAGGCGAGGCGGGATTGTACGTAAAGGATAAATTTTTACATTCTACCCGTCCGATCTCACCGCCAAACTTCTGCTCCGGCGCTTCTTCCTTTTCCCAAATCGCGGGCAGGGTTACGGGGATATTTTCAAGTTCGCGGACAATTTCATCTGAAAGCGTTTCACTCGTCAACGCGTCCTGCACGTGCAAGCCGCCCTCTCGGAGTTTTTGACAAATTTTAATGGGACGAGGAAGGGTAAGCGAGCATTTTTCCAATTCCTTTTCCCGTTTAAGCACTTCCTCAGGTTTTCCTTGCATTACGATCTCGCCGCGGTGCATTACTACCGCGCGATCGGCAAGCAACGCTTCTTCCGTAAAATGCGTGATTAAAATGACGGTAATCTTCTCTTCTTTATTTAGTTTCAAAACGACGTCGATCACTTCTTTTCTGCCGCGCGGATCGAGCATAGCCGTCGATTCGTCCAAGATCATAACGCGAGGCTTTAAAGCAAGCACGCCCGCGATTGCAATTCGTTGTTTTTGTCCACCGGAAAGACGGGACGTGGTAGAATGGCGGTATTCACTCATTCCCACCGCATTTAATGCAAAATCAATACGCTTCCCAATCTCCTCGCGCGCAATCCCAACGTTTTCAGGACCGAACGCGATGTCGTCCTCTACGATCGAAGCGACCGTTTGATTATCGGGGTTTTGAAAGACGATTCCTACCTGCTTTCGGATATTAAAAAGGTTTTCCTCGTTCGTTGCGTCCAAGCCTAACACGGTAATTTTACCCGAATCGGGCGTAAGTAGTCCGTTCGTGAGCCGTGCCAACGTGGATTTGCCGCTACCGTTATGCCCAAGTACGGCGATAAATTCACCCTCTTGCACAGAAAAATCAATTCCATTCAATGAAAAAGAGGCGTCGGACGAAAAAATATCTTCGTCCGTCGCTACGTTCCCTCCGCTCGGATAGGAAAAATGCACTTTTTCGAATTTAACAGCTTCCATTATTCACTATTATAACAAATTTTTCCGCTTATTACAATGAAAATGCGGTGAAATTATGTGTAATCCTTAAAAAATTTCTTCTATTTTCCTAAAGCTCGGAACGCGTGATCGCCTGCTTTGGATACCGTCCATATCAAATCCCCCTGCTCGTCCGTCCGATAAACCTCTACGTCTCGCGCTGACAACGCGGTAAGTACTTCTGCCGTCGGGTGTCCGTAAGGGTTATTCACCCCGCAAGAGATCACGGCTTGTTCCACGCCTAAATATTCAATAAATTCCGCGCTCGTAGAATCGCTGCTACCGTGATGCGCAACCTTTAAAAGCTCCGTTTCCGTGAGCTCGATCTCCTCGCTAAGCAAGCCCAAACGATCGTCGCGCATAAGCAACTCTTCCGTCTCCGCAGGCGCGTCGCCCGTCAAAAGCACGCTCGCGCCTTGATAATCGAGCCACACCACCGCCGAACTTTCGTTATTGGTGATAGGCTTTCCCTCGTCTAAACTATACGGATATAAAAAACGTAGCGTATAAGAAAATTCGCCGTCCGAGCTCAAATCGACACTTCGCGCGGAATATTCCCACTTGTAGCCTTTTTCAAGTATTTCCGCGTATACGGCGGCGTACGCCCCGTTTTCCGTTTCGTCCGTTCGAGGCAAAAACGCTCGATCTATCTTTTTATATTTCACCACGGTTTTTAAGCCGCCACAATGATCGCTATCGGCGTGCGTGATCAACAGGTAATCAATCGTATCTATTTGCAAGGCGTTTAAGTAACGCATAATCCGCGTTGCGCTCTCCTCGTTCGCGCCGCCGTCGATGAGCATAATCTTTCCGTCGGGAAGCTCGACAATCTCGCAATCGCCCTGCCCCACGTCGAGAAAATGCACCCGCATTTCACCCGCCTTGCGTGTGCCCGCTTTGGGATAATTGAAATAGTATTTCCACGTTTCCGCAGGACACCAAACGGAAAACAGGCAAAGCGAGCCAAGCACCGCAACGACGATAAGTATCGCCATCGTTTTGATGCGTTTTATACGCCGCTCAACCTTAATTTTTTCCGCTTCGTAGCCCATATTACAACGTTCTTTCCGCTTTTTCGATCTGTTCTAACACACCCGAAAGCGCGTCCGTTTGGTAATCCTCAATTCTGCCCGCGTCGGCAAGCGCGGAAATTTTGGGATCAATCGGCATTTTCGCCACTACGGGAATACCGTATTCCGAGGCAATGCGTTCCGCTTGACTATGCCCGAACACCTCGATCTTTTTTCCGCAATCGGGGCAGGGAAGATAGCTCATATTCTCCACGAGACCAAGCACGGGAATATTCATCATTTTCGCCATATTTACCGCTTTTTCCACCACCATTTTCACAAGCTCCTGCGGCGTGGTTACGATCACAATCCCCGCAAGCGGTATGCTTTGGAATACCGCCAAGGGTACGTCGCCCGTGCCGGGAGGCATATCAATAAACAGTAGATCAAGATCTTTCCAAATCACGTCCGTCCAAAATTGCATTACCGTTCCCGAAATGACCATACCGCGCCAAACGACAGGCATCGTCGCTTCGTCAAGTAATAAATTCATAGACATAAGCTGCATACCCGAGGGGGTAAGCACCGTGTCGATCCCTGCTTCACTTCCCGTTGCGTGGTCGGTAACGCCGAATAAATGCGGAATAGAAGGTCCCGTTATATCCGCGTCCATAATCCCTACCGATTTTCCTTGTTTTTGTGCAAGTGAAGCCAAAAGCGCGGTGGTCAACGATTTTCCAACGCCGCCCTTGCCACTAACTACCCCGATCACTTTTTTAACCGAGGACGACTTATGCGGTTCTTTCAAGAAGCTTTCTTTTTTGCGCGAAGAGCAGTTTGATGAACAGCTCGAACAATCGTGCGTACAATTTTCACTCATATTTCTTTCTTTTTCTCCTTAATTTTCCAATTTATTATACACTTTCCCGCGCCCTTTGTCAAGGTATTTCTCCCGTCAAATAGCTTTTCCAAAAAAAGTTGCGTAAAAACGGTTGCGTTTTCAAAAAAAATGTTGTATACTATATAGGCTGCGCGTAGGCGGGGAGTTAGCGGCACCCTGTATCTGAAATCCGCTATAGCAGAGTCGAACGCCTTTCTCGACGTCGTTTATGGAAGGTCCGCGCGCCGTAAGGAACGTTGATAGCAAGGTCTTATGCAACGCAATGCCGTGAACCGTGTCAGGACGGGAACGTAGCAGCTCTAAGCGGATGTTTGCGTGTGCCATAAGGTAGCTTTGCAGGAGTTACCTGCGGCGTTTCCGCTTCGGTAAGCGTCGGCAAAAAAGGATCGCGCAGTTTTTTATTTTATACAAATACAAAAAAACGAGAGATCAAGGAAACACTTTCAGCAAGTCTTTCTTTGATCTCTTTCTATATCCAAGCGAAAGAATTGATCAATCTCATCATCTCATCATCTTATCCCCTCGCCGACAATTTTAGTATGCGCGGGACTTTGTTTTTTATTCGTCCTTTTTTGAATTTTCTTTTTGACCGCGAATATCAAATCCGTTCAGCTTTGCATCTTCCATAACGACGCCCCTTTGTAAGGTGGCGTAGCCGTATTTTTCCCTCAACTTCGCCACGGCGTTTTCTACGCGTTCTTTCTTTTCGTAAGCGTTCCCGCCGCCTAACGTTTCTCCGATCGTCAGCTGCTCGATATGATGATCAAAGCCAGAAACCGTAACGCCCAGCATACGCACCTTTGCCCCCTCTGGATAATGCTTACAAAACAGCTCGAACGCCGTTTTGGCTATATCTCCGCAAAGGGCGGTAGGCAGCACTTTCGTCTGCCACGTAAAATCTTCAAGCCGCTCGTTCCGTACGACGATATGCACGGTATTCGCGCGCCCAACGTCCGCCGCGCGTTGCCGCGCCGCAACGCTCTCCGAAAGCGCGAAAAACCAACGCTTCACCTCCGCGCGAGAGGTTATATCCTTGGGTAGCGTCGCGGAATTACCGATTGATTTTAAGTCCTCACTCGTCTTTTGCCAACGTACGGGTTCATTATCCTCGCCGCGCGCGTACGTTAAAAGCTGTTTGCCTCGTTTTCCCAAACGCTTGAAAAGCAGGGTTTCGTCCACCTTGGCAAGCTCGCCGATCGTGCGTACGCCGATCGAAGCGAGCGTTTTCGCCGTGGACGCGCCCACGAATAGCAACTGCGTAACAGGCAATGGAAACACGACGTTTTTATAATTTTCCTCCGAAATCACCGTAACCGCGTTCGGCTTTTTCAGCTCCGAAGCAAGCTTTGCAAACACCTTGTTAAAGCTTACCCCCACGGATACCGTAACGCCCAGCTCCGCCTGCACTTCCTTTCGGATTCGCTCGGCGATCTGCTCACCGCTTCCAAACAACGCAACGCTTTCCGTCATATCGAGCGAACACTCGTCAATGCTACATTCCTCGATCTTTTCCGTATATCTCCCGTAAATCGCCTTTACCATTTCCGAATACCGTTTATATTCGTGAAAATGCGAACCAACGAGCAACAGATCGGGGCATTTTTTTAGCGCGGAATATACCGTTTCCGCCGTTTTGATTCCGTATTTTTTCGCCTCTTCGCTCTTTGCAAGCACGATTCCGTGCCGCAGCTTCGGATCACCGCATACGATAAGCGGCTTGCCCGCGTATTCGGGATGCAAAGCAATTTCTACCGAAGCGAAAAAATTATTCAAATCGGAATGTAAGATCACCCGTTTGCGCTTTTCCATTCAGCATCATTTCCCCCATAAGATATTCGCTCACGGCGTGCGCCGCTACGTTCCCTTCCCCTACCGCTTTTGCGTATTGATACGGTCTGCCCGTGCAATCGCCCGCCGCAAACAGACCTTTCAGATTGGTTTCCATCTTTCGAGTAACGCAAACGTGTCCGCCCTCCGTTTTCAAGTCGTTTACGAGCGTTACGGGCGAAACGCTTTCACGAAGGGAAAATAAGCCGTCGATTTTTAATTCCCCGTCCTTGAAAATCAATTTATTTACGCGCGTTTCTCCTGCAATTTTGACGGGCATTTTTCGCACAATTTCAATATTTTCCCTCTCAATCTCCACGGGCTTATACATCGGAATCAAATAGACCTTTTTCGCAAAACCCGCCAAATACTCGATCTCGTGTTCTAAACGCTTGGACGTGCAAAAAACGGCGATCGTTTTTTCTTTATACAACGCGCCGTCGCAGGTTGCACAAAAGCTTACGCCTCTACCTGCAAATTCCGTTTCTCCCTCAATCGTCTTCACCGATTCTACGCCGCAAGCAAGGATCACCGCTTTACTTTCGTAGTAATTTCCATTTTGCGTTGCCACGCCGAATTTATCGTTCATCGCGTACACGCCTATCACCTTTTCTTCCGTAACCGCGATCTCCATATCTGAAAGCTGCGTTTTGAGCGCGGCGACAAACGCTTTCCCTGTAGCGTTGGAAAGTCCCGGATAATTGCGTATGCTTTCCGCCTTTTCGATCTTCTCGGAAAGAGAAGCCGATCCGAATATGATAAAATTTTTACCGTTTGCTTTCAGCGTGAGTGCGGCGGATATACCCGCCGTGCCACTTCCTATAATAATACAATCCGTCATAGATAGCCCCCCTTTTAGTATGCACGAAAACAAAAAACCTTTTCGGATAAAACCGAAAAGGCGTTGCCATTTAAACAAAATCCGTCCACTCAGAATCTTCATTAGGCTTATCCGAATTGTCGTTTGCAGCGCAACCGGCAAACGAACACAAACCGACAAGCACACACAAACATATCGTCAGAATTTTTTTCATATCTCGCCCTCTTTCACTTAATACCAACCTGTCCAACCCTCGTCTTGATCGTCTTCTTCCGTTTTGGTTGAACTGCTTTCTTCGTCTTCACTTGAAGAGCTTTGCGACGAGCTACTTTCTTGGCTTGAAGAAGAGCCCTCGAAAATACCCAAATCCGTAGAATTGTTTAAATTACAAGCCGCAAGCGCGAAAACGGCAAGCGCAACGCTAAAAATTACCAATAACAATTTCTTCATTTTTTCCCGAACCAATAAAGAATCAATAAAAAGCCGTCCAATGTGCTTCGTTTTCCACTTCCACTTCGCCTGAACCTGCCGCCAAAACGTCTTGCTTGTCCAATGCAATCACTTTTACGATCGGCGTTTCAAAAGATTTTTTCATATTCTTCCTCCCGTTTTTAAGCGCGACAAACACACCGATCCTTTTATCGCTTAAACACATTATAACATAGCAAAAACGTCCTGTCAAGTCTTTTTTAAGATTTTTGTGTGATTTGTCAAGCCTTTTTCAGTAATTTTTTGAATTTTTTTGAAAATTTTTTATTTCGTTCACAAAAAACACCGATTTTAGCCGTTCTATTATACACTTTTTCCTCCCGAAAGTCAATTAAAAAGAAAATAGACAGCACAAAAAGGCTCTCTTATGCAGGGAGCCTCCCAGATTGTCTATTGATTTATGCTGTTTTCGCTTTAAGAAAGCGTATTTTAAGCAAACGAGTGTCCGACAAATTCACTCACGTTGTCGTGGGTTATCAATACATATTTATCGAGCGTCAAGTCATATAATCCGTGCCCTGTATTAGCGTTCAGAATGTTTTCTGCTGTCTGCTGTGGTGTTTGGTTGGAATTGTCCAACCAAAAGCCGATCCGTGGTGTTGTCTGCATTTTACTAAATACAAATTCAATGTATACAGAAAGATATAAGGAGTGGGAGGGATTCC
>JAGAOR010000036.1 GCA_017623605.1 Clostridia bacterium | reverse complement strand
CGTAATCAAATCACGTAAATACGAATTTATGCTGACGTCGTTATGCAAACTCGATTTCAAATACAAAACGTAATCTTTATAGGTATTAGAATCAATATCACTTACAGGCATATTCCTATCAAAATATTTATAGAAATATCCATAGCTTTGACAATAATGCTTTATCGTCCCTTCACGTAAATTTCTTTGCCGACAATATTCCAAATACTTGTTGCAACCTTCTTCAAAAGTCAGTCCTTTCGTAGCCGTCATTTTTAATTTTTTCATTGTAAAAATCTCCTGAATTTGTATATAAAAATAGGAACACATCACAATAGATTTCTCTAAAATGATGTGTTCCACTTTTTTGTTATTAATTTTTCGCGATTTGATTTTTACAATGTCTTATAAAAGCCAAAAAACACGCTAAAAGCCTTATAAATAAAGGCTTATTTCATTGCTTCTTCGATAGCAACTGCGCAAGCAACCGTCATACCAACCATGGGGTTGTTACCAGCACCGATCAAGCCCATCATTTCTACGTGCGCGGGAACGGAGGAAGAACCTGCGAACTGCGCGTCGCTATGCATTCTACCCATCGTATCCGTCATACCGTAGGAAGCAGGACCTGCCGCCATATTGTCGGGGTGGAGCGTTCTACCCGTACCGCCGCCACTTGCAACGGAGAAATATTTCACGCCGTTTTCGTTGCACCATTTTTTATACGTGCCTGCGACGGGGTGTTGGAAACGCGTGGGGTTCGTGGAGTTACCCGTGATCGAAACGCCTACGTTTTCAAGTTTCATAATCGCAACGCCTTCGGGTACGGAATCTGCGCCGTAGCATTTTACTTTCGCTCTATCGCCCTCGGAGAACGCTTTTTCGTAAACAACTTTCACCGTTTCGGAAGCGGGATCAAATTCCGTTTCAACGAACGTGAAGCCGTTAATTCTCGAAATGATATACGCCGCGTCCTTACCCAAACCGTTCAAAACCACGCGAAGAGGGTTCTTTCTTACTTTATTTGCATTGAGAGCGATCGAAATTGCACCCTCTGCCGCCGCAAACGATTCGTGTCCTGCAAGGAAGCAGAAGCATTCCGTTTCGTCGGAGAGAAGCATTGCGCCAAGGTTACCGTGTCCAAGACCTACTTGTCTGTTTTGCGCAACCGAGCCGGGGATACAGAACGCTTGCAAGCCGATACCGATCGCCGCTGCTGCGTCCGAAGCTTTCGTGCAACCTTTCTTAATGGCGATCGCCGAACCTACCGTGTACGCCCAAACTGCGTTTTCAAAGCAGATAGGTTGTCCCGCGCGAACGATCTTATCGCAATCTACGCCTTTGGCAAGGCAGATGTCTTTACATTCTTCCACCGAAGAAATGCCGTATTCTTTCAAGACGCCGTTGATTTTATCGATTCTTCTTTCATAACCTTCAAATAATGACATTTGCTTTTTCCTCCTCTATTATTCCTTACGAGGGTCGATAAACTTAACCGCGCCCTGTTCTTCACTAAATCTGCCGTAGTGCCCCATCGCTTTTTGATACGCTTCGTTGGGCTCCATACCCTTTTTAATAAAGTCGGTCATTTTACCGAGCGAAACGAATTCGTAACCGATTACCTCGTTGTTTGCGTCAAGCGCAAGACGGGTAACGTAGCCCTCCGCCATTTCCAAGTATCTAACGCCCTTTTGAAGAGTGGAATACATCGTACCCACCTGCGAACGGTGTCCTTTGCCAAGATCTTCAAGTCCCGCGCCGATCGAAAGACCGTCGTCGGAGAACGCAGACTGCGATCTGCCGTAAACGATTTGCAAGAAAAGCTCTCTCATCGCCGTATTGATCGCGTCGCAAACAAGGTCGGTATTCAACGCTTCGAGCGGCGTTTTCCCGGGCAAAATTTCCGCAGCCATAGCCGCCGAATGCGTCATACCCGAACAACCGATCGTTTCTACGAGCGCTTCTTGAATGATACCTTGCTTGATATTCAAGCTTAACTTACAAGCGCCCTGTTGAGGTGCGCACCAACCGATACCGTGCGTAAAACCGCTAATATCTTTGATTTCTTTCGCGTGAACCCACTTGCCTTCTTCGGGAATAGCAGCGTTTTCATGACGAGCAACGCCTGCGCCTTTTGCAACGCAGAACATTTGAGCAACATCTTGTGATATTGTCATAAATGAAATTCCTCCAAAATATTTTTTTCTTCATTTCGTATGCGGAAAGCCGTTTTTCATAAGCTTTTTCTCCCGACAATTTACAGTATAACATATTTTTTTAAAAATTTCAACTGTGCGACGGCACATTTTTTCGCTTTTTGGAAATTTTTGAAATTTTTTTTATTTCCTTTGCAAAAAAAAGACGCGCCGCTGTTTAAAGCGGCGCAACCGTTTATTCCATAAAATCTTCCGCGCGAAGCTTTGCCCGCAGCTTCTCTATCGCGTGTTTTTCAATGCGGGATATGTACGAACGGGAAATTTTCAATACGTTCGCCACTTCCCGTTGCGGAAGCGGTATACCGCCTTTTAACGCGTAACGCAAACAAAGAATGGTAAATTCTCTATCCGTTAATACCCTTTTAATCTGTTCGAGCAATTTTTCTCTTTGCACCGATCTCTCAACCTGCTCAAAAACGCAATCCTCCTTTTCAAAAAGCAAATCCATAAGCGTTAGCTCGTTCTCGTCCTTATCCGTGCCTACGGGATCGGATAAAGAAAGATTGTTTTTATGCTTCTTATTTGCGCGAATTAGCATAAGTATCTCGTTTTCAATGCAGCGTGCGGTGTACGTGGCAAGCGTCGTGCCGCGCCCCGCGTGATACGTCCCGATCGCTTTGATAAGCCCAATACTCCCCACAGAAAGAAGATCGTCCGTTTCCGCCGCGCCTGCATATTTTTTCGCAATATGCGCTACGAGCCGCATATTATGCTTCACGAGCGTATCCCTCGCCGATTTATCGCCCCCGGCCGCAAGCGCTAAATATCTTTCCTCCTCTTCTTTCGACAAGGGCTTTGGAAAGGAATTTTTATTCCCGATCGCACCCGTAAAAAATACAATCTTACCTAAAATCAACCAGAGAAAATCCAAAAGCATATTTTTTTGCCCTCCCTTCCGCGTATTTGTTTCGGAATTTCTCTCTATCGTATGTTTTATACGGTTTGTACTATGCAGAACTTTTTTTAAATTTATTACTATGTCTGACGATATAATTATGTCAGGCATAACACCTATGTCTGACATAAAACAGGGAAATCGGGGCAAAAGCCCCGATTTCCCTGTTTAATAAAAGAATTTGAGTTTGTCTGTAAGCCGAGTTCTGTCGTGTACGGTCATTTATCTAGACTTGCCGTCGCCGACAAGTTCAAGCGATATTCACGGTATTCCGCCGAACGGACAGCCCTATATGGCGGATACCCAATCTTGCAGCGGGTGGGGTTTACATGGCATACCGCGTTACCGTGGTATCGGTGAGCTCTTACCTCGCCTTTCCATCCTTACAGGGAAAACCCCTGCGGTTTATTTCTGTTGCACTTTCCTTGAAGTCGCCTTCACCTGACGTTATCAGGCACCCTGTCCTATGCTGCTCGGACTTTCCTCATTGCCTTAAAGGCACCGCGACCGTATAACAAACTCAAATCTTTTTATATTATACCACTTTTTCACAAAAAAATCACCTATTTTTCCTTGCCTTTTTATAAAAAAAGTAGTAAAATGTTATGGAAAATTTTCCGGAACCGATTCTCAGTATTTTTTGTCGGCATTCGGGAGGAGATCTAATGAAGAAAACGAAAATTATTTGCACGATTGGCCCCGCCTGCAACACCAAAGAAAAAATTGCGGCGATCACTGAAGCGGGTTGCGACGTTATCCGCTTAAATTTTTCACACGGTTCGCACGAGGATTACGCTGAAAAAATCAAGCTAATCAAGCAAGTTCGCAACGAAAAACGAGTTCCTCTACCCATTTTATTAGACACGAAAGGACCTGAATTTCGGATAAAAACCTTTGAAAGCGGAAAAATTACCCTTAACGCGGGCGATCCGTTCACGTTCACCACGGAAGACGTACAAGGCAACCAACGCCTCGTTAGCGTTTCTTATAAGGGCATTTGCAAAGATTTAACGCAGGGTGATAAGATTTTGTTAAACAACGGAATGATGGTTTTTCGCGTTGTGGAAGTTGAAGCCCCCGAAGTACGGTGTGAAGTTGAAATCGGCGGCGAGCTCTCCAACCGCAAATCCATGTTTTTTCCCGACAAAGAATTGCATATGGAATTTCTTTCCGAGCAGGACAAAGCCGATTTATTATTCGGCATTGAACAGGACGTAGATTTCGTCGCCCTTTCCTTCGTTTCCAAAGCGCAAGACGTGCTCGACGCAAAAAACTTTCTAAAAAAACACGGCGGCGAACATATCGACGTAATCGCTAAAATCGAAAACCGCGCAGGCGTGAACAATCTTCTCCAAATTATGGAAGTTTCCGATGGCATTATGGTCGCGCGCGGCGATCTCGGAGTAGAAATCCCCTACGAAGAATTACCCGATATTCAAAAATATATCATCAATCAATGCCGTATCCACGGTAAACGCGTAATCACCGCAACGGAAATGCTCGAATCTATGATTCATAACCCCCGTCCTACGCGAGCGGAAATCTCCGACGTTGCAAACGCCGTTTACGACGGCACTTCCGCTGTGATGCTTTCAGGTGAAACGGCGGCGGGCACATATCCCGTACAATCCGTTTCCGCAATGGCAAGGATTGTGGAACGCGCAGAGAATCACGTAGAATATATTCAAGCGATTGATAATTTCTCCATACGCAATTCCGCCGAAGCACTCTCCCATTCCGCAGCAACGCTCGCCAAGGATTTAAACGCAAAAGCAATCGTCGTTTGCACGCGCACAGGCGCAACGGCGCGTATGGTTTCTCGCTTCCGTCCGAATATCAATATTCTCGGCATCACGACGGATATTCACGCCTACCGCCAACTCGCGTTAAGCTGGGGCGTTTTACCCGCCATGGCAGACGAATACAACTCCGTGGACATACTCTTCTATTTCGCCAAACAGCAAGCATTAACGAGCGGACTTGCCAACAAAGGCGACGTAATCGTAATCACAGGCGGTACGCCAAACGGAAAAAGCGGAAACTCAAATCTTATCAACGTGGAAACTCTTTAAAATATTATCGCGGGCAGCTCTCATCAAGCCGCCCGCGTTTTTTAAATAATTCCTTTTTGTTTTAAATATTCTTCCAAAATTTTCGCCGCACATCGAACGATCTCACTGCAAGAGCGTTTTTTATAATACTCTTGCGTTCTCACCTCCGCTTCACCACCCACTTCTACCGGTAATTTCATTCCCGCAAGCAATTCCCCGCATATCAGGCTTCCGTTTTCTTCTTTGAATTTTTCACAAAGCTCCTGCACGATCGCATATACCCGCTTTTTATTTTCGGGCGTATTTTCACTTTCTGCCTCCACCGCGCCAATTACAGTCGCCATACCACTCACCGCACCACACGTCAATCGAAGCCGTCCCAGACCTCCGCCAAACGGTAACGTCAATTTGGCTATCAGTCCCTCGTCCATTCCCATAACGTCTGCAAACGCAAGCGCGACGGACTGCGAACACGCGTAACCTTGTAAAAAATATTCTTTTGCCCTTTCTGCTCTTGACATTTTTCTCTTCTCCTGTTATAATAATTTCGTATATGAAAAAAATATTCTATACGGACAAAACCGCTTATCCTGACAGCCAGACGGCAATTAAGCACGTTTTATCCGAATATTTCAATTTAAAAGCCGTAAAAATAGTAAAAAACGAGCACGGAAAGCCGTATTTGGAAAACGGAAGAGATATTCCGCTGTTTTTCTCCGTTTCGCACACGGAAAACCGTTTGTTTATCGCCGTTTCCGACGAAAACGTAGGCATTGATGCGGAGAACCCCGCTCGGCAAGTCGATTATTTACCTGTTATCAAGCGTTTTTCGCCCGAAGAAAGACGAGAAATCCTTTCCTCCGCCGATTTTTTACGGCATTGGATCGCAAAAGAAAGCGCAATCAAATGGCTCGGCGGTTCACTCGCCCACGATTTACATAAACTACGCTTCTGCGACGCTCGGCTTTATTACGGCGAAATCGAAATCCCCGCTCATCTCGTTTTCCGTTCATTTGAAGGATACATACTCGCGATATGCAGCGAACGCGATTTCGACAATGCGGAATTTATTCCTTTTTCATTATAGCATATTCCCATAAAAAACACAAGATATTTACATAAGGAGAAATAAAAATGATTGGTGTGGTTATCGCGATGCAAAGCGAAGCAGATATTTTATTAAACGAAATGAGAACTCACCGCTCTCTAACGGTGAGCAGCAAAAAAATACACGTAGGAACGGCATTTGGAAAAGAAATCGCCGTATGCGTATGCGGCGTAGGTAAGGTGAATGCCGCACTCGGCGCGCAGCTCCTCGTGAGTAAATTCGACGTGAAAAAGCTACTCAATTTCGGCGTAGCAGGCGGACTCAACCGCGACACCGCGCTTTGTGGCGTGTATCAGATCGGCTCGGCAGTACAATTCGATTTTGATTTGACGCAACTCAACGGCACAAAAATTGGCACGCTCGACGAATACCAAGAGAATTATTTATCTCTTAATCTTTTAAAAACGGATTTACCCGTAAAAAAGCTGGGCACGTCCGATAGATTTAACGATTCCCCCGCCGATTTTGAGCTGTTGACAAAAGAACTTGAAGCAGACATTCGCGATATGGAAGGTGCAGCGATCGTGCAAGCGGCATACGCTGCAGAGCTTCCCGTTTATTCCGTGAAAGCGATCTCCGACGTTGCGGGAAGCGGTAGCACAACCGAACAATTTTTAATCAACAAAGACAAGGCGTTACAGAATTTGAAAGCCGCGCTCCCTTTGATCTTCGAAGAATTATAACCCGCAAAGGAGAAAACTATGATCAATTTAGGCGATTGGAACGAACGACTTGCGCCGCTATTTGCGGACGAGCGGTATCAAAAAATTCGACAATTTTTGATTGAGGAATACCGCAATCACGTGGTGTATCCTGATATGTACGATTTATACAACTGCTTTCGTTTCACCCCCTTTTCAAAGCTCAAAGCCGTGATTTTAGGGCAAGATCCCTATCATAACGAGGGGCAAGCGCACGGGCTTTGTTTTTCCGTGAAAGAGGGCGTCCCCAATCCCCCGTCGCTTGAAAATATTTTTAAAGAACTGCACGCTGACCTTGGTTACGCAAAGCCTAAAAGCGGCAATCTTACCAAATGGGCAAACGAGGGCGTGCTACTTTTAAACACTTCTTTAACCGTGCGCGAACATCAAGCAAATTCTCATTCCAAATGCGGTTGGGCGTGGTTCACCGATAGCGTAATCAAACTCATTTCCGATCAAAAGGAAAACGTGGTGTTCATTCTCTGGGGCGGAAACGCGCGAAGCAAAAAAACGCTTATTGATACAAACAAACACAAAATTTTAGAATGCGCGCACCCCTCACCCCTTTCAGCGTACAACGGCTTCTTCGGTTCAAAGCATTTTTCTAAAACGAACGAATATTTAGTTTCGCACGGCATACCGCCGATTGATTGGGATTTAACGAAATAACGACAAAGAGCTCCGCTTTTATAAGCGAGCTCTTTGTCGTTTACAATAATTTAGCGAGCATCTTTTTCAGGGCGTATTTGCAATGCTCATAGGTTAAGCCTCCTTGGAAATACGCGGTGTACGGCGGTTTCACCGGCGCGTCTGCAGAAAGCTCGATCGAAGCACCCTCCACAAAACAACCTGCCGCCATAATCACTTTACTATCGTACCCTGGCATATCCCACGGCTCTAACGTTACGAAGCTGTCGATCGGCGAAGCCTCCTGCACTGATTGAATAAAATCGCAAAGTTGTTTTGCCGTGTCAAACCGAATGGCGCGCGTTATATCCGCAGGCGTTTTATCCAGCTTGGAGAAATTTTCATAACCGAGCTCATCCATACATTGCCCGATAAGCAAACTTCCCTTGATCGCTTGATTTACCGTGTGCGGCGCGAGAAACAAGCCTTGATAAAAAAGTCGATACCCATACGCATACGAGCCAACCTCGTTCCCGATCGACGGAGCTGTAAGCCGTTTGCCGATATTTTCGATATATTCCGCCTTACCAACGATATATCCACCCGTCGGTGCAAGTCCACCGCCGGGATTTTTAATAAGCGAGCCCACCGCCACGTCCGCACCAACTTCGCACGGTTCTTGCTTTTCCACAAACTCGCCGTAGCAATTATCCACAAAAATACAACCTTTGAAGCCACGTTCACGTACAAACGCGCAAATTTCTCCAATTTCCGCAACCGTGAACGCATCCCGAAGCTCGTAGCCACGCGAACGCTGAATATAAATCATTTTCAAGGAGTTTCCAATTCTTTCGATCTCCCTTTTAATGCTTTCTTTATCAAACTTCCCGCTTTCATCCAAATCCACACATTCAAAGGAAATTCCAAAATCTTTTAGCGAACCGTTCCCCTCGCCGTAAATTACCCCACGAAGCGTATCGTACGGCATACCCGACACGCAAAGTACGCTATCTCCCGTGCGAAGCACCCCGAATAAAGCCACCGTCAACGCGTGCGTACCCGAAAGCAGCGCAGGCGAAACGATCCCCGCCTCCGCGCCAAGCGAATCCGCATACACCTCGCCAAGCGTAAATCTCCCGTCGTCCCCGTAGCCATAGCCCGTCGTTCCGTTAAAATGTCGCAACGCAATTCCGCGCTTGTGAAACGCTTTCAAAACCTTTTCTTGATTGTATTCGCTAACTTCGTCCGCTTTTTCAAAGCTTTTTACCAGCTTTTCTTCGCTTTTTTTAATCAATTCTTCTATCGTCATAGTATTCTCCGTTTGTTATTATGTCAGACATAGGTATTATGTTAGACATAGTTCTGCGATTTTTTCTGCTGTTGCCTCTTCGGGGGATAAGCGTACGTGGTTTTGCATACGCTTAAAAAAGGTAATCTGTCGTTTTGCGTAGTTTCGCGTGTTTTTCTTAACGAGCTCTTTTATTTCATCCACGCTTAACCCCGTTTCCAAGCCCTCCGCCACTTCTTTATAGCCGATTCCCTGCATACATTGTGCCGATCTTAAAACGCCGCCATTTTGCAGGGCTTGCACCTCTTCTATTAAGCCGTTTTCAAACATTTGCTCTACACGCAAATTGATTCGGTCGTAGAGAAGTTCACGCGGATAATCCAATGATACGGCAACAAAATCAAACCTTGGCACGGGCAGATCCCGTTGCATAGACTTTGGTTTGCCCGTTAAATCGTAGATCTCCAACGCGCGAATCACGCGTTTTACGTCGTTTTCGTGCAATTTTGCCGCACTTTCGGGATCTCTTTCTAAAAGCAGGTCGTGAAGATACGCCTTACCTTTTTCTTGATATAACGTTTCGTATTTTTGCCGCAATTCCTCACTCGCGCCCGTGTTTCCAAACTGACTTTTATATAAAAGCGCGTTTACGTAAAAACCCGTTCCGCCGCAAATAATCGGCGTTTTACCTTGCCCAAGCAGGCTTTCTACGATCGGCAAAGCCGCTTTTTCGTAATCACTGACGGAAAAGCTTTCAAAAGGCGAAACGACGTCAATCAAATGATGCTTCACGCCGCCGCGTTCTTCTTCCGTCGGCTTTGCCGTGCCTATATCCAAGCCGCGATAGACGAGCATAGAATCGGCGGAAACGATCTCGGTATTCAATTTTTTCGCGCAAGCGACGGATAAAGCGGTTTTTCCCGAAGCCGTCGCGCCGCAAATCACCAAAACTTTCGGCATTAAACGATCCTCTTAAACATCTTTTCAAGCTGCTTTTTCGTCATTTTTACGACAACAGGTCTACCGTGCGGGCATTTTAAGCCCATATCACCGTCCATAAGTGCGAACAACGCGTCAATTTCGGCGCGCGTTAAATCCATCCCGCCTTTTACCGCCGCCTTACACGCCGCCGAAGCCAACTTATCCTTTAAGATGTCTTCCATTTTTATCGCACGATAACCGTTAATTTCAGCAAGAATGTCGTTAAAGAAACGCCCTAAATCAATCGTTTGCAATTCCAAAGGTACGGCGTAAACTCTGAAAAGATTTTCGCTATATTCCATAAAATCGAAGCCCATTTGCCGAATATCTTCCATACGCTCGCGCAAAAACGCACTTTCAAAAGCATTGAGCTTGATTTCGTAGGGCACGAGCATTGTCTGTTGCTCGAACGTTTCTTTCTTTCGCATTTGCTCGGTCAATCGGTTAAAAATCAGCCGTTCGTGCGCCGCGTGTTGATCAATGATATACAGCTCGTCCGCGCGCTCGTAAACGAGATAGGTGTTAAATAACTTTCCCGCGTACGTGCAATTCATCATTTCAATTTTATTTTGTTTTGATTTTTCCTCTAATTCCTCTAAATACCGTTTATTTTCCATAAAATAATCGGTATTCGCACCTGTTTCCGTCGTCGGCGCGCCGTCAAGCGCGGGCGCAGAATCCGTTTGGGAATCACCAAACACGAGATACGATCGTTCAAAATGCAGACCGGGGAATTTTTTAGCCAGCCTTTCAGGATCTTTGACTTTGGGAATGGGAATCTGCTTATCCATATACGGGCGCACGTAACGCAATTTGCCCGTATACGGTCCGATATTTTCGCGGAGCGTTACACCTTTCATCTTGGAATAGTCCTTTTCCTCTTTCTGCTTGGGCGGAATTTCAGGCTTACTTTCCAAAACTTCTTTTTGCGCCTGTTCATACGTCATCATCTCAAATCCTAATTCAGGTTGCGCTTTCCCCGCGCCCAAAATACTCTCCGAAAGCGTTTTCGGTTTCGGTACTCCCTGCGAAACTTCGTTTGAAACTTCGTTTGAAGCTTCGTCTTGCACGACGTATTCAAGCGCGGCGGCGTTGCCGTCGAGCACAGAAGAAAGAATTTTCATTAAATTTCCGTATACGTAGCGATTATCAATAAAGCGTACGTCACTTTTATTCGGGTGTACGTTTACGTCCACCGTACCCGGCGCAAGACGGATATAGAGTACGTAAAAAGGATACTGCCGCTTCATTAAGTAATTCATATACGCGCCTGAAACTGCCGAAGAGATGGTATTGTTTGAAATATATCTGCCGTTTAAAAATACGCTTTGATAACTTTTATTCGGCTTATAAAAATTTTGATTGCCGATATAACCACGCACGCGCATACCGTTTCTTTCGGCGTCTATTTTATAGCATTTGGAAAGCGTTTCCGCGCCGTATACGCTAACGAACGCCTCTTCGTCACCGCCGCCGAACGATTGCAACACCTTTTTATCGTTTACGTAGTAAGTGAACGCAATATCCGAACGACTCAAAATGAAACGGGAAACGAACGTAGTAATATCCGCTTCTTCCGCTTTATCCGATTTTAAAAAGCCAAGACGAACGGGCGTGTTGAAAAACAGCATTTCCACGCGCACCTCCGTGCCCTTTTCACCCGCCGCTTCGGTAATTTCCCCTAAAACACCGCCATCCGAGCTTAAACGGTAACATTTTCCGTTTTCCGTTTTGGAGGTGATCGTCATTTTAGACACGGAAGCAATCGAAGCAACCGCTTCGCCTCTAAACCCAAGCGTCGTTATATCGTTCAGATCCTCTGCCTTGGAAATCTTACTCGTAGCGTGCGGTAAAAACGCCGCGTGCAAATCGTCCCGTTCAATCCCCGATCCGTTATCGACCACGCGGACGAGCTGTTTACCGCCCTGTTCCACGTAAATTTGAATTTCCGTTGCGGCTGCGTCGATCGCATTCTCTACGAGCTCTTTGACGACGGAATACGGTCTTTCCACCACCTCGCCCGCCGCGATACGGTTATAAACCTTGGCAGGTAATATATTGATTTTCGACATATCAGTTATTCTCCGCTTCTATTTTATCTTTCAAATCGCCAAGCAGCATAAGTGCTTGCAAGGGCGAAAGCGTGTTGACGTCTGTTTCTGCGAGTATTTTTTCCACTTCGGAAAGCGGACGTTTTTCCTCCTCGATCGAAATTTCCATATCGGTAATCTTCTTTTTTTCACCCAGAAGATCGTTCTTTTCCAACGCTTTTAAAATACTCTTCGCGCGAACGGTAACCTCTTTTGGCACACCCGCAAGCGCCGCCACTTCAATACCGAAGCTTCTATTCGCGCCGCCTCTTGCAATTTTTCTCAAAAACACGACTGCACCATTCAATTCCTTGACCGTGATCTTATAATTTTTCACGCCGTCGAGCGTGTTTTCCAACTCGGTAAGCTCGTGATAATGCGTGGAAAACAACGTTTTCGCGCGAATTTTTTCCGCCAAAAATTCGATCACCGACCAAGCGATTGAAAGCCCGTCGTAGGTGCTCGTACCTCTGCCAACCTCGTCTAAAACGAGCAGGCTATCCTTGGTAGCACGAAGTAAAATGGAAGCCACTTCCGTCATTTCCACCATAAACGTACTTTGATCGAAGATAAGGTTATCACTCGCACCGACGCGCGTAAAAATACGATCGGTAAGCGGGATCTCCGCCGCCTTGGCGGGCACGAACGAGCCAATATGCGCCATAAGCACGATCAGGGCGATCTGCCGCATATACGTGCTTTTTCCCGCCATATTCGGTCCCGTGATAATCGCACAACGGTTTTCGCCGTTATCCAAAAGCGCGTCGTTGGGTACGAAGCGTTCTTTTGAGATCGCTTCCACTACGGGATGACGACCGTCCGTGATTTTGAGAGGATTGCCACCTTCCACTACTTTCGGACGAACATACCGCCGTTCTTTGGCAACCGTTGCAAACGAAACCAAGCAATCCAGCAAAGCGAGCGCAGAAGCGACCGTTTGCAATTCGTCGATCCTCCCTATCAAAATTTGCATAAGCTCCGCGTAAATTTGTTGCTCGATATAGAGTGCGCGTTCGCCGCTTGTCAGTACCCGTTCTTCAAGCATTTTAAGCTCTTCCGTTATATACCGCTCACCCGTCGTTAACGTTTGTTTTCGTATATATTCAGGCGGGACTTTATCTTTAAAGGAATTGCTCACCTCGATATAATAGCCAAATACGCGGTTACTACCCGTTTTTAAAGTCTTAATACCCGTACGTTCCCGCTCTCTAATTTCAATTTCCTTGATTGTTTTTTCGTTCGTTTCCTTGATATTACGAAGCTCGTCGAGTTCTTGATGAAAACCTACGCGAATATATCCGCCGTCCTTCATAAGCGCGCCCGCTTTCTCGTCGATCGCCGCCGTTAAAAGATCGGCAAGTTCTTTCATATCCAAAATCTTTTCGTCTATATCTCTTAAAATCGACGAAGAAAAACCGCTTAACTGGAATTTTACGGAGGGCAACGCATTTAACGCCCTTGCAAGCGCAAGGCAATTTTGAGGATTGAAATTACCGTTGGAAATTTTACCCGTAAGCCGTTCCACATCCCCGATCGTTTTCAACGTTTCCGAAAGTCCCACCCGCACAACTGCGGCGTTTACAAGCTCTTCCACGCCGTCTTGACGGTACGCAATCTCTTCTAAATCTTTAAGCGGCGATAAAACCATACGGTTTAATAGCCGCGCGCCCATACCCGTTTTCGTTTTATCAAGTACCCACAAAAGCGAGCCGTATTTTTTATTTTCGGCGTTATTTCTTAAAAGTTCGAGATTGCGCACGGCTATATTGTCCAGCTCCATATATTTATCCCGTTGCACCACTTTGACGCCACTGATATTTTTAAGCGCGTGTTTTTGCGATTCGCGGAGATATTCAACGAGCGCGCCCGAAGCCGCAATCATATTCTCTCTTGCCGCGATCCCGTACGCCGCCAAAGAAAGCGCGTTGAATTGTTCTAACAAATTCTTCTCCGCGTGTTTTACGTTAAACGCCCACGGCAAATAGCAGGAAAAGGGCGGCAATAAACGGTGCGCCACTTCTTTGACTGATTTGCTCGCCAAAAGCATATCCTCGTTACAGATAATCTCCGCAACGGAAAGATTGAGCAATTTTCCGACCGCCTCCTCGACGGCGTTTGCGCCCACAAATTCCTCAACGAGAAATTCCCCCGTCGTAATATCCGTCCAAGCAAGCGCAACGGTTTCGTCCGTTTTAAACGCGCAAGCGATATAATTATTCCGTTCTTCGTCGAGAAAATCTTCTTCAATCACTGTTCCCGCTGAAACGATACGCACCACGTCGCGCTCCACGAGCCCGCGCCCCGCTTGCTTGGGATCGGACACCTGCTCGCAAATTGCCACCTTTTTGCCAAGCGCAACGAGCTTGGCTACGTAGCCGTCTGCCGCGTGAAAAGGAATTCCACACATCGGTGCGCGCTCTTTAAGTCCGCAATCTTTCCCCGTGAGCGTGAGATCTAAAAGCTTCGATACCTCCACCGCATCCTCGAAAAACATTTCGTAGAAATCCCCTAAACGGTAAAAAAGTACGCAATCCTTATATTTTTCTTTCATTTCCACGTAATGCTGCATCATCTGTGAAAGCGCCATTTTCTGATACCTTCCTTTCCTCGTCTTTTTTTATTCCACGATCTCGCCGTAAAGCGAAATGCCGTTTGCTTTCGTTATTTTTAAACGTACGAATTCGCCGATTTTGTCCGTTTCACTTTGAAAATATCCCATTCGCCCGAACTCGTCGCGCCCTAAATACAAGCCTTTTTTCTCGTCGTAGTCCTCGCAAAGAATTTCCACCGTTTTGCCAAGATATTTTTCCGACTTTTTGCGCGTGAGCGCGTTTACGAGCGCAACTAACCGCATAATCCGATCTTTTTGCACGTCTTCGGGGACTTGATTTTCCATCGTCGCCGCCCTCGTGCCTTGACGGGGGGAATATACAAACGTGAACGCCGAAGCGAAATCGACTTCCTTTACAAGTGCTTCCGTTTGCAAATAATCCTCTTCCGTTTCCCTAGGGAAGCCTACGATAATATCCGTCGTTACTTCCGCTTCAGGCAAGCGAGAGCGGAGCATTTCAATCTCGCCCAAATATTTTTCACGCGTATAGCGGCGGTTCATTTCCCGCAAAATTTCATTCGAACCCGATTGTACGGGCAAATGTACAAGTCTGCATATTTTGCGGTGCTTTTCCATTACCCTTACGACGTCCTCGGTGAAATCCTTGGGGTGGCTCGTCATAAACCGAACGCGAAAATTCCCCTCAATCGAAGCAACCGCGTCCAAAAGCTCGGCAAACGACATACCCGTGCTACCGTCTGCACCGTAGGAATTGACGTTTTGACCAAGTAACGTGATTTCCTTATATCCCTGTTCCACGAGCGAACGCACTTCGGCGAGGATATATTCGGGCTTTCTCGAACGCTCCCTACCGCGCACGTACGGCACGATACAATAGGAACAGAAATTGTTGCACCCGTAGGTAATATTCACCCAAGCGTTGGGATAGCTCGTGCGGTACGGCTCGACGCTTTCCACGATCTCTCCCGCCGCCTCGCGAATTTCGATCACACGCTTTTTCTCCTGCTTCTTTCTCACAATCAGCGTTTCAAGCTCCTCGAAATTGAGCGCGCCGAACATAATATCAATAAACGGAAACTTCTTTTTGAGTATTTCCGTTTTCCCTTTTTCCTGCGTCATACACCCGCCGACTGCAATGATCAGGCGGGGATTTCTTTTTTTCATTTTTTTGAGCGCACCGATATTTCCGAACGCGTGGTTTTCCGCATTTTCACGGATACAGCACGTATTAAATACGATTATATCCGCATTTTCAATCGTTGGCGCTTGCTCATAGCCCACGCGCCGAAGTATGCTCGCAATCTTCTCTGATTCGTGCACGTTCATTTGACAGCCGTAGGTAACGATATGGTATTTTTCTTGCATAAGCTTCTCTTGGATATATTTATTTTCTCTATTATACTCTTTTTTTTCGTTTTTATCAAGTCTTTGAGGGCTTTCACGCCGTTTTTCAAGGCAAGTTTTGTGATAAAAATGCAAAATGCGCGAATACTGATAACGATGAAACTTATCCGCAAATTACTTTGGTTGACATTCTTATTATTGCTTGCCCTCGCGCTCATTGGCGTCGGGTATTATTTTGCCGTAACGAAAGACGCCTTTTTAAATCCCGAAAAACTCGTGCTCTCCGATAAAAGCTTCACTTTATACGACGGAAACGGCGACCGCATTGAAAACGCCGCGCTTACCTTTCGGCAAAGCGTACGCCTTTGCGACGTTCCCAAAGAAACGCAACTCGCTTTTATCGGCGTGGAGGACAAACGGTTTTATACGCACGGCGGGTTTGACTTGAAGCGTATCGCAAAAGCCGCGATCAATAATTTGCGCTCCCATTCCTTTAAGGAGGGCGCGTCCACCATTTCGCAACAGCTTGTAAAAAACACGCATTTGAGTCAAGAAAAAACCTTTTGTCGCAAACTTCGGGAATGGAAGCTCACGCGGGCGTTGGAAAAGACGTATACCAAAGACGAAATTTTGGAAAAATATTTAAACGTGATTTATTTCGGGCATAACTGTTTCGGCTTACGAGCCGCCGCGCGGTTTTATTTTAACAAAGAGCCGAGCGAGCTCGATCTTGCCGATTCGGCAATTTTAGCAGGGCTCGTTAAATCCCCGAACAATTATTCCCCTTTTAAAAACGCGGAGAAATGCGTAAAACGCAAGGAAAGCGTTCTGAATTTACTTTTTAAAAACAATCTAATTACAAAAACACAAATGCGCGAAGCGATAGAAAAGCCCTTACCCGTTTCCCCGAACGTAAGCGCGCGAGATTTCGGTTATTTGCATTTCGTATTCGACGAGCTTTCCGCGCTTTCAGAATTGCACGGTTTTACAATAGGTGGAAAGGTCGAAATCGACACCTATCTCGATCGGGCTATACAAACGGAATTGGAAACGGTTGCCCAAGGTTACGCCGATTCGGATAAAACCTTAACCGTACTCGACAATTTCTCGCACGGGTTTAAGGCTTACGTTTCTTCCGTTGGCGCAATCAAGCGTTTGACGGGCTCTTTATTAAAACCCTTGCTTGTGTTTGCGCCTGCCTTGGAAGAAGATCTAATTTCCCCCGCCACTCCCCTTTTGGACGAAAAAATCAATTACGGCGGGTATTCCCCCAACAACTTCGACGGAAAATTCCACGGCTATATCAGCGCGCGGGAATGTCTTGCCCAAAGCCTGAACGTGCCCGCCGTGAAGCTTTTGGATAGTTTGGGCGCGGAAAAAGGCGCAAGCTATTTGGAAAAGCTAAATTTGCCCGTAGAAAAGGACGACCTTTCTCTCGCCCTCGCGCTTGGCGGAATGAAAAACGGCTATCCGTTCCGCGATTTAATCGCGGCGTACGCCACGCTTGCAAACGGCGGTAATTTTGCCGAATGTCGGTTCATCTCTGAAATCAGAATCGACGGAAACACCGTTTATCGCCATAGCCCTAAGCCACAACGTGTTTTTTCCGACGAAACCGCTTTTTTAACGACGGATATGCTACGCTCTGCCGCCCAAACGGGTACGGCGAAAAAGCTACGCTCTCTACCCTTTCAAATTGCCGCAAAAACGGGCACGGCGGGAACGGCAAGCGGAAACACCGACGCTTACGCCGTATCGTATACGACGCGCAACACCGTCGGCGTATGGCTTGGTAACGCCGCGGGTGGATTTATCGACCACACAGGCGGAGGCTTGCCTTGTAATTTTCTTTTTGAAATCAACAAGCGCATTAGCGAACTGTCCTCGATCCCCGTCAACAATTTCTCTACCCCAAAAAACGTTACCCGTGTATCCCTTGATAAGATCAGCTATTATGACACGCATACTTTATCGCTGGCAGACGAGCTTGCACCCGAAGAATACACGTTCCAAGAGCTTTTCAAAAAAAGCGCAATCCCTTTAAAAACAAGCGATTTATTCAGTAATCCTACGATCTTACCTCCTTCTTTACACTACGAAAACGGGAAAGTCGTGATCACCTTTGACGATCGCTTATCAAAGCTTTATCGCTATAAAATTGAACGCTACGATTATGCAACGCATAGCACTTTATACGTCGGAGAATATATGCAAGAATTTACCGACGAAAGCGTTACGGAGAACAAAAATTACGTGTATTCGGTAATTCCTATTTATAAAGACAAGCAAGGAAAAGCAATTCTCCTCCCCACCGTTAGTACCAAGGCAGGCGAAAAACCGTCTACGAGCGACAGGCAAATTTTAGAAAAGGATTGGTGGGATTATTAAAATAATCAAACGTAAAAAAATCGCCGCGTTTTTTAACGCGGCGATTTTTGATTATATTTTTATTTTTTCAATCGTTTGGAACGCCTCTTCAATCAAACCCTCTACGTCCAACTTGTTTTCTTCTTTCAAAATCTCCTCTAATTTCGGGCGAATGGCGGGATAATCGGGCAAGAACACCGTGCAACAATCCTCAAACGGCAAAATGGACGTTTCGTAAGCACCCATTTTCACGGAGCGTTCAATGATTTCATTTTTATCAAAGCCGACGAGCGGGCGAAGCACCGGCAAGCTTTCCACGACGGAATTGGAAGAAGTCATACCCTCAATCGTTTGGCTGGCAACCTGACCAAGACTTTCCCCCGTGATAATACATTGCGCGCCGATTTTGAGCGCGTGCCGCTCGGCTATCCGATACATAAACCGCCTCAAAAGCGTAATCATCAGCTGCGGCTTGCATTTTTCGTGAATGGCTTCTTGTATATGCGTTACACTCACCGTATAAAGTTTCGTGCCGCAGGTGTATTCGGACAAAATTTTTGCAAGATCAATCACCTTTTCTTTAGCCTGCAAATTCGTATACGGATAGCTATGGAAATGCAAACAATCAACGTTCATACCGCGCTTTGCCATCATATGTCCCGCCACGGGGCTATCAATACCGCCTGAAAGAAGTAATAAACCTTTCCCCGCCGTACCAACGGGCATACCGCCCGCCGCTTCGATAAAGTCTGCAAACACGAGCGCAACACCGTTTTCTCGAATATCTACGCGCACGGTGAAATCGGGCTCGTGTACGTCCACTTTCAGCGTTTTGAAATGCGCAAGTAACCGCCCGCCAAGCTCTTTACTAATCTCAATCGACGTGAGCGGATATTGTTTATCGCCGCGGTGCGATTCCACTTTAAACGTACCGCTTGATTTAGAAAGTAATTTCGCTGCCTCGAACACAGAATCCATATCTGTCGCCGTTTCGTACGCAATACTGATCGTATGCGCGCCGAACACCTTTTTCAGCTTTCCGATCAACGTTTCCGTATCCGCTTCCGAGAATTTGCGCACGAAATACCGTCCGCTATGTTTATCGACGACGCAGTCGATCTCTTCCACCGCACGGCGAAGATTATCCTCGAACGCGCGCTCGAAAAAGCCCCTGTTTTTACCTTTTAAATAAATTTCCGAATATCGGATAATAATTACCTTTTCCATACGTTTTTCCTCATTGCATACGGCGTTTCAGATCACGCCCGATTTCATTCAAAATTGCCGCCGCCTGCTCGATTTCCGCTTCCGTCGTTTCGCCAGAAAAGCTTAACCGAAGTACGCCGTCTGCGGTTTTCGTGTCGTGTCCGCAAGCGAGCACCGTTTTACTGTAACGCGTTTTCACATTCGACGAACACGCAGAGCCCGTGCCGACGATAAGTCCTTTATCGTTTGCCATATGCAACAAAATTTCACCACGTAAGCCGATCGCCGAAACGCTTAAAATATACGGTGTTCCGTCTTGGGGCGACAACCGCGAATATACACTTTTATCGAGTGCCTCCCATAATGTTTCCCGATAAGCCGTCAATCTCTTAAAATCCGCTTCCAAGCTGGCAAATTTCGCTTGCGCGGCGTATTCGAATTGCTTGATTCCAAACGTATTTTCCGTGCCGCTTCTTTTGCCGCTTTCCTGTCCGCCACCGATTAGATACGGAGGAAGAGTGAGTGATTTTCGCTTGATAAGCGCGCCCACGCCTTTTAAACCGCCGATTTTGTGTGCACTCACCGAATATAAATCCACTTCCTTACCAAGGCGAAACGGAATTTTTCCATACGCCTGTACGCCGTCGCTATGGAAAATCACGCGCGGATTTTTTTGCTTGACAAGCTTTGCTATGGCGTTAATATCGTTAATAGAACCGAGTTCGTTATTTACGTGCATAACGGAAACGAAACTCGTTTTCTCGTCTATGAGCGCGAGCAATTTTTCCACGTTCACGCACCCGTCCTTTTGCAAGGGAGCAAAGCGCGGCTCTGCCACGCCGCGATTTTTCAATTCTGCAAACGCCGCCGCTACTGCCGAATGTTCGCCTGCCGTCGTTACGGCGTTGCCACGCCGAGCAAACGAAAAGATCGCTTGGTTATCCGACTCCGTGCCACAAGACGTAAACACGAGCTCAAAAGTGTTTTCGTCCGCCACCTTGGAAAGCAAAGCGGAGCGTGCCGTTTTCAGCTCGCCCTGCAATGCGTACCCCTCGTTATACAACGCCGAGGGATTATAAAATTTTTCTTCCGCGTATACCCGCGCCCGCTCGAACGCTTCTGCGTGCGGCTTCGTCGTCGCGGCGTTATCCAGATAGATCATATTATCTCTGTTTTCTTTCCTGCATTACGTAATCACTTTCCAAAACGCTACGCTTTGCAAATTTCATAATATTCATTAAGAGATTTTCGCGACATTCCAAAACGAACAGCATTCTACCGTTATAGTTTGCGAGCACGTACATAAAGAATTTTCCCTCCGCGGGCTCTACGTTCGGCGTGCAAACCACCTCTTTGATCGTTGGATCTGCCTTAAACCGCTCGTAAGAAGAGTTATCCGCATCGCCTACTTGTATCATATCCTCGCAATCAATACGCGCAACGACTTTACGGCGGTTGACGTTATACACTTTCGAAATACGCAATTCGCCCGTAACGAAGCAATAATCGTAGCTCACGTTGAAGCGCATTTTTATCCTCGAAAACAAAAACCAAGTAAGCAAGCAGGACGCCCCTAACACACCGATAAAGCCGATTAAAAACTGCCAAGCCCGTTCCTCGTCCGTCGTTACGCCCCACCAAGGAAAATTCAAAAGAAATATAACGAAAAACAAAATTGCAATCCAAAAAAAGACCATAGAAACGATATGCAATATCCGATACATTCGTTTACCGCGCGTTTCGTTTTTGTCCGTCGCACTCTCTTCGTAAAAAGCGTCCATCCTTTTCCTCCTCTATCCTTAAATTTCGAGAGTACCCTCGTACACGGTTTTCACGCTACCCATAAGCTCCACTTCTCCGTTCGAGTGGTAATTCACCGTTAAATCGCCGCCGCGAAGCTTCACGGTTACGTTGGTATCCTTTTCACAATAGCCTTTGAGCACCGCCGCAACGACCGCCGCGCACGCGCCCGTGCCGCAAGCCCACGTTTCGCCACTACCGCGTTCCCAAACGCGCATTTTAAGCGTTACTTTGTTCACGACACGGATAAATTCCGTGTTGATTCCCTCGGGGAAATATTCGCTATTTTCAAGCTCCGAACCGATCGTTTCCACGTCCATAGCGTCCACTTTATCACAGAAAATCACACAATGAGGATTACCCACGTTCACGAGCGTCGCTTTATATTCCACGCCGCCGACGGTGATTTCCTTATCTACGATTTCCTTCTCTTTCCAAACGCAAGGAATTTTTTCGCCCGCAAGTTCTACCTTGCCCAAATTCACGCTTGCTGAATTTACCTTGCCACCAAACGAATACACACGCACGTCGTTCACGCCTTTCGCCGTTTCGATCTTCATTTCGTTTTTGCGTACGATACCCTTTTCGTAGAGGTATTTACCAATACAGCGAATCGCGTTACCGCCCTGCGGTGCTTCACGACCGTCCCTATTGAACACGCGCATTTTTGCGTCGGCAATCTCTGAATTTTCAATAAGTGCAACGCCGTCGCCACCGATTCCGTAATGCGGGAGCACGTAGTTTACTGCGATTGATTCCGGGCAAGTAATCTTTCCGTCGCGGTTATCAAATACGATATAATCGTTTCCGCACGATTGCATTTTCGTGAAGCGAAGTTTGAGCTTTTCCTCTCGAAGCGCGTTGATGTCTACGAGCTCGGTGTTATCCTCGGTGAAGCGACTCGCGATAATATCCGCAAGCGCGTTTGCCGTATCAAGCGCGGTGAGCACCGTAATTCCAAGCAATATCGCGTGGTGATGCAAACGAATAAAGTCGTTGATGGATTCCATATCCGTTTTACCCGTATACACGATATAATCAATCTTGCCCTCGTCCATAATCTTAATGACAGTATCTGTTGCGGACAAACGCTCTACGACCGTACAATCGAAACCGAGATCGTTAATCACCTTTGCCGTACCTTTCGTTGCGTACATCGTGCAACCAAGATCGCCGAATTTCTTCGCGATCGTGAGTACGTCGAGCTTATCTTGATCGTTTACCGTCATATACACGCCCACGGGACGGCGTTCGGAGGGATGACACATCTTAAAGCCCGCAGAAACGAGCCCTTTGAACATAGCCTCTTCAATCGTTTTACCGATACCCAAAACCTCGCCCGTCGATTTCATTTGCGGACCAAGCTGGGAATTTACGTCGTTGAGCTTTTCAAAACTGAATACGGGTACTTTCACCGCCACGTACGGCGAAGAGGGATATAAACCCGTTCCGTAACCGAGCTTTTTCAGCTTCGCCCCTACGATAATCTTCGTGGCAAGCTCCACCATCGGCACACCCGTTACCTTGGAAATATACGGCACGGTACGAGAAGCTCTGGGATTCACCTCGATTACGTACAACTGCCCGCGGTAAATCAAATACTGTATGTTAATGAGCCCTTTCGTTTTGAGCTCTAACGCAAGCTGCGTGGATACCTCAATGATCTTTTCAAGCATAGAATCGTCGAGATTATACGGCGGGTACACCGCAATCGAATCGCCCGAGTGAATACCCGTACGTTCTATGTGTTGCATAATCCCCGGAATTAACACGTCTTTTCCGTCGGAGATCGCGTCTACTTCTAATTCCGTACCCATAAGGTATTTATCGCAAAGCACGGGATTTTCAATACCCTGTGCTAAAATGACGTCCATATAACGACATACGTCCTCTTGCGTGAACGCAATCGTCATATTCTGCCCGCCGATTACGTAGGACGGACGAAGCAGAACGGGATATTCCAGCTTTTCCGCCGCTTGGAGCGCTTCTTCTTTCGTCATAACCGTAAGCGCTTTCGGACGGGGAATGGAATATTTATCCAACAAGGCTTCAAAACGTTCTCTATCCTCTGCCGCGTCTACGCTATCTGCTGACGTACCCAAAATCCGAATCCCGTGCGAAGCAAAATACGCGCAAAGCTTAATCGCCGTCTGTCCGCCGAACGTGATAATAACGCCGTACGGTTTTTCAACGTCTAAAACGTGTTGTACGTCCTCGGGCGTTAAAGGCTCGAAATACAATCTGTCCGCCGTATCGAAGTCAGTCGAAACCGTTTCGGGGTTGTTATTGATAATCGCCACCTCGTAGCCGAGCTCTTTGAGCGTCCAAACGCAATGCACGGACGAATAGTCGAATTCGATACCCTGCCCGATACGAATAGGTCCTGAACCGATAACGACGATACGCTTTTTATCACTCTTGCCAAGGAACGGCTTCGCCTCGTCGTGTTCGTGGGGATCGAACGTCGAATAGAAATAGGGCGTTTTTGCGGGGAATTCTGCCGCGCAAGTATCCACCATTTTATACGCCGCTTTCTTACGATACGGCACTTTTTGCCCGCTTAATAAGGCAATATCCTTATCGAGATACCCAAGGCGTTTACCCTCCTCGTAGAGCTCGCGAGTAAGTTTTTGCGTTGCGAGCGCCTCTTCGTACGCGATCAAGTTTTTAAACTTATTCAAGAACCACCGATCAATCTTGGTGATCGCGAACACCTCGTCTGGCGTAACGCCTTTTTTCAGCGCGGCGTATACGACGAAAATGCGTTCGTCCGTCATTTCGGGAAGTTTTGCAAGAAGCTCTTCCTTCGTATAATCGGCGAATTTTTTATAATTCATAGTACTCGTGGAGATTTCCGCACCACGCACCGCTTTCATAATCGCCATTTCAAAGGACGTACCGATCGCCATCACCTCGCCCGTCGCTTTCATTCTCGTGCCCAGCTCGCGCTTTGCATACAGGAACTTATCAAAGGGCCATTTCGGCATTTTAACGACCAAATAATCAATCGTCGGTTCGAAACACGCGTAGGTGTTGCCCGTTACGTCGTTTACAATCTCGTCGAGCGTGTAGCCGAGTGCGATTTTAGACGTAACCTTGGCAATCGGGAATCCCGTTGCCTTGGAAGCAAGCGCGGACGAGCGACTCACGCGGGGATTCACCTCGATTACTGAATATTCAAACGAATCGGGATTGAGCGCAAATTGCACGTTACAACCACCCTCAATACCCAGCTCTGTAATGATCGAAAGCGCCGCCGTGCGAAGCATATCGTATTCTTTCGTAGAAAGCGTAACCGCGGGCGCGACAACGATCGAATCGCCCGTGTGAATACCAACGGGATCGACGTTTTCCATAGAACAAACGGTGAGCACGTTACCCTTGCTATCGCGCAACACTTCAAATTCGATTTCTTTCCAACCTGCGATGTATTTTTCAATTAAAACCTGCGTAATCGGCGAAAGCATCAAGCCGTTATGGGAGATTAGGCGCAATTCTTCTTCGTTATAAGCAACGCCACCGCCCGCACCGCCGAGGGTGTACGCAGGACGGATAATCACGGGATACCCAAGCTTATTGGCAATCGCAACGCATTCCTCTACCGTATAGGCAATATCCGAAGGAACGCAGGGCTGATTGATCTTTTCCATCGTTTCCTTGAACAGCTCGCGATCCTCCGAACGGTCGATTGCGTCCAGCTTCGTGCCGATGAGTTTTACACCGTGCTTTTCAAGGAAACCCGATTTTGCAAGCTTACAACCCATAGTAAGCCCCGTTTGCCCGCCAAGCGAAGCAAGCAGACTATCGGGTTTTTCCTTAATGATAATTCTCTTTAAGCTTTCTTCCGTAAGCGGTTCGAGATAAATCTCGTCGGCAAGAGCCTTGTCCGTCATAATCGTAGCGGGGTTGGAATTGCAAAGCACGACGTTCACGCCCTCGCTTTTCATAACGCGACAAGCTTGCGCGCCTGCATAGTCGAATTCTGCGGCTTGTCCAATTACGATAGGACCTGAACCGATTACCAGCACTTTTTTAATATAACTTCTTTTAGGCATTTTCTTTCTCCTTTCTCATAAGCGTAAAGAATTTTTCAAACAAGGGCTTTCCACCGCGGAAATCATTACAGCTTTCCGGCGCAAACTGCGTAGTAAACGCGTTCAGATCTTCATAAGCAATTCCCTCGCAAGCCCCGTCGTTTACGTTCACAAACTGAACTCTACCCGTCTTTAAGCTTTCTTCCAACACTTGATAGCCGTGGTTTTGCGTGGAAATATATACTTTACCGCAATCCAAGCATTTCACAGGTTGATTGCTACCTCTATGCCCATATTTACATTTTGCCGTTTCTGCGCCGAGCGCAAGCGCAACGAGCTGATGTCCAAGCCCCGTGCCAAGCACAGGCTTTTTGCCGAGTAGCTTTTTCACTTCTTCCACGATTGATTGATTTTCCATAGGATCGCCCGGTCCGTCCGAAAGCACTACGCCGTCGGCGTTCGTTCCCAGCACTTCTTCCGCCGTAGCAAACGCGGGCACGGAAATTACGCGACAACCTTGCGAAAGCAAACTATTGATCATACTGTTCTTCGCGCCGAAATTCCAAAGTGCAACCGTATATTTTGCGTTCTCTTCGCCGTACGTTTTATATTCCTTGGGCGCAACCGTTTTCACCGCGTCCTTTACGTAAAATTCTGCGGTATCGTCGTATTCGTCCACAGCGGGCTTATCGGAAATACGCGCGTTCATCACGCCTTCCTCGCGCAAGATTTTCGTAAGCTGACGGGTATCTACGCCGTAAATACCGATCACGCCTTGCTTTTTCAAATACGCGTCAAGCGAAATTTCACTACGGAAATTGGACGGCTCGTCGCAAAATTCACGCACGACGTACGCCGTTACCCACGCCCTGTCGCTTTCCGCATCGCTCTCGTTCACGCCGTAGTTTCCCACGAGCGGGAACGTCTGTACCACGATTTGTCCGAGATTAGACGGATCGGTGAGCGTTTCCACGTAGCCTACCATACCCGTCGAAAACACGAGCTCGCCCACAGCCTCGCCGTCCGCGCCGAAACGATAGCCTTGGAATACGTCGCCGTTCTCTAACGTCAAATACACTTTCTTCTTTTTCATATGCACTCCTCTATCGGAAAATTTATTTTTCTATACCCGCAAACAGAATTTTTTCCAAAAAATAAGACTGATTTTGAAAAATCAGCCCTCCTTGGAAAATTCTAACGCCTTTTGAAAAACGGAAAAACGAGCACCGCCGAGAACGATATTAGCCGCTTCGTTACGATCCTCTGCACTTTTCAATTTTTCAACCTGCTTTATGAAATACATTTTTGTCCTCTACAATATTTTTAATATTATAGCACACGCGTACGCGTTTGTCAACGGTTTCTCACCGCTCCTTTAAAAGAATTTTAAAAAGTTTTTCCCGCTATGCGACCAAGCGCCGTCGCACCGTAGTTACCGTCGTTTAAGTTTATGCAAAGCAAAATTTCCTCGCAGGATAAAATTTCTGAAACGGTGGAAGCGGAAAAGGCGATCACCTTTCCGTCCATCATAAGAGTAATTGCGGTATTTTTACCAGAAAGCGTGATTTCTGCCCCGCGCAAATCCAACGCCTCGCCCGCACTAAGCATTGCGCATAATAAATCCTCCGTTTGCAATGCTTTATCCTGAAAAAGCCTTGCGGAAATCACCGATTTTGCCACCGCACGCGCAACACGCTTTGATTTCGCACCGATCGTTTGACATACGAGCGTTTGATTCGTCGAATCGCCGTCTTTGATCATCGTCAGGCAAACCTCGAAAAGCGTTTTTTGCAAAGCGGAAACGAATTTTTTATATTCGGAATCGGCGCAAGAGATCGCGTAATTTCCCGCCGCACGGGAAGAGAAAATGCACGTCGTGTCGTTTGGCGAAGCCAAGCCGTCGAAATTAAGCATATTCAGCGTTTCATTCGTCGCAAAACTCAACGCTTTTTGTAGCATTTGCGGCGTAATGTTCACGTCCGTGGTTAAAACGCAAAGCGTCGTCGCCATATTCGGGCAAACGCGCGCGTTGCCCTTAAAAACCGCTCCGATCTTGCAACGGAAATCCCCTAAATCAAACGCAAAGGAAAGCTGCTTCACGGCTTTATCCGTCGTCATAATCGCCCGCGCCGCCGCTATACTATGCCCGTGCGACGCACCCAAACCCTGCGTTAAAAAGTCGAGCCCGCGTACGATTTCTTCCGCTTGGAAACGCGGTCCGATCTTGCCGGTAGAAGCAATCAAGATTTCCTCCGTATCGCAATGCAAACGCTTGGCAAGCGCGCCGCATATCTCTTTCGCCTCCCTTTCCCCGTTTTCCTGACATACGTTCGCTACGCCACTATTGATAAATACCGCTCTTGCATATCCCGATTTGATATGCCGCTTACTCACCGAAACGGGCGCGCCGATCACTGCGCTTTGCGAAAATACGCCCGCCGCGGGAAAACGCTTTTCTCCCGCGATCAAAGCAAGTCCGCCCGCGCCGTTTGCCGTAAAACCCGCAGGCGCGCACACACCGCCCTCGATCGGCTCTAACTCTCTATTTACGCCGTTCTTCCGCATTATTTACCCCTCGTCCTCCGAAAATACGATTCGCGATTGCACGACGAGCTCACCCGCCCCGTTAAAGCCGTGCGCCAAATAGCTTCCGTCCGCTTCACGTTTTCGGTAAAACTTCAAAACGTCTCCCTCGTGGCATTGCTTGACGTAAGAAATAGAAAATTTCTTCAATTTCCGATTTTTAAGCTCTTCGATCGAAAAACAGTTGAAACAATAGTCCGCATATCGTGTGTTATTCACGTGCATATTGTGATCGTATTCGGAATTTGCGATCGTGAGAGTAAACTTCAATTCGCCGTCCTCTATCTGAAAAGCAGGAAGCTTCCATTGCACGTTTTCCAACGCTTTCGACGTGTTATACGTAGAATAATCTTGATTATCAATTCTTTTAGATTGCAACAATTTCCCCGTTTTTATATCCACCAAACACCACCGAGAAGAGGCGTTTGCGAGTAATTCTCCGTTTTTGGAAAGCATCTGATATTCCCTGCCGAACACTACGTACGAGGGAGGCGTGGGCCACGTTTTAAGAAGTATCCCCTCCCCAAGCAAAATCGGTCGATTGAATTCTATACAGGTATTCGTTACCATAAACGCATATCCTTTCGGCTTTAAATACGCATACCCAAATCCCAGCTCGTCCGCGCTCGAACAAGCCGCTTCTTCCATAAAAGAAAGCGCGACGGACGTTTTCATTTCGTCTTTAAAATCCGCATCGCAATATTTAATTTGAAATGCTCTAACGTGTTCGTAAGGTTTCATAGTGATTTTCATTATACACTTTTTACCAACAAATGTCAACGGCGACAAACGGCTTTCAGGAAAAAATTAGGTGAAATATTTCCATTCTCGCCGTTTTTTGTCGTATATATGATTGACTTTTTATTCTATTTGTGATATAATACTTTACGTAAAAGATAATAAATTATCTTTTTGCCCTATTTTACATCTGACATAGTACTACTCTATCAGACAAACAACACAAGAGGAGAACGGTTTATGGACGAGAGAATGGACGAGGTTCAAGGATTGACGGGCGGTGAGGAACAAAATTTCGGCATCAGCTCCGATTTAATCCGCGGGCACATCAACACTATCATTTTAAGAAGTTTATACGACGGCGATAAATACGGCTACGAGATTATCGACGAGATTGAAAAGAAAAGCGGCGGTTTATACACGATCAAACAGCCCACCCTTTATAGTGCGTTGAAGCGTTTGGAATCGCTTAAATACGTTACCTCTTATTACGGCGATTATTCCAACGGCGGCAGAAGAAAATATTTTTCTCTCACCGACGACGGCAAACAGATCACCGAGCAAAATCTTTCCGAATGGGAATATTCGAGAACGATTATCGACAGCCTGATTTCAGACGGAAACGCGCACTACGATTTTTCGTTTATTACGGACAAGCAAAAAGAACTCGTGGAATTGAAACGCGCGCTTGCAGCGCGAGAACAAGCGCTTGAAGACGAAAAAACGGCGCTTACGAGTCTGCGAAACGAATTGCAACGCGAACGCGCGCTCCTCTCCACGCAAAGTTCTTCTTTGAGCGTGCAAAAGGACGATTTCAAGGAATTGAAAGAAAAGGTAGATGCGCAAACGCGGGAATTGGAAGAAAAACGCCAAGCCCTTGCAGAAAAAGAGGGTGAAATCATAGCAAAAGAAATTGCCCTTGCGGAAAAAGAGCAGGAAATCGGCAATGCGAAATTAGAACTTGAACGCCAAAGCACGGAAATTTACGAATTAAAACTGCGTTTGGAATCGCAACAAGCCGCTTTTGAGGACAAGGAACGCGAAATTGCGCTTCTTCGTGAAGAAAACGCCAAGCTTGAACAAGATTGTGCAAATGCGGCAAACCGCGAAGAATTAGAAACGGCAAAAGCCGAGCTTTCCGCTACGCAAGCAGAGCTTGAAGATAAAAAAACGGTGATTGCCGCACTCAATTCCGCCGTCGCTACGCAAGAGAACACGATTGCCCTTTTAAAAAGCGATTACGAAAACAAATCCACGGAATTTTACAACCGCGGCTTGGAGCTTCGCTCGCAGCAAGCTCAATTAGATGCGCAAAAAGAGCGGTTGGAAAACGATAAACGCGCACTTGATGAAAAGGAAGCGGAACTTATCGAACGGGAAAACGCTTTGAGAGAAAACGTCGAAAACGTCAAGCTTACGGAAGAATCCGCTGTTTCCACCCGTGAAGAGCTGAAAAATCAGCTGGAAACCTTGGAGGTTGAGCGTTCCGCGCTTCGCACCGAAAACGAGGCGTTGGAAGAGGAAAAAGCGCAACTATTGCGGGAACGCAACGAATTAAACGTTATGCGGGAAGCGTTGCAGGCAGAACGCGCGGAAATCGACCGTAAAACCTACGACGTAACACAACGCGAATACGCCCTGCAAGAAGAACGCCGCACGGTAGACGATAAAGAAACGCAAACAAACGCTTCCACGGAAGAAATTGAACGACTTCGCGACGATTTGCAAGCGCGGGAAACGGAATTACTTCGCAGCAATCATAAATTGCAAGAAGATTTGGCGATCCTGCAACAACAGCAAAAAGAGCTTTCCTCGCGACAAAGCGTTTACAATCAACAACAACTTGATTTTATCGCGCGTAAAAACGCGCTCGCCGCGCAACAATTCGATTTTGCGGATAAATTGAGCTCTTACAATGCGCAAGTGAAACTCTTTAACGAAAACCTTGAAAAGCTTGAACACGAGCGCAATGCACTTCGCTTGGAAGAACAGCACCTCGAAGAACGCGCGCGGATTTTGGAGCTTGAAAAATCGGAACTTGAAGACAAGAAAGCAAAATTCGAACAAGAAAAGGAAGAAACGGAAAAACAACAAAAGGATATGCAGGCGCGCGCCGCAGACGAAACGGCAAGCTATCAACGGCAACTCAACGATTTACGCGAACGGGAATTAGAACTTTCCCGCAGAGAAACCGATCTGAACAACGCCGCTCGCGAATTCCGCTCTCAACAGTACGCCGCGTATTCGGCAAATAGCGAATACTCCTACGGCTACGCGCAACGTCAACCCGAACGCTACGGTTATTATAACGCGCCCACCCCTACGCAATCTAACGATCAACCGGAAGCAAATTTCAACGATCTTCGAGAGCGCGCACAATCGGAAGGGATCAAGCTCAACACCGCAGGCAATATGGGCAGAGCAAACGTTTCCACCAACACCACGATCGAACGGAAAACGGCCAACAGCGTTGGTTGTTATAACGTTGGGCTTACTCTTTTTAAATCCGCGTTTATCGTATTTTGTATAATCGCATTTGAAAGCTTGATCGCATTCTTTATCAAGGATTATATCGGTGTAAACGCCGCGTACCCCATCGTCGGATTTGCGCTTGGCTTTATTACGTTCATCGCTTGCTCCATTCTCTACGCTTGCGGCTACCGCCCCAGAGCAAGACGGCGCAAGCACCCCTCTTATATTCTAACGGCGGCAGTCGTGTTCGTAATCACCGTGATTATCGTTACTATGGTGGCTGTATATTTCAAAGCGCAAATGTCTGATCCCGCGCAACTTCTTTCGTTCGTAATCATTCCCGTGATTTATCTAATGAATATTCTTTTCTTCGTTGCGTTCTATTATCTTTTTTCCACTCGCGCTTCGAAGAATTGAACTGACGTAATATTCAACTCGCTCCCATAATCAGGGAGCGAGTTTTCATTATTTTTAAGGATTACACATAAAAAACGGTTGACTGTTTCGTTTTTATTTGCTATAATATCAAAGTAATATTCGGAGGCGTAGCTCAGTTGGTTAGAGCGCTACCTTGACATGGTAGAGGTCGGAGGTTCGAGCCCTCTCGCGTCCACCAAAAACACACCCTTGCGGGTGTGTTTTCTTTATTTTTCTACGATTTTTCCGTTCTCAACAGATAAGATGCGATCGGCGATTGCCAAAGCTGCGGGACGGTGCGTAACGATTAGGCACGTTTTGTCTTTAAGATTTCGCACGTTTTCTAAAAGCTTAATTTCCGTTTGACTATCGAGCGCGCTCGTCGCTTCGTCTAAAAGCAAGATCGGTCGATCGGACAAAATCGCACGCGCAACCGCGAGCCGTTGCATTTGCCCTTCGGAAAGTCCGCCACCGCCTTCTGTGAGCGGCGTTTGCAGACCTTGCGGCAATTCCCAAACAAATTCCGCACAAGCGACTTGAAGTGCAGTTTTTATACGTTTTTCTATATCTCCCGAAAGGTCGGTGAAAAACGTCAAATTTTCATAAATCGTGCCCGAAAACAGAAACTTACCCTGCGGCACGTAAGCAAACAGCCCTCTCTCTTTTGCCGTGAGCGGTTTTTTATTGCCTTTTTTATCGTCAAGCCAAAGCCCACCGTCAGCCGCCAAAAACACGTTTAAAAGTAATTTGAAAAGCGTACTCTTTCCCGAACCCGAAGCCCCTGTCAGACATACGATTTCGCCCTTTCCAATCGTTGCGTTGGCGTTTTTAAGCACGTCTTCTCTACCGTAGGTAAACGCCACGTTTTCAACGGAAACTGCTTTTAATTCTTCGTAAACGGTAGCTTCCACTTCGCCCGTTGCGATCGCTTCGCAAGGCAACTCTTCAATTTCATTTAAACGTTCACTACTCGTAAGCCGCGCGTAATACACGGGTACAATGGAAGAAAATGCCGAAAACGGGTGTTGCAGTTGCATTAAAAGTAAAATCACAGATAAAATCGAGCCGTAATTCGTATTACCGTTTAATACGCTCACGCTACACCAAATCACAGCAAAAATCAATCCGAAATTGCCGAGCAACGAAAATACGGCGTTCATAAGCGAGCGCAAACGCATTCTACGCATACGCTTTTGGTAATAAAGCTCGGAAATGCCTTGCGCCTTTTGCTCCGTTTTTACTTCCGCGCCGTAGGCTTTAATCGTCATCAACGACGAAACCCCCTCCTGCATAAACGCACGCGATTTGCCGTCTATTTCTAAAACTTCTTTTTGGCGTTTTTTGATCTGTTTTCTGAAAAATGCTGAAATCCCCCCGAACGCGCAACCGCAAATCACGTAGACAAGCGTAAAAAGCGGATCAATCGTAAGGAGCGCAGCGATCGCGCCTAAACATTGCACGATCATACCCACAATCGCGGGCAACAACCCCACCGTGTCTGCCGCCACCTCGTGAATATCCGTCGTTAAGCGGTTGAGAAGCTCGCCGCTATGATAGCCTTGAAGCTTTGCATAATCCGAGCGCAAAATCTTTCCGAACGTACGCGTACGAAGTTCTGCCGTGATTTTCGCGCGCAAATGCTCCGCGGCGTAGCCCGATAGCGTTTGCAACGCGATACGAACGAACAGAACGCCCAAAAGCACCGCCGCAAATATCCATAAAAGCTGTACGTTTTTGCTGGATGCGCTGTTGACGAGGAATTGCACCATATACGCAAAGGCGAGTGATAAACCCGTAGACAACACGGTTAAGCACGTGAGGAAAAAGATGAACCCGCGATATGGGCGCATCTCTTTCTTTAACCATTTTTTACCGTTTTCCGCCTTAATCTTGTCTTCCATAATCCCTCTTTTATTTTCTCAATCGAAGCTTACGCAACACTTTTCCGCCGAATGCGCGAACGTTTCTTTTCATTCGCACGAAAAAACGGCGGGATTTATACGTTTTTATCCGTTTTTCCGCGTATCGGATATATTTCTTATCCGTGCAAAGAATATGCTTATCCTTGCGAAAAAATTCGGTTAAAACGCCGATTACCGCCTCTTCTGGTACGTTCTCATCTACATAACAATTATCACCGCGAATGATATAACCGCCGTCTACCGCTTCTAAAACGCGGTGCAATATATAGGATTCACCGCGTTTATAAAGCGCAACGTCCAAACGCTTTAATCGCTCTGTTTTGGGCTTAACAACGATCGTATCTCTGCGGTTTTTGAGCATAGGAAGCATACTCACACCCACCGTAGGTCCGATATACACGCCCTTTTCTTTGAGAACGTCCTCTATTTTTCTTTTTTCTGCATCAACGTTCATCATTCGGCAAATCCGTTTTTCTCAATCGTTTCTGCAAATTTCTCCACGTCTGTGCGGGCAATCGCTTCGTCCACGTCGTATTCTTCGAGCAACGCGGCAACGCCCTCGTCAATCGAGTGATCCTCGCTGAAAAATCTCCAAAGAAACGCACCCGTTTCATTGAGATTGATCATACCGTGAAAATTTTTGCTCATTTCCCCCACAGGCACGACGACGCTTTCGCCGCCCACCTCGCGCACTACGAATCCGTTTTTGATTTTCATAATTTCTCTCCCCTTTTTTGTTTTTTATTTTTATTTTTTATACGTTTTGCCCGTAAGTGCTTCAAACGATTTTTGCACGGCTTCTTCCGAAACGTTACATTTAAGAAGATAGCAGGGAATTTCCGTTACCAATTTATCCGTGAGCTCTAACGTAAGCGCGGCGTTTGCTTCGTCTTCGGGCATAAGAATCTGCACGAATATCCTCGAAGCCGCTTGTGCAGGCGTTAATTTTAACACGGAATTTTCTTTCGCTTGCTCTAAAAAGCACAATCCCTTTAACGGCGCGCTGCCGTTATAGCCCAAACCCTCTTTGCCCATCCAAGGCGTTCCGTAAGCGACGAAGCCACTCTCCTTATATTCCAAGATCGGTTTATCGCCGTTGACGATTTTTGAGCCGTTCAAATGTTTGAGCCAAAGCCCCGTATGCGTTGATTTTCCCGTGCCGCTACGCCCTAAAAACGCATAGGCATTACCCTCGTATTCCAAGACAGCCGCGTGAAGGAGCATACGGTTTAACTTGGGCAAACACCGACAAATCGCGCGGTACAAACAGATGTTTTCAATATACCCGTCGGAATATCCCTCAGAAATCTTCTTTTCCTCGTAGAATTCCTCGTCCGTTACCGACACCTCTAAATCAAACGGCGCGGCTTGATCGTTAGAAAGATATTTTTCGCAAAATATTTCCGTATATTTACATCTGTTTTTGATTGAAATGCGTAAATTCGCAATTTCGTAAATCATAACGCCCCCTTTTATTCGTTCGTTTAAACGCGCACGTCGCCCTTTTCTCCAAGCAAATCGGCGTGCTTTTCCAAAATCGGATCAATCTCGTTTTCGATAAATTCCACCGTTTGCGAGGGTGCTCTACCGATAAATTTCTTCGCGTCTAAAATTTCGTCGAGCTGATTCCAAACAGGCTTAAACGTTTCGTCCTGCTTGATGAGATCAATTAAGTTATTTTCTCCGCCCTCGACCTTAACGTTTCTCCCCGCTTCCATAGAAAGCACGCGAATTCGCTCGTGCAATTCTTGACGGTTACCACCCGCTTTCACGCAGCCCATCATAATATTTTCCGTTGCCATAAACGGCAATTCTGCGCGAATGTGCTTGGCGATTACTTTATCGTATACGACGAGATTTTCCGCTACGTTCATATAAATATTCAAAATTGCGTCCACAGACAAGAATGCCTGCGCGTTGACGATACGACGGTTTGCCGAATCGTCGAGCGTACGTTCAAACCATTGCGTGGAAGCCGTGAGCGCACTGTTCATAGGCAAGGAAATTACGTAACGCGCGAGCGAGCCGATACGTTCCGAACGCATAGGATTACGCTTATACGCCATTGCCGAAGAGCCGATTTGATTTTTTTCAAACGGTTCTTCAATCTCTTTCATATTCTGCAAGATGCGAATGTCGTTGGAGAATTTATACGCGCTTTGCGCGATCTGCGAAAGTACGCACAATACGTTATAATCGAGTTTTCTCGGATACGTTTGTCCCGTTACCCCGTAGACTTTTTCATAGCCCAATTTCGAAACGACGCGCTTTTCAAGCTCTTTTACCTTTGCCTCGTCGCCACCGAAAAGCTCCATAAAGCTGGCTTGCGTACCCGTCGTGCCCTTTACGCCGCGAAGACGGATATTTTCTTTCGCGTGCATAAGATTTTGGTAATCCATTTCTAAATCCTGAAGCCAAAGCGTAGCGCGCTTTCCTACCGTGGTAAGCTGCGCAGGTTGCAAATGCGTAAAACCGAGCGTAGGCATATCCTTATAGGCAAGCGCAAACTTCTT
>JAGAOR010000035.1 GCA_017623605.1 Clostridia bacterium | reverse complement strand
TGCTTTATACGAGCTTTCCGGCTCGCAGCTACCCCCCTCGCGGCGACAGCTTGTATATCATACCACAAACTATTTCCTTTTGTCAACTGTTTTTTTAACATTTTTTTAATTTTTTTGAAAAAATTTTATTTTTTTTGAATAAGCTAAAAACGAGCTCCTCTCACGAGTGAAAATTTCTTGACTTTGTGCGCGCGCGCGTGATACAATATATATAATATAAAAAAGGACGAAATTTTTATGCTTTTATGGTTACAAATTACCCTCACAATCCTCTCGGCGATCTGTGTTGCACTCGTTCTTCCCCTCGGCGTGTGGCTTGGTTTTACCCCTGCGATTGCGCTCGCGCTTGCCGCCGTGATGTTCTTTATGCTTATGAAGCTTTGCAAGCAAACGCGAGAATTTCGCGAAAAAACGGACGAGCCGAAATGCGAGCAACAAACGGAATCGGACGAAAATCCTCAAAACTGACAAAAATTTCTGCCTTGGCGGGCAGAAATTTTTCTTTCACCGGTTGACAAAACACGAAATGCATAGTATAATAATGATATAAAATAAAAAAGGAGAACTTTTTATGAATTTGAAAAAACTTTTCCCTGTTTCTTATGAAAAATCGCTTTTGGTCGGAATTATCGTGTATTTGATCGTTGCGATCGTTGCCAGCCTCCTTATTTGGGTTGCAGGCTTCGTAACGGGCTGGATTCCCGCCGTTGGTATGTTGGTCGGTTGGATTCTTCGTATCGTGGGTATCGTTGTGGACGTATACGTGGTTATCGGTATCGTTTTGAGTATCCTCGTTGCGTTGAAAGTCGTTAAATAATTAAGAAGAAAGGTCAACCCCCCCCCCCGCTCGATTTGTTCCGAGCGGGGGTTTCTTTTACAGGTTTTTCTTTTCAGTCAAGCGTTCCTCTATCCAAGCAAGCCCGTGATAAAAATTTCAATACCGATCACGATCAAGATCACGCCGCCAAAGACGGTTGCCTTTTCGGAAAATTTCGTACCGAAGCGTTTGCCAATCTCAATCCCCGCCGCGCAAAGCGCGAACGTTACCACCGCGATAATCCCCGCGCAAGCAAGCGCCATAGGCAAAAGATATTCGGCGATCGTAAAGCCTACCGAGAGCGCGTCGATCGAGGTTGCTACGCCTTGGACGATAAGACCGCAAAACCCGACTTTCGGCGGTGCTTCCTCGCAACCCCGTAACCCCTCGCACAGCATTTTTCCACCGATAAAAAGGAGCAAGGCAAGCGCAATCCAAGGCACGAATTTTTCAAACGCTTGAAAATATTGTACGATCGTATGTACGCACACCCAACCAAGCAGAGGCATAAGTGCCTGAAAGAGCGCAAACGTGCCCGCAATTCCTACGAGCTTGCCTTTCTTCATTTTCGGTTCGTGCAAGCCGTTTGCAAGCGACACCGAAAACGCGTCCATTGCAAGTCCCACGCCAAGAAGCGCGCTATTGATAAAAAATCCAAGATCCCACATATTTATTCGTATGCTTCCTCATTTCTTATTTATTATTTATTCTTTATTCTTTATTCTCTAATTTTTCCGAATTCCTTTCGGGATATGATTTTTGACAACGCCGTTTACCACTTTCCCAAGCCCGATCGGAAATCCTGCCACACACACCACACACCAACCGTTTTTAGCGTTGGCTTCTTCTATCGTTTCGCCGTGTAAATATTTTTCCAACCGCGGATCGGTTTCGGATAGATCAACGACGTTTTTCCATTCGTTTTTTTTCGTTGCGAGCGCAAGCGAATGAGAGGGCTCGAACCGACCGTTTTTCACCTCTCCAAGCCGCAAACCTACGCGCAACACCGACAAGCCCTTGAAATCGAAAACGTGATCGGGAAGCGCGTATATCACCCCGCCCGCTTCGTGTAAATTACCAAAAGAAATCTCCTGCAAGTATTGTTTCTCAAACGCGCGAAAAGCCCGTTCTCTTTCCCGACAAATCAACGGCTTCATTTCTTTCATTTCTTTCACGCGCGCGGGCGTTTCTTTACCCATTTTTTCAAATAAGGCAACGAAATGTCCCTCGCCTTTGATTTTATGCGGATATAATTTTTCCAACGAGATCAAACGCATTTGCGGATATTCATCCGTTAGCCACGCCACCTGCTCTTCGTCCTCTTGCGGCGCGAACGTGCAGGTGGAATAGACGAGCTTCCCGCCCCCTTTCAACATTTTCACCGCTTCGCTTACAATACGCCTTTGCCTCGCCGCGCAAAGGGCAACGTTTTCCTCGCTCCATTCCGCAAGTGCTTCTTCCGTGTTTTTGCGGAACATTCCCTCGCCCGAACAGGGCGCGTCCACTAAAATTTTATCGAAATATCCCTCGAATTTTTCCGCGAGCCTTTCGGGCGTTTCACAGGTTACGACGGCGTTTTTTACACCCATTCTTTCCACGTTACCCGATAAAATTTTCGCGCGAGAGAGTACGGGTTCATTCAACACGATCAAGCCCTCGCCTCCCATAACACACGCAAGCTGCGTACCCTTACCGCCGGGAGCAGAGCAAAGATCAAGCACCCTTTCCCCCGCTTGCACACCAAGAAGCGGCGCGGCACTCATTGCAGAGGGCTCTTGCGAATAAAACAGTCCTGCAAAGTGGAACGGGCTTGCGCCGAGCTTATCTATGCGGGTGTAGAAACCGTTTTCCTCCCAAGGGATTTGCTCGCCCAAAATACCGTTCAACGCATACCTGCCCCCTTTGAGCGGGTTTAAACGCACGCCTTTATACGGTTTGTTTTCGTAGACGGCGAAAAAGGCTTCCCATTCGTTTTTAGGAAGCTGTTTTTTCATATTCTCTATAAATTTTTTAGGTAAGGTTATCATTGTTTTTTAAAAACTTTTCAAATTCTTCGGGGGTGAATATGCGCGCGCCGCGCTCCTGCGCCGATTTCAAACGCCCGCCGCTCTCGCCCTCGAAGCAGATATAAAAATCACATTCTTCCGCGTGGTAGGTGATTTGCGCCGCTTGCGCGAACGCGCCAACGAGCAAGCCTTGCGCAAGCTCCGTTTGCAGCTCCAGCGCGTGCGAAAAGCACACCGTTTTATTTTTAAGCGAGCCGTCCTTGGCTTTGCGCCGTTTGGCGCGGTCGGCAAAGATATGAAACTGCGCTCTGGCGCGCTCCCGCTCCTCTTTTGCCCGTTCGCGCGCCTGACGAAAATCGCGAAATGCCTTCGAATCGTTTTGCGCAATCTCGTAATTTTCGATTTTTCCGAGCGTAATTTCGTATTTTTCAATTAAAGCGGGCAAAGAAAGCGCGTGCTTTTCGCAAAGCGCTTGCGCCACTTTCATCGTCGCAAACGCGTCGTCTACGGCGCGGTGCGGCGTGAAGCAAACGCCGAGTTCGTCGGCGATCGTGCCAAGGGCGAACTGGCGGGAAAATTCCCCGATCGTGTTCATATAAATAAATTGCGTGTCCGCAAACGCAAACGCAAACGAGGGCAGAGAAAACCGCTTACTCTCTAAATTGAGATACTTCACGTCGTTCATAGAAGCGTGCCCGATTACGAGCGTATCCCGATCTTGTAAGAGCGCGTAAATTTTATCCGCCTTTTGCGGAAAGGTAGGATATTTCTTGAATTCCTCATAGCGATAGGGTAAAACGAGCCCCTGCTCCCCCTTACGATCGGTTAAATGAAAGCCGCCTTGAGGATTGATTAGAATATCTTCCTTTTCAAGTATATTAAATTGTTCGTCCGTCAGGCAGTAGCCAAACGCGCAAATTTTTGCGGCGTTTTTGGAAACTGACGAACATTCAATGTCAAAAAATAAATACTTCATTTGCGTTTATCCACTCAACGGTTATTATAGCATATTCCGCAAAAAAACGCAACAAGGAAACCGCCTTGTTGCGCGTTTTTATATTTTTGGAAAGCTTTCCTCTATCCCTAATATATAATCTGCCGAAACCTCAAAAAATTTACACAGTTTGATCAGCATTGCCGTGCTTAAATCCAACTGTTCAGTTTCATATTTACAAACATTCATTTGTGAAGTATGTAAAACTTGGGCAAGTTCTGATTGCTTTAAACCCTTTTCCAAACGCAATTCCCTGATCCTTTGCCCGTACATATTTTTCCCCTCAAATCTTTTTCTATTATTTTACTCCAAAATGGAATAAAATGCTTGACATATTCTAAAATGGAATATATAATTATAGACATACTGCACTCCGAGGTCGCTACAACTACGAGAACCGCCGTTCGTTTTCTCGAACGGCGGTTCTTGTTTCTTATTATTCCATAACGCAACGCGAAGCGTTGCAATTCACGAAAACCAGAAGGTTTTCAATTCACGATTGCAATAGCAATCATTTCACGACGGCAAAGCCGTCAATTCACGCAACGCAAAGCGACGTATATACGCGTTTAGTTTTTGGGAGCGATCACCGCTTTTCCGCCCATATACGGGCGCAACACTTCGGGAATATACACGCTGCCGTCTGCTTGCAGGTGGTTTTCCACGAACGCGATCAACATACGCGGAGGCGCAACAACGGTGTTATTGAGCGTGTGCGCGAGCTTGACTTTTCCGTCGCTATCTTTATAGCGGATTGCAAGGCGACGTGCCTGCGCGTCGGTTAAATTCGAGCACGAGCCCACTTCGAAATATTTCTTCTGACGGGGACTCCACGCTTCCACGTCGCAGCTCTTATATTTGAGATCGGCAAGATCGCCCGAGCAGCAACCGAGCTGTCGAACGGGGATTTCAAGCGAGCGGAAGAGCTCGACGGTATAGTTCCAAAGCTTTTCATACCAATCTTCGCTCTCTTCGGGGCGACAAACGACGACCATTTCCTGCTTTTCGAATTGGTGTATACGGTAAATACCGCGCTCTTCAATGCCGTGCGCGCCCTTTTCCTTACGGAAGCAGGGAGAATAGCTCGTGAGCGTTAAGGGGAGCTTGTCGCCGTCGATAATTTGCCCCATAAACCGACCGATCATAGAATGTTCGGACGTACCGATCAAATACAAATCCTCGCCCTCGATCTTATACATCATATTTTCCATTTCCGCAAAGCTCATTACGCCCGAAACGACGTCGCCGTGGATCATAAAGGGAGGGATCACGTAGGTAAAGCCCTTATCAATCATAAAATCGCGCGCGTAGGTTAAAACCGCGGAATGAAGTCGTGCAATATCGCCCGTGAGATAATAAAATCCCTGTCCCGAAGTTCTTCTTGCCGAATCGACGTCGATACCGTCTAATTTTTCTAAAATATCCAAATGGTAAGGCACTTCAAAATCGGGTAATTTCGCTTCGCCGAAACGCTTTAATTCAACGTTCTGACTATCGTCCTTGCCCAGGGGCACGTCGTCGGCTATAATATTCGGAATAGTCATCATAGCCGTTTTGAGCGCGACTTCTACTTCTTCACTTTCCTTTTCAATAGCAACGAGCCGTTCTGCGTCCGCTTTTACCTGCGCTTTCACCTGCTCCGCTTCCTCTTTATTGCCCGCTTTCATAAGCTCGCCCACCTTTTTAGAAAGGGTATTGCGCGCGGCGCGGAGCGCGTCGCCCTCGGCAATGAGCGCGCGGCGTTTGGTATCGAGCGCGATCGCTTCGTCTACGAGCGGAAGCTTATGCTCTTGGAATTTCTTTTTGATATTTTCTTTTACAAGTTCGGGATTCGTCCGAATAAGGTTAATGTCGATCATAAAAACACCTCTTTTGCTTTCGTCTTTTCTTATTATACAACTTTTTTTTGCGAAATGCAATTAAATGTTGTCTACGCAAACGATTTTCCAATAAATTTTCCGCAAAAAAGTTGTATTTTTCGCGCGGGTATGTTATAATAAGTGCAGTATATTATTTCACGGAGCGTTTCAATCGACAATGAAAGAAGCAAAAAAGAAAAATCTACCCGTCCAAGAGGTACAGCGTTTCCACGCGCTTGCGGGCGAAGGACTTTCCAAAGCGCAAGTGGAGGAACGTATCGCGCAAGGGCTCGTGAATAAAACGACGAAAAAATATTCGAAAACCTATCGTAGCATTTTTGCAGGGAATATCTGCACGGTGTTCAACCTGCTTTGCGTTTTGTGCGCCGTCGCGCTCGTGATCGCGCGCGCGTCCATTTCGCAATTTTTATTCGTGGCAATCTTCTCGGCGAATATCGCGATCGGAATTATTCTCGAAATTCGCGCAAAACGTAAGATCGACAAGCTCACCATTTTATCCTCCCCTACCGCAAAAGTCGTGCGAGGCGGTGAGAAAATCGACGTACCCGTCGAGGAAATCGTAATCGACGATATTTTAATTCTTTCGGCAGGGCAACAAGTTCCTGCCGACTGTATCGCCCTCGAAGGAGTGGCGGAATTTAACGAATCCCTTTTGACGGGCGAATCCGTGCCCGTGAAAAAGGACGACGGCGATTTCGTGTACGCGGGCTCGTTCGTGGCAAGCGGTAAGCTCGCCGCAAGGGTGGATAAAATCGGCGACGATACCTACGTGAACAAGCTCACCTCCCGCGCGAAAAAGTATAAACGTCCTAATTCCGAAATTATGAATTCGATCACGCTGTTTATCAAGATTATCGCGATTGCGATCGTGATCGTGGCAACGTTAATGTTCCCCAACAACTTAAACGCAGTACTCAAAGAGTTCGGTGGCTCGTTCTCCGATTTTGATGCGGAGGGCGGTATACTCGTTTCCCTACTCGGCGGAAATAAGGTGCTCAGCGAAACGATACAAAAAACTGCGGCAGTGATTATCGGTATGATCCCGTCGGGGCTTTTGCTCCTCACTACCGTTGCGCTTTCCAAAGGTATGATCCACCTTGCGCGTTACAACACCCTCGTACAGGATATGTATTCGCTGGAAATGCTCGCTCGCGTAAACGTTTTATGTCTCGACAAAACGGGTACGATCACCGACGGCAGAATGAAAGTGAGCGATTGTATTCTGCTGGGCAATAATTCTGAACTTGGAATCGACGATATTTTGGGCTCAATGCTCGCCGCGCTCGACGATAACAACCAAACGTCGATCGCACTGTACGAACGCTTCGGTCATTCTGCGGCGCTCTCGCCGATCGCCAAGCTCCCCTTCTCGTCTGCGAGAAAGCTTTCGGCAGTTACGTTCGACGGCGCGGGCACGTACGTGATGGGCGCGCCTGAATTCGTTTTAAAGCCTATGCCGATGCGTATTGATAAAATCGTAAAGCAGTACGCGCAAATGGGCTTGCGCGTGCTCGTGGTGGCACATTCGAACGGTCAAATTCAAGGCGATAAATTGCCCGTGGGCTTGAAAGCGGTGTCGATTATCACTCTTTCCGACAATATCCGCCCCGACGCGATCGACACGATCAAGTGGTTTAAGGAAAACGACGTTGCCGTGAAAGTCATTTCCGGCGACAACCCCGTAACCGTTTCGGAAGTGGCACGCAGAGCAGGTATTAGAAACGCCACGCAGTTCATTTCTTTGGAGGGCTTGTCCGATTTAGAGGTGGAGAACGCGGCAAACGAATACACGGTATTTGGGCGTGTTACCCCCGAACAGAAAGCCGTTTTGATCCGCGCCTTGAAAAAGGCAGGACATACCGTCGCAATGACGGGCGACGGCGTGAACGACATACTCGCTATGAAAGAATCCGATTGCGCCGTTTCAGTAGCTTCGGGAAGCGACGCGGCAAGAAATGTTTCCAACCTCGTTTTGCAAGATAATAATTTCGCTTCTATGCCCCGTATCGTCAACGAGGGACGGCGGGTTATCAACAACGTTAAGGATTCGGCGGCTTTATATATCACCAAAACCTTACTCATTTTAACGCTTGCGATCGTATGCCTTGCGTGCAGTAGCGCTTATTTCTTCAAAACGAGCAATATGCTTATCTATGAATTCGTGATTAGCGCAATCCCCTCTACCGTGCTCGCTTTGTTCCAACCTAATACGAAGCGCGTACAGGGGAAATTTATCCCCTATGTGTTAAGTCGCGCTATTCCCGGTGCGCTGACGATGGCGATCGGCATTTTGACTTTCTTCGTCATTCGTTGTCTGCCGATCGGCGAAACGATCGGATTCGTTTCCGGTGGTGTGGAAACGGAAGAATATAAAGCAATGCTAACGCTTGCGCTTACCTTCTGCGGGCTCGTCATTTTGTATCGTATTTGTCAGCCTCTCAATCTGTTCCGCGCTTGTCTGTTTATCCTTTCGGCATTCCTTTGCATATTCGTAGCTTGCGTGCCTATGCTCGCGGATCTCGTGTTGTTTGGCGGTTGGTCGGCTCTTCAATTCCAGCTTCCGCAAATTCTGCTGCTCGTGATCGTCGTACAGGCAAGCTTCCCCATTTCTAATTTCTTGATTAAGTTCTTCGATTTAATCAACACCGCAGACGACGAATAAACTCGTAATAATAAACCCCCTTTCAATAAAGTGCCCCGTTCGATATAGTCGAACGGGGATTTTTCACGCCTCGGCTTTTATTGAAAATACAGGAGCATAAATTCCTACCGTTATTATGATTACAGAGTAAAAGTAAATCCGAACCACTCACTCGTAATTTGTAAATAGTTCGGATTATACTGACTTGGAGCAGATGACGACGAGCTACCCGTTAAGAAAAGCGTTGATAACGCTTTTCAGGGGCGAGATGAGCGAGCGACGATAGGTAGGAGCGAGCGTGCCCGAGCGCAAAGAACAGCTTTGCGCGAGAAAGTCGAATTCTTTCGGCGGCGTTAGCCGCTCCAAAAAGAAGAACGCACCTATCGCAGTGCGTTCTTCTTTTTGGAGCAGGTGACGAGAGTCGAACTCGCCGGGAGCAGCTTGGGAATTTTAATTTCCAGTATATTTTTTGGCTATTTTTGGCGTTTTATTCATTTTTTATGCAAAACACCCCCATTTTTAACCTTTTTATGCAAAATTTTATTCAAAATATCCACCCTAAAAAGGGTGCAAAAAACAGATGGTGCAAAAATGGTGCAAAAAATTACACCTCTGATGCGCAATTTTTTCTGCATATTTATCCAATTATTCAAGGCTTTTTTCAAAGAAAAATTTGATTAATTTCTTATGGCATTTTGAAATATAATCAGTAGTAAAGTCCATATCAAAAGCCAACGCTTCTTGTGTCTGCCCCCAAATATACAATCCAACATAAATATGGTATAACAATATAGGGGCATCTTTAATAAGCCGATTATACTTCTTTGTGATTTGCGTTATTCGATTAGGAATACCATTCTTTAATGAAATGTCTAAATGCTTTTTATGTAAGTGATAATACCTTATTTGACGCAACTCCATTCTAATATCGTGTTCTGTCATAAAAATTCCTCCCCCTCTATTTTAACACGATTATCCTTCAAAAGCTATAACCGATAAATTATATAATACGCGATGTATTATCTAATCTATCGTTTTTTTCTTTCAAAGAAAATCCTTAAAGGTTGGGATTATATGTTGACCTACGAAACTCAACTCTTATAATAAAAACATCAAACAAAAAAACAACGAGGTATCTTTATGAACAATAATGACTTTGAAACCATTGCTACTTGCATCTTGGCTCTCGCCGAACAGCCAAACGCAAAAGAAAAGATAAAACTATTGCTCACGAATTTTTTCTCAACCCATCAAAAAGAGGAATACATTGATAAACTTGACGGGAAAATAAGCGGAACTGTACATATATATTTTTCGGACAAAGAATTGAAACAAATGCCTGTAAAACTCGCCAGATATTTCCAAGAGAATAAATCAATGCTGCAACTTCGGCAAGTGAGAGGAGTATATGAAGTACGTCGCCACATAAAAGGAAAGTATATTACGGGATCGAGCAAAGATTTGAAAATTGCCAAGCAGAAATTTATTAAAAAGGCATCAGAGCATCTATCAAAAAATATAGACGAAAGTCGCTCAACTTCATTGTTTAATGAGTATCTGATGATTTGGTTGGAAACAACAAAGAAACCATATATAAAAGAAAATACCTACAAGGACTATCTTCAAACTATAAAATTACATATACGCCCTGCGTTTCAAAAAAGAAATATACGAACTATAAAATATATGGAATTGCAGCGGTTCTTTAATAATCTTCAGGAAAGCGGTCGTCATAGAACGGCAAAAAAAGTTTATCAAATCTTATGCAACATTTTTGAAACGGCTGTTGCAGATAGGCTTATCCCCATATCGCCTATGTTAAAAATAAGACTGCATCCTTATGAACAAAATAAAGGAGTTTCTTTAACAAGGGATGAAGAAGCATTCTTGGTAAATGACTTTATCCACAATCCAAACATTTACAAACAGGCATTTATTTTTATGCTTTATACGGGCATTCGTCGGTCGGAGCTTGCAACATTACAACGCGATGGAAATTGGTTTATTGTAAAAACCGCCAAGCAAAGAAAAGGTATGAAAGAAAAAATACGATACATCCCTTTATCACCAATGCTTAAGCCACATCTGAAAAACATAGACCTTGAAAAGATAAAAACCATATCTCCACATTTATTGACAAAGCATTTGCATATTCTTTTACCAGAACATCATTGCCATGAATTAAGACACACATTTATTACACGCGCTCAAGAGTGTAAAATCCCTCGTGAATACGTAAGTCTATGGGCAGGACATAAAGCCGATAATTCTATTACCAGCAACGTATATACGCACTTGGAACAAAACACCGATTTACAAATAGAAATGATGCAAAAATATTCCTATATCCTTCCATAAAGATAGCTTTATTGCTCATCTATCACATCGAATTTAGACCAATATCCCAAATCGTGTTTATGGTACTCTCCCGTTCTATTACTTTTTTTACTCGCTACTGCCTCACCATCATAAGGACCGTCCCAATAGAAAAGGCTTCTTCTATCAAAACCATAATATTCGCCAACGGAATCTCTCAAAACGTAATAATCCCTTAATTTTATTTTTCCTTTATGGTACATACCGTCAACCATTGACATCATTAAACTATATCTCATAGCTCTAACTCGAAGTTCATCGACGGCTTTTTTCTTTTCTTCATCAGACGG
>JAGAOR010000034.1 GCA_017623605.1 Clostridia bacterium | reverse complement strand
TTTTAATTTTTTCACTACTTTACGGCAGTAACCGTTTGGTCGTGCCCTTTAAATATACTTGACATTGGCGGAAGCCCTCTGCATACCCCGCGCCGCATTGATAACCGCGGTAACGCGAACACGTTCTCACCATATCCGCAAAGTCGATCCCGTCGTGCTCGCGCATCCAAACGAGCTGACTTTCGTGACATTCAAGCATATTGATCTTCAAATCAATTTCTTCGGAAATGTCCACGTATTCCGTCGGGTTGAAATTCACTCCCGCAAGGGTGTCCATATAGTAAATGGGCACGAGCTTTGCAGGCTCTTTATATTTACTCTTATAATTAGGCAAAGTCGCCGTGAAGCTCGCGTCGAATACGAGCCGCGATACCGCCGTATGATCAGGCATATAATCGTCGGGATTGTGCGTGATGATAAAATCAGGGTTCGCGTATTTGATAATATCCACGAGCTTATCCCGCGCCTCTTTATTGTTATCGTAAATATCTAAATCGTTAAAACCCGCGCAAATGACTTCGATACCCGCCATTGCGCCCGCCTTTTTCGCTTCCGCCGCGCGAATCTTCGTCAGCTCGTCGGGTGGAATGATTACGTGTCCCAAGTTGCCCGTAGAAACGTGACAAACGATTACCGTATCACCCCGTTTTACGCATTTTGCTAGCGTGCCCGAACAGGCGATTTCTATATCGTCAGGGTGCGCGCCGATTGCCAATACTCGCATACCGTTTTTCTCCTTATATTTATAATTTTTCTATACGTATATTGTAACATCGCGGACGTTTTTTTGCAATGGCGCGGAGTCTACAAAAAGAGTAAAATAATCCACTTCTATTTTTAGAGGAAAGTAATTGACAGGAATTGTAATTTGTGATATGATATAGCTATGGAAAAAAAATATTATAAGCATAAAATCGAAAATCTGCTCGTGATTAGCAAAATCGTTACCATTCATTATTTCGAATTTGACAAAAACTTCGTAGGAGAAACGGAATCACACGATTTTTGGGAGCTTGTATACGCGGACAAAGCTGACGTTTTTTGCACCGCAAACGGGAAAGAAACGTTACTTTCAGAGGGAGAAATATTATTTCACAAGCCCAACGAATTGCACGCCTTACGCGCTGACGGAAAGAAAGCACCGAACGTGTTTATCATTACGTTTGAATGTAAAAGCGAAGCGGCGCGGTTTTTTGAAGATCGGCGTTTGAAGCTCAACCGCGGCTTTCTGCGTTTTATTTATCCGATTATTGAAGAAAGTAAAAAAACGTTCGATTTGCCCTATTCCGATCCCGCTTTGAAAAAAATGAAGCTTTTACCCTCACCCGCGCTCGGCGGTGAACAACTGATTAAAAATTTTTTGGAAATTCTTTTAATCAATCTTATGCGCGACGAAACGGAAAAAGAAAACGCCGAAGCCGTGTTTTTGCCGCACGAGGAGCTGGAAGAACGGGTTGCAAGCCGCGTGATTGCGTTTTTACGTGAAAACGTTTGCGAAAAGCTGGAAATTTCCGATATTTGCGCCGCTCTACATTATAACAAATCACATATTTTCAAGCAATTTAAACGGGCGACGAATTGTTCGGTGATGGCGTATTTTACACGCCTAAAAATTGATCAAGCAAAACGTATGCTGCGGGAAACGAGCCTCTCCATTACGCAGATCGCCGAAACGCTAGCGTTCGATTCCCCCAATTATTTCGCAAAAGCGTTTAAAAAAACGACGGGCTATACCCCGTCGAGATATAGAAAAATGCGGAAACCGTGAGATCACGGTTTCCGCATTTTTTTAAGTAATGCTTCACGTAGTTTTTGCAAGCCGCGAAAACGGTGAGAAACCTTGTTTTTTTCTTCCGCCGTCGCAACGCCGAACGATTTCTTCAGATCGTCGCTTTCAAACAAACAATCGTACCCAAATCCCTCTTTGCCCGTTTCTTTATCGAGAATCTTGCCGTAGGTGTGCCCCTCCACGACAATTTCTTCGCCGTTTGGATATACGAGCGCGATCGCGCTGGTGAAATGTGCCGCGCGATTTTCTACGTTTTTCATATTCTCTAAAAGCAAATCGCGATTCTTCTGATCGTCGCCGTGATAACCGCAATAGCGCGCGCTATACACCCCTGGTGCGCCGTCAAGCGCGTCTACGCATAACCCGCTATCGTCCGCAAGTGCAATACAATTTAATGCCTTTGAAGCCGCCCGCGCTTTGATGAGCGCGTTCTCCGCAAACGTTACGCCCGTTTCCTCCACGTCCTCGTCGAAGCCCATTTCTTTTTGGGAAACGACTTCAAATTCGGTGAAAATATCCGCAATCTCACGTAATTTATGCATATTCCCCGTAGCCACTACAAGACGTTGTTTCTTTTGTTCCATATTTTTCTCCTTTATTTTGTGATTTTTACGCGAAAAGAATTGCAAACGGCAAGAAGCATAACGCCTACGTCTGCAAACACCGCGAGCGATAGCGGTAATAACCCGATCAATCCAAGCGCCATAAACGCCGTTTTCATAACGATTGAAAATACGATATTCTGCAAGGCGATTTTTCGCGTTTTTCGAGCAATCTTTAAAGCGCGGGGAAGTGCTCCTAAATCGTCGGATACGAGTACGAGATCGGAGGCTTCCACCGCCGCCGCGCTACCAAGCTTACCCATAGACACCGCGCAATCGGCAACCGCCATAACGGGCGCGTCGTTCACGCCGTCGCCGACGTATACGAGCGTCCCCGTTTTCTTTAAAGCTTCTGCCATTTTCAGCTTTTGATCGGGGAGCAATTCCGCGTTCACCTCGTACATGCCTACCTCGTTTGCGACTTTTTTTGCGCGTTCCGTTTGATCTCCCGTAAGCATTACCGCACGCGCTACGCCCAATTTTTTCAACGCTTCGATTGCCGTTTTTGCCCTTAACCGAATACGATCGCCGATCTCGATCACACCTATATATTCGCCTGTTTTTGCTACGTATACGCGGGTATATGCGCTATCCGTTTCAAGATATGGCACGCCGTGCGCTTTGAGCAGTTCAGCGCTCCCCACTAGAACGGTTTCGCTTTGGATTTTACCGATCAAGCCTCGCCCTGCAATCTCTTCGATTTCCGTCGCCTCGTACGGCGTTTCAATGCTTTCAAACGCCTTGGCGATCGGGTGCGACGAGCCGCGCTCCAAAGCTGCCGCAACGGCGAGCAATTCTTCTTCCGTTGTTCCCGTCGCGGGAACGACACTACAAACGGTAAAATTCCCTTCCGTGAGCGTACCCGTTTTATCAAATGCGAAAATATCTGCCTTGGCAAGCACGTCGAGATAGGTTGCGCCTTTAACTAAAATCCCCCGTTTTGCGCACGCGCCAATCCCCGAAAAATAAGTGAGCGGCACGGAAATAATCAACGCGCAAGGGCAGGAGATCACGAGGAACGTGAGCGCGGATAAAAGCCAACGGTCGAAGTCTTTGAAATAAAAAGCGCGATCGACAATCGCCCCGCTCAAAAGCGGCGCAAGTGTGGCAAGCGCGAGCGCAAAAAGACATACGACGGGAGTATAAACTCGTGCGAATTTCGTGATAAATTTTTCGGGCGCAGCTTTCCCCGACGAAGCGTTTTCTACGAGATCGAGAATACGGCTTACCGCGCTATCGGTGTATTCTCGCGTGGCGCGCATTTCAAACACCCCACCCGCGTTGATGCACCCCGACAACAGTTCGTCGCCCTTTTGCGCCTTTCGATGCTCCGATTCCCCCGTGAGCGATTTCGTATCAAGCGTCGCCGTTTGCGTGAGGAGTTCTCCGTCCACGGGAATTTTTTCACCTGCTTTCACGAGAAGCACGTCCCCAACTTTGATTTGCTCGGGCTTAACCTTTTTAAGCTCGGAAGCGGTGAGCACGTTTGCCCATTCGCTTTTAAGCTCCATAAGTCCTTTCACGGAGCGGCGGGAAGAATCAACTGCGATCGATTGCAACGTTTCACCGATTTGATACAAAAGCATCACCATAACGCCTTCGCCGATCTCGCCGATACACACCGCGCCGATCGAAGCGATCGTCATTAAAAAGTTCTCGTCGAAAATTTTGCCCTTGGTTACGTTTTTCACCGTCGCAAGCAATACGGGATAACCGACCATAGAATAAGCCGCCGCATAAAACACGTAACGCGCAATTTCCGCCGTCAATCCCGAAGCAAGTTTTTCAAACAAAACGGCAACCAAAAAGAACGTCGCGGAAAGCGCGATCAAAAGCCAATTCTTTTTGTAATTTTCGGCATTCGACTCAACCCTGCCCCCGTCGTTTATCACTTTTACGTCTTCAAAATGATTCACCGCGTCCACAATTTTTTCAAGCGTTTCGGCGGTGTCGTATTCAACGACGATCTTTTGATTGACAAACGAAACGGATGCCGCGCTTACGCCCGACATCTTGGATATTTGCCGTTCCAGCTCCGCCGCGCAACCCGCGCAGTCCAATCCTTTAATTTTTAAAACTTGTTTCATATTCTTTCACTCTTCACTTTTTACCTTTCATACAAAGCAAATGCGCCTTGCCCATTTCCACAATTTCACGAATATGCTCGTCGGCGATCGAATATTCCACGTTTTTACCCAAACGTTTACTTTTCACAATTCCGTTATCTTTCAAAATCCGAAGCTGGTGGCTAACGTTGCTTTGCGTGCCGTCGCAAACTTCTATCAAGTGATACACACACATATCCCCTTTTAACAGCGCAAGCACGATTTTAAGCCGCCCCGCATCCGATAGCATTTGAAAAATCTTGCTTACCTTTTCCGCGTCTTTGGTAAGCATAATATCTTCTTTCACTCTTTGCACCGTAAGCGCGTGTTCCTTTTCCCGATCACAATAAATATTCGCCATTCCTTTCACCGTTCCTTTCTTTTTTATCTCTCTTCTTTTCTTCATATGAAGATATGAACATATTTTCATATCTTCATATATATTTTAACATAGATAAAGGGGAGATGTCAAGGGATTGAACGGGGATTGAACGAGGATTGGAGAGAAATTGGATGAAATTGAAGAGAAATTGAACGGAATCCAACGGGATTGAACGGAATTGAACGAAATCGAACGGGATTGGGGGAAGAATTTAAGAAATATTTGAGAGCGTATCGCAGAGCTTTATGCGTTGCTTGAAAGGCATTAAAGATTTTATAGACATTCAAGAGAACGTAAGAGAATTTTAAACGATATTTTGAAGCGTTTTACGAAGAACGTTCCGTTACAAACTAAAATTGAAAATACTGTGACTGCTTACGGATTGGAAACTACCCTTCACGACGGTACGCACCCCAATCTCGTTGGAAGCAAAGTAATTGCAGAAGAATGGCTTAAAATTTTCAAGCAAGAAATCGAAAATACATAAACTCTTTTCACGTTCCTCTACCTATATAAAAAATTCGCCACGTGGTCTATATCGCCCACGTGGCTTTTCTCATAACAATTATATTTCAAAACGGGATATAAACGTCTTTTCGTTTAAATAGGCAAGCTCGCCTAAAAGTGAAAAGCTTAATCGTTTTGCCACCAAACATTGACGGGACACGTTTCTTCGTTTATTTTCCGCTTCGTTGCCGTATTTCATATCCCCCAAGATCGGACAACCGATATGCGCGAGATGCGCGCGGATTTGGTGAGTTTTTCCCGTGTGGAGCGTAATTTCCGCTTTCGTCAGGCTTTCTCTCTCTTCCAAAATCTTATATTCCGTTACAATTCGTTCCCCGCCTGAAACGGGCGTATCGAAAATTTTAACGAGTGCTTTTTCTTCGTTCTTTTTCAAATAGGCTTGTAGCGTGCCTTGTTTTTCCTTAAATCGCCCCACGCAAAGCGCGTGATAGATCTTTTCCACCCTTTTTTCGCGAAAGGCACATAAAAGCGCTTTTTCTGCCTGATCCCCAAGCGCAAACGCCATTAAACCTTGCGTATTCCGATCCAAGCGGTGAATAAAACGGCACACCTTGCCGTGCTTTCTTTGAAGCTCCGCAAACACTGCCTCCGAATTCACACCGCTTTCTTTATCGACGATCAATACGTTTTCGTCCTTATAAATCACCGTACACGCTTGCTTTTGCGCCTGCTTTTCGGTGAGATAATATTGTACGCGATCACCCGCCCTGACGAGCGTGTTTTCACCCGTTTTTTTACCGTTGATTTTGATTTCTTTATTCTTCAAAAGCGTACGAAAACAAAACGCGGCTTGGGCGTAGTTTTCTTCGGTAAATTCTTTCAAGGCTTGTGTTTTTTCCGCAGTTAGCTCTAACACTTTTTTCGCTCCTTATTTCAAAACGCCGCCCTTACAATCGGGCGGCGTTTGCTTTCTGCTTATTTATCTTTATTCTTTTTCTTTTCTTTGGTTTTTGCCGCCGCGTCAACGTCTTCCAACGTTTCGTCCGAGGGCTTAATCAAGAGCAGAATGACAATCAAAATCGCCATTACGCCCGCGATCGAGAACAAGATTACTGAAACCACGTTGTTCTTCAACCAATCGTTTTCACCCTTAATGACGTCTGCTTCCGATTCCACGACGACCACCTTATACGCTGCCGCTCGTTGCGAGGACGCAAGCTCCGCTTCCCAATAATCCGCGAGAATCAGATACGAGCCCTCCTCCACCGTTTTAAAGCTTTGCGAAGAAGCCGACCATTCATATTTATTATACGCTTCCCATTCCTCGGGCGCGTTTTCTTTCGTAATTCTCGAATCGTATTCCTGCACTTCCTCAAAGCAATCTTTAATTTTTTCAATATCAGCCGCCGCCGTTACGCCGATTTCATTGGCAAGCGCACTTGCGTACGCCGTGAGATACATATCGAAATATCCTTCGTAATCGCCAAGCTTCGTCAAATCAATCCGGCTTTGCAAATCTTCGTACGTTACCGCATACAACGTAGCCGCCGTAAGCTGTTTATTCGCTTCCAAGCCGTCGTTATATTTCGAACGGTCTATTTTATAAAGCTTATAATCCTCGTTCAAACTGCTCGCGCCAACCACGTCGATTTTATCCAACGTATACGTTTTATCTAAAATCTTCGTATCCTTTCTTTCCGAGCTACTCGCACCGTCTTCGATCTTCAAACCCTTATTGGCAACCTCGAACGTAAACGAGGGAATTTCTTCAATGTCCCAAACGTTGCCCGTTGCAACTGAAACGAGCTTATCGTCTAAATAGTATTTCATCGTATTGCCCGCTTTATCGTTGGCAAAAATTTTAAATTCGTATTTACCCTCGCTTGCAACGGAAAGTTTCAACGCGTTATAAGAAAGATTCGACGAAGTGCTCGCACTATCCGAAGAGGGCGTTTTATAGCTAATCGTAAATTTCAAATTACGGTATCCGTTGTTATCGCCGATCAACCATTTAAACGACGGGAGATAGATATACGAATTACTACCCGCGTACACGTCCTCCGCCGCTTTTGCAAGCGATTCCTCAAACGTCGCTTTGGCTTGCCCGTATTCCGTTTCGTTCACGACTTTATTCGTTTTCGTATTCTCATCAGCTTGCAAATAGGTATACGTCGCACCGTCCGTATTTTTATCCACGGGCAGATATTCGATCTCGTCGATCGTTTCCGTCGCGTTTGCGTACCAAGCTAAATCGTACGTTTCTTCGTTTGCGCCGTCGCTCGTTTTCAATTTAATCGAAACGAATTCCTTCCCTTTTTCCTTAAAGACGGTGGTCGTTTTCGCGCCCGCCGTATCTTTCGCCACGAAGCTACCGTCCTTTACGTAGCAAACGGTATCCATAAAATAAACGGAAGTGGAAAGCGTGCTATATTTTTCAAATTTTTCGTCCCCCTCTTTCAGGTTGGGGTTATATTGATAATATTCAAGCGTGTTGGTGAGACTCTTGGATTTGAGCACGTCTACCGCCGTATAATCAAGCCCGAATGCCGTGCCAAGCAAGAATCCGTTTACGCTCTCGTTCACCACGAGCACGGGAGCTGCGTCGTCGGTAATTTTATCGTCGCTCGTTAAACCGTCGAACGATTGTCCGTTTATATCGTAAAGCAGAACGACGGTGTTCTCCGCATCGCCCTCCGCGTCATCTGCCGCTTCTGCGGTAATCGTAAGAGGATATTTTTCATTGGAAGAATATTCCGCGTAATTTGCACCAACGTTAGTAAATTTACCGATTTCGCTACCTGCGCCCGAAACCGAAAGCTTCACGCCAAACTCGCCGTCCTTGTCCGTACTTTCAGTTAAAGAAAGAGTAAGCTGTTGTCCCGCCGCAACCGAAACTACTTGTGCCGCGCCGTCGTTCACGGAAACTTTGATTTCCTCGTTTTCTTTCGTAAACTTGACTTTATTCGTCGTTTTTTCGTCCTTGGTTGCCCAAGCCGACGTGCTGTCCATCTCAATCGTTACGCTCTTAAAATTCAACGTTTTAAAAGCGAACGTCATTGTGAAATAGGACGCCGTACCCTTTTCTTCATACCATTTCAAAGCAAGCGAACGCTTCATCGTTACGCTACCGTTATCTTTCAACGTAAACGCCGTAACCTTATTCGCATTCTCGCCCTCACCGATCGTTTCCGAACCGAGCGTTGCGTCCGTCGTGGAAAAAACCGAGGAAAGCGTATACGTTTCCGCATCCGCCGCCGCGTTGCTCACCAAAACCGCCCCGCCGATTGCCGTGGAAACAGCCGCCGTCGCGAGCATAAGTGCTAATGCCGTAATTTTCTTCTTTTTCATAAAAAAGTGCCTCTCCGTCGTAGAGAATATAATATCGTACTTATCTATTGTACACCCAAACGCGACTTTTGTCAATCGCATTTTGCAGTTTTTTTACTGTTTTTTCGTTTTTCCCCGATTTTTATAGGTTTTTCATAAAATCTCTATCGCTTTGGGAAGATCGAACGCTTTCCAAGGATTTTCCGTTTCGGGAGGATACGCAATAAATTTCATACGTTCTTTCGTAATCGGGTGCGAAAACGCAAGACTATACGCCCAAAGCGCAAGCTTTCCTTTTTGCGCGTTTGCACCGCCGTAGCGCATATCCCCGAACACGGGGTGCGAAATCCCTGCGGTCTGTACGCGTATCTGGTGTGTTCTGCCCGTGTGCAACCGCACTTCCGTGAGCGCGTATTTACCCTTGCTTTCCACCACTCTATAATCAAGCTCGGCGTATTTCGCGCCCTCCTCGCTCGGCGTACAGATATACACCATATTATTAACGGTGTTTTTTCGCAAGTAATTGGAAAGCGTTCCGCGTTCCGGTTCAGGCGTGCCGCAAAGCACCGCGAGATATTTTTTCTCAAAATCCCCCGATTGCAAGCCTGCGGTAAGCCGCGCCGCCGCCTTACTCGTTTTGGCGTATACCATAACCCCGCCCGTCGGTCTATCCAGCCTGTGCACTAGTCCCAAATATACGTTCCCAGGCTTATTATAAGCGATTTTTACGTAGTTTTTGATTTGGTCGAATAAATTATCGTCTTTGCTCTCATCAGGACAACAAGCCGTCATTTGCGACTTTAAAACGACGATAATATGATTATCTTCGTATAAGACATTTAATTTCGGTTGTGTAATTTCGCTTTCGTTAATTTCCGTCATTGATAAACATTCCTCCTGCACCGCAGGGAAGGGAAATTCCCTCCTCCGTTTTAATACCCACCTCGTAGGCTTCCACTCTGCCCTTGAAATTCTTTAAGGTAAGCTGTAAAATATTTTTAAGTACCATAGGTTGTAACCCCGTCGTGTAGCTGTTGATGAGTACGAACAAAGGGTTCTCACACAGTACGCCTGAACACAGGGAAACGAATTTATATAAATCGTTCTCAATTTTCCACGTCTCGCCGTTCGGTCCACGACCGTACGAGGGAGGATCCATAATGATTGCGTCGTATTTATTGCCTCTGCGTATCTCCCGCTGTACGAATTTCAAACAGTCGTCCACGATATAGCGAATACCCGTTTCAATTCCGCAAAGTCGAGCGTTTTCTCCCGCGCGCTCCACCATACCTTTCGCCGCGTCCACGTGCGTTACCTGCGCACCTGCCTTGGCGCAAGCTACCGTTGCGCCGCCTGTGTAGGCAAAAAGGTTGAGTACTTTGATCGGGCGATTTGCACTTTGAATAAGCCTTGTCATCGTTTCCCAATTCACCGCCTGCTCGGGAAAGAGCCCCGTGTGCTTGAAGCCCATAGGCTTGATCTTGAATTGTAAGCCGAGCGGCTCGTAGGCAATATTCCACTCTTGAGGGATCGGTTTGAGAATTTTCCAACCCCCGCCGCCCTTTTCGCTACGCTTATAATATGCGTTCAGTTTGGGATAGGCAAATAAATCCGTCTGCGCCGACCAAATTACCTGGGGATCGGGACGAAGCAAATATACGTCTTTCCAACGCTCGAGCTTATACCCGTCGCCCGTCGCTATAATCGAATAATCTTTCCAATTTTCTGAAATCTTCATTGCCGTTATCCTCGCCTACTAATGACATTATTATAACGAAAAAAGCCGTTCTTGTAAAGCGTTTTCCCACTGAAAAAGGCGCTTGAAAAAACTTTTTTCAATTTTTTAATTTTTTTTATAAAAATCAAGGAAAAACAGTTGACAAAATTTTTTGTTTTTAGTATTATTATAAAGCTGTTTGACGGGAGAAGCGAATTTTTCCGCCAAAAAGCGAGAAATATCGCGGGGTGGAGCAGCTAGGTAGCTCGTCGGGCTCATAACCCGAAGGTCGCAAGTTCGAATCCTGCCCCCGCAACCAAATGGCGGCGTAGCTTAGTTGGTTAGAGCGATCGGTTCATACCCGATAGGTCATAAGTTC
>JAGAOR010000033.1 GCA_017623605.1 Clostridia bacterium | reverse complement strand
TCTATAAATTTTTTTTATTAAAATTAGTTGTCCGTTCGGTACTGTCCGTCCATACTTGGACGATTCTATTATACCTTAATTTCAAGAATTTATCAAACGTTTTACAGGTATTTTTGCAAAATTTTTAATAAAATTCCCACAATTCCCCGCTTTTTTCAAGCGGAGAATTGATTTTGAATGTTTTTATTCTTTCTTGCCGCGCTTTTCCACGATTTCTTTGGAAATGCTCGACGGCACTTCGCTATAATGATCAAACTGCATTGTGAATTGACCGCGACCTTGCGTACGCGAACGGAGCTCCGTTGCATAACCGAACATTTCGGAAAGCGGGATTTCCGCGTCGATAATCTTCGCGCCGTTGCGATCGTCCGTGCCGAGAATCGTACCACGACGTCCCGAAACGTTACCCATCAAATCACCGAAGTAATCTTCGGGCGTGATGATTTGCACTTTCATAATCGGTTCAAGTAAAACGGGGTTCGCTTTTTCTACACCGTTCTTGAAACCCATAGAGCCTGCAATTTTGAATGCCATTTCGGACGAGTCAACTTCGTGATACGAACCATCGTATACTTCTACTTTGAAGTCTACGATCTCATAACCCGCAAGGAAACCGTTCTTGGCTGCTTCTTGAATACCTTTGTCGATTGCGGGGATATATTCCTTGGGAATAGAGCCGCCGACCGTCGTATCCTCGAACGCGTAACCTGCACCCGGTTCTTGGGGAGAAAGACGAAGCTTACAATGACCGTATTGACCTTTACCGCCCGATTGACGCTTGTACATACCTTCACATTCCACTGCTTTGCGGAACGTTTCACGATATGCAACCTGCGGCGCACCGACGTTCGCTTCTACTTTAAATTCGCGAAGCAAACGATCAACGATAATGTCAAGGTGCAATTCGCCCATACCTGCGATAATCGTTTGTCCCGTTTCTTGATCGGTATACGTCTTGAACGTAGGATCTTCTTCCGCAAGCTTAATAAGCGCCATCGTCATTTTTTCTTGACCTGCTTTCGTCTTGGGTTCAAGGGAAAGCTGAATAACGGGTTCAGGGAACACCATTTTTTCAAGAATAATCGGGTGTTTTTCGTCGCAAAGCGTGTCGCCCGTCGTCGTGTATTTAAGACCTACGATCGCGCAAATATCACCCGAACAAATTTCGGGAATATCCTTTCTTTCGTTGGAATGCATTTGCACCAAACGACCGACTCTTTCTTTCTTTTCTTTCGTGGAATTGTACACATAAGAACCTGCGGGAAGCGTACCCGAATACGCGCGGAAATATGCAAGCGAACCAACGAAAGGATCGGTTGCAATTTTGAACGCAAGCCCAGAGAAAGGCTCGTCGTCTGCCGTTCTTCTCTCTTCCTCTTCGCCCGTGTCGGGGTTCACGCCTTTTACGTGCGCAACGTCCAAGGGGCTGGGCAGGAAGTTGATAACCGCGTCGAGCAAGAACTGAACGCCCTTGTTCTTATACGAAGAACCGCAAAGCATAGGAATTGCTTCCATTTTCAAGCAACGCGTACGAAGCCCTGCAATGATGTCTTCTTCGGAAAGATCGCCCTCTTCGAAGTATTTTTCCATAAGCTCGTCGCTTGCCGAAGCAGCTTCTTCCACGAGCTTTGCTCTGTATTCATTCGCAATGTCCATCATATCCGCCGGAATGGGTTCTTTACGGAAATCTTTACCAAGATCGTCGTAGTAAACCTCCGCTTCCATACGGATCAAATCTACGATACCCTTGAACGTATCTTCTTTTCCGATCGGAAGCTCGATGGGTACGGGGTTTGCACCCAATCTTTCACGGATCATATTTTCTACACGGAAATAGTCCGCGCCGTTAATGTCCATTTTATTGACGTATGCAATGCGGGGGACTTTATAGTTGTCCGCTTGACGCCAAACGGTTTCCGATTGCGGTTCAACGCCGCCCTTTGCACAGAACGTCGCCACAGCGCCGTCGAGTACGCGCAAAGAACGCTCAACTTCTACGGTGAAGTCAACGTGTCCCGGGGTGTCGATAATGTTAAAACGGTGTCCTTTCCAAATACAGGTCGTCGCGGCAGACGTGATCGTGATACCGCGTTCCTGTTCCTGCGCCATCCAGTCCATAACCGCCGTACCCTCGTGCGTGTCGCCGATCTTGTGCGTTTTACCCGTGTAGAACAGGATACGCTCGGTGGTCGTGGTTTTACCTGCGTCGATGTGCGCCATAATACCGAAGTTTCTGGTGTGAAGTAAATCGTATTCTCTTGCCATAACTTACCTCTTAAATTAGAATCTGAAATGCGCGAACGCTTTGTTCGCTTCCGCCATTCTATGCGTGTCTTCTTTTTTCTTCACAGAACCACCCGCATTGTTATACGCGTCCATAAGCTCCGCTGCAAGGCGGGAAGACATTTCTCTTTCGCTTCTCTTTCTCGTGTTGATGACAATCCAACGAATTGCAAGCGTTTGGCGTCTTTCGGGTCTGATTTCGATAGGAACTTGATAGTTCGCACCGCCTACACGGCGAGCTTTTACTTCTACCACAGGCATTACGTTTTCCATTGCCTGTTTGAAGATCTCCATCGGCTCCATATTTAATTTCTCACCCATCATTTTGAATGCATCGTAAACGATGGTTTGCGCCGTTCCCTTTTTACCGTCGAGCATAATCTGATTGATAAGCTTGGTTACGACTTTGCTGTTATACATAGGATCGGGCAATACGTCTCTTTTGGGTACGTTACCTCTTCTAGGCATAGTTTTATCCTCCTTTGATTTTTTTGATAAGGGCATAACCCTTCAGTACAGCTATCGCGCCTCTTGAAATAGATTAAAGGTGCGAATCTTCTGCAACCTTGGTTGCATACTGCCTACTTTTATTCGGGGCTTTTCGAGCTATATTCCGATTGCAAGTAGGTCTTTTGCGTTTTGGTTTTAGTCTTAAAACGCAACCGACTTTCGGCTTGTTTTTACGAGCGTACCGCACTCGGCAAGCATTGCTTGCGATTTCGTCCTAACTCTTATTTAGGGCGTTTTGCGCCATATTTCGAGCGGGATTGGTTGCGCTTTGCAACACCTGCCGTGTCAAGCGCGCCACGAATGATGTGATAACGTACACCGGGCAAGTCTTTAACACGTCCGCCTCTGATCAATACGGAACTGTGCTCTTGAAGGTTGTGTCCTTCGCCGGGGATGTAGACCGTACCCTCTTGCTTGTTCGTAAGGCGCACACGCGCAATCTTACGCATAGCAGAGTTGGGCTTCTTGGGAGAAGTCGTGGTAACGGACAAACATACGCCGCGTTTTTGAGGGCAGTTATCCAAAATAGGGCTCTTGGATTTGTACGTGATCTGCTCTCTACCTTTTTTGATGAGCTGGTTGATAGTAGGCATAAATTTGACCTCCTTGTAAAAATTTTGGAATATATTTTCCCTCGAAATTGCCCTTATCGCAATTTCAAAGAAAGCAAAGTTGGTGTGTTGCGGCTTGTCCGAATTCCTTGATTTTTACCGGTTTTCAGCGAAAGGGCATAGTATCCCCTACAATCGCAACGGTATTATTTTAACAAATTAAAAGCGTTTTGTCAAACGTTTGAAAGAAGTTTTTTATAAAGTTTTTCCTTTTTTTGGAGAAAACATACTTCGAACGTTATAAAACCGCCGCCGTTTGCATTTTTCACAAACGGCGGCGTTTAAAATTACAAATTGTTCAACTGCGCAAGGCATTTGGCTTTCATATCTTGATATTTCGCCACCTTTTCGCGTTCTGCGTCCACGAGTTTTTGCGGCGCTCTTGCCACGAAATTTTCGTTTGCAAGCTTACTTTCCGCTCTTTGGATTTCGCCGTCAATACGTTCGATCTCCGAAAGCAATCTCGCCTTTTCCTTTTCAATATCGACAAGTTCGCCAAGGGGCACGTAGATTTGTGCGATCTCCGTTACGGAAGAAACCGTTTTACCCTCGACTGCGTTTGCACTCTCCACGATCGTTAAATCGCTTGCGCCAGAAAGTTTCATAATACAATCTTTATTTAATTGCACTAAACGCTTATTCTCGGTTACGATATACAGCTCGACTTTCTTGGAGGGCGGGCAATCGGCATCCTTTTTCATCGCACGAACGGCTTTGATAATCTCCATTATCCCCTCGAACGCTTTCGCTTCTTTTTTATAGGAAAGACGGTAATTATAGCGAGGGAAATCGGAAATCATAATGCTACCGCTCGTATTCGGCAGATTTTGATAAATTTCTTCCGTTACGAAAGGAATGAACGGGTGCAAAAGTTTGAGCGCATTTTTCAACACAAAACACAAAACCGCAAGCGCGTCTGCTTTTCTACCCTCGTCCTCGCCGTAGAGCGCGGGTTTGGAAAGCTCGATATACCAATCGCAGAAATCGTCCCAAACGAAGCTCGTTGCAAGATCGCTCGCAACGCCCAGCTCGTAGCGATTCAAATTCGTCGTTACCTCACGAATACAGTTTTGCAATTTCGAAATAATCCATTTATCCGCGGGAGCGAGCTTCACACTTTCGATCGGCGGGATCTTTTTTCCCTCCGCGTTCATAAGCACGAAACGGGAAGCGTTCCAGAGCTTATTGATAAAGTTGCGACAGGCTTCCACTTTCGTATCCGAATACCGCGTGTCGTTTCCCGGAGCAACGCCCGTAAGAAGAGAAAGACGAAGCGAATCCGAGCCGTACTTTTCAATAACTTCAAGCGGATCAATTCCGTTTCCGAGCGATTTACTCATTTTTCTGCCCTGTTCGTCGCGGATAATACCGTGAATCAAAACGTCGCGGAAAGGCACTTTGCCGGTATGCTCGATCCCCGAAAAAATCATTCTCGCCACCCAGAAGAAAATGATGTCGTAGCCCGTAACGAGCACGTCGGTGGGATAGAAATATTTATAATCTTCCGTCTGTTCAGGGAAGCCGAGCGTGGAGAAAGGCCACAGCGCGGCCGAGAACCACGTGTCGAGCACGTCTTCGTCTTGGTGAATATGCTTACTTCCACATTCGGGGCAAACGGTCGGATCGTCCTTTTTACAAATCACCGCTCCGCAATCCTTACAATACCACACGGGTATGCGGTGTCCCCACCAAAGCTGACGGGAAATACACCAATCGCGCACGTTTTCCATCCAATTATAATAAGTCTTGGCGAAACGTTCGGGAACGAATTTCACTTTATTGCGCATTACCGCGTTTATAGCGGGCTTTGCAAGCGGCTCCATTTTTACAAACCATTGTTTGGAAACGATGGGCTCAACCGTAGAATGACAACGATAGCAATGCCCCACGTTATGCGTGTGCGCTTCGATTTTTACGAGATTGCCGCTCCTTTCAAGATCTGCCACTACGCGTTTTCTCGCTTCGTAGCGATCCAACCCCTCGTATGCGCCCGCTTCCTTATTCATCGTGCCGTCGTCGTTCATAACGCGGATTATGGGAAGCGCGTGGCGCGCGCCCACTTCGAAGTCGTTGGGATCGTGCGCGGGCGTGATCTTTACGCAACCCGTTCCAAAAGCAGGATCAACGTATTCGTCTGCCACTACGGGAATTTCACGCCCAACGAGCGGCAACGTAAGCGTTTTACCTACAAGATTTTTATATCTCTCGTCGTCGGGGTGTACCGCCACCGCCGTATCGCCGAGCATCGTTTCAGGGCGCGTCGTCGCGACGATCACGTCTGCCGAGCCGTCCGTTGCAGGATAGCGTAAATGCCAGAAATGCCCGCCCTCTTCCGCGTATTCCACTTCTGCGTCTGAAAGCGCGGTTTTACAGCAAGGACACCAGTTAATAATTCGATCCCCTTGATAAATTAAACCCTTTTCATAGAGATTGACGAATACCTCGCGCACGGCGCGGGAGCATTTTTCGTCCATCGTAAAAGCTTGGCGCGACCAATCGCAGGACGTGCCCATTTTACGTTGTTGGAGCATAATACGGTTGCCGTATTGTTCTTTCCATTCCCACGCGCGCTTTAAAAAGCCCTCTCGACCAAGATCGGCTTTCGTTAAGCCCTCCGATTTCATCTTTTCGACAATCTTGACTTCCGTAGCGATCGAAGCGTGATCGCAACCGGGAAGCCACAACGCGGCGTAGCCTTGCATACGTTTAAAACGAATAAGCGTATCTTGCATCGTCGCGTCCATAGCGTGCCCCATATGCAGCTGCCCCGTGATGTTAGGTGGCGGCATCATAATCGTGAACGGCACTTTATCGGGATCTCTTTCCGCGCGGAAATAGCCCGAGGTTTCCCAATCTTGATAGATTCTATCCTCGAACTCTTTCGGATTATACGTCTTTTGCATTTCCATAATTCCAACCCCTCGTAATTTTCTGTTAAAATTTTCGTGCAGTTTATTTATTATAGTACTTTCTTTGCCGATTGTCAATTATAAATGCCCGCACATATAATATATTATTCAAAATTTTTTTATCGGAGAAATGATACCTATGCAAAAAACGACTAAATCTCTTTGCGGCGTACTTGCCGCGTGCCTCACTTTTCTTCCCTTTTCCGCGTGCGGCAAAGACGACGGCTACACGACGATTAAACTGAACGAAGTAACTCATTCCGTGTTCTATGCGCCTATGTATCTCGCCGAAGCGCTCGGATATTTCGAAGAAGAAAAAATCAAGATCGAGCTTACCAACGGCGGCGGCGCGGATAGCGTTATGTCCGCAGTCCTTTCAGGCGATTCGGATATAGGCTTTTGCGGTCCAGAAGCGGCCTTATACGTACTTATCGGCGGCTCGTCCGACGTACCTACCGTAATCGGACAACTGACCAAGCGCGACGGCTCTTTCTTGGTGTCGAGAAAGGCTGAACCCAATTTCAAGTGGGAAGATCTCAAAGGCAAGGAAATTCTCGCCGGCAGAAAGGGTGGCGTACCCGCTATGACGTTTGAATACGTACTCGGCGAGCACGGCTTAAAAGACGGAACGGATTTGACTTTGAACTACGACGTGGCGTTTAACTTAATGGTGAGCGCATTTGAAGCAGGCACGGCGGATTATTGCACTATGTTCGATCCCACCGCCTACGAATACGAAGCGGCGGGCAAGGGCTACGTAGTCGCTTCTGTGGGCGAGGCTTCCGGCGAAGTACCTTACACCTGCTTTATTGCGAAAAATTCGTGGATAGAAAAGAACGAGGATACCGCAGAGGGATTCCTTCGCGCGATCACGAAAGCCGTGAAATACGTAAACGAAACGGATTCGAAAACGGTTGCACCCTATCTCACGTCGTACTTCGAGGGCACGAGCGAAGCTTCGCTTGCCGCGTCCGTGGAGCGTTACCGCGCAATCGACGCTTGGCGCACCGAGCTTACCATGACGGAAGCGAGCTTTAACCGCTTGCAGGACATCATTGAAAACGCGGGCGAACTTTCCCGCCGCGCGCAAATGAGCGAGCTCGTCGATAACTCGTTTGCAAGCAAAGTCTATAATGAAATTTACAAATAAATCTTAATTTTTAGAAATACTTTTTGGACGGAACACGCAAATGAAAGAAGTTTTACGCTTTGAAAACGTTTCGATGCACTATCACAGCAAACAGGGGGAAACCGTGGCGGTAGAGAATATGAATTTTTCCGTTTCGGAGGGAGAATTCGTGGCGATTATCGGACCGTCGGGTTGCGGAAAAACCACCTTGCTTTCCTTGGCGGCGGGTTTACTCCCGCCCACGGGCGGCGAGGTAAAAACGAACGGTTGCACGTTTGGTTATATGTTGCAAAAAGACGAATTATTCCCTTGGCGCACGATCGAAAAGAATATTTTCCTTCCCCTTGAAATCAAACGCAAGAACACGCCCGAAAACCGCGAACGCGCGCTTGCCCTTGCAGAAAAATACGGCTTGAAACAATTTTTGAAAAATTATCCGTCGTCCCTTTCGGGCGGTATGCGGCAACGCGCGGCGCTGATCCGTACGCTTGCCGTCGATCCCGACGTGTTGCTTCTCGACGAGCCTTTCTCTGCGCTCGATTACCAAACGCGTTTATCCGTTTGCGACGACGTTTACAGGATCATTCGGAGCGAAAAGAAAACCGCGCTTCTTATCACGCACGACATCAGCGAAGCGATCTCGGTTGCGGATAAAATTTTCGTTCTTTCCCATCGCCCCGCGCAAGTGGTGGCCACTCACGCGCTCGATTTCCCTGAACACGAGCCGCTCAAAAGAAGAGAAAACAAGGAATTTTCCAAATGGTTTGAAATACTTTGGAGGGAATTGAACGTATGAAAAACGAAAAAAATTATTCAAAAGAACACTTACTATACTTAAAGGACGTGAAGAGAAAAAGTGTGTTTATCAACGTAGTGCGCTTTGCCGTTCTCTTTCTTCTACTTGGACTCTGGGAGCTCTCCGCGCACTTTGAATGGGTGAACCCGTTTATCACGAGCTCCCCTTCGCGTATTTGCAAAACGATTGCCGATCTCTATCAAAACGGCTCACTTTTTCTTCACGTAAGCACCACCCTTTGGGAAACTCTGCTCGGCTTTTTTATCGCCGTCGCGCTTGGGTACTCGATCGCCCTGCTACTTTGGTGGAGTGAAGCGTTCAGGCGCATATCCGAACCCTACTTCGTCGTACTCAACGCCCTGCCTAAAATTGCGCTCGGTCCGCTTATCATCATTTGGTTTGGAACAGGCAGCAAAGCGATCGTGTTTATGACCGTTTTAATCGGCTTGATCGTGGCAATCTTGAATATGTTGAACGGCTTTATGTCCACCGATGAGAATAAGCTTTTATTGCTCCGATCTATGGGCGCGAGTAAATTGCAGCTTCTCACCAAACTCGTGATCCCCTCGTCGCTTCCCAACTTTATCTCTATGTTAAAGATAAACGTAGGTATGGCGTGGATCGGCTCGATCATGGGCGAATATATCGTTTCCAAAGCAGGGATCGGATACTTAATCGTCTACGGCGGGCAGGTATTTAAGCTCGACCTTGTGATGAGCGCGGTGTTTATCCTTTGCGTACTCGCGGCGATTATGTACGCGCTCGTCGCTCTCCTTGAAAAGCTCGTTATTAAAAATCAAAAATAACACCCCACCCAACCTACCACCCAACCTAAAATGATACGAATACGTTATATGAAGATATGAATATATGTTCATATCTTCATATATTTTATAGGTTTTGTAGGGGGGGGGGGAAAATGGTGGGAATGATATGAAAACCCGCCGTAAAAGGGAAACCCCGCCGTTTGCGAAAACGCAAACGGCGGGGATATTAGGTTTTCCACAACGAAACGCGAACGAATATGGTGAATTGCAAACTTCGTTTGCGTGAATTTTCGCGTTCCGCTCAATGAATTGCGAGCAAATCTCGCGTGAATTGCGTTGCAATGCAACGCGTTATGGAATGATTCGACAACGCACGGCAACGCCGTGCAATCCACGAAAACCGTCAGGTTTTCAATTCACGCTTCCAAAGGAGCATTTCACGAACGCTTTGCGTTCATTTCACTTACAATTCCACTTCCCCGTCCGAGCAAATGACCTTGGTCGCAGGAACATAGAACGCCCACCCGCTTTCTTTCTCGATCGCATTCCACTGCGCTTTCGTGCCGTTAAAGGTAATGCTCGTTAAGCTATCGCACCCACTGAACGCACTCTCGCCGATAGAAGTGACACTGTCGGGAATTTCTATGCTCGTCAAACTTCTGCAACCAGCGAACGCATAATTGCCGATAGAAGTTACACCGTCGGGAATTTCTATGCTCGTTAAGCTACTGCAATCATAAAACGCATAATTGCCGATAGAAGTTACACTGTCAGGAATTTCTATGCTCGTTAAGCTTCTGCAATAAGAGAACGCAGAAGAACCGATAGAAGTTACACTGTCGCCTATCTCTATGCTCGTTAAGCTACCGCAAGAATAGAACGCAGCATAGTTGATCGAAGTTACACTGTCGGGAATTTCTATGCTCGTTAACGTATTTTACTATATCCGCAAAGTTCCCGCTGACCGCTGTTTATGCCTGCGACTATTCGTCAGCAGTTATCTCTATCAATGCATAACGCATAACTCTCTAAGCTATCGCAATCTTCGAACGCACTATAGCCGATAAATTTACAAGTGTTCTCTATTGTCGCGCTTGCGATAGACGTATCGTTAACGCCCGCTAAATATAAATAATGATTTTGTTTGGTTCCTACATATTTTAAGTTGTTTTTTATGTTATACGTCGAACTATCGCAATTAGAGAAAGCAGAATCTGCAATCACTTTGGTGTCGTTATGAATGCTGAAACCACTCAAATCTGTACTTGTTGCTTCAATTAAAGCAAAATAATCGTTCGTTTTGCTTCCTAAATATTTTCCATTTCCATATTCGTTAAATTGTAAGCTAGCACCAACAAACGTTCTATAGCCTATTGACATTACACTTTCAGGAATGACCACGTTCGTTAAGATACTGCAACCAAAGAACGCATAACGACCGATAGAAGTTACACTGTCGGGGATTTCTACGCTCGTTAAGCTATCGCAATATTCGAACGCACCAATACCGATAGAAGTTACGGATTTTCCATTATAACGGCTTGGAATAACGATCTCCGTATCCGTGCAACTACCTATCCCCGTTACTTCATATGTATCGTCGTCGTCAAGCAATGTATACTCTAATCCTTGCGAGAAAGTGCCCACTTCTTCACCCGAGTTATCTTCTTCACCCGAACTGCTTTCCGTTTCCGAAGAAACGTTTGAAGACGAGCTTTGTTGCGTACTTGAATTGCTCACACTTGAAGAACTTTCACTTCCATTGTCGCAAGCTACCAAACCCAGCGCACCCGAAAGCACGCTCAACGTTGCCAACAAACCTACTAAAATTTTTTTCGTTCTTTTCATATAAGAACCCTCCGTAAAATGATTTTTTACGGCAAAATAAAAGTGCCGCTCCGCAAAACGAAACGGCACCGATAAAAGTGTTTTTTCGCTTTGCTGCGACACAACTACAAAAAATACTCGTCTATAAAAGTTTTGTAAACGCGAAAAGGTACACCCTTACCCAAGAGCATACGTTTATAGACGAATATTTAGTTATGTCGCAACTCTATTTTAACATATTCGCTTTCTTTTTGCAATCGTTTGAACGAGAATTGCGCCAAAAACTTCTTCGCCTATAAACACTTCTCCTCACTTCCAAAACAAAGGAAGCCTTTTTCTTTTGCGTTTTTCTTTACCCCTTTACTGCGCCGCTCGTTACGCCCTCCACGTAGTAGCGTTGCATACTCATAAACAGCGTTACGATAATCCCACCGACGACGAATGCACCCGCGCAGAACACGGTGAAATTGTCGTTAAAGCTGTTCTTTTCGGCGTTGATCATTTTATAAAGTCCCAGCGCGACCGTGTAAAGCTCGCGATCACTTATGATTGTGTTAACGAAAATGAAATCGCACCAGGGAGAAATGAAAGAGGTGAGTACCGTATATACGATAATCGGCTTTGCAAGCGGCAAAATGATCTTCACAAACACCGTCGGTTGGTTAGCACCGTCCAAAATTGCCGCTTCTTCCATTGCCCGTGGCACGGTGTCGAAAAATCCCTTACAAATATAATACGACAATGCCGCGCTTCCCGAATACACCAAAATAAGCGCAAGCAGGGAATTCGTCAAATTCATAGCCTTTAAAATGAAATACACGGCGATCATACTCATAAATCCAGGGAACATACCCAACACGAGCAGCACGTTCATAATCGGCTTACGAAGCTTGAATTTGAGCCTTGATAACGCGTAGCTCACCATAAGAATAAAGATCGTGGTAAGCGCGCAAGAACAGGTGGCAACGAGGAGCGTATTTAAAAGCCAACGGGTAAATATCGTATCTGAAAAAAGCCGCGCAAAATTCCCAAATCCCAGCCGCAGATCGGCAGGAAAAAGGGTATTGATAATACCCGTTGACGGCGATTCGCGAAACGCCGTATAGACGAGATACGCAATCGGTAGCACCCAAAGCGTGCCAAGCGTAGCAAGAAGCGCATAGGTTAGCGCGTTCGATATACCTTTACGCATAGAAGCCGTCGTTTTTCCTATCATTGAAACGTATCCTCCCCCTTTGCCGCCGACGTTTTATTATACGTGATGAGCGAAAGCGCCGCGCTAATGACGAAAATGACAATCCCGATCACCGAAGCCACGTTATATTTCGGGTTTTGATCAGTCGTTAAACGGTATAGCCACGTTACAAGCAGGTCCGTTGATTGCGCTTGCGAACCGCTTCCGTAATATACGTTATCCACAGGACCGCCGCCCGTCAAAAGCCAAATCACGTTGAAGTTGTTGATATTTCCCACGAATTGCGTGATCAAATAAGGCGTGGTTACGTGTAACATATAAGGAAGCGTTACGCTCATAAAAATACGCACCGGCGACGCGCCGTCAATTCTCGCCGCCTCGTAATAATCGGCGGGAATATTTAAAAGTATACCTGAACACATCAACAGCGTATACGGCACGCCGATCCAGATATTTACGAGAATAATCATCACCCTCGGCAACAAAGAAAAATACCTTTGATCGGCGAGCCATAAGATATTCGTGCCTAAAATTTTATTTAAGATCCCGTCGCCATCAAGGATTTTTTGCATCAAAAGCAGCGTTACGAACTGCGGAACGGCGATCGCCACGACGAACAGCGTGCGCCATAAAGCTTTGAGCTTTATGCCTTTTTTATTGATTAAAAGCGCGATCACGAGCCCTAAAAAATAGTTGGTAAACGTCGCGAAAAACGCCCAAACGAACGTCCATAAAAGTACCCGCAGAAACACGAACGCAAAGCCGCTCGCCCCGCCCGAAAGAGAAAACAGCGTTTTAAAATTGGAAAATCCTACCCAATCGAACAATTTTCCCGGCGGCGTGTGCGCGTAGTCATAATTCGTGAACGCAATCAGAACCATAAACACGAGCGGCATCACGGTGAACACGAGCAAGCCCAAAAAAGGCGGCGTGAGAAGTGGCAGATAAAATTTCTCGTTCAAAAGCGTGCGCACGTCCTCTTTCCAAGTGTTTATCCGCTCCCCGCGCGCGAGTTTTTTATCGTTTTCGTACGCGCCTTTCACGTTCACCCACCAAATGATCAAAAAGAACGCTATCAAAAGCAAGGTTACTACGCCGTAAAGCAAAATTAAAAAACTGTTGTCGCCTTTCACCTTTTCAAAGATCTGCAATTCCTCGTTCCATATCTCGCCCGAAAGCTTCGTGCCCAAATCCCCTGAAAAGAGGTGTGCGATATATTGCCAACCGAAAAAGATCATAAAGAGCAAAAAAGCCGCTTGCAAAAGAAAATACAGCAAGCCCTTGACGATCTGCCCACGCGCCATTTGCCCAAACCCCATAAAAAGGAAAGAGAGGCGCGTGGAAAACGAACCGTTTTTGATCGCGCCGACAAGCTCTACGCCTACGCCCGACTTTCTCTTTTTCGTCTTTTCATTTCCCATTTTCCTCTCTCCTCTTTATTTGCATACTTATTCCCCTTTCGTTTGCGTCGTCGTTTCTATTGCGTCTACGCAGGCTTTGAGCTGTGCTCTTAAATCGAAATTGCCGCTCTGCGCACCCGTAATCATTGCCGAACCCAAGCCCTGCAACGGCACCCAAAGGGTGGAGGGTACGTTCTTTTGCGTTTTTGCGTGCGCAAGCTGCGCCGTGATTGCCTTCGCGCAAACGTCCGATTGTACGCGTTCGTCTGCACGCGCCGATTCGTCCGTCGGCACGAAGCCGCGCGCCTCGAAATGCTTAATCTGGTTTTCCTTATTCGTGTAAAATTCCGCAAAATCCATTGCGTCCGTTTTATTTTTCGAATAATTATTCACACCCATAAGCTTATAGCCCGCAAACGGCACGAGTTGCACCTGCTCCTCGTTTGCCGTGCCTTTGGCAAAGGTGTACGTGGGCAATTTTGCCGCCGCGAAATTATCACCTAAATAGCTTTCAATCGTCGTTCTGTTCCAAGTTCCCGAAGTCGCCGCAATAATCGAACCGTCGTGAAAACCCGCGGTAATCTTGGAATCGTCCGCGTCCGCTTTCACGCGATTGTCTTGCACAAGCTCCCACATCGCCTGCGTAACCTGTACGCCCGTATCGCTATCAAATTCGCAAACGATATTCGTTTCCGCAAGGCTCGCATTATACGTTACGTCGTAGCCGAGGTTTTTTCCAAAATAGAAAGCGGAGGTATACCATCCGTCCGTCATAGGGAACGCAAATTTCTTATTCCCCTCGCACCTGTTCAAAATGCCGTCTATACTTTGCACGTCCGTTTCCGTCAACACCGATTTATCGTAATAAAGGAAAAAGGTATTATCCGTATACGGCATACCGTATACCCCCGATTTTCCGTTCACCGTAAGCGTTACCGAATCCATAGAATCATCGGAATTTGCTTCCTTTACCCGTTCCAATCTTTCGCCAGCGATCTGCGCGAGGGCATCGCCGTTGATAAGCTTACTGATCTGATCGTTCAGGCAGGAATATACGTCCGCCGCGTTTTCAACGTCGTTCAATACGCGAGTTGCCACGTCGTTTTCGCCTTGAATATCTATCACGATATTGTATTTTTTGTCGGGATTTGCCGCCTTGAAATCGTTTGCCACCTGCGTTGCAAACGCGCGATCGGCTTCCGACACCCAAACGGTTAATTTGATTGCGTTCGGATCACCCGCACCCATACAGCTACAACCCGACGCCGACAGAGCCGAGCAAAGCGCAAGCAAGCCGCAAGCGGCTTTTACCGTCTTTTTCATAAAACACACCTCACTTTTCACCCAAGCAAAAAATCTCGGGTAACCTTTTCTTTTAGTTTTTCTATCTTCCCCGTTTTTTATTCCCGCAAAGAGAAAAAATCTACCTCCTTGCAAGAGATAGATTTTTCTTTTTATCTATGATATTCTTCCGTCAATGCTTTAAGCCAAGCGGCTTTTCGTTTTTTGAAGTCCTTTACAGTAAAGCGGAACGTCCAATTTCGATCGCTTACGGTAGACGGGGCGTTGAGCCGCGCTTCCTCGCCAAAACAAAGTACGTCGTGCATAGGCACGATCACCACGTTTGCTTTCGAGCTCATAAGCAATCGAACGATACTCTCGCACTCGTCTTCCAGCGTTTCGCAGATATACGCAACGTCCGCTTTTAAACATTCCGCTTCCAACGCTTCTTCAAATTCCCTGCGCTGCTTTTTATCCATATTTTCAAGAAACGCGCGAAGCGTATCGTTATCGTGCGTGCCCGTATACGCCACGCAATTTTCCGAATATTGCGAGGGCAGGTATTCGTTTTCGGGATCGCCGTTGAATGCAAATTCGAACACTTTCATACCTGGATACCCCGTATCCCTCATAAGCGTTCGCACGCCCTCGTCGATCACACCGAGGTCTTCCGCCACGATTGCGCACGTTTTCATATCTTCAAACAACGCGACTTTCGGACCGTCCTGCCATTCCCCCTCTTTCGCCGTTTCCGCGCTCGCAGGGATCGCGTAAAACCGATCAAAGCCACGGAAATGATCAATTCGAACGCTATCAAACAATGAAAACGCGTAACGGATACGGTTTTTCCACCACGAATAACCGTCCTTTTTCATTTTTTTCCAATCGTAAACGGGGTTACCCCACAGCTGTCCGTCCTCGCAAAAATCGTCGGGGGGGACGCCCGCTCGCAAGGATACGTTTCCCTTTCTATCCAGCGCAAAAAGCTCCTTGCGGTATAGCCACGTTTCCACACTATCGTAAGCGACGTAAATGGGCATATCGCCCATAATGGAAATCCCTTTTCCGTTTGCGTACGCTTTGAGCTTTTTCCATTGCTCTAAAAACACGAACTGCGTAAATTGCCAAAATTCGATTTCCTCGCGGTATTCCTTTTCGTGCGCGGCAATCGCATCTTTTTGCGCGCGCTTTAACGGCTCGTCCCATTCGTCCCAAGCCTTATACCCGAAACGGATTTTTAGTGAAGTGAACAGCGCGAAATCGTAATACTGCCCAAACGCAAGAAATTCCCGCCATTTGTCGTCCGTTTTATCAAACGCCGCAAACGCCTTTCTCAAAACCTGCGTCTTTTGCGAAAACTGCTTGCCGTAATCCACGCGCCGCTCGTCCTTTCCCCAATCCAAATCCTCGTAATCAGATTTATCAAGCAAGCCTTGCTGTGCGAGCGCGTCGAAATCAATAAAATAATAATTGAGCGCATCGGAAGCGAACGATTGATAAGGGCTATCACCGTAGCCCGTGGGAAGCAGCGGCAACACCTGCCATATCTTCATACCCGCACTTTCCAGCCAATCAACGAACGCATACGCGCCTTCGCCAAGCGTGCCGATCCCTTGCGACGAGGGCAAAGAAGAAACGGGCATTAAAATCCCCGCTTGCCGTTTTCTTTTATTTTCCGTTTGCACATTCCTTTTCATAGTCTTTCTACTATTGCCTTTTTCTTTTGATTTTATGCAAGGCGCGCAAGTAAAATCCGTTCCGCTTTCGCCTCACCCTTGCAACGCGCCTCTTGCAAAATCCGTTCCGCTTGCAAAATCAACGGTGCAACGGCTTCCTCTTTTCCAAACGCCTTACAATACGCTGCAAGCGCGCGTTTTGCTACTGCTTCTTCTTCTCGAAGATAATCCTCGCAAAGTTTGGAACATTCCTGCGCGCGGGCTTGATCGCCGTTTAACGCGTGCAGATACGTAAGCTCTGCGGCAATTTTTTCCACTTCTCTTTCCGTCAAATACGCCTGCGCACTCGCAAGCCGATTTAATCTGTCCGCCGCCTTTTCAAGCTCGTTTTTTTCCAAATAATACCGATACTGCAAATCGAGCATCACGGCGTAAAGAGGCTCGTCCTCGCAAAGCTGCGGTGCGGAAAAATATAACTTTTCATCAATTTCCGCAAAGCTTTCTCCTGCATATAAGCGACCTTGAATTTCCATTGCCGCAAGCATATTTTTTTCAGTAGGCGCGCCCTTTTTTAAGCCCCAATACACGAGTGCGTCCGTTTTTCCGCTTGGATATTCGAGCGGTATAGCGTTCATCAAAAACAAATACGCCGCATACGGCAAAAGCCCCCAAAGTGCGAACGAATATATTTGAAAACACGAAAGCGTGATCGCGGAAATTGCAATTAACAACGTAAAAACGCCCTCAAAAATCAAACCGCCCAACGTATACAACGCCGCCCGTTTTTGCATATTACCACCGCGCGTAGGAAGCGTTTGCGTTTCGTCGGGCGCAAAGGGCGAGGCAAGCGAGAAGCGTAATTTTCCGCTCGTTCTCACGAGTTTAAAGCAAAAAAATTTTACGTATTCGATTTCCATAGCGCACGCCCCCGCGAAAACGACGTGTCCAAGCTCGTGAAGCGTGGGCACAAGAAATAGCGAAATCACGATGGAAACGAGTACTTCAACGCCGTCGCCTAAACCCGTAATCCAAGCAAAATAAAAGGCGAGCGAAAGCCCTGCGAGCAATAACAAGGCGCAGAAAATCGCGTATATCGTTGCCAACGTACTCTTTTTCATAATATCCCCTTTTCGATCGCGTAGCCCTCTAAATTGTCGCGATCGCTTACGATCAATTTTTCAACGCCTAACCGCTGCATAATCGTAGCAAGCGCAACTGCACCGCCTGCGATCACGTCCGCGCGCCCCACCGGCATACACGGAAGTCTTTCGATTTCTTCAATCGGCATATTCAAAAGCTTGTCCGCAATCTCTTGCATTTCCTTTAACGTAATGCGTGCGCCCGTAACCCTTTCCCCGCTGTATTCCGTTAAGCCGAGCGTGAGCGCGGCGAGCGTCGTTGCCGTGCCGCCGATCGCGTGAACGGTTTTAATTTCAGGCGTTGCACCGTATTCCTCCGCTGCGCGAATAGCCGCATTGATCAGCTTGGTTTTATCCCTGCCACATTCGTCTTTTAAGCGCACCACGCCGATATTCACGCTTTTTTTATAAATGAGCTTACCGCCCGTTTTCACCACGAGCTCGCAGCTTGCACCGCCCATATCGAGCACCGCGCCGTCGCCGATTCCGAGTGCACCCGTAATTCCTATCTCCGCTTCCTTATCCCCTGAAACGACTTCCACCTCCAAACCGCAGAGCGTTTTCACTTTTTCAATAAATTCTCCGCCGTTTTCCGCGCTTCTCACCGCTGCCGTCGCAAACGCGTACACCGCTTCCGCCCCGTCGTTTTTTGCCGTTTGATAAAAGGCGTGGGTGGCGTTTGCGGTTCTTTCGATCGCTTCCGTTTTTAAACGCGAAGAAGACGCGAGCCCCTCGCCAAGGCGGGTGGTGCCAAGGCGTTTATATAAAACTTTTCCGTTCGCCACGAGCATTAGGCGAACGGAATTAGAGCCGACATCAATCACGGCGTATTTTTTCATTCTGTTTTCTCCTTAATCGGGACGCACGAATCCGTTTTGGAACGCAAGCCATTCCTTGCCCATAACCGATTCGTAATATTCCGCGTCTTTTGCGTTCTTCTCGATTGTTTCTTCCAAGCGCGCGTTCTCCTGCTGGATCTTTTCGATCCTGCCGTTCAAAACGCCGATTCTGATCCATTGATAAACCAAAACGCCCAGCAAAAGCACGAGAAGCAACGTCGCCGCGACGACGCACGCTACGATCAATTTTCTCATTTTCTCTTGTGTCATAAATTCGTATCCCCTCTTTTAAAAAGAGTTTTTTCTCGGTTTTTTGCTTTTTTTATTAGTTTCGTGATACTATTATAGCACACTTTCCCAAAAAAAGCAACGATTTCGTGCAAAGTTTTCAAATATAATATCCCGCCCAGTGCATACCCAAGCCACGTATACACCCGAAAATCGGGGAATCGGAAAACGTACGCCGCAAAAACGCAAATACAGGCAAAGCAGATAAAAAAAACAATATCAAGCGCGCCGCCAAGTATTTTGTTTTTTCCGCGCGAACGAAGCAGCAAAAAACGCAAACACGCAAACACTTCGTATAGCGCGCCGCCCACAAAGCCTACGCCGATACACAGCCCAAACACGGCGAATTGATTACCCGTGTCCATTTATTTAAACAGCTTTGCCGCAAACGATTTTCCGCCGTATGAAACGCCGCTAATCGCGCCCTCTGCCGTGAACGTACCGTTCGTTTTAGAAAAGCCGATAATTTTCAGATCGCTTCCCGCGACGTGCATTTTTCCGCCGCCGATCAGCGTGAGCACGATCTTAATTTCTGAAAACGCGGAAACACTCTCCACGCCGCTCACCGTAATTGATTTCCTTTGTTCGATTGTTACCGAGTGATTTTTATTTTCTTGCATACCGTATCTTATGCAAGGGAAGCGTTTTATATGTCTGCTTTTTCGAATTTATCCAAAAAGGAATGTTTTTTACCGTCCGTTTTATATTCCGCAAGCGTGTCGAGCTGTACGTTATGGATACTTTGAAAAATATTATTTTCCACGTTTGGATTTTCTTCTTTTAACGCGGCAATCAAAGCCTTTACCCTTTTGCGAGCAGAAAACGAATCGTCGTCGCCACCCGTCGTTTTTTGCGTAAATTTACACGCGCAAGCGATAAAATCCAAGCCGTTATGCTCTTTCCAGCGCAGTATATCGTTTTCCAACACGCAATAAAGCGGACGAATCAGCTCCATTCCCTCGAAATTCGTACTTTTAATCCTCGGTAGCATACCCTGCAACTGCCCGCCGTAGAGCATACCCATAACCGTCGTTTCGATCACGTCGCTTTTGTGATGCCCAAGCGCAATTTTGTTACAACCGAGCTCCTTCGCCTTGGCGTAGAGATGTCCCCTTCTCATTCTCGCGCAAAGATAACAGGGATTATCCCCCGCCGCCGCTTCGCTCGCAGCGAATATATCGCTTTCAAAAACAGTGATCGGTACTTGCAATAAAGCCGCGTTTTCTTCGATCTTTTTCAGGTTGATTTCGTTATACCCTGGATTCATCACCAAAAATACGAGCTCGAACGGCGTTTCGCTGTGCTTTTGCAGCTCCTGCATAAGCTTGGCAAGCAACATACTGTCTTTCCCGCCCGAAATGCACACGGCAATCTTGTCCCCCTTTTCGATCAAACGGTATTTTTTCACCGCGAGCACGAAAGGCGACCAAAGCGTTTTGCGATACGTCGTGATAATCGACCGCTCGATTTGTTGACATTTCTCTAATATCTTGGGCATAACATTCCTTTTTTCGTTTTATGCACCTATTATACTACAAATTTTTACAAATTGCAAGCGTTTTTCACACTCAAGCGAACATTTGTTTGTGAAATATTTCAAGGCGTAAAAAAGCAGGAAAACCCTGCTTTTGTCGTTATTTTTCGTTATTTTCTTGTAAATTTCATAGATAGCGTTTGCGAACCGATAGGAAGCGTTACGCTGATTTCGCCGTTTTTTAAAGGAAATTTTCGTTTGAACACCCCGTTGTTTTCGTAGGTAAGGCAAAGCGTGTGTTCTTTTTCGTCGTAGACGTACGTTCCCGATTCCTCTCCCTTTACGCCGTTTTTGGGACTGTAATAAAGCGTAAATTCCCCGCCACGTTTCAGTTCCAAACGGATAAAGGAAAATTCGTCAGTAAGCTCTCTATCGCCTATTCTCGCGCTTTCGCACTCGTATTCGCCGAGATACGGCTTGGTTATATCTTTAAGCGAGCCGTTCCCACAGGACGGCAATGCAAGCAATAGCGCGGCAAGCCCCGCGCAAAAGGAATATTTCAATTTCATATCAAGAAGTATGCGTAGATTTTTTGCCTCTATGCATTTTCCGTTCCAAAGCGATCTTATCGCTGTTAAAGATCACGCCCGCGATAAAACAGATCATCAAAATATATAGCCAAAGCAAAAAAACGATAATCGCGCTTAACGCGCCGTAGAGTTTGTCCATATTACTGATTTGTAAATATACCGTAAACCCAACCACGGCAGCAATCCACGCCACAACCGTGATCACCGTACCCGACAAAAATTTTTTAAGCGGCACTTTATAGGGACAGATATACGCATTCAAAAGCAACACGAGCGCAAACGAAAGCGCAAGAAGTAGCGCGTAATCGGCAACTCTCTCCCACGCGGGGGAAAGAAGCCGCGAAAACAAAAACGAACCGAGCGCAAAAAGCAACGCAAACGCCACCACCGCGGACATTACGATTATAAGCAAGAAAAGCGCACCGATCCGAACACGCAAGCCCTTTTTCGGACGCGGGTGCTCGTAGATAATCTCCCCGCTTTTCCGCATTTGATAAAACAACGTCGTGGACGAATATAGCGTAGTAAAAAGCAAAATTACCGACGCACCCGTCGTGGCGTTTTTCGCTTCCTTTTGCACGTAGACGAGCACGTTCTTTACTGAATCGAATACAGGCAAAGAAAAAATACGCTCGGTGTCTACGGGAATTTTACCGATTAAAATCGTCGCCCAAAAGGAAAGTGGCACGATCGACATAATCAAAAAAAACACGAGCGTGCCCGCAAGCGTAGTGTATTTTTTCAAAGCCAAAAGCTCGTATTTTCCTTTTAAAAATCGGTAAACCCTGTGCAATTTTTCCATTCCGTTATCAGTATATCCGATTTACGCCCTTTTCAATCAAAAAGTAGGGCGACGGTTTTCCCCGTCGCCCCCGTCTTTCGTATTTTTTTAACGATCAATCTCCGTAAACACAACCGCAACCGCCACGCGTGCCACGCGAATAACCATTCGAATAGCTGTTTGAATAGCCGTTCGAATAACCACACGCGTTCAAGCCGTATTGACGGGTATAATAATCGTCGCCGCTTAAAGCGTAACCGCCCGACGCTCTGTTACAGCCCGTAAACACGTATACGCTGCTCGACGTATCGCTACAACCACAGCCGTTGTTAGAAGAAACGCAGGAATTACAGCCGCACGAGTGGCAACCGCTGTCGTTTACGCGAATATTGCCACAACAATCACGGCAAATACTTTGATAGCACGAATTCCAGAAATTGCCCCAACCGCCGTTTCCACAGCCACACGAATTGCAACCGCAATTGCAGGACGTATTTTGAGAAGAAGCGTTCGAATTACATCTATTGCACATAGTATATCAAAACCTCTTGTGTATTTGAGGAAAACCTCATAATACAATATATGCAAAAGCCTGCCGTATTGGTTACGACAGGCTGTTTTCAAACAAAAATTATTCCCATTCAATCGTGCCGGAAGGCTTCGGGGTTAAATCGTAAAGCACGCGGTTGACGTTCTCCACTTCCGTTGTGATACGGTTCGTGATTTTCTTCAAAAGCTCGTAAGGAATTTCCTCGATCGTCGCCGTCATCGCGTCAACGGTGTTCACCGCGCGGATAATCACGGGATACGCATACGTTCTCGCGCCGTTTTTCACGCCCACGGAGCGGAAATCGGGTACTGCCGTGAAATATTGCCAAACCTTTCCCTCCAAGCCTGCGTTTGCAAATTCTTCACGCAAGATTGCGTCCGACTCGCGCACGGCTTCCAATCTTTCACGCGTGATTGCGCCAAGGCAACGCACGCCAAGCCCCGGACCGGGGAACGGTTGACGGTATACCATACCGTCGGGCAAGCCAAGCTCGCTACCCACCACGCGAACCTCGTCTTTATAAAGGAATTTAAGCGGTTCAACGAGCTCGAATTGCATATCTTCGGGAAGTCCGCCCACGTTGTGGTGTGCTTTCACGCCGTCGCTTTCGATAATGTCGGGATAGATCGTGCCTTGAGCAAGGAATTCGATCCCCTCTTGTTTTCTCGCTTCTTCTTCAAACACGCGGATAAATTCCGCGCCGATAATTTTACGTTTCTTTTCAGGTTCTTCCACGCCCGCAAGCTTACTCAAAAACCGTTCTACCGCATCTACGTAAACGAGGTTTGCGTCCATTTGATTTCTGAACACTTCAACAACCTGTTCGGGCTCGCCCTTTCTTAAAAGTCCGTGATTGACGTGCACGCAGACGAGCTGTTTACCGATTGCCTTGATTAAAAGCGCGGCAACGACGGAGGAATCCACCCCGCCCGAAAGCGCAAGCAAAACCTTTTTATTGCCCACTTGCCCTCGGATAATTTCCACCTGCTCGTCGATAAACGCCTGTGCAAGTGCCTTGTTGTTGATCCGTTTCATCGTTTCAGGACGTACGTTGTTATCCATAAATTTTATATCTCCTTAACTTAAAAAATCTCAATCAATGTTGGGAATAATTCGGTGCTTCTTTGCTAATCGAAATATCGTGCGGGTGACTTTCGATCAAGCTTGCGTTGGTAATGCGAACGAATTGCGAGCTCGTTCGAAGATCTTCGATCGTAGGCTTTCCGCAATAGCCCATACCCGCGCGCAAGCCGCCTTTCATTTGATAGATCACGTCGGCGACGCTACCACGGTACGGCACGCGCCCTTCCACCCCCTCGGGCACGAATTTTCTCGTTCCCTCTTGGAAATACCGATCCGAGCTTCCCGCCGCCATTGCGCCAAGCGAACCCATACCTCTATACACCTTATAGCTTCTACCCTGATACAACTCCACTTCCCCAGGACTTTCAAGCGTACCCGCCAGAAGCGAACCGACCATAACCGCGCTCGCACCCGCCGCCAACGCTTTCACGATGTCTCCACTATATTTAATACCGCCGTCCGCAATCACGCGTTTGCCGAGCTTGTCCGCCATTTCCGCGCAATCCATAACCGCCGTAAGCTGGGGCACGCCGATACCCGCAACGATACGCGTCGTGCAAATCGAACCGGGACCGATCCCCACTTTCACCACGTCCGCACCCGATTTCACGAGCGCTTCCACCGCTTCGGGCGTTGCCACGTTTCCTGCAATGAGCGTAATGTTCGGGAATTTTGCTCTGATTTCTTCCACACGCTTCAAAACGCCTGCGGAATGACCGTGCGCCGTATCAATCGTAATCACGTCCGCGCGCGCCTCGATAAGCGCGGCAATACGCTCCATCGTACCGCCCGCAACGCCGACCGCCGCACCGACGAGAAGTCTGCCGTTTTCGTCCCTTGCGGAATTGGGATACTGAATGGACTTTTCTATATCCTTAATCGTAATCAAGCCTTTGAGATAGCCCTGCTCGTCCACGATCGGAAGCTTTTCGATTCTGTGCTTGCCGAGTATTTTTTGTGCCTGTTCAAGCGACGTTCCAACGGGCGCGGTAACGAGCCCGTCCTTGGTCATAATGTTGGAAATAGGCTGTTCGTAGTTACTTTCAAAGCGTAAATCGCGGTTGGTTAAAATCCCCACGAGTTTGCCTTCTTTGGTGATCGGCACACCGCTAATGCGGTATTTTTCCATAAGCGCGAGCGCGTCTTTCACGAGATTGTCGGGCGCAAGGAAGAACGGATCGGTGATAACGCCGTGCTCGCTCCGCTTTACTTTATCTACGTGCGAAGCCTGTTCTTCAATCGACATATTTTTATGAATCATACCAATACCGCCCTCGCGCGCCATAGCGATCGCCATACGGCTTTCAGTAACCGTATCCATTGCCGCGCTCATTAAAGGCAGGTTTAATTTAATCTTATCGGAAAGCTGCGTTTTGAGCGAAACGTCGTTAGGGAGCACGCTCGAAGCCTGCGGAATCAATAACACGTCGTCAAAAGTAAGTCCTTCTTTTACGATTTTGCTACTCATAGGTTTTTCTCCTTGTATGTAAAAATTTATTTTTTTCGTTATATAAAGTAAATGGATTAGTCGCCTGATTTAGGCAAACCTATCCATTTATCCGTTTGCAAGCGCAAGCAAAGCGTCGTAGTATTCCTTATCGGAAGCCGAAAACGCACTTACGTTCATCTCATTCATTTTCTCTTTCACGGCGTCTGCCGTTTCGTTATCCCCCGCCGAGAGCGCAGTCAAAAGTACCGCCGCCACCGCGTTGTTCTTCGGAAAGCTACTATCCACAAGCGCAAACGCTTTCTCGATCGATTCCGTTTTTTCACCTTGACGGTATTTAGCGAGACAAATTTGCCCGAACACGTATTGCTCGTAGCCGCCCTCACTCTCAATCGCCGCGTTTTGCTTGTCGCAATGCGTGCTGAATTTTTCGTCCGCGATCAATTCCTCGCCGCACGTTTCGATCTGGGCGTAATCCTCCAACCCGATTGCAACCTCCGTTGCAAACGCAATAAAATATACGTCGTCCGTGTAGTCGTAGGCGCGGCGGGCGTAACGGATACTCGCTCCGTCCATACCCATATCGTAGGTAATGCGCATCATAGTAGAAGGGAAGATAAAGCACAGCGCGAGAAGCATAGCCGCAAGCAACGCTACGATTGCCGCCAACGTACTGATAGCGGCGCGCAAAATTACTTTATCAACGCGCATATAGCTCTCCTCCCATTGTATTTATATTATTTTACCATATTGCGAATAAAAAATCAACTGTCTAAACGAAATTTATCGGGTATGTTTTTAATTTTTTTTTAATATAATGGACTATGAACGTTTTTTCTCACTTAAAATCCAAGCTTTTACAACCGATAAAAACGCTTCGCGCCACGCTTTTCTTTTTCCTCCTTTTATGTCTCTCATCTTGTCTGTTCGCTTGCCATAAGGAAATCAATTATTTCGACTACGTTTCCGAGCTTCGCCGTAACGTTTTGTTGGCGAGCGACGAAGAATTTTCCTTGCGGGTATATTCCGTCGTCAAAGAATCTCCTTACAGCGCAGACGGCGTACCGCGGGAAACGAACGTTCGCACGGAGCTTTGGCTCGTCGCGCCGTCGGGTGAAAAAGAATGTAGCGTTTCATTTGAGATAGACGGAAAAACGCACGGCGGGGAAATGTCGTACGATCAAGTGAAAGCGGAATACTATTTCGCGTGTCCTTTGGATATTGCCGCGCTTTCCTCTCTCACCTGTTCGATCACCCACGGCGAAACGGAACGCGAGCTTACGGCGCAATCGGTACTGGGCGAAAAAACGCTTTCCCCCGAAGCCGTTTTAAAAAATCTCGTAACGGCAGAAAGCGAGCTGTTTGCCTCTATGACGGACAAATACGGCTTTGCCGGCGAAATTTATCTTCGCCTAATTTACGAGGATTCCCCCTATTACTACGTAGGCGTGATTGATCGTAGCGGCAAAACGAACGCATTTTTGATCAACGCCACAAGCGGTAAAATTTTAGCAAAACGGGAATCTTAAAAAATACAACCGCACGGCGATACTTCACACGCCGTGCGGTTACAATTTATTAACGACAAGAATAAGCGAGCAAACGCACCGCCCCACGCTCAGGCAAGCAAAAATTTTATCAACGGTAATCCACTTCCCAAATGCGATCGAACACGCCCGAAGTGGACGAAGCGTTCCTTGTACGGATTGTCGAACTGTTAATCAGTTTCTTATTATACACGACCATATCCTTTTTTTGATAGGCGGGAAGCTCCACGCAAAGCTCCATAATCAAATCGAGTGCTTGCGCGTAAATTCTCGTTCTTTCGTTGCGGTTAATGGTTTCTCTGCCCGCTTCGATCTTTTGGCTCAACTGATTGATAATGTCCTTTTCATAGGTAAATTGCCCCGTCGAATCGGCAAAAATCGTATCGTAGCCCCAATTTTTAATACTCGTAGCCGAGCTATCTTTATGATAAACTTGATACAAATCGGGATCAATACTCGACGACCAACTCTCCGCCCATACCTGCAAATCGCCCGTTTCGAGCTTGGAAAGTGCGTGAATATCCGTCGCAACCGTAATATCAAAGCCGCAATTTTCGTTTAGCCATTCGGCTGTTTCCGTAAACATATCGTAAGCGGGGTGATCTTTGGATTCGCCCGCGATTGTAAACACGAGCTTAAGCGGTTTACCGTCTTTACTATACACGCTATTGCTATCCACACGGCTATATCCCGCCGCTTCCACGAGCGTGCAAATTTCTTCCGCGTCGCGTGAAAATTTCACCTTTTCGTGCCGTCCGACGTTCTTATCGCCAACTTTCGGATACGCCCAGGATTCCATAGACATAGAACGGTGAAGCGTTTCAGCAAGCTCGGGAGAATAATAATTCTTCACGATCGAAGCGGTATCCATTGCTTTCATAATCGCCCTGCGTACCTCAATATCGGGCACGGCTTTGGGGTTGATACCCACGTACCCGTAGCCGTTCGTCGTATACGTTACGCGTTCGAGATCTTTATATTCGTCCACTGCGGAAATATTTTCCAGCTTTGCGATCGGGAAGCCTACGTGAATTTCGTTGCTCTTAAGCGCATCGAGAATTTGATCGCTCGCCACGACCTTATACCAAAGATTTTTGATTCTCGCGTTGCGCAAATCCGAACCAACCGTGTTAAAATAGTTATTTTTGGTGAAATATACGTAGCTACCGTTATAAAAATCGTCGCCGTCTATACCCGTGCTCGCGCCGTCCAAATTGCTCGCCTGATACGCGCCCGCGCCGACGGGCAACGCGTTTTTCGCCGGATCTTGGAGCACGTCTTGGAAAAATTCCTTGTCGCTATATTCCACGCCAAAATGATCGACGCCGTTCGCTTTCGCCGCGTACGTTTCGCCTGCGTAATAATGCATAGGCGCAACGGGGAACGCAAAATTCCAAACGTCTTTGGGATCAACGCCGTTGACCGCAATTTTCAACACGTCGTGCGTTTCGTCGTCCACCACTTTCGTACTCGTCGTGATTCCCGAAATCGTTTTCACGAGCAACCCGTCGTTTTCTTCTTTGAAATCGTCGTAGTACGCCCAGCGAATTTCCCTTGCTAATTCTTCGCGCAATGTGCCAAGCGTTTCCTCGGACGTAAGCACGTCTTGAATTTGCGAATCAAGATCGGCTCCGCTTTCCGATTCTTCAAAAAACAGCTTTTTAATGAAAGCAATATCCGCTTTTATCTCGTTTTCGGGATCACCCGTTTTATTCGAAAGGTAGTTTAAAACATTGAGAATTCGCGCGTCCGCTTGCGTATAGAAATATTCTTCCCCCTCGTTAATATCCTGATCGTCCGAAGCGAGCGGATCTTGCCAACGATACGCGTTCAAGCCCTGAATCCTCGTGGAAGCAATCGTAGCCGAGCCCGCGTACATAGGATCGAGGTACACGTAGAGATTGAACAAAACGTCCTTGATCGTAAGCGGCGTACCGTCGGAAAATTTAATGCCGTTTTTCAGCACGAACTCGTATTCGGTTGAGGTCGCCTCATTCGCGTTCGTCGTAGTTTCTTCACCTTTTTTCATCGTTTCCGTGTAGGAAAGAGCCACGGTCGGTTGATTTTCCCCGCAGATAGGCTTCCCGCTCGCGTCCGCCGTGAGCATACGAATCTGCGTTTGCCCCACGATCTTAGAATCGCTTACCGATTCCAAGAAAAACGGATTAAAATTCCCGCTCGGCGCATCAATACCGAACGTAAGCGGCGGAGTTTTAGGATTATTCGGTTTTTCGCCGCAAGCAATCATAGGCAACGCCGTCGCACTTACGGAAATCGCCGCAAGCACTACGCTTATAAATCTTTTCCATTTTTCTTTCATATATCGTTCGCCTTTTTATTATTATCCCAACACTTGACTTTATAGCTACTCAACGGCACAATAACGCAATTTTATGACAACACATTATATATTGTATCGCAAATACGCGTTTTTGTCAACCGTCCTTTTCACGAAAACCGACAGGTTTTCAATTCACGCCCCGAAAGGGCATTTCACGAACGCGAAGCGTTCATTTCACTTATAACGGCGGAAGTCGTTATATCTCCACTTCCCCGTCCGAGCACACAACCTTGGTTGCAGCAACGTTATCGCTCCACTTATCCCCCTTGGAAACGGCGATCCAATCCTTTATTGTACCTTGAAACGTGATACTCGTCAAACGCTCGCACCCATAGAACGCATACTGCTCGATAGATTTTACGCTATCGGGGATTATAATGCGCGTAACGTTGCTATTTCTAAACGCGGCGTTGCCGATTTTGGTAACGGGCGCGCCGTCGTACGTTTCGGCAATACGCACCTTTACGAGCTGCCCCTCGTACGCAATCGCTCGCGCCGTACCGTCTGGAAGCTTTTCGTAAAGAACGCCGTGCGTTGGAAGAATGGGATCTTCGCACACTCTACATATCCCCAAATCGTTTATTTTATGTTCAAGGCAGTCGCCGTATTCAAACGTTTCCGTTGCGTTCGCCTTACCACAAACGCAAGACCTATAATAAACGGCTTTGCTCGTGCAAGTCGCTTCGGATTTTTGATATTTCGTTTCTACCGTTTTCCTATCGTAAATGTGTTCAAGCGCAGAATTTTCTTGCGTTCGCGTGTCTGTTACTTCGCAATCCTCACGCTCGCAAACCGCCGTTTCCGTTCCGTCTGTTTCGCATTTCGCGTCGCCGTTGGAAACGTAATTTTTAAATTCGTGGTCAAGCTCGTTTACGTACGTGTCTACGTAGCTATCGCCACAAGAACAAGTATACGTCGTAAAGCCCTGCTCGGTGCAAGTAGGCGCGGTTACAACCGCCGTATATTGGTGTTCGTGCGAACAATCACTTGAATCTTCTTGTTCGTGTGAACAATCACTTGCATTTTCTTGCGTTTGTGAAGAATCGCTTGCGTTTTGTTCGATACTCGTACAACTTCCCGTATCAGAAGACTGTTTTGCGCTTTCCGTATATTCGCACGCAGCCAAGCCAATCGAGCTAAAAAGTACACTCAAACACACCAAGAACCCTATCAGCAATTTTTTCGTTCCCCGCATAAATTGCCTCATTTTTCTTATTTCGTCATTTTCTCCTGTTTCACCTTATGATCAATCACGTGTCGGGAAGCGAGCTCTTTTTGCACGTCGTCCACCGTAATCCCCGCTTGTACCATAAGAACCATCACGTGATAGGCAAGATCGGCAATTTCGTAAATCGTTTCCGCTTTATCCTGCGCCTTGCCCGCAATAATCACCTCCGTGCTTTCTTCCCCTACTTTTTTCAAAATTTTATCTAAACCCTTTTCAAAAAGATAGGTCGTATACGAGCCCTGCGGCATTGCCTCTTTTCTACCGAGCAATAAACCGTAAAGTCCGCGCAAGCTAAATTCGTGTTTTTCTTCGTTAATATAAAGCGGATTAAAGAAACAGCTCTCCGCGCCCGTATGGCAAGCAGGTCCGTCCTTTTCCACTTTGACAACGAGCGCGTCCTTATCGCAATCCGCAGTAATCGACACTACGTGCTGATAATTCCCGCTCGTTTCGCCTTTCAGCCAAAGCTCCTTTCTGCTTCTGCTCCAAAAACACGTTTTTTGCTTTTCAAGCGTAATACGTAAGCTTTCCTCGTTCATATACGCAAGCGTCAACACGTCTTTCGTTTGGGCATCTACTACGATTGCGGGAATTAAGCCCTTTTCGTCAAATTTTAATTCTTCAATCTTAATCATATTCTTTCTCCTCGTTTCATAACCGGACGTTCACGCCCTCTTCTTTTAGCTTTCTTTTCAAATCGGGAATCGCAATCTCTCCGAAATGGAAAACGGAAGCGGCAAGCCCCGCGTCCACCTTGGGAATTTCCTTGAAAAGCCGAATAAAATCCTCCGTTTTTCCCGCTCCACCCGAAGCGATCACGGGCACGTCCACCACGTCGCACACCGCCTTTAAAAGCTCCAAATCAAACCCGCCTTTCACGCCGTCGGTGTCCATAGAATTAACGACAACCTCGCCCGCACCCTCGCCGACGCATCGTTTGATCCATTCGATCGCCTCCAAGCCCGTATCCTCTCTGCCGCCCTTGGCAAACACGTGAAACGCGCCGTCTACCCGCTTAATATCCGCCGAGATTACTACGCATTGATCGCCGTATTTTTTCGCCGCTTCGCCAATCAAGGCTCGGTTCGCAATCGCGCCCGAATTCACACTTACCTTATCTGCGCCGCAGGAGAGCACTCGTTCAAAATCGGAAAGTTCTCTGATCCCGCCACCAACGGTGAGCGGAATAAACACCGAGCTCGCTGCTTCCGTCAAAATACCCGTAAACAGTTTTCTGCCCTCCGCGGAAGCCGTAATATCGTAAAACACGAGCTCGTCCGCGCCGTTCTCCGAATAAAATTTTGCAAGATCGACGGGCGAAGCCACCTCTTTAAGCTTTTCGAAATTGACACCTTTCACCACCCGCCCGTCTTTCACGTCCAAGCAGGGAATAATCCGTTTCGTGATCATTTCGCCACCTCTATCGCTTCTTTTAAATTGATCGCGCCGATATAATACGCCTTTCCTACGATCGCGCCGTATACGCCCGAATCTGCAAGTGCGCGTATATCGTCTATTGACGATACCCCGCCTGACGCAACCACGTTCAACGCGTATTTTCCGTTAATTCCTTATAAAGCGCGCGGTTCGTACCTTTCATTGCGCCGTCCTTGGAAATGTCCGTGCAAATCACCGTTTTTACGCCCAGTGTTTGCATTTTATCCAAAAACGCGTCGAGGGTATAATCGGTTTTTTCTATCCAACCCTTGATCGCGATCTTGCCTTCTAAAACGTCCGCGCCTACGGCAATTTTATCGCCGAAGCGAGCCAACGCTTCCTTTAAAAACGCCTCGTCCGTTACCGCCGCTGTGCCGAGAATTACCCGACCTGCGCCCGCTTCAAGATATTTTTCAATCGTTTCCATATTCCGAATACCGCCACCGATTTCAGCAAACAGTCCCGTTTCGGAAACGATTTTTTGCACGGTCTGCGCGTGCACGGGCACGCCCGCTTTTGCACCCGCGAGATCGACGAGGTGAATTTGCTCCGCGCCCGCCGCCTTAAAATCACGGGCGACTGCCACGGGATCGTCGTTATACACCGTCATTTTCGCGTAGTCGCCCTTAAAAAGGCGCACCGCTTTGTTGTCGTATAAATCAATAGCAGGAAAAATTTTCATATTTACACCGCCTCGCAAAACGCTTTGAGCATAGCAAGCCCCACTTCACCGCTTTTTTCAGGGTGGAATTGACAACCTAACACGTTGCCCTTTGCCACCGCCGCCGTCAAATATTGATCGTATTCTGTCGTCGCGATCAGGCTATCTTTACAATCAGTCGCGTAGTAGGAATGTACGAAATACACGCAATCGCCCTCTTTGATATATTTAAACAGGAAATGCGGTTTTTCAAAACGGAGTGCGTTCCAACCGATATGCGGAATTTTCAAACGTTCGTCGATCACGCCTTTCATAGGCACTATTGAACCTTTCAAAAGTCCCAAGCCCTCGTGTTCGCCGTATTCGTAGCTTTTTTCAAAGAGCATTTGCATACCTAAACATATGCCCATAATATACTTGCCCTTATTTGCTTCCGCTTTAATCACTTCGTCCAAGCCCGTTTGTTTAAGCTTTTTCATCGCGTCGGAAAACGCGCCGACGCCGGGCAAAATAATTTTATCCGCGTTTTCTATCTCTCGACGATCGGAGGTTACGATCGCTTCCGCGCCGATTTTTTTAAGCGAAGCGCAAACGGAGAATAAATTACCCACCCCGTAATCAATAATCGCTATCATAACACGCCTTTCGTGGACGGAATTTCGTCCTTCTTGTTTTCGTCGATCTTGGTCGCCTTGCCGAGCGCGCGCGCAACCGCCTTGAACGTGCCCTCGATAATATGGTGCGCGTTTTTACCCGCAAGCTGCTTCACGTGCAAGGTTATTTTCGCCTCGCGCACGAACGCAAGCCAAAATTCCTCGCAAAGCTCGGTGTCGAAATCCCCCACTTTTTGCGCGGGAATTTGTAAATCAAGCGAAGCGTAATCACGCCCCGAAATATCCACTGCCGCCATAATCAGTGTTTCGTCCATAGGCAAAACAATATCCCCGTAGCGCACGATTCCTCGCTTGTCGCCAAGCGCTTTACAAAACGCCGCGCCGAGCGCAATGCCTATATCCTCTGCGGTGTGGTGATAATCCACCTCTATATCCCCCTTACAGGTGAGGCAAAGATCATAGCCCGCGTGCTTTGCAAAAAGAGTGAGCATATGATCGAGAAAGCCCGCGCCGCTTATGATCTCACTTTTGCCAAAGCCGTCTAAATTCAGGGAAAGCCGAATATCCGTTTCCGCCGTTTTTCTGATTATTTCCGCATTTCTCATTGCTTTATCTCCAATAAAATTTGTCTTACGTTTTCTAAAAATATATCCATTTGCCTGAGCGTTCCAATACTCACGCGGTTAAAATCCTTGATCCGCTCCGCTTTGAAATGGCGCACCAAAACCCCGCGTTCTTTGAGCTTTTGATACAATTCCTCCCCGCCGATCTTTTCGTTTCTTGCGAATAAAAAGTTGGTTTTGGAATCCAAGACCTCAAAGCCCATTTCCTTTAACTTTTTCGCCGTGTATTCTCTGTTCTTTTCGATCACCGCGCAGGTTTTTGAAAAATGCTCCGCCTCACACAAAGAAGCGTAACCCGCCGCCATAGTCATACGGTTGACGTTATACGGATTTGTCGAATACTTAATCACGTTCAAATCCGCAATCAAGTTTTCGCTTGCAATCCCCACGCCAAGCCGCGCGCCCGCCAAACTTCTCGATTTAGAAAAGGTCTGCGTCACGAGCAAATTGTCGTATTTTTGGGTTAAGGGAATACAGCTTTCGCCACCGAAATCGACGTACGCCTCGTCGATCACCACCACGTGATCGGGGTTAGATTTCAAAATCTCCTCAATTTCCCGAACGCCGAGTAGCATACCCGTCGGGGCGTTGGGGTTAGCAATAAAAACGGTTGCGTTCACGCCCAAATAATCGCGATAATCAATGGAAAAATCCTCTTTGAGCGGAATTTCTCGATACGGCACGCCGTGGAGTGCCGCGAACACCTTATAAAAGCCGTAGGTTATATCGGGAAATACGGCGGGCGTAGACGGATCGCAAAACGCCATAAATGCGAAATTTAAAATTTCATCCGAGCCGTTTGTAAAAAGGAGCTGCGTTTTTTTCACGCCGAACGTTTCCGCCGCCTTTTCCACAAGTAAAGAACATTCGGGATCGGAATACAGCTGCGCCTTTTGCGCTTCCACTCTCGCCGCTTCCACCACCGATTTAGGCGGCGGGAAAGGCGATTCGTTCGTGTTCAATTTGATATACTGCATATCTTTGGGCTGTTCCCCGGGCACATAAGGTGCGAGCGAGGAAAATTTATCGCTGAAAAACCTACTCATAATCTCACCTTTGCGCTTTCTGCGTGCGCCTGTAAGCCCTCTTTTTCCGCAAAATACGCCACCTTATCCGCAACCTTTTCAAGCGCTTCTTTGGTGTAATATAAATACTGCGATTTCTTTATGAAATCGTCCACGGACAAGGGCGAAGAAAAGCGTGCTGTGCCGCTCGTGGGAAGGGTGTGGTTAGGTCCTGCGAAATAATCGCCGAGTGCTTCGGGGCAATGCCGCCCCATAAAAATCGAACCCGCGTGTTTAATCCCGTCGAGATATAAAAAAGGTTCGTCCACGCAAAGCTCCAAATGCTCGGGCGCGATCTCGTTGGCAATTTCGATCGCCGCGGACAGATTTTCCGCCACGATAATTTTACCGTTATCGTCGATGGATTTCCTCGCGATCTCTGCGCGAAGCAGCGTGGGGATTTGCTTTTCAAGCTCTTCCGAAACCCTACTCGCAAACGTCGCGTCGTCAGTTACGAGCACCGCGCTCGCGTTTTTATCGTGTTCTGCTTGCGATAAAAGATCGGCGGCGATATGCTTTGGATCGTTCTTGCCGTCTGCCACTACCAAAATTTCACTTGGACCTGCGATCATATCAATCGAAACGAGCCCGAACACCTGTTTTTTTGCTTCCGCCACGAACGCGTTGCCAGGTCCTACGATTTTATCTACTTTTGGAACACTCTCCGTGCCGTAAGCAAGCGCGGCGATCGCCTGCGCGCCGCCCACCTTAAAAATACGGTTCACCCCCGCAATTTTTGCCGCCACGAGCACGTTCTCGTTCACCCCGCCCGTTTTCGACGGCGGCGTTACTATAACGATCTCCTTGCAACCTGCGATCTTTGCGGGAATGGCGTTCATAAGCACCGTCGAGGGATACGCCGCCGTGCCGCCGGGCACGTATAAGCCTACCCGTTCAATCGGCGTAATTTTCTGCCCGAGGATCACGCCGTTTTCCTTTTTCAACGCAAAGCCCTCTCGCTTTTGCTCGGCGTGGAACGCACGAATATTTTCCGCGGCTTCCTCCAAAACGGAAATAAATTCCTTATCAGCCTTTTGATACGCCTCTTCGATTTCTTTCCCGCTCACTTCCAAAGAAGTAAGGGTTACGCCGTCGAATTTCTCCCCGTACGCTTTAAGCGCGACGTCCTTGTTTTTAACGACCTCCGCAATAATCTCCGAAACAATCCCCGACACACTTAAAGTGGGATTATTTCTGGCAAAAATTTCCTCGGGGGACACCTCCCCGCATTTTAAAATTTTTATCATAGTTTTCTTCCTTTTAGTCGATCAACGCGCCTACTTTTTCCGTCAATTTCTCAATTTCGGCGGTTTTGAATTTAAAGCTCGCCTTGTTTGCAATCAGCCTTGCGCTAATGGGCATAATCGTTTCCACGACGTCAAGATCGTTTTCTTTAAGCGTCGTGCCCGTTTCCACGATGTCCACAATCACGTCGGAAAGTCCTAAAATAGGCGCAAGCTCTATCGAGCCGTTTAAATGAATTACGTCGATCTCTCTACCCTTGCCCGCGTAATAGTTTTTCGCAATATTGACGAATTTCGTCGCGACTTTCAAGGTAGAAGCGCGATCGTCGTAGAAATCCTTTTTCGCCGCCACCGCCATACGGCACACACCCGTTTTCAGATCAAGAAGCTCGTACACGTCGGGGGAATATTCCGCGAGAATGTCTTTCCCGCAAACGCCTATATCCGCCGCGCCCCGCTCCACGTAAATGGAAACGTCGGAGGGCTTCACCCAAAAATACCGCACGCCCTTTTCCGCATTTTCAAACACGAGCTTGCGATTGACTTCCTTAATCGCCGGACATTCATAGCCCGCCCGTTCAAAGGTAGCGTACACCTTTTCACCCAATCTACCCTTGGGCAACGCTACGTTAATCATATTTCTTTCCTCCCTGTTAAATCGAGCGTTTCAAAGAAGCGGAGATTGCCCTTTTCCTTTTGCGCGCTCACGCTCTTGCCCTCGCCGATCGCCTTTTCTACCGTCGCCGCAAGAAGCGCAGGACCTGTATCATCGTCGTATAAAACGAGTAAATCTATATCGTATTCCCTTTTATTTTCCTGCAAATTCTCTAACAAATCAAGATATACGGCAAAGCCGATCGCGCCCGTCTTTCTGCCCATACGCGCCATAAGCCGATCGTATTGCCCGCCTGAAAGTACGCCCTCGCACACGCCGCCGACGAAGCCCTTAAACACCAAACCGTTATAATATTTCATATCGTTGACGACGGAGAAATCAATGCGAATTTTATTGGCGTATTCCGTCTTTTCAAGCAACGCGCAAACGGCTTTTAATTCTTCATACGCCTCTTTCGCTTTCCCGCTCTCGCAAAGGGGCGCGAGCTTTTTAAGAACCGTTTGCATATCGCCGTAGGTTTTGACAAGCGACAAAAGCGCGTTCGTCTTTTCCTCGTCTACGTTGCGGCTTTGACAAAGCGCGAGCGTTTCGTGTACGTTCTTTTCCGCTATTTTTTGCATAATCCGTTTTTGGAATGCCGCGTCCTCGCCAAGTGCTTCAAGCGTTGCCGACAAAATGCCCAGATGCGAAATATCCAGCACGAAATCAGTGGAGATTTCGTTCAAACTCGCCGCCGCTAAATACGCCGTTTCGTACAGCGCGTATACGCCCTTTTCGCCGATACGCTCCAAGCCCACCTGCATAAGCTCTTTAAATTCTTTCGTCGCGCCCGAAATGCGGTATACGTTTTCGTGATAATATACCTTGCAATTTTCCCCGCCTGCGTTTTTGATAATCGAAAGCGTAACGTCGGGTTTGAGCGCAAGCAATTTTCCGAACGCATCGTTGAACGTGATCACGCCGTCGCCCACGAGGAAATCCTTGTTGGAAGAATACAGATCGTACGGCTCGAATTTGCTCATATTGTAAGGCAAATAACCGTATTTACGATACAGCGCGCGAAGCGCGAACGCCACCTTTTCCTCTTTTTTCAAAATCGTTTGGGACATAATAAAGCCTTCCTACTTTTATCAAATCAAATTTTATGAATAATCAAGCCACTTCGAAGCTTGGGCTCGAACCAAGTGGATTTGGGCGGCATAATCTCGCCCGCGTCGGCAATAGACATCAACTCGTCCATAGACACGGGATACATCGCAATCGCCGCCACCGCGTCTTCGCTGCAACGCCGCTCCAAATACCCAAGTCCGCGAATACCGCCTACGAAATCAATACGCTTATCCGTTCTGGGATCTTCGATTCCGAGTACGGGCGCAAGCAAATATTTTTGCAAGATCGCAGGATCAAGATTTTCAGCGGGCGAAGCAGCCCTGCAAAGCTCCTCTTTAAATTTGACGCAGTACCATTTCCCGCCGACAAAAAATCCCGCCTCGTGCTTTTCTTTCGGGCGGTATATCCCCTCTACGGGCGTAACCGAACCGAGATGCGTTTGCACCGCCTGTAAAAACGCGTTCGCCGAAAGTCCGTTCAGATCGCGCAAAACGCGGTTATAATCGAGAATCTTCAAGCTCTTTGCAGGAAAAACCACCGAAAGGAAAAAATTATAATCCTCGTTTCCTTTATACGCGGGGGTTTCGTTTCTACGCTTTAAGCCCGCTTTTACCGCCGAAGCCGCGCGGTGATGTCCGTCCGCAATATACAACGCGTTCAACTCACCGAACGCCCTTTCGATTTTCTCGTCGATCTCGCGCGACGAGCTTTCCCAAACGGTGTGGGAGATGCCGTCGTCCGCCACGAAATCGTAAAGAGGCTCGTGCGCCGTTTCCGCTTGAATAATTTGATCCAGCGTTTCGCTTTCACGGTAAGCAAGAAAGATCGGTCCTGTTTGCGCCGCGCAGGTATCTACGTGGCGAATCCGATAAAGCTCCTTATCCGCGCGGGTAAGCTCGTGCTTTTTAATCTTGTTTTGTATGTAATCGTCGATCGACGCGCAACCGACGATTCCCGTTTGCACCCGTCCGTCCATTGCCTGACGGTAAAAATAATATTTTTTAACGTGGTCTTGAAAATAAACGCCGATCTCTTCGAATTTTTTTAAATTCGCCGCCGCTTGTTGATACACGCGATCGTCGTAAAGCCCGACCGACGGATCAAGATCAATCTCCGCCTTGTCGATATGCAAGAACGAATAAGGCTTTCCCGCCACCATTTTCCGCGCCTCCTCGCTCGACATTACGTCGTAGGGCAGCGCGGCACATTCTTTCGCGTATTCGCTTTTGGGGCGAAGCGCGGAAAAGGGTTTTACCGTGATCATTGCCGTTTCCTCCTCACGCAAAGACTTTCACACCGAACACGCCGTTGATCGCTTGCAGGGTTTTCACGATCTCTTCATTTGCGGGCACGTTGGTTTCTACGATCGTATACGCCACCTCGCCCTTTGAGCCGTTCGCCATATTTTCAATGTTGATATTTTTCGACGAGAACGCCGCGGTAATCTGCGAAAGCATATTCGGGATATTTTCGTTCATAATGCAAACGCGGGGATTTTCCGAGCGAGGCAAACCAACCGTCGGAAAATTCACGCTGTTACGAATATTTCCACAAGCCAAAAATTCATCGAGCTGTTGCGCCGCCATAATCGCGCAATGATCTTCCGATTCCACCGTAGATGCGCCAAGGTGCGGAATCGCTACGATTCCCTCCACGCACACCGTTTCTTCCGTCGGGAAATCGGTGATATACTTCGCCACCTTTTTCGCTTCAATCGCCTTTTTCAAATCGTCCGCATTCACGAGATCGGCGCGCGCAAGGTTTAAAATACGTACGCCCTCTTTCATTTGCGCAAGCGTTTTTTCGTTGATCATATTTTTCGTTTGCGGAGTGGCGGGTACGTGCAAGGTGATATAATCGCAGGTCTTAAAAATTTCCGCGTAATCGGCAGCCTGCTTTACGGAAGGTGCTAAACTCCAAGCCGCTTTCGCCGTAATATAGGGATCGTAGCCCATAACGCTCATTCCAAGCGAGATTGCCGCGTTCGCCACCATACCGCCGATTGCACCAAGCCCAACGACACCCAACGTTTTTCCCGCAAGCTCGTGTCCTACGAACGCCGATTTGCCTGCTTCCACCGCCTTTGCAACGTTTTCCTGTCCTTTGAGTGTTTTTGCCCATTCCACACCACCGATTACGTCGCGCGAGGCAAGGATTAAAGCTGCAATCGCAAGCTCTTTTACCGCGTTCGCATTCGCACCAGGAGTATTGAACACCACCACGCCCGCTTTCGTACATTTCTCAATCGGAATATTGTTTACGCCCGCACCGCAACGTGCGATCGCTTTTAAATTCTCTCCAAGCGGCATATCGTGCAAAGCCGCCGAACGCACTAAAATCGCGTCCTCGTTTTCTATGTTTTCACCGATCTCGTATTGTTCTTTAGACAATACGTCCGTGCCTACCTTTGCAATCTTATTCATCAATTTCACTTTGAACATTTTTTTACTCTCCTATTTTATCAAAGCTCTTCTTTTTTTCAATAACCCTCTGCCATTTTTTATGCTTTGGGATTATTTTTTGCGAATTTTTTCATAAACGCCACGAGCTTTTCCACGCCGGCTTTGGGCATAGCGTTATAAATCGAAGCGCGCATACCGCCTACGGAGCGGTGTCCTTTGAGGTTGATCAACCCCTCTGCCGCCGCCTCGCTTGCAAATTTTTTATCAAGCTCCGCATTCCCCGTTACGAACGTTACGTTCATCATAGAGCGGCTTTCCTTTTCCACGGGCGCAAGATAATAATCCTGCGAATCAAGATAGTCGTACAAAATTTGCGCCTTTTCCGCGTTGCGTTTTTGCATTGCCTTTAAACCGCCGAGCTCCAAAATCCATTCATATACGAGCTTGGCGATATAAATACACCAGCAGGGTGGCGTGTTATACATAGATCCGTTATCTGCCATAAGCTTATAATCAAGCATAGCGGGCGTATCTTTGCGCGCGTTTCCGAGCAAATCCTCTCTCACGATCACAACGGTAAGCCCCGCCGCCGACATATTTTTCTGCGCCCCTGCGTAAATTAAGCCGAATTTGCTAACGTCGATCGGTTCGCTTAAAATACACGAGGAAAGATCCGCGACGAGCGGAATTGCGCCCGTGTCGGGAATATACGGAAATTTCGTGCCGTAGATCGTGTTATTGAAACAGATATGCACGTAGTCCGCATCGTTTCGGAAAGAATTTTTATCCGTTTTGGGCACGAACGAGAAATTCGCGTCCTTGCTCGAAGCAGCAACGGCAATATCGCCGTATTTTTGCGCCTCTTGATACGCTTTCGTTGAAAACTGACCTGAAAGAATATAATCGGCTTTGCCGTTTTTATTCAGCAAATTCAAGGGCACGGCGGCAAACTGCGTAGACGCGCCCCCTTGTAAAAACAGAACTTTATAGTTATCGGGAATTTCCATTACCTTTCGGAGCAACGCTTCCGCATCCGCAATAATTTTCTCGTAAACGGGCGAACGGTGGCTCATTTCCATAACGGACGTGCCGCTATCTTCGTAACAAAGCATTTCCTCCGCCGCGCGGGCGAGTACTTTCTCGGGCAACATAGAGGGACCTGCTGAAAAATTAAACACTCTTTCCATTTTCTTTTTCTCCTTCTTTCACAGGATACGCTTTTTCTTTTTTCCTGTTAACTAATATTATATCACATCTCACCCCAAAAAAGCAAGAAAATAAAAGGAAAAAACGAGATTATTTTATAAATAAAATAACCCCGTTTTAAGATCTTCCGTTTTCGTTTGTTAATTTTCCACGCGAATCGCTGCTTGCACTTTTCCGATCCCCGAAGCGTTAATTTTCGCCATTGCCTTGC
>JAGAOR010000032.1 GCA_017623605.1 Clostridia bacterium | reverse complement strand
TGCGCCTGTAGCTCAGTAGGATAGAGCAACGGCCTTCTAAGCCGTGTGTCAGGAGTTCGAATCTCTTCAGGCGCACCAATATATGGCGGGTGTAGCTCAGTTGGTTAGAGCGCCAGATTGTGGCCCTGGAGGTCGTGAGTTCGATTCTCGTCGCCCGCCCCACCAATTTTAGGATTGGGGTGTCGCCAAGTGGTTAAGGCACCGGATTTTGATTCCGGCATTCGTAGGTTCAAATCCTGCCACCCCAGCCACCTTCGTGGCGCTAACAATGTAATATGGTCGGCCCATTAGCTCAGTAGGTAGAGCACTTGATTTTTAATCAAGGTGTCCGGAGTTCGAGCCTCCGATGGACCACCACGAAAAAAGACGTTCCTTGCGAACGTCTTTTTTCGTGGTAATCGTCGGCGAGAACTCCGCGGATTAACCGGAGTTCGCGCGAATAAGCAAAGTTGATAAAGCCCGTCCTTTTCGCTTTGTTCGTTGCGAGTGTAGCTTTGTCCCCTGCGACAAATCCTCCGATGGACAGTCGGCGAGAACTTCTTATTCTTCTTGCAAATCCTGATTTCCTTGCAAGGCTTGCTTTCTTTTAAAGCCTTTCTTTTTCTTCATAAAAATAGAAATATACGCCACGAGCATAACGCACAAGAATACGCCCCAGACGGACAACCATTGCTGCGCGTATAAGCCCAACATCGTTCCTCCTACATTTGCTTGTACCGCGTCCACGAACACCCCTGCCACGATCGCGCCTAAAAAACCGATCAAACCAGACACCGTGTATTGAACTGCAAGCGCGCTCATTCGGAGCTCGGGTTTTACTTCCTCGTATAACAGGTTTATTATGCAGCTGTTCGTACCAGCCAAAGCCACCGCGTGAATTACGTAGTAAATCGTATACATAACGCTTCCGTTTGTAGGCGTCGTGAAAACGTTCACCGCAAAGCTTAACCCCAAAAGCGCGTAGCAAAACGTTCCCATTGTTTTGAAAGAATATTTATCGGCAAAACGCCCCATAGGTCGGCTTGCCACCACACGGGCGAGGGAATGAACAATCGAAAGTACGGCGATAAACGTCATACTAAATCCCAACCCAAAATTTTCTTTCGCGCCTGCCGTGTACGCGCCGTAGAACGCCGTTACCGTCGTAGTCGTCAAGTTATACAAAACCGCCACTACGAGCACGTGCCGCACCCGTTTATTCGAAAGCACCGTTTTTGCCGCGAGCAAAAAATTATTCGAGTCGTTTGACACGGGCAATTCGTGCTGAGGCGTTCCTATAAGCGTGAATGTATGCGCAATCGCTAAAACAAAAATAGCAACCGCGCTTATTGCAAACGCAACCGTCAACTGCCCCGTCGCTTCAAAATAATCAATTACAAAACTAACGAGATAGGAGAATATCATACCGCCAAGCAAAGAGGTGATTTCTTTTTTTGCCGTGAACGAGCCACGTTCCTTTTCCTCAACGAAAGTCATATACCACCCTATTTTCGGCGAGCCGATCAAATTGGAAATAATATGCCCTGCAAGCAAAAACACAATGAAAAATACGTGCTTCACGATCGTCGGGATCGGAATTAACGGAATTAAATAAATAATCGCAAAGCAGACTTGATTGACGGTGTGCATTACCGTTATAAAGCCTTTCACCTTACGCTTACCTGCAAGGAATAACGCAAAAATTTGAAACACGTATCCCAAAGATACGAACGCCGTCAAAATACCCGTCAACCCCTGCGACATTCCGAGCGCTTCCGTGATTTTCGCAAGATACGCACCACCGATGATAATTGCAATGAAATATTCAAGCGAAGCTTCTACGATATATAAATTTTGCCCACGCTTACGTTCCTTTATTTCTTCCATAATTTACACCTCACGCATAAGTATACTACATTCAGAAAAATTTTGCAATGCACTTTTTTAATATTTCTTGACAAAATTAATATTATTTGTTATACTATTTTAAAGATTTAAAAAGAGGTGTTTATGCAATATATAAAACTCAAAGGTTACCCAAAAGGCGTTCGCTTTGCGCACGGACGCAGTCTGGAAACGTATCATAATTTTATGCAACCGTCGAAACAAAGCCTAATCGAAATTGTTTATTTTTCCGAGGGGCGCTTGTCGTATTTACAGAGCGGAAAGGAAGTCATTTCGGAAAAATACGACACTAATTGTAATTTACATAGAGAAGCAACGGAAGTATACGCGCCGTCGTTCCACGAGCATCAAAGCATTTCCTTTTATATTGATTATGATATTTGCGAAAACGACGAACCAGGCGCGCTGTTCCTACCCAGACTTTTAAAATGCTCGCAAAAAGGAAAAATTCATTCCCTTATCGACGAGATTATTCACGTACATACCCTACACAAAGAACGTGTTTTAACGCTCAACGGGCTGTTTTTACAGCTGCTTGGCGAATACGATTACCTCGCGCGGGCTCAAATAAACGAACGCTATGAAAGCGCTTCCCTCTACGTTCGCAAAGCCAAAGAATACGTTTATCAAAACATACGCAGACCTATCACGCAACGGGAGATTGCAGCGCATCTTGGCGTTACGCCCGAATATCTGTGCTTTGTGTTTAAGCAGACGGGCGAGCCGCCTTTGATGACGTATGTTCATCAAGTAAAGCTTTCCAAGGTACGCGAAATTATGCGAAAGGATCATTTAAAGCTATATCAAGCCGCCGAGTTTTACGGCTATAAAGATCCCAACTACGTGAGCAGACTTTTTAAAAAATATTACGCCCGGAATATTACCGAGCGTAATGATTAAAACTTGACGATTTTCAGCTTTTTTAAGCCTTGTTTTCCGAGCCGAACAAGCGAATCTTCGCTTTGACGGCTTCTTTTATATATTGCACTTTCAAATTGCGCGTTTCCAAATATCCGAGTCCTTTCTCCTCGCCCTCTTTCATAGCCTTATCGCCCGCAAGGCACAAATCCGTGAAAATATTCACTTTGGCAATACCCTCGCGAATCGTGGTTTTGAAATCGTCGTCGGAAAGTCCGCTACCGCCGTGCAACACGAGCGGGGTATCCACTTTCGCACGAATCTCTTGCAAGCGCTTGATATTCAACTGCGGCTTCTTTTTATAAACGCCGTGCGCAGATCCAATCGCCACCGCGAGCGCGTCTACGCCCGTCGCCGCGATATACGCTTCCGCCTCTTCCGGCGTCGTATACATATCCGTCAGATCTTCGTCGCCAGCGTCCGCGTTGCCTACGTGTCCGATCTCACCCTCAACGCTCGCGCCGAACGAATGTGCAATCTTCACGATCTCACGCGTGTCGGCAAGGTTGGTTTCGTAATCCTTCGTCGAACCGTCGAACATAACCGACGAGAAACCGAGCTTCAACGCTTCCATACACCGCTCGAACGTTAAGCCGTGGTCGTAATGCACCACTACGGGCACTTTCGCGCGCTTTGCCGCCGCAATCACGCTGGGCGCGATCAATTTCAGATCGCCGTAAGGGAGCAAGACCTCTGCCGTGCCAATAACGATCGGAGAATTCATTTCCTCCGCCGCTTCAATCGCCGCTTGCAACATATCCGAATCCGTGGTGTTGAAAAGTCCCACGGCATATTTTTCTTTTTGCGCTTTTTTCAAAACGTCGTTCAAATTAACTAACATATTTTTCTCCTGTTCAAATTTTTACAAAGTTCTTTAATTTCTTCTTCCGTGCGCATACCGCTCACCGCATCCGCTTCCGAAAGTGCGGCAACTGCCGCCGCAGAAGCAAACGAAAGGATTTTTTCGTCGGTATATTCGCGATAAATACCAAGGAGCGCACCCGCGCAGAACGCGTCGCCCGCGCCCGTCGTGCCTTTAATGAATCCACTCGGAATTTCGTACGACGGCACGGCGGTATAGCCGTTGCCCGATACGCACACGCCAACCTCGGGCGTGTGAATAATCACTCGCTCTTTCACGCCGTAGGCTTTGATCGTTTCCGCAATCTTTTGAAGATTGTTTATCGTGGGTTCTATTCCCGTAAGTGCGCCCGCTTCCGTTTCGTTGATGATCACGTTATCCACGTACGGCAAGCAGGGAAGCACCACCTTTTGATAGCGATCGGAATTTTCGCTCACGAGATCAATCGACGTCTTCACGCCCGCCTCTCGCGCCGCTTTTAAGATCAACAAGCCGTCCCCGACGTCAATCTTATCCAAAAGCAGGAAATACCCAAGGTGCAACATTTTCACGCTACATTTTTCAAAATTGACGTGTTCCTTGCCAAACGCCGCGCTTGCGCCTGCGTAAGTAAAGAACGTGCGTTGCCCGCCTTTTACGCTCATAACTTCCGTAAAACTCGTTTTATCTGCAACGCTTACGAGATTTTGCACGTCCACGCCGTTTTCTTCAAACGCCGACTTGACGAACGCGCCCTCTTCGTCGTTTCCAATACAACCCACGGCTTTCACCTCAAGCGTGGGATCAATTTTTTTCAAATCAATCCCTACGTTCGGTACGCAACCGCCCGTCGCTTTCGTAACGCTTGCAATTTTCGTCAGCTCGCCTGCTTTGGGGTACGCGGAAATTTCGTTGATTTTATCGACGAGGATCGTCCCCGCCACCGCTATTCCCGTTTTCATTTGTCAGTTACATTCCGCAACGAGCGGTCCTGCAAGCTCTTTGAGGAAGAAAAGTCTACCCGCGAGCGTGGGGATATACGAGGACGTAATCCAAGGCGTCGTGCCGTGGCGAAGCGTCATCCACAGGGAAAGCCCTTGCCATTGCATACCTCTACCAAGCGTGCCGTCTGCACCGCCGATTGCGTAGTCCGCTTGCAAGAACAAGCCGGGCCCGATCGTGTTCGCTCTGCAAGGTACGAGCGGCGTTCTCGATTTAAAGCTCGTGAGCGCGTTTTGCTCAACCGTAAGCGGGTGAATTTTCGCCGCGATTCTATAAGGCGCTTTTTTCCATTCTTCCGCGTTTGCATAATCTGCCGCAAAGTGCGGTTCCCAGAACGCGATATGGCACATTCTGCCGATACCGTATACGAGGATCAATTTCGCGCCCTCTTTTTTAAGCGCCGCAATCTTTTCGGGATAGGTAGGCAAATTGTCTTTCGTGGCAAAATTTCTTTGATTTTTAGGCACGGTCAATTCGCCAAGCGGGTTGAAAAGCGCTTGTTCCATAGCGTATTGGAATGCACCGGGGTTATCGGAAGCGAGCGTGTTACCCTCGCTATCTGCCCATTCGTCCATATTGAACGTATATACGTGCTCACACGATACTTTCCATTCCTTTAAGAAATATACCACCCATTTATACATACCCATAGGACCTACGGGCAAAATGAACGCAACTTTTTCCTTTCTCTCCTTCGCAAGCTTAATCTGCATTGCGATCTCGTGCCCCATATACGTTTCAAATTCGCCCAACGACTCGCATTGTACGGGCGTGAAGCCCTCATTCCAAAATGCCTGTCTGTCCGTGATCGTTTCAGGCGCGCCTACGCACGCGTCGATCTTCTCAAAATCCCAGCCCGCAGGATAGAAACCTTCGAGCATACTCCCTTTTACCGTTGAATTGAAATCCATTGTTTTCTCCTCCTTGATTTCTTTTGACGTTATTTTTTATTTT
>JAGAOR010000007.1 GCA_017623605.1 Clostridia bacterium | reverse complement strand
TTATGAGCGAATAAACTGATGAAAATCATTTTTATCTCTCCTTAAAATCAAATTTCGTGTGGTTTCCTTATTGGAAACGGTTGCTATCAAAGCTCGATTTTTTCAACTTTAACAGCGGTGAAGGGTTGTCTATGCCCTTGCTTCTTACGTTCGTTCTTCTTTGCTTTATACTTGAAAACGATAATCTTTTTCGCTTTGTCTTGCTTTACGACCGTTGCGGAAACTTTTGCGTTTGCCACTTCCGCACCCGTCTTAATACCGTTTTCATCTGCAACCATAAGCACTTTAAAGCTAACCGTGTCGCCTTCGTTCGCCGCGAGTTTTTCCACGCGAACTACGTCGCCTTCTGCCACTTTATACTGCTTGTTGCCGTTGTCGATAATAGCGTACATAAGATGTAATACCTCCTCTTTCCAGTCTCGAAGAACCCAAGGCGCGCCCGTATTTTTAGGGAAGTTTTAAGAACAAATCCCGAAATTTGAGCGACTTAAAAAAGCCCGTTTCTATCGGCTCGGATACAACTATACCACATTTGTAAGCATTTCGTCAAGCAATTTTTGCATATTTTTTATAAATTTACGCAAAAATAATAAAAAAAGGAGAGTTATTTATGGAAAAGCAAGATAAAAAACAATCGGAAGAAATTTTAGCGGAAATTTACAGAAACGCGCAGCTTGCTCTGCAATCTATCGCGGACATTATGCCGCAGGTAGACGATCAGAAAGTGAAAGACGAGCTCGCCGCCCAGCACGAGGAATACGAAAAATTCTCCGCCCGCGCGGCGAAGATTGCAAAGGATCGAGGTATTGAGCTGAAAGAACCGAATATGTTCAAAAAAGCAATGATGTGGGGTTCTATAAAGATGAACACACTCACGGATAATTCCCGTTCGCATATTGCGGATATGATGTTGCAGGGCACGGTTATGGGAATTTCTGCGCTTCGTACCTCCGCAGGGGAAACGTATCAAGGCGCGTCCGACGAAATCACGGCGCTTCTCGATGAAATGATCAAAGCGGAAGAACAATTCGAGAAAAAGTGGAAAGAATATTTATAAGGGGATATAAAAAAGATACGCAGTCAATTTTGACCGCGTATTTTTTTGAGTAGCCAAGTAAAGAAAATTTTTATATCCCCGAAAAAGGAAAAATTCCAAGCGTATTTCTCGTCCGTTTTAAGCATAGCTTTTTTATCTTCTTTGCTTCCACCGTTGGTGTAATAGGGATTGATAAGCCCGGGTTTGGCGATATGCCGATCAAATTCAATTTCCGTTAAAGCTTCACATTCCGCTTCCGTAAACGGTTCGTATCCGATCACGCTAACGCGCCCTGAGAACAGATCGAACAGTCGCGCAAGAGCGGCGCATTTGCCGAAATTGCCGTTAAAACGGCGGAGAAAAACGGTTTTTCCTTTCTTCCCGATAAAGGGCTCGGAATTAAAAATCCGTTCGATCTCGCCCCGTTTTTTCGCTTTACGCGCACGCGCGTATGTCCATAATAATATAGGGGAGGTTGCCACGATACAAACGAGGGAAACGAGAAAATCGAAAATGCGCTTAAAAAACCAACGGTAGGTGAAAGATATAATCAAAATTAGCGCCGCTAAATCAAAGAGTACGAACGCTAAAACGCCGTACCATTCCTTTAAAAATTCGTCCATTATTCCACCTCTTCGTCCTCGCCGGGCGCATCGTCTTCGTCCTCAAAATCCGTTTGCGGCGCGTTCGAAAACTCGATCACTTCTTTGATTTTTTGTAATACGTCCGCTTTGCCGTAGCCCGTTTCCGCGCTCGTGGCAAGCAGATTTTTTTCGCCCAAATATAAATCGGCGGCGATCGCCTTGATATGCTCTTTGAGCTTCATTTTCGAAAGTTTATCCGCTTTGGTGAGCACCACCGTAAAGGGAAGCGTGTGATAATGCAAAAATTCAATCATCTGCACGTCGTCGGCGGTGGGATCGTGGCGGGAATCGGCAAGCATAAACACGTGCGCGATTTGGTCTTTGTTTTTAAAGAACGCGTCGAGCGTTTTCGCCCACTTTTCTTTTTCCGTTTTGGAAACTCTTGCAAAGCCGTAGCCGGGCAAATCCGCGAGGATAAATTCTCCGAAATCGAAATAATTGACAAGCCGCGTTCTGCCCGGTTCACTACTCGTTTTCGCAAGTTTTTTCCGATTTGCCAGCATATTGATGAACGAGCTTTTCCCCACGTTCGATTTCCCACAAACGGCGATCATAGGCTTTTGGGGCGTGATAAATTGTTCCGCTCTTGCAGCAGACGTGATAAACGTTGCGTTTTTGATCAAAAGCGGGGTTGTTCGTTGCTCTTTTTTATCGTTCATCTCGTACATGGGTAGCTCCTTTTTATTTTTGCGCTTTGCGCAAAAGTGATATGCGAGCGTTCGCTCGCGTGAGATGTCGCCGTAGGCGACATCTTACTGATTTAACAGCGCATGGTGTCCCGTTCGTTTTCCGTGTTTAATACGGGCATACGTTTGGGGCTCGTCCTCTTTTTGGGTTTGGATTTTTCTTTCTTTTCTGCAAACGCGAGCTCGAACACTTCCGAAACGTTTTTCACGGGATAGAACGTAAGTTCCTTTTTAACGAGTTGAGGAAGCTCGTCCAAATCCTTTTCGTTGCCCGCAGGGATAATAATTTCGCGAATTCCCACCCGCCGCGCGGCAAGCGCCTTTTCCTTTAAACCGCCGATCGGGAGCACGTTTCCGCGCAAAGTAATTTCGCCCGTCATAGCAATATCCCCACGCACGGCGTTCCCGCTGAAGGCTGAAAGTGCAGCCGTCGCAAGCGTAATGCCCGCGCTCGGTCCGTCTTTGGGTGTTGCTCCCTCGGGCACGTGGATATGCAGATCCCATTCAGAAAACGCTACGGCAGGAATACCCAGCTCTTCCGCGTGCGCGCGAAGATAGGTAAACGCCGCAAGCGCCGATTCTTTCATTACGTCGCCAAGTTTACCCGTCAGCTTCACTTCCCCCTTGCCTTTCATAATCGCCGCTTCCACGGTGAGCGTCGTCCCGCCGACTGCCGTCCACGCAAGCCCGACTGCTGCGCCGATTTGCGGTTTTAAAAGGGCGGTGTCGATCGTAAAGCGGGGTGCGCCGAGAAGCGCTTTCACTTTTTCTTCGTCCACCGTAATAAGGGGCAGAGTTTTATCGGAGGCGTATTGTACGGCGATTTTTCTGCAAACGGTACTTACCGTCCGCTCCAACGTTCTTACGCCCGCCTCGCGGGTATAGCCCTCGATCATCACTCGTAAGCCTTCTTTCGTGAATAGAGCGTTGTTATCCGTTAAGCCGTTGGCGGCGAGCTGTTTGGGTACGAGGTATCGCCGCGCGATTTCCGTTTTTTCTTCGAGCGTATAGCCTGAAAGCTCAATAATTTCCATACGGTCGCGAAGGGGCGCAGGGATCGTATCGAGCGAGTTGGCCGTGGTGATAAACATCACCTTACTCAAATCGTAGGGATATTCCAAAAACCGATCGCGGAAGGAGGAATTTTGTTCGGGATCGAGCGCTTCTAAAAGTGCCGCGGCGGGATCGCCGTGCATATCCGAAGTGATCTTGTCGATCTCGTCGAGCAGGAACACGGGATTGATCGAGCCCGCGTTTTTCATACCGTATAAAATACGCCCCGGCATTGCGCCGATATAGGTGCGGCGGTGTCCGCGGATCTCCGCTTCGTCTTTTACTCCGCCAAGGCTCATTCGCACGAATTTCCGCCCCAAAGCGCGCGCAATGGATTTAGCAATACTCGTTTTCCCCACACCGGGAGGACCTACGAAGCATAAAATGGGGGCTTTCATACTCCCCGTCAGCTTCAACACGGCGAGATATTCGGTAATGCGTTCCTTGATTTTTTCCAAGCCGTAATGATCCTGATCAAGGATCTTTACGCAATCGGAAAGCGTTTCCGTATCCTGCGTTTCCTCCGTCCAAGGGAGGGCAAGCACTTGATCGAGATAGCCCGAAATGACGGTATATTCAGGCGACGAGGTCTGCATTTTCCGCATACGGTCAATCTCTTTTAAGCATTTTTCCTGTAATTTTTTAGGGAGCGAACGGGAAAGGATTTTTTGGCGGTATTCGTCCTCTTCCTTGCCGTCGTCGCCCAGCTCGCCGTGAATGGCTTTGAGTTGTTCGCGGAGAAAAAATTCCTTTTGCGATTTGTCGATATTCTGCCGCACCGTCGAGGCGATTTTCTTTTCGATCTTGGAAATTTCCAGCTCGTCGTTCAAGCACCGCTCGAACAGCTTTAACCGTTCGATCACGTTTTTCTCTTCGAGGATTTGTTGCTTAATTTCCAGCTTCACACGCATTGTCGAAACGGCAATATCCAAATATTCGTCGGGGTTTTGGCACGCGTCTAGCTTCGAGATCGTTTCTTTTGAAATTTTCCCGTCGGTTGCCAAAACGTCTTTTACAAGCGCCTTTGCCGTACGCAGGTACGCTTCTTCCAAAATCTCGTCGCCGTGCACGGACATAAGCTCGTCGCAAACGGCGTAAAAATAGCCGCTCTCGTCCACGCTAATTTCCCGCGCTTTCGCGCGGTATAAGCCCTCGCAAACGACGCGCACCACACCGCCTTGCAGTTGTGCCGCCGTGCGTATTCTTGCCACACAGCCAATTTCGTAAAGATCGGAGGGGGCGATCTCGTCCTTTTCCGTTACTCGTTGGGAGCAGATGAGTACGAGCCGATCCCCGCCCGCCGTTGCCCTTTCGACCGCTTTGAGCGTCATTTCTCTGCCCACTTCAAAGGAAATGAGCGTGCGCGGAAACGCTACCTTGCCGCGCAGGGGGATAAGGGGAAGTATATTCGTTTTTGTGTTTACGTAAGTTTCCATACAGTATAGATACCCGTTTTTTAGTTTGTTCAAACAAAAAGCGGAGCGATTTTGCCCCGCTTATCTTTTCGTTTAATCCGCTGTCGTTGCGGCTTCTTTTTCCACTTCTTTTTCCGCTTCCGTTCGCTCGTAATACGCTGCGTAGGAATTAGAGTAATAACGGTAGCCGCCGTATTTTCTGCCTTTTGATTTTTCTAAGGGTGTGTAATCGTTGACGACGACGCCCAAAACGTTGGCTTTGGCAAAATTCAAAGTGTTTAGCGTTTTCGCAATATCGTTTACGTGCGAGGCGCGATGACGGCAAACCACCACCGTTCCGTCCGATTCAGGAATTAACGCAAGCGCGTCCGATAAAAGGAGCACGGGGGGAGTGTCGATCACGATATAATCGTATTGTTTTTTCAGATCGGAAAGGAGCGCTTTCATAACGTCGCTTTCGAGCAATTCGTAAGGTCTAGGGGAATGTGCGCCGCAGGTGATATACGAAAATTTTTCGTTATAAACGTGCGTAACTTCCGCAAGGCTTGCTTGTCCTGAAATACAATCTACGAGTCCCGGTTGCGCGTTTTGCCCGAAATACCTCGCCACTCTGCCCTTACGCGTGTCCGCGTCGATCAATAAAACCCTCGCGTTCGATTCCGCGAGCATAAGCGATAAATTAACGGCAACCGTCGTTTTTCCCGCTTCGGGGCAAGCGGAGGTAACGAGTAGGGCGATTCCCTCGCCGTTCATCTTTTTAGGCAAGGATACGCAAAGGGAGGCTTTGAGACTGCGGAACGCCTCTCTCACTTCAAACGGTACGTTTTCCGATAAAAGATATTCCCGCTTTACGGCAATTTGATTTTTCTTAAAAATACTCATCACGCTTCCTCCTTATTCGTTTGCGTCGCGGGAACTTTTTCCGTGATCGTGGGAATAACGCCGAGCACGGGCACGCCGAGTTGCTCCATCGTGCGCTCGAAATTGCGCAGACGCTTGTCCGAATAATCCACGACGATCACCGCCACGCACGCCGCAAGGAAGGTCGCCGCGCCGAGCAAGATCGCGTATTTTACCGCCGTCGATTGCATTTCGCCGGGGTTGAGAAGCTTCACGTCGTCAAGGCGGGTAATACGCTGACAGTTGGTCGTGTCGTAGCCGTCGGGTTTAATCATATTTTTTGATACGTACGCGGGTACGCGCGCTTTCACGCGATCAAGCAAAACTTTTGCTTGGCTCTCGCCGTTTAACACGGAAATATTCACCAAAATAAAGCTCTTGGCAAGCGTTTCGTCCGCGTTTGTATCGGAGGCGTAGGAATAAGTAGTGGACGCGCTTACGAGGGAAATGACCGAACGGTAGTTGTCGGTTTTTCGCCACGCCTCCACCGCGCCCTCTCTATCGTCCGCGTCAATGAGCGCGTCGATTTCCGCGGAAATACCTTTCGCGGGCATACCGTTCTCGTCCAGCATTAACGTTTCTGAAAAGCTCTCCGATTCCAAAAGCTCGACGATACTTTCCATAACGGGCTTGCCGTACGCGCCGTATACGCCGTATTGACTGCCTGTTTCAGAAGACGAATCCTCGCTTTTGCTGGGATTGACGTAAAATTCGACGGTCGTGCCGTAATAATGCACGTTCCACGTTTGAAAAACACCAAAAACCCCGCCCGCGACGAAACCGATCGCGAAAGCGAGGATCAAAACGAGCGCCTTGCGCCATAAAATCTTAAAAAGCTCGGACAAAGTAATTTCGTCCTTAACCCCGATATTCTCATCCATAAATAAACACCCAATCCTTATCGTATACTGATGATTGTATACATTATAACATATAATTTGAGAAAAGTAAAGCGTTTTCATATAGGGTATTTTGTCGATTTTGCCTTTTTGGGAAAGAAAAAACTCTTTTTCATAGCGCCCCCTGAACGCTTGCTTTTTTTTGCCGTTCGTGTTATAATAATATGCGACGAGCGAAAAAGGAGAATTGTATGCAATCGCTACTCAAACAAACGCGTGCCTACGGGCTGATCAAAACGGAAGAAGCGCGCGGCGAGTTGTCGCACGCGTATCTGTTACTCCTTGACGACGCGCGCAATTTGCGCGACGCGCTCAAAACGTTCGTTAAGCCCTTTTTCAGTTGTTCGGAGGAAGCTACGCCCGAAGAAAAGCGGCGCAGCGCGTTGATTGATAACGAAACGTTTTGCGATTGTCTGTTTTTTCCCGAAATCGGCAAAAAATTTATGGTCGAGGATGCGGAACGAATCACGGAAGAAAGCGCGTTAAAGCCCGTTGAGGGAGAAAAGAAAGCGTTCGTGATCGCTGATTTCGATTCAGCCACCCCCGCCGCGCAAAATAAGCTTTTGAAGTTGCTGGAAGAACCGCCCGAGGGCGTCGTTTTTCTGCTGGGCGCGACGACGGCGTATCCCGTGCTTCCCACCGTACTCTCTCGTGTGAAAACGATCGAAATTCCGCCCTTTGCCACGGAAGAAATCAAGGACTGTTTGGCGCGAAATTACGGGGGCAGGTACGAGATGAACGATTACGAGCTTTGCGCAGCGGCGTCAAACGGCTCGCTTGGTGCGGCACAAAGTACGTTAGATAGCGGCGCGTATAAACAGCTGATAGACGAGGCGTTTTCGCTGTGCTTATCGACGAGTGCAACCTTGCCGCAGATCGTGAAAAAGGTGGGAGATACCAAGCGCAAAAAGGAGCTTCTCTCCTTGCTTCGGATACTTTATCGCGACGCGTTACTTTTGAAAACGGCAGAAGCAAGGGCGGCGGGAAAGGAAAGCCGTTCGCTTGCCAAAAAAATTTCTTTAAAATCGGAAACGGGACGCTTGCAAACGCTCGCAAACACCTATGCGCTCTCCGCGCTCGTATTTGCGCAGGAGGCTATCTCCAAGGCAGAAAAGGAAGTAACGTTCAACGCCTACTTCCCGCAATGTTTGGAGCTTTTGATCGCAAGCGTACAAGCAAAAGGAAAATAAAAGTATGATAAAAGTAGTAGGAATTAAATTCAAAAACGGTGGAAAGCTGTATTATTTTAGCCCACGTGAGGGGGAAACGTACACGCGGAATCTGCCCGTGATCGTGGAAACGGCGCGGGGCACGGAATACGCGTGGGTGGCGTACCCTGAAAAGGAGATCGAGGAGAGCGAAGTGGTTTCGCCCTTAAAGCCGATCGTGCGGATCGCCACGCAAAAAGATAAGGAAACGTATGCCTTGCACGAGGAAAAACGCCCGCAAGCTATAAAAATATGCAAACAGAAAATTCAAGAGCACGGGCTGGATATGAAGCTCGTCGATTGCGAATACGCGTTCGACGGAAGTAAGATTTCTTTCTATTTCACGAGCGCAAACCGCGTGGATTTTCGCGAGCTCGTTAAGGACCTTGCCGGCGTATTCCATACGCGCATCGAACTTCGCCAAGTGGGCACGCGGGACGAAACGAAATATTTAGGCGGGATTGCGCCCTGTGGCAGAGTTTGCTGTTGCGCGGGAAATATGCCCGAATTTAAAAAGGTGAGCGTGCGTATGGCGAAAGCGCAGGGCTTGTCCTTGAATCCTGGAAAAATTAGCGGGCTTTGCGGTCGGCTTATGTGTTGCTTGGGTTATGAAATCGAGCATTATACGGAAGCGGCAAAGCAGCTTCCCAAAGTAGGCGCAGAGGTAGGCACGCCCGACGGCAAAGCGATCGTCGTGGCGCTGAATATGCTGAAAATGGACGTACGCGTGAAGCAGGACGACGGCGCGGGCGGTTGGATCTATAAGGAATTTCCCGCAAGCGAACTTAAATTTAAAAAGCCTGCTCCTACACCCAAAGAGGAAAACGAAGACGACGAAGAGTTGGAGTGAATTGCAAGCAAGCTTGCGTGAATTGCGAACTGCGTTCACGTGAATTTTCGCTAACGCTCAGTGAATTGCACGCCTTAGGCGTGCGTTCAGGAGGATAAATACCCCGTTGATAAGGGCGGGTGTTTATAAAAATATTATTTTTACAGGAGAGGGTGTTATGGAAAACACAACCGCAAAAAACGATCTCGTGTTGGACGTACACGAAGTCCCTGCGAAAAAATCGCAATGGGTACTTCTTTCGCTTCAACACATACTCGCAATGTTCGTCGCTTGTATCACCGTACCTTTGATTATCGGTACGTCGATCCCCGCAACGATCATTTCCGCCGGCGTCGGCACGCTGATTTATATCTTCTTAACGAAGAAAAAATCCCCCGTCGTCTTGTCTAGCTCGTTCGCTTACCTTTCGTCTATGGGTTTGGCGTTCAGCTTAGGAGGCGGAAACAACTATCTTGCGCTTGCGATCGGTATGGCAATCGTAGGCTTGATCTACGTGATCGTCGCGCTCGTGATCAAGAAATTCGGCACGGCTTGGCTGTTCAAGCTTTTGCCTACTATCGTCGTAGGACCTGTTATTATGGTTATCGGCTTGGGGCTTGCAGGCTCGGCGATCAATAACCTCACGGGTATGAACGCAGGCGATTACAATCTTTTGAAAATACTCGTCGGGCTCGTTGCGCTGTTCGTTACGGCGGTTGCGGCGCACTACGGCAACAAAACGATTTCCCTGATCCCGTTCGTAATCGGTATGGCGGCGGGCTACGGCACGGCTTTGATCTGCACGGGTATCGGCTACGCGGCGAATTGGGATTACGCGAAAATTATCGACTTCTCGCCGATCGTGAACAACTTCACGAATATCGGTTTGAACAGCTTTATCGGCTACGATTGTTTCGCGTTCCTGCAATGGAATAACGGTGCGTTCGAATGGGGACAAATGCTCACGATCTTGTTGGCATTCGCGCCCGTATCCCTCGTAACCATTTGCGAGCATATCGGCGATCACCTCAACCTCGGCGGCGTTATCCATAAAGATCTTTTGAAAGATCCCGGTCTTGACAGAACGCTTATGGGCGACGGTATCGCAACGGCGGTTTCGGGCGTACTTTGCGGTTGCGCAAACACGACGTACGGTGAAAACGTAGCGGTCGTAGGCGTTACGAAAGTAGCTTCGGTTAGCGTTATCATCACGGCTTGTATCGCAACGATCGCGCTTGGCTTGTTCACCCCGCTTATGGTTGTGGTGCAAACGATCCCCGCGTGCGTAACGGGCGGCGTATCTTTGGTACTCTACGGCTTTATCGCTTCGTCGGGCGTGAAAATGCTCATCAACGAAAAGGTTGATTTCACCGTGAGCCGTAACATCTTTATCGCAGCGGCGATCCTCGTGGCAGGTATCGGTGGCTTGACGATCAATTTCTCGATCGCAGGGCAAGCGGTTACGATCACCTCCACGGCAGTGGCTATGATCCTCGGTATCGTTTTGAACCTCGTGCTTCGTGAAAAGAAAGAAGCGTGCTGTGATTGCGCGGCTTGCAAAGCGGCAGAAGCAGAGGCAGAGGCAGAAAAGACGGAATAAGAGCGTATAGCGAATATAGCTTTTATAAACCGACAAAAAAACGCAATAAAAAACAGGCGCGGGCAGTTCTATGCCCGCGCTTTCGTTCATACAATAGAACACAAGCGAAAAAGGAGAATGTGTATGAACGAAGAAATCGAATACGCCGAAATGCTGGAAATACCCGTATCAACGGTGAACGTAATCAAGAAGAAACGTGGTCGGAAGCGCAAAGCGGAAGTAAAAGAAACGCCCGTCGCGCCCGCGCCCAACCTCAAAGAATCGGTGATCGCACAGGTGAACGGTAAAATGACGGAAGAGCCGATCGTGGAAAACGAAATCACCGCCGAAGCGGCGTTGTTTGCCGAAAGCGCGAATAGCGAGGGAAACCTCGATTTTGGAGAAATTCCCGAACGTATCGACACGGTAAGGCTTTATTCCGCGCGCGAAAAAGCCTTTCGCAAGGAAATAGCCCTCACTGCAGACGATTACGCGTTTGAAACTGAAAATTTAGAAAACGACGGGGGCAGGTACGAGATCAATCGCGAAACGAAATCGGAAAAACGCGTGCGCTTGGTGCTCGGCGCAGAGTTTGCGGTTGCTTGCGCGCTTTGCGGTGCAATCTTTTTAACCAACGTGTTTATGCCGGGGAGCGCCGTCAATACGTTTTTCCGCGCCTTGGACGGCTCGGCAAAGACGGATACGATTGACGCGCGCACGTACGCCGATTTCACGCTTTCGGGCGTTGTGAACGATTTTTCCGATACGGAGCTTACCCTCTCGCCTACGGGTATTTTGTCGTTCACGGACGAGTGCCACGTATATCCTGCGGCAAACGGCACGGTAAGCGCGGTTATTGAAAATGAGGACGGAACGTATACCCTCAAAATTTCCCATTCCGACACCTTCACGGGCGTGATCGACGGGTTGGATCAGGTGTATTACGTGGAGGGCGAAGCGGTAAAAACGAACGTGCCCGTGGGATATTCCTACGGCGAGGCAGAGGTGCAGGTAACGATGTATTCGAGCGGCGCGCTTTTGAATTGCTTTGAGTTGACGGAAGAAAACTGTTTGGCGTGGATCGAGCAAGAATGAAAAGTGCGCGGCGGGAAGGAACCCCCTCCCGCCGCGCAAAGCTTTCCGAATGGGCGGGCTTGCCGCGGCTCAAACTCCACCCCCTTTTTTGGGCGGTGGGGATTTGGTACTCTTTCACGGGCGAGCTGTTTCTATTTTTAATGAGTTGCCTCGTTGCCATTGAGCACGAGTGCGCGCACGCGTTCGCGGCGGCAAAGCTTGGATATAAACTCAATAAAATCGTGCTTATGCCTTTCGGCGCGGTGATCGACGGCGATTTGAGCGGTATTTCTTTAAAGGACGAAATTTTCGTGGCGATTTGCGGACCGCTCTGTAACCTTTTAACGGCGGTATTTTTCGTGGCTTTATGGTGGTTAACCCCTACCGTGTACGCGTTCACGGACACCGCGTGCTACACCTCGCTCGCGATTGCGCTCGTCAATTTATTGCCCGCGTATCCGCTCGACGGCGGGCGGGTACTTCGTTGCGTGCTCGTTCGCGCGTTTGCGCAAAAGGAAGCGAAAACGGGCAAAGCGGAAGAAAAAGCGGAAAAGATTTGTCGGGTGTTCACGCTCACGATCTCGGCGTGCTTTTTCGTCGCGTTCGCGCTCGTTACGCCCAAAAACGTTTCCCTGCTTTTATTCGGTGGCTTTTTATTGCTTGGCGGCGTGGGCAATAAGGAGCGCGCGACGTACGGAAAAATGGATTTTTCCTGTAAGGACGCGTTACAAAAAGGGGTTGAACTCAAACGGGTAGCGGTGCTGGATAGTTGCCCGATCAAAGACGTGCTCGGCTTTCTCACCCGCGGTAGCTATTTGGTTCTCGAAGTCTACGACGAAAAGGAAAAGCACCTGTTCGATCTGCCGCAAAACGAGCTTTCCGCGTGGTTTTTGCGGGCAAAAACACCGTATGATAGTCTAAAAATGATAAAAAACGGGTTAAAAACGGATAAAATCCCACAAATTGAATAAAATTTCTTGCAAAACTTCGCGTAGTGTGTTATACTAATAAATGGTGTACGATTCGCGATTAAAAAATTTTCGGGGAGACGATAAACGCATGAAAAAAGAATGGTTTTTCGATCGGTTTTGCGGTCGGCAGTTCGCCGCTTTGGTAGAAGACGGCAAGCTCGCCGAATTTTCCGTAGAACGGGAAGACTATGGCAATATCGTTGGGAATATTTATAAAGGCAAGGTGGTGAACGTGCTTTCGGGTATGAACGCCGCTTTTATTGCGTGTGGCTTACATAAGAATTGTTATCTTTCTATGGAAGAAACGTATACCGATTACACCAAATACGACGGTACGCTCGTAGAAACGAACGTAAAGCCGCTCAAATTAAAAGTCGGCGACGAGATTTTAGTGCAAGTAACCAAGCCGCCGCGCGGGAATAAGGGAGCGAAAGTAACGACGCACCTGTCCTTGGTGGGTAAGCATATTATTTATCTGCCGACGACGGATTTTTTGGGCATTTCTCGTAAGATCACAGACGAAAAACAGCGGGAAAAGCTGTTAAAAAACGTAGAAAAAATGCGAACGAGCGTAAACGAGGGCTTTATCGTGCGCACACAAGCACCGCTTGCCACGCAAAAGCAATTAAAAACGGAAGCGGACTATTTGAAAAAGCTATACGCGCAGTTATGTAACGAGGCGGAAAAAGCAGTAGTCGGCGACGTACTTTACGAGGACGAGGAGCTGCCCGTACGGATTATGCGCGATAGCTTCGGGGACGAGCTCGTAGCGATTCGCGTAGGCGACGAGGAGCTGTATCAAAAGCTTCGCGCGCTCATTCGGTTGCGAGGCGACGTACCCGAAAAAAAGCTGATCAAATACGACGGCGAACGCTCGATGCTCAAAGAATACGGTATCACCCCGCTCGTATACGAAGCCACGCGCCCCACCGTGTCGCTCGAAAACGGGGGGTATTTGGTGATTGATCCCACGGAAGCACTTACGGTAATCGACGTAAACACAGGTAGCTACGTAGGCGAAACGAGTTTGGAAGAAACGGTATTTGCGGTAAATTTAGAAGCGGCGAAAGAGATCGCGCGGCAGGTTCGGCTTCGGAATATCGGTGGAATCGTCGTAGTGGACTTCATAGATATGACGGACGAGGCGCATAAAGAGGCGATTACGGAAGCGTTACGTAACGCGCTCGCGCAAGATAAAGCGAAATGCAACGTACTCCCTATGAGCGAGCTGTGCTTAACGCAATTTACGCGCAAGCGCGTGGGAAACGAAGCAATGTCCTTTTTAATAAAGCCTTGCGCGCATTGTGGCGGTATGGGAGAGGTACACGAGGATATATTCACGTTTATGCAAATCCGCGCGGCAATTCTCGATTGCTTCGCCGACGGTTATAGCGCTACGGTAGTCGATTTACACGAAGGGATTATGCATAAAATTTTAAGTGAGGGCGTATTTTCGATCGAAGCGAAAAACCGTTGGAAGGATAAACGGGTATATCTCATACCTCATAAAACGTATAGAGAAGAATTTTTCACGGTGCGCGGTGATAATTCAAACGTTCTCCACCTGCCCGATAAAGCGCAGATCCTTTATTGATATAGCTTATGAAAGATTGCCCCCGACTTGTAAAAGTCGAGGGTTTTTATCTTTAAACGCTTGACAAATACTTTTCTATGTGCTATTCTAAATATGCCAAATCAACTGAATATACGCAAAATATGGTGTAATTTTTTCTTTTTTAAGGATAATTATATTTTATTTTTGCCATAATAGAAGTACTGAATTTGATAAAATGCAAATTCCGTATACTTCTATTGTGGTTACACCTATATATGGAGTTGGTTTGGCGACTATTGGAGTTTGCGTTTTTGTGCGTTTACTTCGGTAGGCGCACTTTTTATTATACAAAGGAGAAGTTATGAAAAAGAAGTTTACGAACGAAGAAGTAGGAGAAGCAATAGGCAAAATAGCAGAAAAAGTCCGTGATGATATGGACTACGCATTTCGGGTGGCGCAAAGTCAAATGTGGATTGCGGAGAACGATTTGGTGGATGCGTTAACCGAAGATCAACACGAATTATATAGAGTTTTTAACGAAAAGCGAGAAGATTTTTATAAAATCGCAAAGGAGCTTTATCAACGAAAGTTTTGATATGCAATATATAGAAAGCCGCATTTACAAGAACACTTGTAAATGCGGCTTTGGATTTATAGTATGCAAATTTATTTACGCCGTTTGTTTGTAGACGAGCTTGGGAGCTTTGCCGTCCGTTAAACATTCTTTCGTGATCACGACCTCTTCCACGTCCGTTTCCGAGGGGATTTTATACATAACCTCCGTCATCACGTTTTCAATGATCGTGCGAAGCCCGCGCGCGCCCGTTTTCAAGCGGATCGCCGTTTGCGCGATCTCGCGCACTGCATCGGCCTCCACCGTCAGTTTCACGCCGTCGTAGCCCACGAGTTTTTGATATTGTTTGATGATCGCGTTTTTCGGTTCGGTGAGAATTTTCACTAACGCGTCCTCGCCTAAAGGTTCGAGGCTAACGACGATAGGGAGTCTGCCGACGAATTCGGGAATAAGCCCAAACTTGGTTAAATCCTGCGGTTTCACGTCGTCGAGTACCGAATAATCCGCTTCGTTTGCGCCCAAACGTACTTTCCCGCCAAAGCCGAGCGTGGTGTCGTCTTTTCTGGAAGATACGATCTTATCCAAGCCCACGAACGCCCCGCCGCAAATAAAGAGAATATTTGTCGTATCAATACGCAAACATTCTTGGTTGGGGTGTTTTCTGCCGCCCTGTGGAGGCACGTTTGCCGTGGTACTTTCAATGATCTTCAAAAGTGCTTGCTGTACGCCCTCGCCCGATACGTCGCGGGTGATCGACACGTTTTCGCTTTTTCTTGCGATCTTGTCGATTTCGTCGATATAGATGATACCGCGTTGCGCACGTTCAATGTCGTAATCGGCGTTTTGAATGAGTTTTAAGAGAATATTTTCCACGTCCTCGCCCACGTATCCTGCTTCGGTGAGGGTAGTGGCGTCCGACGTTGCAAAAGGCACGTTCAAAATTTTTGCGAGCGTTCTTGCAAGAAGCGTTTTTCCGCTACCCGTAGGACCGAGCAAAAGAACGTTACTCTTTTCAATCTCTACACCGTCGTCGTTTTTCCCTTTCGCTTTCGTGGCGGCGTTAATGCGTTTATAATGGTTATAAACCGCCACGGATAAAACGCGCTTTGCTTTGTCCTGCCCGACGATATATTGATCGAGCTCCGCCTTAATTTCGGCGGGTTTTTTCAAAGGCACTTCTTTTTCCGAGGGGTTCTTTTCTTCCTGCCATTCGTCCACCATAGACTTGCAGATTTCGACGCACTCGTCGCAAATACAAGCGCCGTCCGGACCTGCGATTAGGCGGCGTGCGTCCTCCTTGGGCTTACCGCAGAAAGAACAATGTTGATGCTTATTACTCATATTTCATACTCCGTAATTGTCAAGGCGTCCGCTTTATCGTATGCTGCGGTCGCTAAAAATGTTATTGACTGAAAGTTTTGGAAAAATACCGCGCAAAGCCAAATCGGTTTTGCGCGAAAAGAAAGATCAGAATTTAATCGTTTATCTTCTGACGAACACCTTATCAATCAAGCCGTACGCACGCGCCTCGTCCGCAGACATATAATGATCTCTGTCGGTGTCGCGCTCGATCGAAGCGAGATCCTTGCCCGTATTTTCGGAAAGAATACGGTTCAATTTGGCTTTCGTGCGCAGGATATGCTCCGCTTGAATTTTAATATCGCTTGCTTGACCTTGCGCGCCGCCAAGGGGCTGGTGAATCATAATTTCCGAATTGGGCAGGGCAAAACGCTTGCCGCGCGCACCGCTCGAAAGCAGGAACGCGCCCATACTCGCCGCGAGCCCAATACAGATCGTCGAAACGTCGCATTTGATATAATTCATTGTGTCGTAGATCGCCATACCCGCCGAAACCGAGCCGCCGGGGGAATTGATATATAGGCTAATATCTTTGGTAGGATCTTTGCCCTCCAAATAGATCAGCTGCGCCACGACGGTGTTTGCGACGGCGTCGTTGATTTCACCGCTCAAAAAGATAATGCGATCGTCCAAAAGGCGAGAATATAAATCGTAAGTACGCTCGCCCGAAGAGGTGCGTTCGACTACGTAGGGGATTAAAACGTTTTTTTCCATAAACAGTTCCTTTTTAGTGAATTGAAAATCTCACGATTTTCGTGAATTGATTGCTCCGCAATCGTGAATTGGCTTACGCCGTGAATTGAAACGCAAAGCGTTTCGTTATCGAATAATTCCACAACGCACGCTACGCGTGCAATTCACTGAGCGTGAGCGAAAATTCATTCTTCACGAACGCAAAGCGTTCAATTCATTGATTTTATTCTTGATACATTTCGTTGTTTTCTTTCAAGAATTTGAAAAGTTTAGTAAGCACGATGTCGCTACGGATATAATCGAACTGACGGGGATCCATATTTTTCTTGTATTCCTCGGCAGTTTTATTCACGGAAGCCGCTTGCTCGGCAACCTTTGCGTCTACTTCTTCGTCGGTTGCTTCGATATTTTCTTCTTTAATGAGTTGGGAAATGACGAGTTGGTTCAACACGTTCTTTTTCGCTTGTTCTTCGTAATTCTTTCTGAAATCGGAAAGGGTAACCTTCAAGAAATCGAGATAATCTTGAAGCTTCAAGCCCTGATACATCAGTTGATATTCAAATTTTTGAACGAGCGAATCAATTTCTCTTTCGATCATAGCTTGGGGGATTTCCGCTTCCGCGTTCGCCGCGATCGCTTCTAAAATACTGTTTTCCGTATCGTCGTTTGCCTTTCTGTCCGCGTTTGCTTGCAAGCGTTCTCTCGTTTTCGTTTTATAAGCCTCAATCGTTTCGCTACCCGTTGCGTCTTTAATGAATGCGTCGGTGAGTTCGGGCAATTCCTTACCTTGCAAAGAATTGAGCTTCACGCTAAATACAGCGGGTTTCCCTTTCAGGTTTTCCGCTTGATAATTTTCGGGGAACGTAACGTTTACGTCTTTCGTTTCACCGATATTCATTCCCACGACTTGATCTTCAAAGCCGGGGATAAATTGTCCGCTACCGAGCGTCAAATCGAAGCCTTCCGCCTCGCCGCCGTCGAATTTCACGCCGTCCACCGTGCCGACGAAATCAATGTTGGCAATATCTCCGTTTTGCGCTGCGCGGTCCTGAACGGGTACTTTACGCGCGTTACGATCAAGTAAGCGATCAAGCTCCGCGTCGATTTCTTCGTCCTTAACAGTATACGCGTATTCTTTGATTTTAATACCTTTATAAGCGGAAATTTTCACTTCGGGCTTAACGGGTACGACGGCAACCATCGTTACGCCCTCGTCGGAAAGGTCCTCCACCGATACGTCGGGATCGCCCACGACGGTAAATTTCTTTTCGTTTTTATCGAGGATTTTCCCGTAATTGTCCGAGAAAAGAAGATTAAGCGCGTCCTCGTAGAAAACACCCTTGCCGTACACGTGTTCGATCACGCTCTTGGGTGCTTTGCCCTTACGGAAGCCGTTGATCGCAAACTTGCCTTTCGTTTTCAAATACGCGTCGGTTTGCGCTTTCTTCCATTCTTCTGCGTCAAATTTCATAGTGATTTTGACGGTGCTTTTTTCTGCCGCTTTGGTAGTGTGTTTCATAATCCTTCTCCTATTTTTATGGCAATCGAGCCATATTTATATTATATTTTTTTGCTTTGCCCATACATTTTATCATATTTATCGAAGAAAATAAAGCGTTTTTATTTACAATTTCCGAAATTTACGCTATAATTAAAAAAAAGATTTTATTTTAGGAGAAAAAAACGCCGTATGCCGCAGGACGCCTTTCACATTCGTCGTCTTTCCAAAGAACTGAACGCTCTGCTCACGGGCGGAAAGATCAACCGCATCTCCCAAGTGGATAAAGACGAGCTTACTTTTATTATATACACCGGAAAATCAACGGTTAAACTCATTTTAAGCACAAATGCGTCGAACGCCCGCGTTTGTTTGTCGAAAACGGAGAAAGAACCCGCTTTGGTTGCGCCTAATTTTTGTATGCTGCTTCGAAAGCATTTACAGGGCGCGGAAATTTTAAAAATCGAGCAAAAGGATTTCGAACGTATTATTGAAATCACGTTTAGGTGCACGAGCGATTTTTCCGAGTGCGAACGGGTGCTCCATTGCGAGATTATGGGTAAATATTCCAATATCGTTTTAACGGAAACGGGAATCGTTTTGGGCGCGCTCAAAACCACCGCGCTTTTGGACGATAACCATAGAGTATTGCTCGCGGGCGCACGCTACGAATACCCCGCTCCGCAGGATAAAATTTCCCCGTTCGACGAGGCAAGTATGCGTGCACTTGAACAAAACTTTTACGAAATGCACGCCGAGGGCTACGACGAGGAAGCGTTTGCGCGCTTTCTCTTCGAGCGCGTTTCGGGACTCGCCTTGCCCACGGCACGGGAGATCGTATGCCGCGCGGCGCGGGTGAGAATGCCCCTTTGGGCGTTTATCGGCGAATTTTGTGAAAACGAGCCCTGCCAGCCGTGTTTGAAAACGGAAAACGGCGCGCCTACCGACTTTTTCGCATTCCCCGTTTTCGGCGGTTCGCCTATGCCCTCGCTTTGTAAAGCCGAGGACGAATTCTATTCCTACCGCGAAAATAAAAAGGGCTTTGAGGATAAAAAACGGCGGTTGGAGGGCGCGGCAAGATCACTTAAAAAGAAAGCGGCGAAACGTTTACAGGAAACGCTGGAACGCTTAAAGGAAGCGGAGCGAGCGGAAGAAAACCGAATAAAGGGCGAGCTGCTCACGGCAAATTTATACCGTATCGAAAAGGGTATGCGCCATATCGAACTCGAAAATTGGTATTCGGAAACGGGAGAACGGATAAAAATTGCGCTTGATCCCCTGCTTTCCCCTGCGAAAAACGCGCAAAAATATTTCAAAGCGTATAATAAACAAAAGCGAACGAAGGAAATTCTTACGCCTATGAAAACGGCGGAAGAAGCGGAGCTCGATTACGCGGATAGCGTACTTGCGGCAATCGGTGCGGCGGATAGCGCGGAGGATTTCAAGGAAATCGAAACGGAGCTGATCGAAGCGGGGGTTTTACGCGCGCCCAAGGCGCGCGCGGGGGCAAAGAAAAAGGAAACGCCCGTAGCGTTCCGTGAATACGAGCACGACGGTATGAAAATCTTGCTTGGGCGAAACAATCTGCAAAACGACAAGCTGCTCAGACTCGCCTCTCCCGACGATATTTGGTTGCACACGCAAAAATACCATTCCTCGCACGCGATTATCTTCACAGAGGGTAGGCAAGTACGAGATGAAACGCTTTTATACGCCGCCGAGCTTTGCGCGTATTATTCCGACGGACGCGGCGGCGATAAGATCCCCGTCGATTATTGCAAGCGCAAATTCGTAAAAAAGCCAAGCAAAAGCAAAGCGGGCTTCGTGATCTACACCGATTATAAAACGTTGCTCGTAACGCCAAAAAACCGTTAAAAACCGTAAAAAACCGCTAAAAAAGCCACCGTTTCGGTGGCTTTCATTTTTTTAATAATCCGCGTTTGCGGCGGCGGGTTGTTCTTTATTTTGCAGGGAATATAAATCAAATTCGCTGTCAATATCGAAATCCTCGCCCGCGTCGAACGCGGCCAATTTCGACACGGAAACCTCGTACGCCGTCATTGTTTTCACGTCCGCCTCCGACAGCTTTTTTTGATATTCGCGGCTTTGGATTCTGCCCGACACGGCAATCCGATCGCCCACGCCGAGGTTTTTAACGAACCGCGCGTTTCGCCCCCAGGCAATGCAGGGGATATAATCGGATTTATTATACGCGCGGTTGACGGCGATCAATACGTCGGCAATCTCGCGGTTAAACGGCGTAGTGCGGTAAACGGGCGGTTTGCAGATGTAGCCGCTAAGCAATATACTGTTGGGATTTTTATTGGGTAATTCGTCCAAAAGCTCGCGTACGAACACCGTCAGCATCAGTCGTGATTTTCCGTTTTCGATCTTGTTGTAGCTTCTGAATTGTCCAAGCGCGCAGATGGTTTTTCCCTTACCGAGCATACCCCCTTGAATGAGGCGTTCGGAAAGGGTTACGGGCAATATATCCGCCTGCCCCGAAAGCCGCATCACTTTCACGAAGAATTCGTAAAAACCCTCGCCGTATACCTCGTGAGAAAACGTTGCGTCGCTCACGATTTCGCCTAACACGTAGACCTTGTTGTTTTTTTCCGTTACGTAGTTCATATAAAACCTCCGAAGTTTAATAAATTATTTTTGATGCTGTTTTCCGCTTGCGTCGATCGTGTAATTGTCTTTATAGATCAGCTCCCCGATCGGAACGAACGTAAAGCCGCGGTTTTTAAGAGTAGAGAAGACGAGCGGAAGCGATTTTGCCGTGTGTAAACCGTTGTTGTGGCAAAGAATAATCGAGCCGTTCTTCGCGCCGTTGACGATCCGAAGCGCGATCTCCGTTGCCGAAAGATTTTTCCAATCGAGCGAATCGACGTCCCATTGAATGGTATAAAGCCCCATATCCTTTGCGGTATCAATCAAAAGGTTGTTATAATCGCCGTAGGGCGCGCGAAAGAGATTGGTTTTATGCCCCGTCGCCTTTTCAATCGCCGCCGCGGACGAGGATAGCTCGCTTCGAATTTCCGCCTCTGAAAGCTTACTCATATACGAGTGCGTGCGACTGTGCGTACCAAGCTCGTGCCCCGCGTTTACGATCTTTTCGGCGTATTCGGGGTATTTTTCCACCCAGAACTGCACGGCGAAAAAAGTACAACGCACGTCGTTTTTTTCCATAATATCCAAAAGCTCGTCGGTATAATCAACGCCCCAAGCACAATCGAAGCTGATCGCGATCTTTTTTTCTTCCGTTTCGACGCAGTAGATAGGCAGGGAACGGGTTGAACTCGTACCTGCCCCCGCCGTTTGCACCGCTTCACTGTTTACTACCGCGAAAAAAGCAGAGCTCACGAGCGCGATTACCGCGGCAAGTACACAAACGATCGCCGTGAACGTGTGCGAATGGCGTTTGAAAAAATCCGTGCGCATTTTTATTACCTCCAACATAATAGCAGTTTCTCTATGCCGTAATTTCAGCAAAAAAAGGTCTTTTTGTCCTTTTTTGTAAAAACTGCCGACGGCTCAAAATTTTCAAGCGTGGTTTATTCTATGCGGAAAATATACGCAATATACCCCGCGTAAAGACTTTACTTTTTTTGCGCTTTCGTGTATAATACTTCTATGAGAATTTGGGCAAAGTTAATGACGGACGGCAGAATCCGCAAACAATACGTATATGAAAATCCCGAAAAGCTGACGTATTCGCATTTTTTCGAATATTTGACGGAGATTTGCCACGAGCTGGATATTCCCACGCCCGTTTTAACGAAAACGCACATTTTTAATTTCGCGAAATTCAATCACGTAAAATTCCCCGCCCGCGATTTCGTGGACAGCTTGGGGTATGATTATTTATTTTTAGAAAACATATTATAAAACGGAGAATCCGCGGCGCAATGCTTCGTCAGGCTTGCGTTTTCCCTTGCTCGTTTACCGTTCGTAAACGTCCCGTCGGGAAATACGCGCCTTTCTTGCCTTGCTTGCGTCTTGATCCGTTTTACGCAAACGAAAAGGAGAAACAATCTATGACGACGTTAGAAAAAGACATTTTAAGCGTACTTACCCAAGACGCGCGCCTCTCGGCGGGCAAGATTGCGGCAATACTTTCTTGCGACGAAAAGGACGTGAAAGCGTGCATTGCGGATATGGAAAAGCGGGGCTTACTCGTCAAATACACCGCGATCGTGAACAGTGAAAAGGCAGAAGATATGCTCGTGGAGGCGCTGATAGAAGTGAAAGTAACGCCCAAGAAAAAAGAGGGTTTCGACGGGATCGCCAAGCAGATCGCCGCTTTCCCCGAGGTGAAATCGGTGTATTTAATGAGCGGGGCGTATGATCTTGCCGTGATGATCGAGGACAAGACGTTGCAACAGGTTTCCCGTTTTGTTTCCGAGCGTATTTCGACGTTCGACGGCGTGATCTCGACTGCCACCCATTTCATTTTGAAAAAATACAAAATCGAAGGCGTATTAACGGAAAAAGAAGACGTCGATCACCGTTTGTCCGTACAGGCTTGATATTATGCGTAGTTTTGTTAATGAAAAATCGAAAAATATAAAACCGAGCGGGATACGGAAATTCTTCGATATAGTCCGCGAAACGGAGGGCGCGATCTCGCTTGGCGTAGGCGAGCCTGATTTCGTTACGCCTTGGAAGGTTCGCGCGGCGGCGATTACGTCCTTGCAAAGGGGCTACACGCAATACACGGGCAATCGTGGTATTCCCACTCTTTTGGAACTTATTTCCCGCTATTTATCCGAGCGTTTCGGCTTGCAATACGATCCCAAGCATATCCTAATCACGGTCGGCGGTAGTGAAGCGATAGATCTTGCGCTTCGCGCCTGCGTGGAGCGGGGCGACGAGGTGCTTATTCCCGATCCTGCCTACGTATCCTATTCCCCGCTGGTGCAAATGTCCGACGGCGTACCCGTGCACGTGGAATGCTACGAAGAAGACGAATTCGTGTTAAAGCCCGAACATTTAGAAAAGGCGATCACGCCCAAAACGAAAGCGATCATTTTGACTTATCCCAACAACCCTACGGGCGGGATTATGACGGAAGAGGATTTGAAAAAGATTGCGGAAGTGATTGTAAAGCACGATCTACTCGTACTCACCGACGAAATTTACGCCGAGCTTACGTATGGCAAAAAGCACGCGAGTATTGCCTCGCTTCCGAATATGAAAGAGCGCACGGTGTATATTAGCGGTTTTTCCAAAGCGTTCGCGATGACGGGCTGGCGTATGGGCTACGTCTGCGCGCCCGCAGAGATTGACGAAGCGATGTTCAAGATCCATCAATACGGTATTATGTGTGCCCCGATCACCTCGCAATACGCGGCGATTGAAGCGCTTAAAGACGGCTTTTTAGACGGCTTTGCGACGGTGGAAGAGATGCGCGATTCCTACGATAAACGTCGTAAATTCGTGCTCCATTCCTTAAAGGAGATCGGTTTGCCCTGCTTCGAGCCGCGCGGGGCGTTCTACGCGTTCCCCTCGGTGAAAACGAGCGGCTTAAACAGCGAGGAATTTGCCGAAAGACTGCTCAAAGAGCAAAAGGTTGCCGTCGTACCGGGCGGCGCGTTCGGAGATTTCGGGGAGTATAACGTGCGACTTTCGTACGCAACGAGTATGAGCGCGCTTTCGGAAGCGTTCGACAGAACGTGCGCTTTTATGCGGAAAATTAAATGAAATGTTCGTAGAAACGGGGAAAAATCATTGACAAACGAGTAAAAATATTATATAATGATAACGATGAATGAAAAACGCCGTGCCTTTTACGACGAGTAAGAGGACACGGTTGCTTTTTAACGGTCCGCAACGAGCGGTTTTTTTCGCGTGGAGAAAGGGAGAAAAAAGGCGAAAGGAAAACTGCAAAAACAAACGCGCGGAACGAAAGGAGTTTTTATGGCAGAGCAGTATATTATGACGAAAAAAGGCTACGACGAGGCGGTGGAAAAGCTCAAATACTTACAGACCGTAAAACGTCAAGAGATCGTGGAACGTATTGCGGAGGCAAGAAGTCACGGCGATCTTTCCGAGAACGCGGAATACGACGCGGCGCGCAACGAGCAAGCGGCGAACGAGGGCGAGATCGCGGAGCTTGATTATAAGATCAAGAACGCGGTGATTCAGGAAGAAACGGGCGACACGACGAGCGTACACGTAGGCTCAAAGGTAAAAGTTTACGATTTAGAGCTCGAAGAAGAAGAGGTATACGAAATCACGGGCACGCTCGAAGCGAACGCAATGGAAAACAAGATCTCCAACGAATCGCCCGTAGGCGCGGCGTTACTTCGTCATAAAGTTGGGGAAACGGTAAAGGTTGCCGCTCCCGACGGAGAATATAAATTAGAAATCAGAGAAATTTTCTAAAAACGCACAGAGGTTATACACAATGCAAGAAAACAAGAACGTTCCCGCGATCGAAGCGGAGCAAACGGAAGAGCAACTCATTGAACAGGCGAGAATACGCCGTGAAAAGCTTTCGAAGCTCGTGAGTGAGGGCAAGAACCCTTACGAGCAGGTAAAATACCCCGTCGATTGCGATTCGGAAACGATCAAAAATAATTTTGAAGCGTACGAGGGCAAAACGGTTGCGCTCGCAGGGAGAATGATGTCTCGCCGTATTATGGGCAAGGCGTCCTTTTCGCATATCGCGGATAAGAGCGGAAACATTCAAATTTACGTTACTCGTCAAGATATAGGCGAAGAGAATTACACGTCCTATAAAAAGGACTACGATATAGGCGATATTTTCGGTTTTAAAGGCTTCGTATTCAAAACGCAGACGGGCGAGGTATCGGTGCACGTAACCGAGCTCACGCTACTTTCTAAATCACTTTTGCCACTGCCCGAAAAATATAACGGATTGCAGGACAAGGATATGAAATACCGCTTGCGCCACTTGGATCTAATTATGAACAAGGACGTGCGGGACACTTTCCGCGTACGCTCGAAGATTTTAAAAGAAATTCGCGCGTATTTGGATAATCGCGGATATTTGGAGGTAGATACCCCCACTCTTTTGCCCTTGGAAATCGGCGCGGACGCAAGACCTTTTAAAACGCACCATAACGCGCTCGATCTCGATATGTATATGCGTATCGAAACGGAGCTTTTCTTAAAACGCTTGATCGTTGGCGGTATGGACAGGGTATACGAAGTGGGCAGAATTTTCCGAAACGAGGGTATGGACGCCTACCACAACCCCGAATTTACTTCGATTGAAATGTACGAAGCGTATAGCGATTATTTCGATATGATGGATATGATCGAGGATTTGTATAAAACGGTTACGAAAAACGTTTGCGGTACGCTTCAAATCACCTATCAAGGCACGGAGATTGATATGGGTGCGTGGACGCGTATGACGATGGCGGAAGCGGTGAAAAAATACGCAGGCGTGGACTATAACGATTGGAAAACGGACGAGGACGCGCGTGCGGCGGCGAAAGGCTTGGGCGTGGAGCTGGAACACGAAAACGCAACGAAGGGCTGGGTTTTGATCGAGCTTTTCGACGCGTTCGTAGAGGACAAGCTGATTCAGCCTACGATCATCTACGATTATCCCGTGGAAAACTCCCCTCTTGCCAAGCGCAAGCCCTCCGATCCCGCGTTCACCGAGCGTTTTGAATATTTCATTTGCGGGCACGAATACGGCAACGCGTTTTCCGAGCTTAACGATCCGATTGATCAAAAGCAACGTATGCTCAGGCAAGTGGAAGCCAAGCGCGCCAAAGGCAACAACGACGCGCAGGTGGACGAGGACTTTATCAACGCCCTCGAATACGGTCTGCCTCCCACGGGCGGGTTGGGCTTGGGTTTTGACCGCTTCGTTATGCTACTCACGGATAGCTCGACGATACGCGACGTAATCCTGTTCCCGACGATGAAACCTAAGAAATAAAGGATAAGCCAAGTCAGTATAATCCGAATCAGCCCAAAACGGATATTTTAAGCCCTTTTTGGCTCGTCGTCATTATAATACGGGAAGTATTATTGCTTCCTTCTCGCCCAAAATCATCTTAAAATCTCTCGTTTGGGGTGCGAAGCAATTTTCAATGGATAAAATCGATGAGAATACAAGGCGAAGTCCGCAGGAAATACTACACGTATTTTCAAGGGCTTCAACGCAGTAGTCACGCGATTTCATCATTCAAAATCTCGTTTCGGATTACATTGACTTGGCTTACCTCGCCGATTTGTTTCGCTTTGCGACAAGTTCGGCGCGGTATTTTACGGAGAAAAAATGAACGCAAAAATCACGAAAAAACGGCTTGCGCATATGCTTTCCTACGATTGGTTAAAGATCGTAGCGATTGCGGTGGGTTTGATTTTGTTTTGGAATTTAATATTTACGATGACGGCGACGCGCGTACGCCCCTCGCAACAGTTCACTGTGTTTAATCACCAAGCGAACTATTCGCTCTCCGACGAGTTTTACGACGATTTGAGTGCGTCGCTCGACGACGGCACGTTTTCCTACGAAGTGATTGAATCGACGACGAACGATCTCACAACGGCAGAAAGCTACGTACACGATATGCTCTCTTCGCGATTGGAAACGGACGAGGGCGACGTGATGTTTATTCCCAAGATCCCCGATCCGTCCACCGCCAAGGAAGAGGAGGGCAAAACGGTATACGACGCCAATTATTTGCAAACGTTTTTGCGCAGGTATCGCTTTTTCTTGGCAGATCTCGATCCCGATAAAGAGGGTGGATATTTTTACGAGTTGAAAGCGTATTTGAACGGATATTACGGGGATTATAAAAACGCGGAAAGCTTGGACGAAGAAAGGGTAAAAGCCGATTTTATCGCCCGCGCGAAAAAGAATAAAGACAAACGCTTCAAAACGGAGGAGCAGCTTGCCGACGGCGCGCAAAAGGACGTGGAGCGTATTCAAAAATACCGCGACGCGCTCTTGAAATTCGAGGGCTTTTTGGAAAGCGGGCTCGTGGCGTTTGAACAGGTGGAAATCGAGAGTGCGCAATATAAATATAGTGGTAAATTTGCGCTCAATCTCTGCCCGAACGAGGATACTATGGGCGAGCTGAAAAAATACGCGTCCTACGGCGAAACGGGTGTAGACGAAGAGGGAAAGGAAACGCTTCGAATCACCGCGAAAGATATGTGCGTGATGTTTTTCAATCTAAAAGGCGTGGAGGAAAGCTTCGAATACGAAAGCTTGCTTTACGTGGTGCATTTGATTGAAGAATGTGTGGCGGCGTGATCGTGCGGCGATTTTTCAAGGACAAACGCACGCGGGAAAAGTGCCGTATTTTTCAAATGCTTTGCGCGCAAAAAAAAGGAAAACATCTCTCCTTTCACACCCCCGGGCATAAGCAAAAGGGCTTTGATATAACGGAGCTTTCCTATTCGGACAATCTCGCTTGCCCGCGTGGCTGTATCGCGCAAGCGGAACGGGAAATTGCGGAAATCCTCGGTGCAAAAAAAAGTTTTATTTTAACGGACGGAAGCACGTCGGGCGTGTTTTCTATGCTCCAAGCCGCAAAAACTCTGGGCGTGAAAAAGTTGTTTTTGATCGAGCCCGTGCACGAGAGCGTGTACAACGCGTGCGCGGTTTTGGGGCTCAATCCCCTTTCAACGGAAAACGGCGCAGACGCGGTGCTTTGCACTTCACCCGATTATTACGGCAATATAGTAAATTTAGGAGAATTGCGCGCGCTTTGCGATCGCGAAGGGAAATTATTGCTCGTAGACGGCGCGCACGGCGGGCATTTGCATTTCGATAAAAACCTTTACGCAGGAGCGTACGCCGATTTTTGGGTGGACGGCGTACATAAAAGTCTGCCCGCGCTCACCCAAGGCGCGGTGGTTTCGGCAAGAACGGAAAAACAGGATTCGGCGCTTTTCGAAGCGGTGAAACTGTTCCGAACGACGAGCCCCTCCTATCCGATTATGGCAAGCGTCGAATATGCCGTCAAATACCCCCGCAATGAAAATTTGGAAAAGCTCGTGAAAGAATATGCTTTCACGCAAGAAAGAGTGTGTATTCAAGCCGATTGGACAAAGCTTTGCGCACGGGTTGGAAAAAGCGCGTTCGAAGCGGAGAAGTATTTGGAGAAAAAAGGAATTTACGCGGAATTTTGCGACGGGGAAGTCGTTTGCTTTTATCTTTCCCCCGCAACGCGCGAAAGAGAATTTAAAACGCTTTGCCGTCTGCTTGAAAAGGCGTTTAAAAAATATCCTTACGAGCCCGTTCAACGCAACCCTGCCCCCCTCGTTTTCAAGGAAACGGCGGGAGAATGGATAGAGCTTACAAAAAGCGAGAACCGCGTTTGCGCGGCAAATTGCGGACTCTTTCCCCCCTGCACGCCGCTGATCAAAAAGGGTGAAAAAATTACGAAAGAAAAAATCGACTTGCTCAAGCAAGCAAACAACGTATACGGTTTGAACGAGGGAAAGATATACGTTTATAGGGAGAATAAATAATGAGCAGAGGAAAATTTATCACGTTCGAGGGTTGCGACGGTTGCGGAAAAAGCACGCAGCTTCGGCTTTTGAGCGAATATTTAACGAAAAAAGGCGTTCCGCATATTTTCACACGCGAGCCGGGCGGCGGCAAGATCTCGGAAGCGATCCGTGAAATTTTATTAAACGGCAAAAACGCGGAAATGACGGACGAATGCGAAGCGCTTTTATACGCGGCGGCGCGCGCCCAGCATTTGCGCGATAAAGTCGAGCCTGCGCTAGCGAATGGCAAGCTTGTGGTGTGCGATCGTTACGTAGATTCTTCCTTTGCCTATCAAGCGTTCGCGCGCGGCTTGGGCTTCGAATTTATTGAAAAGATCAACGCGTTTGCGCTCGAAAACTACCTGCCCGATTGTACGGTATTTTTTGATCTCACCCCCGAAGAAGCGTTCCAAAGAAAACACGGCGCAGACGAAAACGATCGGTTAGAACAAGCGGGAATGGAATTTCATAAAAAGGTGTACGCAGGCTATAAAAGGCTTGCGGAAAAATACCCTGAACGGATCGTTTGCATAAACGCCCGCCAAACCCCCGAAGAAATTGCAAAGCAAGTGATCGATGTTTTGAAAAAGAAAAAATGCTTATAAAACGAGCCGCCCCGACGAATTGTTTCGTCGGGGCGGCGTTTGTAAAAAGTTTTAATTTTCTTTCGGTGAAAGCACGAGCGTTGCCGCGCAACTGCCACACGCCAACACGCACGAAACCGCGCAGGCAAGTGTATCAAACGTGGACGTGGTGTAAGCAAAGATCATAACCTCGTTAGAAACCAAGGACACGGCGTTAAACGCATTGAACGCAAAAATCAACGCAAACGCCGAAAATACGATCGTCGCCCCAAGCGTTATCCACGAAACGAACGCGGGCGCGGGAACGTGAAACACCTTTTTAAGAAGCGAAGAGCAAGGCAAGAAATAGCAAACGGAAAAGCTCGCCAAGCCCGCATAGGCGAATTGTTTACATAAATTCTCGTCGGTAAACGCCCAACCTACGACGCCAATCATAAGCAAAAGCAAAGAAACAATTTGCGCCACGGTTGCCGTTTCGCTTTTCATTTCTTGCTTTTTCAAAAATGCAATCCCTTTCACACAAGCGGAAAAAAGCAAGAGAAAATAGACGGGAAGCATTAAAAACCGACGTTTTCCGTGTAAGGCGAAATAGCCCTCAAGCGCTTTAACGCCGTTCACACCCGCCACGATCGTTTCCACGATTTGCCAAAGGGAGAACCCTGCAATCGCCAAGGTGGCTATAATAGGAATAAGAGATTTTGCATTTACTTTCATTGTTCAATTCTCCTCTGATTATAATATAACATATTTCTTTTATTTTGTCAATAGAAAAGGAAAAATTTTCCACGTTCCAACCGATAAAAGCAGACGCGCACAAATCGCCCCGATAACGGGCGATTTTTTCTATGCCCGTATCTTATACGACGAAAGGGAAAAAACGCGATTTTGCCCCAAAAGAATGAGCGAAATAAAAAATTATCAAATTATTTGCGCTCATTCGCTGTACTTTTTTTGAAAAAGGTGGTATAATATAGAAGTAAAAATAACGATTTTCCCTTTTTATATAAAAAAGGGAAAGCGAAACGGGAGAAAAGACAAATGGCGGAAAGAGTAGAAAACGAATACGGCGCGGAACAGATACAAGTCCTCGACGGCTTGGAACACATTCGTAAGCGCCCCGGTATGTATATTTCGTCCACCGACGCAAAGGGACTTCATCACCTTGTGCACGAAGTCGTCGATAATTCGATTGACGAAGCGCTTGCGGGGTATTGTACGCATATTGAAGTAGTGTTGAACGCGGACGGAAGTTGTACGGTACAAGACAACGGGCGCGGTATTCCGACGGATATTCACCCCAAGGAGGGTATTTCCACGCTGGAAGTCGTGTTTACGAAAGTAAACGCGGGCGGTAAATTCGGCGGCGATTCGGGGTATAAGGTATCGAGCGGTCTGCACGGCGTAGGCGTGAAAGCGGTAAACGCGCTTTCCGAATGGTTGGAAGCGGAGGTTTCGCACGAGGGACACGTGTTCAGGCAGGTGTATAACCGCGGCGTGCCCCAAAGAAGCGTGCAAATCGTGGGCGATACCGAGGAAATGGGTACGAAAGTTACCTTTATGCCCGATTCCGAGATCTTCGAAACGACGATTTTCAGCTACGATACGTTAAAGGGTAGACTGCGCGAGCTTGCCTATCTCAACAAAGGACTTCGCATTACGCTTGAAGATAAACGCGCGGGGCAAGAAAAGGTGGATTCGTTCTGCTACGAGGGCGGTATTTGCTCGTTCGTAGAAGAGCTGAACAAGAGTCGTGAGGAACTTTTGTTCCCCGCCCCCGTCTACTTTGAAGAACAGGACGGCGATACCGTTTGCGAAGTTGCTATTCAATATAACGAATCGTATAACGAAGTCATTTACAGCTATGCGAACAACATCAACACGATCGACGGCGGTACGCACGTAGCGGGCTTGAAAATGGCGCTTACGAAAGTGATTAACGACGTGGGTAGAAAGCAAAATATCTTAAAGGATAGCGATAGACTTTCGAGCGAGGACGTGTTAGAGGGTATCACGGCGGTGGTATCGGTGAAGCTTGTCAACGCGCAATTCGAATCGCAGACGAAGGACAAGCTGAATAACAGTACCATTCGAACGTTCGTAAATAAATGCGTTTCCGAGCATATGGAAACGTTTTTGGAAGAAAATCCGAGCGTAGCCAAAGAGCTCGTACTTCGTTGTATCACGGCGCAAAAAGCCAAGGAGGCGGCAAGAAGTGCGCGTGAGCTTACGAGAAGAAAAGGACTTTTGGAATCGACCACGCTTCCTGGTAAACTTGCCGATTGTTCGGATAGAAGAAGCGAGCTTTGCGAAATTTATATCGTTGAGGGCGACTCGGCAGGCGGTACGGCAAAACAGGGTAGAGATAGAAGATTCCAAGCGATTTTGCCCCTGCGCGGTAAAATTTTGAACGTGGAAAAGGTACGCTTAAACCGCGTACTCGAAAACGAAGAAATCAAATCAATGATCACGGCGTTTGGGTGCGGTATTTTGGACGATTTCGACGAAAGTAAGCTGCGCTACGATCGAATTATTTCTATGACCGACGCCGACGTAGACGGCGCGCATATCCGAATCCTTTTATATACGTTCCTGTTCCGTTATATGCGCCCTTTGATCGAACACGGGCACGTGTACGCGGCGAAGCCCCCTCTTTATAAGGCAAGCTTCAAAGGACACGACGATTATTTGTATTCGGAAGAAGAAAAGCTCGAATACGATAAGAATGCGACGGGCAAGGTTGAATACCAACGCTATAAAGGCTTGGGTGAAATGAGCAAGGAACAGCTTTGGGATACGACGATGAACCCCGCCACCAGAACGCTTATTCGCGTTACGATGAAAGACGCGGCGGAAGCAGATCAGATGTTTGCAATGCTTATGGGTGAAAATCCCGCGCTTCGTCGTCAGTTCATTGAAGAGAACGCTTCGCTCGTAACTGATTTAGACGTATAACCCCCACGATAAGGAGAAAAGACAAATGGCTAAAAAAGAAACAAGCCCCGAATTGACGGAGGAATTTAAAAAGACGCTTTCTATGACCAAAATGCTGGATATGGAAGTGGACGAAGAGCTCAAACGCTCGTTCATTGCGTATGCAATGGCAGTTAATAAATCGCGTGCCATTCCCGACGTACGCGACGGCTTAAAACCCGTGCACAGAAGAATTTTATATTCTATGCACGAAATGGGCTTATATAACGATAAGGCGTATCGTAAGTGCGCGAGAATCGTCGGAGACTGTATGGGTAAATTCCACCCCCACGGCGATAGCTCGGTATACGACGCGCTCGTAAGATTGGCGCAGGAATTTACCATTAGTTTCCCGCTCGTGGACGGACACGGTAACTTCGGTTCGGTGGACGGCGACTCCGCCGCGGCTATGCGTTACACGGAAGCAAGGCTCACCAAGCTTGCCGCCGAAATGCTCAAAGACTTGGATAAGGAAACGGTCGATTTTATCCCCAACTTCGACGGTAGTGAAGAAGAACCGACGGTGCTTCCCGCAAGATACCCCAACCTACTCGTGAACGGTGCGGACGGTATTGCGGTGGGTATGGCGACGAATATTCCACCCCATAACCTTGCAGAGGTAATCGACGGTACGGTGGCTATGATCGACAACCCCGAAATTACCGTGGACGAGCTTATGGAATATATCCCCGCACCCGATTTTCCGACGGGCGGCGTGATTATGGGCAGAAGCGGCATACGCCAAGCTTATCGTACGGGACAAGGGAGTATCGTAATCCGTTCCAAATGCGAAATCGAAGAATACGGTACGGGCGGAAACGTACGCTCGCGAATCGTCGTAACGGAGATCCCCTATCAGGTGAATAAGGCAATGCTCATCAAGACGATCGCGGACATGGTACGCGATAAACGTTTAGAGGGTATTTCCGACATTCGCGACGAATCCGATCGCGACGGTATGCGAATCGTGATCGAAATTAAGAAAGACGCGAACGCGCAGGTCGTTTTGAATACCCTGTATAAAAAGACGAAGCTGCAAATTTCCGACGGTATTATCCTGCTCGCACTCGTGGAAAACGGTACAGAGCCGAAAACGCTGAATATTCGCGATATTTTATATCATTATCTGAATCACCAAAAGGAAGTGATCACGCGCAGAACGCGCTACGATTTGAACAAGACGGAAGAACGCGCGCATATTATCGCAGGGCTCGTGCTCGCGCTTGCGAACGTGGACGAAGTCATTAAAATTATCAAAGCATCCGCGGATAAAAACTCGGCAATCGAAGCACTCACGAATGCGTTCGAGCTGGACGAAAAGCAAGCGAACGCGATTTTGGAAATGCGACTTCAACGACTCACTTCGTTGGAAGTGGAAAAGCTCAAAGACGAGCTTTCCGCGCTGCAAGCGACGATCGCCGATCTCAAAGATATTTTGGCGAACGAAAGCCGCGTTATGCAGATTATTCGCGACGATCTTACGGAAATCAAAAACAAGTACCCTTCACCGAGAAAAACGGAAATTTCCGTCGATTACGGCAATATCGACGACGAAGACTTGATTGATCGCGAGGACGTGGTAATCTCGCTTACGCACTCTGGCTATATCAAGCGTTTGCCCGTGGCGGAATATAAAGCGCAAGGTCGCGGCGGTAGAGGTATTACCGCGCACAGACCGAAAGACGAGGACTACGTGGAGAAGATGTTCGTATCCTGTACCCACGATCCCATTTTGCTCTTCTCTTCGTTTGGGAAAGTGTATTCGATCAAGGGCTACGAGATCCCCGAAGCCAACCGCACGGCGCGCGGCAGAGCCGTCGTCAATATCGTGCAGCTTGACCAAGGCGAAAAGATTGAAACGGTGTTGCCCGTAAAAGAGGACGGCGTTGGCTATCTCGTTATGGCAACGCAAAAAGGCTTGATTAAAAAGACGGCGACGAGTGAATTTAGCCGTATCCCCAAAAACGGCAAGATCGCGATCAAACTTTTGGAGGACGATCGTTTGATCTCCGTGCAGTTTACCAATGGCGATAACGAAATCTTTATTGCTTCCCAAGGCGGCAAGTGTATTCGCTTCCACGAAGAGGACGTGCGCCCGACGGGTAGAGGGACGCAAGGCGTTCGCGCTATGAACCTTGCAAAAGGCGACGTCGTGGTGGATATGCTGATCGTCGATCCCGAGCAGGATCTGTTCACGCTTACCTCCCTCGGCTACGGCAAGAGAACGAAATTTGACGATTACCGTTTGCAAAGCCGCGGCGGAAAAGGTATCAAGGCGGGCGTGTTCAACGATAAGACAGGGTATCTTGTGAATATGAAGCTCGTAACCGACGAAAACGATATTATGATTATCACCACGGGCGGCACGATTATCCGTATGCACGCGGACACCATCAGCCAAATCGGCAGAGCTACCCGCGGTGTGAGAGTTATGAACGTCAAGGATAGCTTGGTTGCAACGGTGGACGTAACCGAACGCGACGACGAAGCGGAAACGCAAGCTCCCGAAGAAACGGCGGCGGATTTGAGCCCCGAAGACTTAATCGGGGAAACGGAAGTCGAAGAAGCGACGGAAACGACGGAAACGACGGAAGAATAAAAAGTGAAATAAAACCGCGCCCCTGCTTTGCATTCGCAAAGCAGGGGCGCTTTCTTCCTTGAACTCGTTGCATAAGCGAAGCCCCGCCCTGTTAAAGGGCGGGGCTTACGATTTCATAAGCCGTAGGGCTTATTTATTCTTTTTCTCTTTGATTGATTTAGCCAAAGCGCCTGCGCCACGTTTTCTGCGTTTACGCGCCAAAAGCTTTCTCACGATCAAGCTAATCACCGCAAACACGAGCACCGCTGCGATTGCGATCGAGCTTGCAAGAAGCAGAACGTTCGTGGGATCGGTCGGCGTTTCTTCTTCCTCTTCTTCTTTGTCGTCCGCATTTACGTCCGCCGTTACCGTCGTTTCTGTAAGTGCGTAATCGGCGTAGATTTCGTATTCGCCGCCTTGCGCGTATTCCAGATACGCCACGCTTGCCGTGTACGCAGAGGAGAGATAGCTCTCGTAGGAATTGCCGACTTCGTTCTTATCTGCCGTTTGATCGTAACGCAAGAATTTCGCGCTGTCGTAGAAAGAGAACACGCTTTCAAAATACGAGCCCAGCTCCTCGTTCGCGTCGATTTCTTCCACGCGTTGATCAATCAGCGTTGCGAATTTTTCATCCACAGCGGCAGGGGAATACGCGTCGAAAATGACGTACGAGTTTGCGCCGTTCACTTTGCTCTCTCTATCGCCGTTCCACACTTCGAGGCGGTAATTCTTCTCTTGATCGCCCGTGTGGATATAGAACGTAACCGTCTGCCATACGGGGGTTGCTACCGCGCCCGTTACTTCCACTTTCAGTGCATTGCCCTCTTCCGCCGTGTAACGGGGTTTGAGCGCGCTCACCGAGGCGAAGTCTTTCACGGCAACCGTTTTATCGCTGTCCGCGTAGTAGGTGTCGTTGTCCTTATTATAATAGAACGCAATACCGTCGTTGCCGTCGTTTTTCCATTTATCCGTGTAATCGTAGGAAACGCCGCCCTCCGCTACGATCAAATTGCCTGCGCTATCCTTTTCGTAAGCGGAAAGGTTGGCATAATAATCGTTTGCGTTCAAGCCTTGTGCGCCGCTCCAAGCGGAATTGACTTTATAAAGTCCGTTCGCTTGCAGTTTAAACGCCACGTTCTTATTCTTATTGACGTTCTTGGAAGCGGGATCGTCCGCGCAAACGTTGCCGTCGTCGTCATACCAGAACGTGAGTTTCCGATCTACGGAAAGGAAGCTTTCGTGCGTTTCGTCGTCCATATCCACGAGGTATACGCTTGCCGTTGCGCCTTGGCTTACTTTTACGCGCAAGGAAACGGTCGTATACGAATCGGCGGAGATCGTCGTAGCTTTGCCGATAAAGCCGTAAGGCTTCGTTTGCGTCTCCGCGTTATAGATCACGAGTGGTTGCGTGGTGTCGCTTCCAAACACCGTATCCCACGTTGCGCCTGCGCCGCCGAGTTGTGAAAGAATCGTCGTATAATTATCCGCGTACTCCTTGTTCAAAAGCCCTGCGTTTTCGTTTTGGTTGATGTCGGTTTTCGTGCCGTTGCCGCCACCGTTTACGTAGTCGCTGTCGCTGTAAATACCTTTATAATTCTTGGGATTTGCATAGCCCGTTTCAATCGCGTTGGAGGGTACTGCCGCCGCGGAATCGAAGCCGCTGTCGCCACTTGCTTCCTCTTCCGAGCCCGTAAGCGAAACGATTTTCGCGTGCGTGCCGCTTGCCGCGCTCTCAAACGCCTTTTTGTTATTATCAAAGTCGTAATATTCAAATTTCGTAAACGCCGCGTAGCCCGTCGTATAAGAGGACTTCGTCGTGTCGAGAACGGTTGTAGGACCGAAGCCGAAATCAATCGTGAAATCCTTGCTCGTTTCCGTTTCGTTAGAAACGAAGAAGTAGCAACGTACCCAACCGTCGTAGATGTCCTTTTCGTCCTCGCTAACGTCCGTCGTGGCGATCGTCGTGGTGTCGATAGAGGAAATCGCCGTTTTGTTCGTGCCGTCGATCAGCGTTGCGTTCGCGCCCGTTGCGCCGTCCATAGCCGACGTTTTCACGAAGAACGAGATTGCCGCGTAGGTATCGGGAGCGAGCGTAATTTTCGTCGCATCCGATTTCGCGGTATACGCCGCGCCGTCTACGGAGAGGAGCATAAGCACCTTATCGTTATCGCCGATAAACGCGCTGTCCTTGAAATAGTTGTTATAAACGGAAGTGAGGTATTCGTTATTCTCGTTCGCCATAGCCGTTTTGGAGGCGAACACCTTTTTCACGTCGTTCGTCGTCGCAACGCCGAAGTGATCCACCGCCGTATACGTTTTTCCATTTCTCGTTTCCGTCGTCGGAGCAACGTTCCAAGCGCCGTCGAGCACGTTCCAAGCTTCCGCCGTTGCCGCCGTGGAGAAGTCAATCGCGTATACGTCGAAATTTTCCTCCGCCGTATTCACCGTTTTATCCGCTTTCTCGCTATCGAAATAAACGGTTTTCGCGCCACTCTGTACGTCTGCGTCGTACGTGTCGTTGGAGATAATTTCACATTGAATATCGTCGAAGAACGCGTAGCCGTTTACGTATTGGCTTCTGTCCGTACCGCCGCTTTGTCCAAGCCCCAAAACGATTGTGAACGTGGAATCGACGTACGTCGCGCCTTTGAGATAGAATTGATATTTCACCCAACCGTTGTGCGTGTTTACGCCCTCGGTGTTGATATTTTTCACTTCCAAAGGATCGAGCGAGGACGAACCCAAAGAGTTGGTAATACTAATATACGCGCCCTTGTCCACGGCAGGCTGTACGTCGCCACCCGTCGTGGTGGAGGTGAGATCGCTCGTTTTCACCCAAACGGAGAATTTCGCACTCGTGCCCGCGGAAACGGTAACGCTCGTGGAAGAGGTGAACTTCTGCGCCGTACCGAAATCGTCGTAGGTACTGTTGGAATATTCGTTGTGGATCATCAAAACGTTGGCGTTGAAATCGTCTTTTGCCGCGTTTTCTTCCGTCCAGTCGTGCGTTTTGGGATTTTCGCAATCGGGCACGTCTTCAAGGTCGATATTGAACGATTCGTAGAAATCAAGATCGTCTACGTCCTTATCGTCGTCTTTATTGGTGTCCTCCCAAGCCTCGTAGTAGGCGAGCTTGTCTTTGATGGACATAGTATCCCATTGCTCTTCCGCTTTCGCTTCCGACCATTTGGTAAAATCTTCGCCCTCGAAATTCGCTTTCGTAACGTCCGACCATTTCGTCGTATCTACGACGCCGCTCGCCGTTTTGGACGAGAGCGCACTACCGCTCGTAACCGAGTTGACCGAACGCGTCCAGCCGTTGACGGAGGTGATAATGGGGGTTGATTCTTTGTAATCGTCCATTTCAAAACCGGCGTTTTTCACGACGCCTTTATCCACCTTCGTACTCGTCGAAGAGGAAGAGCTTGACGACGAGGAGGAGGAATCTCCACCATCCGCGCACGAGGCAAGCCCCGCGCCCGCCGAAGCGAGCATCATTGTCGATAAAAGAAGTGCAAGAAGTTTATTCTTGCGTCCGTTGTTGCGTTTCATAGCACCACCTGTTTTTCGTATTTTCGTTTCAAAAATTCCGCGTAGAAAAATACCACGCTATACTATTTTAATACAAAATGACTTTCTTGGCAAGCGTTTACGGCGTACAAAGCGGGAAAAAGTTTGATAATTTGCAAAAAATTACGCAAAATGTCTATGAAATAGGGCGTAAAACCCCTTTGAGGTGGAAAGATATGGAACAAAGTAAAACGCTGGCGGGAAAAAGACTTCTTTGCGGCGGGCTCGTCGGTGCGGCGAATAGTCTATTCGGCGGTGGTGGCGGTATGATCGCCGTACCTTTGCTTACCAAAACGGGTTTGCGTGAAAAGACGGCGCACGCGACCGCAATTTTGGTGATCTTGCCCGTGTCGCTGTTCTCGTTTATTCTCTACGCGATCCGCGGCTACTACGAGCCCACCGTGCTCGTGCCCACCGCGATCGGAGTGAGCGTAGGCGGGGCTTTGGGTGCTAAGCTTTTGGGCAAATTGCCCACGAAAACCGTCAATCTGATTTTTGCCGCGTTACAGCTTTTGGCGGGCGCGTTTTTGTTTTTTTCAAAAACGTGAGTTGCGATATACCCTGACGGGCGCGATATGCAACGCGGAAGCGTTGCGCTATCGAATAATTCCGAAACGTCGCCGTAGGCGACATATCGCACGAGCGAAGCGAGTATATCACGCCCCATAGGGCGCAAACGAGGTTTTTTATGAGTTTTTATCTTTATTTATTGCTTGGATTTTTAGGGGGCGTGCCGGCGGGAATGGGTATGGGCGGCGGCACGGTAACCATTCCGCTTTTAACGCTCGTTGGGGGCGTGGAGCAAAAGATCGCGCAATGCGCGAATCTCTTTTCTTTTTTGCCTATGAGCGTGTGCGCGCTCAAAACGCACGCGGAAAACGGACTTTTAAAAACGCAAGGCGTTTTATGGATTATTTTGCCTGCGCTCGCGCTTTCCTTGCTTGGCGTTCTGCTCGCTTCTTCTCTTCCGTCGGAAACGCTAAAAAAAGCGTTCGGCGCATTTTTGATCGGACTTGCCTTCGTGGGTTTTTATCGTGCAAAAAGCACATAAAAGAGGGGTGTTTACAAGTCGCTTCGACGGTTTTTTGCGATATTTTATGAAAAAATGCACAAAAAAACCCTGCGAAAATGTCAAAAATGAAGAAAATTGATAAAAGGGTAAAAAATTTTTCAAAATGGTATTTACAAAACCGATTTTATGTGGTAAACTATGGGAAAATGTTTTTCGGTAATCACGAATAAGGATAGGTAAAAAGTGGAAAAAATCGGTATTATTGATTTAGGCTCAAACACGGCAAGACTGGTGATCGCGGAATTGTTCACCGAAGGTAGGTATATGGTGGTGGACGAACTCAAAGAGAGTGTTCGTCTGGGACAGGATATGGATCGCGACGGCTTTTTAAAGCCGCAACGGATCGCGGAAACGATCAAAACGTTGAAAACGTTTAAACGACTTTGCGACGCAAGCGGCGTAGAGCGGATTATTGCGGTGGGAACGGCGGCGGTGCGCAAGGCGAAAAACCAACGCTCTTTCCTCGACGAAATTCAAGTTTCCTGCAACATCACCGTTCGCGTACTGTCGGAGGAAGAGGAAGCAATGCTCGTCTATCGCGGGGTGATCAACTCTATGGATATTCCCAAGGGCTTGATTCTCGAAATCGGCGGTGGAAGCACGAAAATCATTTATTATAACCGTAGAAATTTGCTCAATTACGCGTCCTTGCCCTTTGGCGCAGTAACGCTTACCGATCTTTTTAAGAGTGATCCAACCCCGCAGGAAGCGGCGGCGCACGTGGAAGAATTTTTCACCGAACAGCTCAAAAAGATTGATTGGCTGAAAGAAGTCGATCCCGAAGTACAGATGATCGGCGTGGGCGGATCGTTTCGGAACTTGTTTAAAATTAACAAGCTCGTGCGCAAATATCCCCTCGACACGCCCCACAATTATAAAATTGCGGACGAGGATTTTATCGGAATCTACGATATGCTCCGCTGCTTGGACGTGGACAAGCGCAAGAAGATTAAGGGACTTTCCCCGCACCGCGCGGACATTATGCCTGCGGCGGCGGCGATCGTGAAGTCGTTCATTTCCTATATGAATATTAAGATGTTCACGATCGGCAGTTGCGGACTTCGCGAGGGACTTTTGGTTAATCAGGCGTTGCCCATTACGCAAGAAAAGCCTATTTCCGACGTACTTTCGTTCAGTCTTGATACGCTCGTCAAATACGCCGGTTGCGACGTAAAACACGTGGAGCACGTCATTCAACTTTCCATTCAGCTGTTCAAACAGTTGCGCGTATTGCATAAATTTTCAAGGCAGTATCTGAAAATTTTGAAGATTGCGGCGTACGCGCACGACGTGGGGCAATGTATGCGTTTTTATAACCACGCAAAGCACAGCAGGTACGTAATTTTAAATTCGGCAATCTACGGTGCAACGCACCGCGAAATCGTAATTGCGGCATTCGTGGCGGGGTGTCATAACGGCGAGAATATTCCTATGTCCGAATGGCAAAAATATAAAGACGTAGTAAACGAGGACGATTTCGATGCCGTGAAGAAGTTGGGCGTACTCTTGCGCCTTGCGGAAAGTCTTGACAGAACGCGGTGCGGTATGGTAACGGGCTTGAATTGCGACGTACTCGGCGATTCCGTGATTATGAAAACGGAAGTGGCGGGCGACGCGTCGCTCGAACTTCGCGACGCGGCTTCGGCGAACCCCGAATTTAAGCGCGCGTTTAGAAAAAATCTCGAAATTTTGTAAAAAGAGGAAAAGCCGCTTACGACGAGCGGCTTTTTAGATAGATATGGAATGGATTTTGGCAAGCGCGTCGCCGCGGCGAAAAGAATTGCTCGGCGAACTAATTGAAAATTTTGAAATTATGCCCGCCCAAGGCGAAGAAGATTTACACGCTCTTACGGGCGCAAGACTCGTGGAAGCACTCGCCGCGCAAAAGGCGACGGAGGTGGCTTCCCGCTCCGAAGCAAACGGGAAAGCCGTGCTCGGCGCGGACACGATCGTGTGTTTAGACGGCAAAACGCTTGGAAAGCCCAAGGACGAGGCAGAGGCAAAGCGTATGCTCGCCGCTCTGTCGGGGAGATCTCACGAGGTGTTCACGGGGGTATGTATTTCCTATCCCAAAGCAGGAAAACGGGAAACGCTCGTCGCTTCCGATCGTACGCTGGTGCATTTTGAAACGCTTTCCGCTTCGCAGATCGAAGCCTACGTAAAAACGGGTTCGCCTATGGATAAGGCGGGTGCATACGGGATTCAAGACGGCGGCTTGGTGCGTTCGATCGAGGGCAGCTTATCCAACGTAATCGGCTTGCCGGTGGAGCTTTGCGCGCGTATGATCAAGCAGGCAGGTATTTGACGAACGGAAAAACAAGCGGGCAGGTATGAAATGAATAAGGAGAGAAAAGTATGTGGAAGCTTGCGATTGATTTGGGCTCGTCGGTAACGAAAATTTACCGTGCGGATACGAGTAGCGGTATCGTGCTTGCCGAACCGTCCTGCGTGGCGGTGGCGGGCGAGGAACGGGACGTAAAAGCGATCGGGAAGGAGGCAAAAAGTCTGATCGGCAAAACCGCGGAATATACGAGTATTATTTACCCCGTTTACGAGGGCGAGATCGTGGATATGCGACTTGCAGCGGCAATGCTCGGCGAATTTTTATCGCGCGTGGGCGTGAAAGCCTCCGCGCTTTCCCGCGCACAAATTTTGCTTTCCGTGCCTTGTGGTGCGAGCGATCGCGTACTTTCCAATTATATGCTTTTGGCAGAAGAATGTGGGCTTAAACGGGTATATTTCGTCGAACAGCCGTATTTGGCGGCGGTGGGCGCGGGTGCGATTTTAACCGATTCCGATCCCGTGTTCTGTATAGATATAGGCGGCGGCGTAACCAACGTTGCAGTAGTGTCGGCAGACGGCATTATCGCGGGGCTTTCTATGAACATCGGCGGGAATAATATGGATTCGCACGTTTTACAAAGAGTAGCGAAAGTGAATAAACTGCGGATCGGGGCGTTGACGGCGGAACGGATTAAAAACGAGATCGGCTCGTTTTCGCCTGCCGCGCGCGGCGCGATCGTGGCGGAGGGTAGCTCCGTGGAAACGCTTCGCCCTGCCGCATCCTCCGTCCAAGCGACGGATATAGCCGATTGCTTGCGCGGCTACGTGGATAAAATTCTTGAATACGCGGGCGCGGTGCTTAAAAAATTACCCGCAGAGGTGGCGGCAACGGTGAATAGAAACGGCGTGTTCTTATCGGGCGGGGTGATGAAAATTCCCTATTTACCGCAATATATCGGCGCAAAGCTGGAAATGCGCTATCACGTGTGCGAAGAACCGCAATTTGCAACGGTACTCGGCGGCGGCGCGGTCGTGCGGGATAAGGATTTATTAACCCAATTCGGTAAAGAAATCGACGATTAAATAAAGTATTAGATTAGGCGGGCGAAAAGCCCGCCTTTTTCGTTGCAAAAAATTTTTTTAATTTTTTTTCCAAAAACGCTTGACAAATGAAAAATTTGTGCTATAATAGAAGTACAAAGAGAAAGGGAAACACAAAAAATGTTTCAATCTTTCAAAAATAACAATGGAGAAACGCCAATGCACAATTAGCGATCGCCGCAAAGGTTGTGGCAAAGTGCCGTCGGGACACGGCGAAGAAATAAAAGGCAAGGAGGGTACGAAAAGCGATGATTCCTTACCAAGATCAGGAGGAATATCAATAACGTTTCCGAAAGCGGGGCAGATGGAGAGCTGACGAGCACTCGGTAGGCGAACGCGAGGGCTTGAAAAAGCAGGAAGGGTATTGATAAGGCACGAACGACGAATGAATTTGACGAAATCAAGGTTTTGTTCGGAACGCGCGTCCGCCAAGCGATAGAGGCGGGAAATAAAGATAGGAGCGAGCAGTCGAGATGATTACCGAGGATACTCCAACGGTTTAGGTTAGCCCGAGTTGGGGAAGCAGAAAAAGGAAAAAACGGTTAAAGGAGGTGCGACGGAGATGATTTTTAGTCGGACAAAGCGGTACTTTAACAAAGAAGTGAAAAAAGGAGATTAGTCCAATGAACACGCAGCATAAGGGGCGTGAAAAATAAGAGATCTGCAAAAGGTAAAGGCGCGAAATATTCGCAAGGAAATTGAGTTCGAAAAAACGCGGATCGGAAAGATAGAACGCCCTTACAACTGAATATGAAAACAAAGAAAAAAAGTATACCCCTGCGCGAGGAAGCGCAGGGGATCGTTTTTGCATTGCACCCAAAACGATAATCGGCTCGAAATCTTGCGATTCCAAGCCGATTACCTATATGATAAGGGGGAAAATGATGAGCGTATTTATTTCGTTGCGATCCGCAACTGATTTACGAATATATTTTAACATAGGCGAAAGGAAAAGTAAAGAAAACGTTTAAAAATTTTTCAAAAAATTTTTTCTGTAACGAAAAGAACATTTTTTGTGAAAACGAACAATTTTTTATTTATGATTTGCCCCAAGCGAGCAAAAGGAAAACGAGTTGAACGCTTGACAAAACTTCTTTTGCGTGTTATAATAATAACAGAATAAATTTTAGGAGGTTTTCCGATATGAAAAAAATAAGAACCATTCTCGTTTCCGTATTGGCGACGACTGCTGCGCTTTTCTGTTTTGCAGGTTGCGGCGAACCGCACGACGACGGTGTTTGCGATCACAAGGAATGTGATGCCAAGATCTCGGTCGTGCAATACGAAGAGGACGTAGAGCTTTGTCTCGTACACGCGATTGAAAAATACGGTCAAGAATTCGTAGATAACTTCGACAAATAATCGACGAAAGGAAAAAACGGACGGCGAAAAAGCCTCCGTAATTCTTTCAAAAAAATGTTACAATCTTTCGTAAATGCTGTAAAGCGGGCGATTTTGACAAAAACCGCCCGCTTTTTATTTGACTTTTTCGGCGATTTCTTGTATACTGTAACAAGATTAGGGTGAAAACCCAAAAAGGCAGGAGGTTTTTATGAATTTTTTAATGTTAATCGTATTTTTTGCCGTCGTGTTAGCGGTAGCTTTTGCCGCGCTCAATTTTTATCTCGTTCGGAAAATGAAAGAGGGAACGGAGCGTATGCAAGAGATCGCGGCGGCGATCAGAGAGGGGGCGAACGCGTTCATTCGTTACGAATATAAAATCGTAGCGATGATAGGTAGCGCGATCGCCGTGCTTTTAGGGCTCGTCATTTCCTGGGAAACGGGCGTGGCGTTCGTAATCGGCGCGGTAATGAGTGCGTCGGCGGGCTTGATTGGTATGAAGATCGCGACGTACGCGAACGTGCGCGTGGCGAACGAGGCAAATAACACCCGTAACACGGGCAAAACGGTGAAGGTGGCGTTCCGTGGCGGTTCGGTTATGGGACTTTGCGTAGCGGGTTTCGCGCTTTTGGGTATTTTGATCGTATATTTCGTATTCGGTGTTGGTATGGGTATGTTAGAGCCCGTAGCGGCAGGCGTGGTAAAAACGAATATCAACCCGATCACGGGGCAGAGCTATTCGTTGTCGCTGATCCTTTCGGGGTATGCGCTCGGTTGTTCAATTATCGCTATGTTTAACCGCGTTGGCGGCGGTATCTATACGAAAGCGGCGGATATGGGCGCGGATCTCGTTGGAAAAACGGAAGCGCACATTCCCGAGGACGATCCGAGAAACCCCGCGACGATTGCCGATAACGTAGGCGATAACGTTGGCGACGTAGCAGGTTTGGGTGCAGACCTTTTGGAGAGCTACGTGGGCGCGGTTATGTCTTGCGCGATCCTCGCAATCGAGTTGTTTACACATAGTGCCTTGATCCCCGTTGCTTTGTATACGAGAATGGTAATGTTCCCCATTTTGTTTGCAGGAATCGGCTTGATTTCTTGCGTGCTCGGAATCGCGTTCCCGCTTTTCAAGAAAAAGCTTTCCGACGATCCGCACTTGGAGCTGAATTTGGCAACGTACATATCGGCAGGGCTTGCAATCCTTTTCGGTTTCGTGCTTTGTTTCTTCTTCTTTAACGGCTTTGAGGACGCGGCGTTTAAAGCGGCAGGCTTTACGCTCGGTAAGCTCACGCCTTGGGTGGCGGCGGCTGTCGGTATTGCGGTAGGTATCGTAATTGGTATCATTTCCGAATACTACACGAGCTACGATTATAAGCCTACGAAAAAGATCGCTCGCGCGAGTAAGGAAGGACCTGCGCTCACGATCACGCAGGGTATGGCAACGGGTATGATTTCCTGTATGCTTCCCGTCGTATGTCTTGGCGCGGCAATCTTTATTTGCTACGCGCTCGGCGGTATGTACGGCGTAGGTTGCGGGGCAATGGGTATGCTTTGCTTCGTAGCAACGACCGTTTCCGTAGACACCTACGGTCCGATTAGCGATAACGCTGGCGGTATTGCGGAAATGAGCGGGCTCGATAAAGAGGTGCGCACGATCACGGATAAGCTGGATAGCGTGGGTAACACGACGGCGGCAATCGGCAAGGGCTTTGCAATCGGCTCGGCTGCGCTTGCAACCGTTTCTATGATGAGTAGCTATCTGTATTCGTTTATGGAAAATCTACTTTTGAATATTATCTCGCGCGACGTACTCGTCGGTGCAGTAGTGGGTGCGGCGCTTCCGTATTTATTTAGCGGTATGCTCATCAATTCGGTGGCGAAAGCGGCGAGAAATATGGTTACGGAGGTTCGTCGTCAGTTTAAGGAAATCCCTGGCATTTTAGACGGCACGGGACGTCCCGATTACACGAGATGTATCACGATCTCTTCGCAAGGCGCGTTAAAAGAGATGATCGCGCCCGCGATCGTTGCGATCGCCTTCCCCGTTGTTTGCGGCTTCTTGTTCGGCGCGTACTTCGTCGGCGGCGTGTTGATCGGTGCAACGCTTTCGGCGATTATGCTCGCGATCTTCACGGGCAACGCAGGCGGCGCGTGGGATAACGCGAAGAAGTTTATCGAAGCGGGCGGCGTAGAGGGCGAAGGCAAAGGTACGGCAACGCACGACGCGGCAATCGTCGGCGATACGGTCGGCGATCCGCTCAAAGATACGGTCGGTCCTTCGCTCGATATTTTGATTAAAATTATGAGCACGGTGTCGCTCGTTTGCGTGGCGGTATTTGCAAACTTCAACGTTATGGGTTGGCTTTTAAGCTTACTGTAAAAAACAAGCAATCAAAAAAAGGTTGTTCGATTCGGACAACCTTTTTTTCATTCACTTTTTAATAATACTTTCATACCCGCCGTCGCCGTAGCGCACGCATTTAGACACGCGCGCAAGAGTTGCGGAGGAGATGTCCGTTTGCGCGGTAATTTCTTGATAGGTTCTACCGTCGAGTAGCATTTTTGCGGCTTGCAGGCGTTGCGCCATCGACTCTAATTCCTTAACCGTGCAAAGATCGCCCAAGAATTTAGCACATTCCTCTTCCGTTTCTATCTTGATTAGCTGTGAATAAAGGTCTTTGAGCATTTCGCCGTCTTTTTTCAACGTCATCTTTATCACCTCTTATATCTGCTCGTCGGCTTTTGCCAAAAACGCTTTCGTATTTTCACTTTTGGGGTGGTCGAATATCTGTTCGGGCGTACCTATTTCCTCGATCACGCCGTTAGCCATAAAAATAATTTTATCCGAAACGTTTCGCGCAAACCCCATTTCGTGCGTTACGATAATAATCGTTCTGCCCTCGTCGATCAATCCTTTAATAACCTTGAGTACCTCGCCCGTCAGTTCGGGATCGAGCGCGGAGGTAGGCTCGTCGAAACAGAGTATATCGGGGGACATAGCAAGCGCGCGCGCAATCGCCACGCGCTGTTGTTGACCGCCTGAAAGCTCGCAGGGGTAATTTGCCATTTTATCGGCAAGCCCCACGCGCGAGAGGAGCGATTTGGCAAGCTCCTCGTTTTTTTCTTTCGCCTCTTTACGTAAACGCTTTTTCTCCGCGCCCTTGATCTTGCGTTCCTTCAGCTCGTTTTCCACGCGAAGATTCATAGCAAGTGTAACGTTTTCAAGCGCGTCGTATTGCGGAAAGAGGTTAAAATTTTGGAATACCATACCGAACCTTGCGTTGCATTGTGATTTCTTTTTATTCGTCGTTTCCACGGGGAAGATTTGTGCCCCGTCTACGGTAATTAAGCCGCCGTCGGGTGTTTCCAAGAAATTCAAGCACCGCAAAAGGGTGGTTTTGCCGTTGCCCGAAGAGCCGATAACGGATACCACCTCGCCCTTGTTCATTTCAAAGGATACGCCTTTAAGAACGTTCGTATCGCCGAAATTTTTACGTAAATCTTTTACTTCCAAAAACGCCATTTTCACACCTTGTAATAGGATAATTTCTTTTCGATAAAGTTAAAGAGCACGGACAAAAGTCCCACGAACACGAGATAGAACGCGCCCGTGTAAAAGAGAGGCCAAATAATCGCCTTGCTTGCGAACATATCTGCGACCTTGATAATTTCGATCACGCCGATCACGCGCGCCAAAGCGGTGTCTTTAACGAGGGTGATAATTTCGTTGCTCATAGGGGGGATAATGCGCTTAACCACTTGCATTAAAACGACCTTGAAAAAAATCTGTCTTTTGGTCATACCCAAAACCTGTCCTGCCTCATACTGTCCTTTGGAAATAGATTCAATACCACCGCGGAAGATTTCGGAAAAGTACGCCGCGTAGTTAATTACGAACGCAATAAGCGTTGCGATTAACGCGCCGCCGTTGTCGATTCCGAGGTTGAAATATAAAAAATTATCCAATCGTCCAAACGGATTTAAGCCGGTAGGCGAGAGCATTCCTGGGAGATAGTACACGATAAATAACTGTAACATCAAGGGTACGCCACGAATCGCCCACACGATTACCTTAAACGTGCCTTTTACTGCGCTGATCTTGCTCATCGTGCAAAAGGCGATCAAAAGCCCCAAGGGGATCGCTAAAATGAGGGTTAAAAGGAATAATAAGCAAGTTACCGCAAAGCCTTCGAGAAGGCTTTGCGTAACGGTAAGAAAATCCATAACGTTCTTCCCTTCTTATTTGATTTGATCGCTGTAATCGGTGATCACCTGCGTGGAAAGTTCGTACTTTTCCGCGAGCGTCGCGAGGAAGCCACTCTCGGCAAGCGCAACGAGCTTTTCATTGACTTTTGCCGTCAGCTCACTGTCTTTTTTGAACCCGATCGCATAGTATTCCGCGTCGATAACGATACTTTCGTTGATGACGACGTTTGCAAAATCACTTTGCCCGACGATCGATTTCGCTAAAAGCACGTCTACGACTGCGTATTGCGCCGTACCCGCGTTAACCTCTCTCACCGCGTCCATTTGCGAGGTTACGGGTTTGGTGTTTACACCCGTAACGTCCGCCACGTACGATTCGCCTGCCGAACCTTCTTCGTAGGCGACGGAATTGCCTGCAAGCGCTGCTTTCGAGGAAAGCTCGGCAGAGGTTGCAAGACGGATCACACACTGTGCGTTCGTCATATAATTATAGGAAAAATCGACTTTATCCGCACGTTGTACGCCGTCGTCGTCCGCGCAGTTTGCGGTGAAACCGTTCCAAAGGCAATCCACCGTGCCCGAATTGACTTCTGTATACTTGTTTGCCCAGTCGATCAGCTTAAATCTGACTTCATAGCCAAGATCGGTAAACACTTTTTCCGCGAGCTCGGTGTCAAAACCCACGAGCTTACCGTTATCGTCGGTGTAATTCATAGGCGGATAGTTGGTGTAGCCGACGGTAACCGTCTGTTTGTTACAAGACGAAAAGATGCCCAAGCAGAACACGCTCGCAAGCACCGTTGCTAAAAACGTAAAAAATTTTTTCATAATTTGCTCCTTTGATAAAACTTCACCGCTTTATCTTGCTGAATTAAATTTGTGTAAGTATTATACTTTATTACGATAAAGTTGTAAAGCGTTTTTGCGTACTTTCTCAAAAATTGTTATTTTTTTAGAAAAATGCTCCCGAGCGCAATTTTTGCGCTCGGGAGCGTGGGGAAAAGGGGATTATTTTTCAAAAACGAAGCTGTTTTATGCTTGCTTTTGGGGCGGGGAAGTGCTATAATAAATTGGTTATGAAAAACGATCAAAGAGTTAAATACGGTTGCTATGCAACCAACGTTTCCATGTCGGTGGTGGGGAATCTTTCCCCTCTGCTCTTTCTCTCGTTCCGCTCGCTTTACGGGCTTTCGTATTCCCAACTTGGACTTTTGGTGCTCGTCAATTTTTTTACCCAGCTTTGCGTAGATTTAATTTTTTCCTTTTTCTCGCATAAATTCAATATTCAGAAAACGGTGAAATTTACGCCCGTTTTAACGGCAACGGGACTTTTATTGTTTGCGTTGATTCCTTATTTGTATCCACAAGCGGCGTACGTAGGGTTGATCGCGGGCACGCTCGTGTTCTCGGCAAGTAGTGGGCTTTCGGAGGTTTTAATCAGTCCCGTGATCGCCGCGCTCCCTGCCGAAAATCCCGAACGGGAAATGAGTAAGCTCCATTCGGTCTACGCGTGGGGCGTGGTCGGAGTAGTGATCGTGGGCACGTTATATTTGCTCGCGTTTGGCGGAGAGAATTGGTATTATCTCGCGTTTGCGCTTATTGCCGTTCCGCTCGTAGCGTGCGCGCTCTTTTGTGGCGCGGAGCTCCCGCAAATGCAGACGCCTGAAAAAACTTCGGGCGCGCTCGCCTATTTCAAGCAAAAAAACCTTTGGCTTTGCGTATTCGCAATCTTCTTCGGAGGCGCGAGCGAATTGATTATGGAGCAATGGGCTTCGAGTTATTTAGAACAAGCTTTGTATATTCCCAAAATTTGGGGCGACGTGTTCGGCGTGGCGCTTTTCGCTCTTATGCTCGCGCTCGGTCGTACGCTTTACGCCAAATACGGCAAAAACATAGAAAAAATACTTTTATTAAGCGCGATTGGAGCGGCGGCTTGTTATCTAATCGCGGCAATTTCGCCCGTGCCGGTGATGGGGCTGATCGCTTGCGCGCTGACGGGGCTTTTCGTGTCGATGCTATGGCCCGGTTCACTTGTCGTAGGCTCGGATAAATTCCCGACGGGCGGGGTGTTCATTTATGCAATGATGGCATCAGGCGGGGATATGGGGGCGTCGATAGGACCGCAGCTCGTAGGGCTCGTAACCGACGGCGTGATCGCCGCGCCGTGGGCGGCAGGACTTGCGGAAACGTTAGGGCTTGGCGTGGAACAGCTCGCTATGAAAGCGGGTATGCTCACGGGCTTACTCTTTCCGCTGGCGGCAATCTTGACGTTTTCCATTTTGTATAAACAAAAAAAGCGCGGTTAAAAATCGCGCTTTTTTCGTATACTGTAAATATGATCAAGGAATGGAGAAGAGCGTTGCACGAGCGCGCGGAAACGGGCTTTGCGCTGAAAGAAACGAAGAAATATATCGAGGAACAATTAAAGGCTTTGGGGTGTGAACCGAAAGACTGCGGAAAGGCGGGGATCGCAACGATAATCGGAAAAAAAACGGAGCGTTGCGTTTTGCTCCGCGCGGATATGGACGGACTACCCATGTACGAGAATACGGGCTTGCCGTTTGCCGCAAAAAGCGGAAATATGCACGCTTGTGGACACGATATGCACGCCGCAATGCTGCTTGGCGCGGCAAAGCTTTTAAAAGAAAAGGAGCGAGAATTAAGGGGTTGCGTGAAGCTTTTATTCCAACCGGCGGAAGAAATTTTGGAGGGCGCAAAGGATTGTATTGAAGCGGGGGTGTTAAATGATCCCAAGCCGCAAGCGGCGTTTGCGTTGCACGTATCGACGGGAGGCGAGCTTCCCACGGGCACGATCGTTTTATCTACGCGCGAAACGTCCGCGCCTGCCGCCGACTATTTTGAAATCAGGGTGAAAGGCAAATCCTGCCACGGCGCAACGCCTCATAAAGGGATCGACGCGCTCGTGGCTTCGGCGCAGATTGTGCTTGCGTTGCAAACGCTCCCCGCAAGGGAACAAGCCGTTGAAAATCCGTTCGTTTTAACGGTGGGCAAGCTGGAAGCGGGGAGCGCGGGGAACGCGATCGCCGACAGGGCGGAAATGCAGGGAACGCTTCGCGCCTACGACGAAAAAACGCGAGCGTATATTAAGGATCGGGTAACGGAGATTGCAAAAAACACGGCAAAGTCGCTTGGAGCAAAGACAACCGTGCGTTTTTTGGGCGGTTGCCCCACGCTTAAAAACGATTTAACGCTCGTAGCGTTTGCTGAACGGGAGATTACGAGGCTGTTTGGGGAAAAATCACTCGTAAAAACGGACGGACGAGGCGGCGGCTCGGAGGATTTTGCTTACTTTTCCCACGAAGTACCCTCGCTTTTGCTCGTGATAGGTGCGGGGGAAAAGAAAAAGGGGTACGAATACCCCTTACATCACCCGAAAACGGATTTCGACGAATCGGCGCTTTCCATAGGAAGCAAACTTCTATCACACTTGGCAATAGAATGGGCAGGTATGCATTGATCGCATACCTGCCCTGTTCGTTTCTCTTTTAGCGGCGTTTTATTTTTTAAGTTCTAACGTGCGTTTATACGCCGCGCTCACCGCGTCCATAGCGGCGTTTCGAAGCCCTGCTTTTTCAAGGGCGTGTACGCCTGCAATCGTTGTGCCACCGGGGGAGCAAACCGCGTCTTTGAGATCGGCGGGGTGTCCGTAGGTTAAAAGCATTTTCGCCGCGCCAAGAAGCGTTTGCGCTGCGTAGGAGGCCGCCTTATCGCGGGGCACGCCGCATTCCACCGCGCCGTCTGCAAGGGCTTCCGCGAACGCGTACACGAACGCAGGTCCGCACCCCGAAAGCGCGCTCGCCGCGTCGATCTTATCTTCGGGGATTTTGTCAAGCACGCCCGCTTTTGCAAAGCAATCCAAAAACGCCCGTTCGGCTTCGCTCGAAACGCCTTGGGTATCGTATAAAATCATACCCTCGCCCACCTGCGCGGGGGTGTTGGGCATAATACGGATCACGGGCAAATTCGTGCCGATAAACGAGCGGATCGCGGAAATGGATAAGCCCGCCGCCATAGTGATCACAACGGCGTTTTCGTTGGTTTTGAGATCGCTTGCAAATTCCGCAACCGTTTCCTGCATATTTTGAGGCTTCACGCCCAAAACGATAAAACGGCAATTCTTCGCAAGCTCGTTTGCCGATAACACGCTTGCACCACATTCCTTTGCAAGTGCTTGCGCTTTTTTCAAATCGTAATCGCAAACGGCGATCTTATCCCCGTTCACCGATTTTGCCGCTGCGCGTACGAGCGCACCGCCCATATTGCCACAGCCTATAAAACCTATTAAGTAGTTCGCCATATCTTTCTCCTGTGAAAATGCGTATACACTTCGAAATACTTTGTCAGGCTTACGTTTTTGCTCGCTCGTTTACGCCCAAGTAAACTCCCGTCGCAAAATCCGCGCCTTTCTCGTCTTTCTCGCGTCTCCGCATTTTAATACGTTCCTTTTTTATTATTTATTCTCTATTCTTTAATTTCACCTGATTTGTCCGTTGCCGCGCACGATATATTTATAGGAGGTGAGCTCTTCCAAGCCCATAGGACCGCGCGCGTGCAATTTTTGCGTGGAAATACCGATCTCACAACCTTTTCCGAACTCCCCGCCGTCGGTGAAACGGGTAGAAGCGTTGACGTAGACAGCCGCGCTATCGACGGCAAGCGTGAATTTATCCGCCGCCGCTTCGTTTTCGGTAACGATACAATCGCTATGTCCCGTAGAATGATCAGCGATATGCGCGATCGCCTCGTCCACAGATGAAACGATTTTTACTGCCAAAATATAATCCAAAAATTCCGTGTCGAAATCGTTTTCGCCTGCCTTTTTCCCGCCGAGAAGCGCAAACGACTTTTCGTCTAAACGGAGCTCCACGGGAGGTAAGCCCGAAGATAAACGTTTCTTCACGAGCCGATCTTGAAGCAGGGGCAAAAACCTTTCCGCAACCGCCTCGTGCACCAAACAAACCTCTGCGGCGTTACAAACGGAAGGGCGGGAAGTTTTTGCGTTTTCGACGATTGTAAGGGCTTTTTCTAAATCTGCGCGTTCGTCTACGTAGATATGGCAAATTCCCGTACCCGTTTGAATACAAGGCACTTTCGCGTTTTCCACGCACGAGCGGATCAAGCCCGCGCCGCCACGGGGGATCAGAGCGTCGATATAGCCCACCGCCGTCATGAGCGCGTTTGCACTTTCCCGCGACGTATCCTCGGGTAGATTGACGAAATTTTCGTCGAGTCCCAAACCCGCAAGCGCGGTACGGAGCAGCTTCACGATCGCGGCAGACGAACGGTAAGCGTCCTTACCGCCGCGAAGCACGCAAGCGTTCCCGCTTTTAAAGCACAGAGCCGCGGCATCGGAAGTAACGTTGGGGCGACTTTCGTAAATAATCCCGATCACGCCGAGCGGTACGCGTGTTTTGGTAACGACGAGCCCGTTTTGTAAAACGTTGCGTTCTAAAACCCCGCCGATCGGATCGGGCAGAGCCGCCACCTCGCGTATGCCCTGCGCCATCGCCGAAATACGTTTTTCGTCCAAACGCAACCGATCGAGCATTACGTCGGGCAATACGCCTTTTGCGTTTTCAAGATCGACTTGATTTGCCTTTAAAATTTCGTCTGTGCCCGCCTGCAACGAATCTGCCATAGCAAGAAGAGCGGCGTTTTTTATTTCGCTCGTCAAAGCGGAAGCCTTGCGCGCCGCTGCTTTTGCTCCCGTTAAAATTTCCTGCATACTTTTCATTTCGCAAAAAACCTCGTATACTTTCCTTTAATCCCCGCCACGATCTCGTATAAAAGGGCGGGGGATTTGCCATTTGCGATCACGGTTTCGCAGCCGTTTTCCGCGCACAGCTTCGCCGCGTGGATTTTCGTTTTCATACCACCCGTGCCAAGCGCAGAGCCTGCACCGCCCGCAAGCGCTTCAATTTCTTCCGTGATCAGAGGAACGGAGCGCAGCAGCGCGGCGTTTTTATCCTTTCGGGGATCGGCAGAATACAATCCGTTCACGTCCGATAAAATGACGAGTAGATCGGCATTCACGCTCACCGCAACGAGCGCAGAAAGGGTGTCGTTATCGCCCACCTTGATTTCGTCGGTAGCGATGGTGTCGTTCTCGTTAATAATCGGGAGCGCGCCCAACTCCAACAAACGGAAAATAGTGTTGTTAAAATTTTCGTGTCGATCGGGCGCGGAGAAATCCGAGCCCGTGAGCAGAATCTGTGCCACCGTGTGATTGTATTCGGTGAATAGCCGATCGTACGTATACATCAGCTCGCATTGTCCGATTGCGGCGGCGGCTTGTTTGGTGGGAATATCGCTCGGCTTTTGCTTCAAGCCCAATTTTCCCGCACCCATACCGATCGCGCCTGAGGATACGAGAATCACCTCGTGTCCCTCGTTTTTTAGATCGCTAAGCACAGCGCAAAGCTCGTTCGTGCGCTTAATATTCAACCGTCCCGTGGCGTGCGCCAACGTGGACGTACCTACTTTAATCACGACTCTCATTCGTATAACCTGCCTTTATAATTAAACAGTATAGCGGTTTTGCCGCGATTTGTCAAGTAAATTCAATCTATTTTCTCGTTTGAGGAAGCGAGTAATAATCGAAAGATCGTTATCGTTACGCTCGTTGAGTACGCGAAAATCGCAAAGTGCGAGCGGTTCTTCGAAGCGAGAGCCGTCGGCGGCGGCAAATTCGGCGTAGAGCGGTCTGTCAAAGCCCGTGTACGAATAGGTGAGCGTGCCGAGCGTACCTTTCGGTAATCCGTGTAACGCGTGTTGATCGCTCGTCAGTACGATCAAATCAAATTCTTCGGCGAGTTTGTTGTCGTTGTATTTGTTTTTCATAAAATGCACCTCGTGGACAAGTAGTTTATCACGGATTTAAAAAAATACAAGTAGCCTCTGCCACTTTTTTTTACTTTATGCGAAAATTTCGTCGAAAAACTGTTTACAATCGAAAAGATTTATGGTATAATGGTAAGCGGTGGAGAAAGGTATTTTTTTACAAAGAGCATAAAAAATGCCAACTTCACCGACAATAAAAAAGGAAAAAAATATTTTAAGGAGAACAAATATGACTAACAACAAGAAAGTACTTCAATTCGTTGCAGACGTTCAGGCTTTCGCTCAACCTGACAAAGTCGTTTGGATCGACGGAAGCGATGCGCAAAGAGACGCGCTTCGTGAAGAAGCGTGCGCAACGGGCGAGATCATCAAGCTCAACCAAGAGCTTCTTCCCGATTGCTATTACCACAGAACGGCGGAAAACGACGTAGCGCGCGTAGAGGACAGAACGTTCATCTGCTGCGAGAACGAAGAGGACGCGCTTCCTCATTCGATCGTAAAATGGAAATCGCCCAAAGAAGCGTACGCAATGGTAAACGAAATTGCAAAGGGCGCGTATAAGGGCAGAACGATGTACGTGATCCCTTATTCGATGGGTGTAGTAGGCTCGCCTTTCTCCAAGATCGGTATCGAAATCACCGATTCGATCTACGTCGTACTCAATATGATGATTATGACGAGAGTAGGGAAAATGTGCCTTGATCAGCTGGGCGCAGACGGCGATTTCGTAAAAGGCTTCCACGCGAAATGCAACGTAGATCCCGAAAAGAGATATATTATGCACTTCCCCGAAGACAACACGATTATTTCCGTGAACTCGGCATACGGCGGTAACGTACTTTTGGGTAAAAAGTGCTTCGCGCTTCGTATCGCGACCAACCTCGGTAAGAAAGAGGGCTGGATGGCAGAGCATATGCTTATCCTCGGCGTAAAACGTCCTCAAGATAAAGAAATCAAATACGTAGCGGCAGCGTTCCCCTCCGCTTGCGGTAAGACCAACCTTGCAATGTTGATCCCTCCCAAGCAGTATCTTGACGCGGGCTACGAAGTACAATGCGTCGGCGACGACATCGCTTGGATCAGAGTGGGTGAAGACGGCAGACTTTGGGCTTGTAACCCCGAAAACGGTTTCTTCGGCGTTGCACCCGGTACGAACGAAAAATCCAACCCCAACGCGCTTGCGGCGACGAAGAAAGGCACGATCTTCACGAACGTTGCAATCAACCCCGCAGACAACACCGTTTGGTGGGAAAAATTGACGAAGCAAGCTCCCGCGAACTTGATCGACTGGACGGGTAAGCCTTGGACGCCCGATTGCGGACGTAACGCGGCGCACCCCAACTCCCGTTTCACCGCACCCGCGGAAAACTGCCCTTGCATTTCGCCCGAGTTCAACTCCAAAGCGGGCGTACCTCTTTCCGCGATCATCTTCGGCGGACGCCGCGCGACGACCACCCCGCTCGTATATCAGTCGAGAGACTGGAACCACGGTACGTTCGTCGGAACGATCATGTCGTCCGAAACGACGGCGGCGGCTACCGGTGCGGTCGGCGTGCTCCGTCACGATCCGACGGCTATGAAACCTTTCATGGGCTACTCGGTAGAT
>JAGAOR010000031.1 GCA_017623605.1 Clostridia bacterium | reverse complement strand
TTAGAATAATTACGAAAAACATAAACAGGAGAATAAACTTATGGAAAACAAGGAGTTTTTTGCGGCGCTTACCGATTTGGTAAGAGAAAAGGGGATTAGCGAAGAAGCGTTTATCGAAACGCTTGCCAACGCGCTTGCTTCGGCGTATAAAAAGCAATACGATGGTGGCGCGGAAGTAACCGTTTCTCTCGACGCGGAAAAGGGTACGATTGATTTCAAGGCGGCGCGTTACATCGTGGAAGAGGTAACGGATAAGGACAAGGAAATTTCCTTGGAAGACGCGCAAGCGATTATTCCCGATGCGGAAGTGGGTGGCGTGATCGAAAGAAGCTTTATCCCCAAAGATTTTGGGCGTATTGCCGCGCAAACCGCAAAGCAGGTTATTTTGCAAAAATTGCACGAAACGGAACGCGACAATACTTTTTCCGCTTTCTGGGATAAAGAGGGCGAACTTATGGAGGGCGTGATCCGTTAAATCGACGAGCGCAACGTATACGTGGAGCTCGGCGATAAGAAAACGGAGGGCGTTATGCCTCCGCAGGATAGAGTCGTGGGCGAAAAATACGCCGTTGGCGATCGCATCAAAGTATTCGTAAAGCGCGTGAAAAACAGTGGTAGAAATTCGCAAATCGTGGTATCGCGTTCGGCAGCGGGCTTGGTGAGAAAGCTTTTTGAGGAACAAGTACCTGAAATTAAACAAGGGATCGTGGAAATCAAATCCATCGCGCGTGAAGCAGGGCACCGCACGAAAATAGCGATCGTTTCCAACGACGCTCGCGTGGATGCGGTGGGCGCGTGCGTGGGTAACCGCGGTGCGAGAGTGAACGCAGTCGTGGAAGAGCTCGGCGGCGAAAAGATTGATATTATTCTTTGGAACGAAGATCCGCTCGCATTCATTTATAAAGCCCTTTCTCCCGCCGTCGTGCTTTCGGTAACGGCAAGAGGAGAAAAAAGCGCAATGGCGATCGTGCCCGACGAGAAGCTTTCCCTTGCGATCGGCAGGGACGGTCAAAACGCCCGCCTTGCGGCTCGGCTTACGGGTTGGAAGATCGACGTGAAGAGTGCGTCGTCGCCCGAAGCGGCGGAAGTACTCGCGGAAATGGAACGCGAAGAACAATTCGAGGAACAGCTTGAAGAAACGGAAATCGTAGAAGATAGCGTGGAGCAAGAATAATGGCAAAAAACAAAACCGTACCTATGAGAACGTGTATAGCCTGCCGTGAAATGAAACCGAAAAAAGAAATGCTGCGGATCGTTAAAACCGCAGAGGGGGATATTTTTGCGGATCCTACGGGCAAAGCCGCGGGTAGAGGCGCGTATATCTGTACGGCAGATGCGTGTCAAAAAAAGCTCGCCGATAAAAAATTGTTGCATAAAGCCTTTGCCGCTGACGTGCCAGAGGTGGTGTATCGCGGCGTGGAGGAACGTTTTGGAGAAAAGTAAGATAGAAACGTATTTGGGGTTTTGCGTTCGCGCGCGGAAAATCGCGCTGGGTGCAGACGACATTGAAAAGCAGAAAAAGAGCGTGTTTTTGCTCGTTTGCGACGAGAGTATCAGCCCCAACAGTTTCAAAACCATAGAAAAAGCGCGGGAAAAATTTGCCTGTCCGCTTTTGATAACGCCCACGGATACGCTCGGCGCGTTATTACACAAGCCCGCTGTGAAGGCGGCGGCGATTAAAGATAAAAACCTCGCCCTTGCGATACTTTCCGTCGTAAACGGCGAGCCCCAATTTAAATTATATTCGGGAGGAACGAATTAAACCTATGGCAAAATACGAGAACGTGGAGAAAATTTTAGAGGTTTTGGATGGCGATAAGCTTGGAAGCGTAATGAAGCGCCTTTCCGTTACGGAAAAAAATCTGTCGGAAATTTTGAAAAATCTGACGGTGCTTGAAGCGGAGAAAGCAGAGCGTGAAGCGGCGGAGGCTGCGGCTCGCGCGGCAGAGGAAGCCAAAGCCAAGGCGGCGGAAGCAGCCGCAGCGGTAGCTGCCGCGGAAGCTGAAAAGGCGGAAAAGGCGGAAAAAGAGGAAAAAGAGGCGAAAGTCAAAGCCAAATCGAAAAAAGAATCCGTTCCCGAAACGGAAGAAACGGCGGTAGAAGAAAAGCCGAAAAAGAAAGCGACGAAGAAAACGGCGGAGGTGGACTCGGTAAAATCCGAAACCAAGTCCGTAGAAGAGGTGAACGCAGAAGCAGAGCTTGCGGCGGTTGCTGTAGAGGCGGAAGAAAAACCTGCTGAAAAACCTGTTGAAAAACCCGTCGAAAAGCCTGTTGAAAAATCTGCTGAAAAGCCTGTCGCGCCCAAAACGTTCGTTCCCAAGCCCGATCCTACGAAGCCGCGTGCACCGCGCTATTTCAGAAACGGTCAAGAACAAGGCGTATACGTCGCGAAAGCGGGCGTAGACGTTTCTTCGAATGCTTACGGCGCGACGTACCGTCCCCGTCCCCAAGGCGACAGACCGCAAAGACCTACGGGTGAAAGATCGTTCAGTAGCGGCAGACCTGCTTCTTCGGGGGCGCGTCCTATCCGTTCGAGTAATGAGCCGATCGCCGCGCCGATTATGCCTGCGCGCGACACGAAGAGCTTCACTTCTGCACCCAAAAAGAAATTTGAAAAGACCTACACCGAAAAACGCGGACTCAATAAGCGCGATTTGGAAAAACAGCGCGGTATGACCGTGGCAGATTTCGACGAGGATAAGTCGGGATATAGAAAAATGCGCTCGCCCAAAAAGCAGAAGCGTCAGGAGATCCCTACCATCAAAATCGAACACGCGGTGGTAACTACGCAAGAAATTCCTTTGAAAGTACTTTCCGAAAAACTCGGCGTTTCGGCGGTGGAGATCACCAAACGTCTTTTCAAAGAAGGTATTATGAAGGGCATTAACGATTCGATTGATTACGATAATGCGGCGCTTATGGCAGCGGATATGGGTATTGATTTGGAATACAAGCCCGAAAAGACGGCAGAAGAAGTGCTTATGGCAACGACGGCGATCGAGGATGAAAGTAAGCTCGTTTTAAGAGCCCCCGTCGTTACGGTTATGGGACACGTCGATCACGGTAAAACGTCCCTCCTTGACAAGATCCGCGAAACCTCGGTTACGAGCGGAGAAGCGGGCGGCATTACGCAAAGCATCGGTGCGTACACGGTAACGGCGAAAGGCAAACAGATTACCTTTATCGACACACCGGGGCACGCGGCATTTACGGCTATGCGTGCGCGCGGTGCGCAAGTAACCGACGTGGTAATTCTCGTCGTTGCGGCGGACGACGGTATTATGCCGCAGACGGTGGAAGCGATCAATCACGCGAAAGCGGCGAACGTACCTATTATCGTCGCTATGAATAAAATGGATAAATACGAGGTTAACCCTGATAGAGTAAAGCAAGAGCTGATCGAGCACGAGCTCGTTCCCGAAGAATGGGGCGGCGATACGATGGTGATTCCCGTTTCCGCACTTACGGGCAAAGGTATCGACGAATTGCTCGACGCCGTCAACCTCGTTGCGGAAATGCAAGAGCTTAAAGCCGATCCCGATCGCGCGGCGAAAGGTACGATTATCGAGGCGAAGCTGGATAAGGGCAAAGGTCCTGTAGCAAGTATTATCGTGCAAACGGGTACGCTGCGTACGGGCGATAATATTCTTTCGGGTACGACTATGGGGCGCGTGCGCGCTATGTTCGACGATAAGGGTAAGCCCGTGAAAGCGGCAGGTCCGTCTATGGCGGTTTCCATTCTCGGCTTTGAGGACGTACCTAATGCAGGCGACAGTATCGTAGCGGTTGATCAGTCGCTTATGAAACAGGTGCAGGAAGAGAGAAAGAACAAGCAACGCGAGAGTATGATTAAGGAACAGAGCCGCGTTTCGCTCGACGATATTTTCGCGCAAGTGGAAGAGGGCAAGATTCAAACGCTTAATTTGATCGTTAAAGGCGACGTACAGGGTAGCGTGGAAGCGGTGAAACAGTCGCTTGAAAAATTGACGAACGAAGAAGTGCGCGTGAAAGTCATTCACGCGGCTGCGGGCGCAATCAACGAGGGCGACGTTATGCTCGCTGATAGTGCGAACGCAATCATTATCGGTTTCAACGTCCGTCCCGACACCAAAGCGAAAAAGCTTGCGGAAAGCTCCAAAGTGGACGTGAGAAGTTATCGCATTATTTACGAGCTTCTCGACGATATGGAAGCCGCACTTAAAGGTATGCTTGCGCCCAAGCTCAAAGAAGTGCTTACGGGTAAATGTGAGGTTCGCCAGACGTTCAATATCACGGGCGTGGGCACGGTTGCCGGTTGCTACGTAACCGACGGCAAAATCGTTCGTGGCGGTAAGCTTCGTATTTATCGCGAAGATATTATGATCTGCGAGGGCGGCGTGAAACAGCTTAAACGCTTCAAGGACGACGTGAAAGAAGTGAACTACGGCTACGAATGCGGTTGCGCAATCGACGGCTTCAACGAAATCCGCGTGGGTGATATTATCGAATGTTACGTAACGGAGGAAATTAAGGCGTAATGAAAGTTTCGAGAACTTCGAGATTAAACGGTGAGTACCAAAAAGAGATTAGCGAAATTCTGCGCTTGGTCAAAGACAGAAATCCCGAGCTGAAAGGCTTGATTTCCATTACGGAAGCGGACGTTGCGCCCGATCTCAAAACGGCGATCGTATACGTGAGCATTTACGGGGCAACCGAAGAAGAAACGAAGCGGTCGTTCACGCTTTTGCAAGAAAACGCAGGCTTTATTCGCCACGAGCTTTCGCAGGTGATGCGTATGCGCACCGTTCCTGCACTTACGTTCCGTATGGATAAGAGTATGGAATACGGTTCGAAAATGGACGAACTTTTCAAGAAAATTAAAAATGACTAACAGATGAAACTATGCGTTTCAAGAAAATAAAGGATTGATGTAATGAACGCAACCTTGGAACAAATTGCACAGCGAATTAAAAAAGCGAAAAGCGTGGCGATTTTCACGCACATGCGCCCCGATGGCGATGCCTTTGGGAGCGCGCTTTCGCTTTCTGCCGCGCTTTGCAATCTTGGCATTGAAAATCAAGTTTGCGTAGAAACGGATATTCCCTCTAACCTTGCGTTTCTTCCCGAAATCGAGAATGTAAAAAAACGCTCCGAGGGCGAATTTGATTTGCTTATTTGCGTGGATTGTAGCAATCTTCAACGCCTTGGCGGGCTTTTGGACGAATTTTTAATCGCGACGCGTAAAAAAATTGATACGGTGAATATTGATCACCATATCTCCAACGAGCGTTTTGCCAAATATAATTACGTGCGTGAATGTGCGTCAAATTGTATGAATATGGCGAAATTGATCGAATACCTGGGTGCTTCGTTTGATAAAAAAACGTCGGAATATCTGCTTGTGGGCTTGCTCACCGATTCAGGCAATTTCTCTCACGACGACGTTGGTGAAGAAGCGTTTGCGCTTGCGGCAAAGCTTGCTTCGGCAGGCGCGGACGTGCGGTATTATCATTATCAGCTTTTCAAAAAACAATCCAAAGCGCGCGCGGCGTTGCACGCACAAGTGATGAGCGGTATGCGCTACTTCTTCGACGATCGGTTCGCGCTTATCACGATCAAGCAAGAGACTATGAAAAAATGCGGCGCGGAGAACGGTATGACGGAAGGCTTCGTCGATTTTCCTTTGAACGTGGATACGGTCGAAGTGGCGGCTTCGATTATGGAAGTGGAATATAAAAAATATAAAATTTCCTTGCGCTCTAAAAACTACGCCGACGTGAACAAGATCGCAGGCACGTTCGGTGGCGGTGGACACGTCCGTGCAGCGGGGTGTATGCTTTTTGGTGATTTGGAAGAAGTGATCGACAGGTTATCCTACGCCGTTTCACAATATCTCGAATAAAAAACAAGTAATAAAATAAGGGCAGGTATGCGTTCGTCGCATACCTGCCCTTGTTTTTTGTGTTTTTATTCGGCAAAGATAACGTAAATATCGCCCGTAGTGCAAGATACGTTCAACGTTTTCGTTCCACCCGTTTGTTTGGATACGTTGCTATCGCCCGTGGAATGTGATACGAGAATAGAATAGTCTGCTTTTTTGCCACCGATCCGCGCGTTCAAATCACCCGTAGTCGTTGCCAAAGTGATCCTATTTGCATATATATCGGCATTGATTTTCAAATCACCCGTAGTTGCGTTCGCTATAACGGTATCGGCGGTAATCGTGTTTTGCGTTTCTATGCTACCCGTCGTGGTCGCTAAGGAAATAGAATTTTCTGCCGTGATTGTTTTATGCGCGGTTAAACGTCCCGTAGTCGTTTGCAAAACAACCGTTTGCGCGGATAATTCGCCTACGTTTACAATGCCCGTAGTCGTTTCAAAACGCGCCTCGCTCGTAGAAGCTACGGTGCAATCTTTGGTGGAAATCGTACCCGTAGTTGCCTTTAACGTGATTTTTGAAACGTTTAAATTTCCATTGCATAAGCGTATTGCACCCGTAGTCGTTTGTAAGTCTAACGCATACACACGCTCTTGCGGCAAATATACAACGAGAGTGGGCGCTTTAAAATTCCAAGCAAAAAGATTTATATGTGTTGTATAACTTTCAACGATCGAGATTGCTCCCTGCGTTTCGTCTACCTTGATTTCGCTAATGTTTTCTCCTTTCTTGTTTTGCGCTTGCGGATATTCAATTGCCAGCGCATCGATATTGTCTTGCACGCGTACTTCAATTTCAGCGTTGTCAAAATCGATTGCAATCGATTGAATGGGGTTATCCGCGCTTTCTTCAAAACGTTTTGAAACGGTTTGCACGTTCGATAAGAACTCAAAATTAAAACCCGAAAGGGCAAACGAGATAGTAAAAATCAACGCGCCTAGAAATAAAAGCGCAGCGCCTATCCATAAAACGATTTTCATTCTTTTCATTAGAAAAACCTCCCCTTATAAAGGAATTTGAGTGCTTTGCCCGTGCCGATGGCAAGATATTTCCCCAAAGGCTCAAACGCAGCGAAAAGCAAGCACCCTACGCCACATAAGGTAAGCCCTACGCCCAAGTGCGCAAAAACGCCTGCCGCCGAAAGCGAGCCGATTAAAAGCAACGGCGCACCGATTGCATAGATTACGCCCGCGATTGCAATGGCTGTGCCCGATACCGTGAAAGCGAAAAAGGTAACAATCAAAGCAAACGCGACGCTTGCAAGCGGTAAAACGAGAATCAACGACACGAAGACGATACCAACGATCGCCAAAGGCGACGGCGTGCGTCTTTTTTCTTTTTTGGGCGGAATTTCCACGTTTTCTTCGGCGAGGATTCGCGCTGCGCACGCTTCGGGTGAGCCGAACTCGGCAAGAATTTCCGCTTCCGAATATCCCGCTTCCGGTTTATCACCGTACATTTCCCGATAATAATCAATTATCTTTTTTCTCTCTGCTTTTGGCAATGCCGTTAAATGCCGCGCAAGCTGTTTTTCCCAAATCTTTTTCGTCATTCTCTTTCTCCTTGTAAAATAAATTTACTAATCCGCTCAAATTCGTCGATCGTTTCGATAAAATCTTCAATTTTGCGTAAGCCTGCAGGCGTTAGCTTGAAATACCGCCGAAGCCGCCCGTTATGTTCCGCGCACCGCGTTTTTACCGCGCCGCTTTGTTCTAATCTTCTTAAAATGGGATACAACGTCGATTCGGAAATTTCAATGTACGGCGCAAGATCGGATATGATTTTATATCCGTACGATTCTTCGTTTCGAATCACCGAAAGAACGCAAACTTCCAAAAGCCCTTTTTTTAATTGCGCGTCCATATGTTTCTCCTTACTGTTTTATATATAATATTATATAATGCATAGTATTGATTGTCAAGCGAAATTCGTCGAAAAAATAAAAAACTTTCGCAAGGCAAAGCGTGGGGCAAAAAACACGAGAAAAAGTGGCTGTGGGAAGTTGCTTTTTTTAACAAAATTAGGTATAATAGAAAAGATAGAAAGGGCAGAAAAGATAGAAGATATAGAAAGTATAAAAAAGGAAGCGAGGTTGGTATGGCGCAGAAAACGAAAAAATGGGAAGAATGGCTCTCACTCGTGGGAGAAACGGCAAAGACCGTTTCCTACGCCGATTATTTTTCAAGTCGTCCGCTCTTTTCGTCGTTGCAGGTAAAAAACGCGGGCGACGAGGGGATTGAGGGCTTAACGCTTACGGTTACGAACGAAAACGGTATGCTAATCCCTTGCGAAAAAAAGCTTGAAGAAATTCCGTTTGAAAGCACGGTGGAGGTCGCGCTCGGCAATCTTTTATCTCCGCTTTATTTTGCGAGCGTCGAAGAGGTAAAACGGGAGATTATCGAAGTTACGCTTCGAACGGATAAAAGGGTACTCGCGCAAGCGGAATTTACCGTTACCACGTTGCCGTTTGATTTTTGGCAGGGGGCAAACGGGAATGTTGAACAGCTTGCTTCGTTCGTCCGTCCTCGGCTCGCCGATTGCCAAAAGTTGCAAACGGAAGTAATTGAACAGCTGAAAAAATGGGGCGCGGAAGCGGAAATCGGCGGGTACGTCGGTAACGATAAAAATGCGGTACGTCGTGTAATTGCAGCGTTATACGCCGCGCTTCGTCGCTTGGGTGTGAGTAAAAAGGAGGCAGATATTACTTGTCCCGTGGAAGCGGGGGCGGGGGTAAAAATTATCTCCGAACGCCGCGCGAGCGCGCTTGAAATGTCGCTCTTTGCTTGTGCGTGCTTGGAAAATATGGGCTTCAATGCCGTGCTCGTGCTCGGTGAAAAAGAAATTACCTGCGGCGTTTGGCTGTATGAAAGCTGTTTCCTTGATACCGTTTCCGACGATACGGCGCGCTTGGAGGCTTACGTTTCCGATGGAATTAACAATTTGAGTTGTTTTGATATTGAGGACGTCTTTTCGGATAAAAACGCGGCGTATTCCACGTCCGAAGCGCATTTTAAGGAAAAGTGCGGTGCAGGGTATTATGATAAATACGTAGACGTGCGCCGCTCTCGTATGTCGAGCGTAAAGCCGTTGCCGCTTCGCGCGAGAAATTTAAAGGGCTATGAAATCTTATCGGAAGAAGACACCGCGCCTGATAGTGCGCCGCTTGATCTTACTTCTTCGCGTAAGCTTTCGCTTGATAACGATCAAACCAAGGACAAGCAATGGGAACGCAGACTTTTAGATCTGTCTATGAAAAACGCGCTCTTGCATTTCGCTTCGGCAAAATCGGCGGTACATTTGCTTTCGGCGGACGCCGATTCCACGCTCGACGCGTTGACCAAAGACGGCGAGCTTACGTTCGCGCCCGCGAACGCGGAGGCGTTTGAAATTACAAAACGCGGTGTGAAATTCGGGACAAGCGGGGAAGTGAAAGGTATGCGCGAGTTGATCGCGCTTGAAAACCGCTCGGGAATTTTGAGAACGTATTCCGACGAGAAAACGCTCGCTGAAACGGTGAGCCGTCTTATGAAAAAGAATAAGGAAACGTATGAGGAATCGGGCGCGAAAATTTTATATCTTGCGCTTGGATTTTTGAAATGGTATACCCGCGAAGACGGCGCGCAGCATTACGCACCCCTTGTTTTGCAACCCGTTTTACTTAAAAAAAGTAAAGGCGGGGCGGGTTACGCCGTTGCTCTCACCGACGAAGAGCCGTCCGTTAATTCCACCCTGCTCGAATATTTGAAGCAGGAATTTAATATTGATATGCGCGGGCTTGGCAGTATGATTCAGGGCTTGAAAATTTCCGAGATTCTTGCTATGGTGCGTATGGAAGTGGTAGGTATGCGAGGTTGGGAAGTGTTCGACGACGCGTATATCGCCGCATTTTCCTTTTCCCGTTATCAGATGTGGTACGATCTCAAACAAAATATCGGCGAATTTTCCAAAAACGAAATCGTCAAAGCCTTTTTAGATAATTCCGTGTGGACGGGTATGGCGGAAGAGAATTTGAAAGAGGATGAGGCTCGCCCCGAAACGACGCTCACGCCTTTGCCTGCCGACGCGTCGCAATGGGCGGCGATCGCGCTTTCGCAAACAGGTAAAAGCTTCGTGTTGCACGGTCCGCCCGGAACGGGAAAATCGCAAACGATTACGAATATGATCGCAAACGCTTTATACGAGGGTAAGCGCGTTTTATTCGTGGCGGAAAAGCAAGCCGCGCTCTCCGTTGTAAAAAAGCGGCTCGACGGGCTTGGGCTTGGCGATTTCTGCTTGGAGCTTCATTCGAATAAAACGAATAAAACGGACGTATTGCAAAAACTTTCGTCCACGCTTGCGCTTGCGGGCGGGCAGGAAAGCGTTTCCCTAATGGAAAAAGCAGATGCGATCGTGGATTTGAAAGCGGATTTATCCGAGCCGCTCGTTGCGCTCCATAAAAAACGCCGTTTGGGCGTGTCCGTATACGAGGCGCTTCTCGTAACCTTGAAAAATAAAAACGCGCCCGATATAATGAACATTGAAAGTACGTTCTACGACGGTCTAACGAAAGAAAAGATTGATTCGTACGAGCGTATGATGGTAGCGGCTGCCGCGGCGGCGAAAGAATGTGGCGGCGTGTACAATTCGCCTTTCTCCAACGTTAATTTGACTGAATACGATCTGTCTGCGCGCGATTCTCTTTATTGTGCTTCGGAAGTGATCATTGCGGAAATTAAGCATTTAAAAAACTACGTTGCGTTGTTTTTAGAGCTTTACCGTCAAAAGATCAGTACGCTCACGAGAAAAAAGCTCGACGGACTTTTTGAAATTGCGGCTTTGCTTTCAAGCGGTAAGCTGAATAAATATTTTAAGGAAAACGAAGAGGAGTTTTACGCCTTTTTCAACGCCAACAAACGGCTTGACGGTTGCTTTGAAAAGTATTTCAAGGCGCATAAAAAGCTCGTGGATATTTCCAAGGAATATAAAGAGCTCGGCAAATGGTTGGAAGAGGGAGGCGTAGCCTACGAGCGCAACAAGGCGGTGAAAGCCGTCGTGAAAAAGCTTTCGAAAGTTTCGATCGAAGCGATCGAGGAAGAGGAAATATTGCCTCGGCTTGAAAATCTGCACGCGATCTACGAGGCAATGGAGCGTATCAAAACGAACACAAAGCTTTCGCATTACTTCACGTTTGCGTTCGGGAGAATAGACTTTTTTGACGCGCGCTTGCATTTCTTGGACGAGCTTTACCGCTTGCACGAGCTTTGCGCTTCGGTGTTTATGGATTATAACGCGGATAGCTTTAACAGTATGTGTATCCGCGCGGCAAACGGATATTCCTTGCCTGTTTTGAAAGGATTGATTTCTTCGCTGGAAAGCTTTTCAGTGGCGGAGGATTGCTTCCTTTTGGCAACGGCGGCGGATAAAGGGAAAACGCCCGAAGAGGACGTGCTGGATTATTACGTCTCCAAGGCGGGCGCACTCATTGAAAATATTGATATGCTCGCGCCTTGGTGTATGTATAAAAAGACGACGAAAGCGTTAGATGAAGCGGGGCTCACTTTTATCACCGACGCGCTTGAAAACGGAGCGGTTACGAGTGAGAATATCATTCAGAGCTTTGAAAAGAACGTATATAAAAACTTCTTGCAAACGAACATTCCGCTCGATCCCGTACTTTCACGTTTCTCTGCCGCGGTGTCGGAAGAAAAAGCGGAAAGTTTACGCCTTACTATGGAGGATTTTTCACGGCTCACCAAAGACGCGATCCGCGCCAAGCTCATTTCCCGTGTACCTACGCAAGATACGGAGGGGAGTTTGAGTTTGGAGGTGGCGAATTTTGCCCGTTTGGAAAAATCGAATTTGCGCGGAAGCGGACTTCGAAAGCTTTTTGAGGAAATCCCTGAACTCATCAAACGGCTTGCTCCTTGTATGCTGATGAGCCCGATTACCGTTTCGCAATATCTGCAAGCGGAAAACGGTTTGTTTGATATGGTTATTTTCGACGAGGCTTCGCAGATCCCCACGGCAGAGGCGATCTGTACGCTTGCGCGGGGTAAGAGCGCGATTATCGTCGGCGATCCCAAACAGCTTCCGCCTACCTCGTTCTTCCATACGAATTTCGTGGACGAAGATAATCTTGAAAACGAGGATATGGAGAGCGTGCTCGACGATTGTTTGGCGATCAATATGCCCCAACGGCATTTGACGTGGCATTATCGTAGTAAGCACGAAAGCTTGATCGCGTTCTCTAATATCACTTACTACGACAATCGGCTTTGCACGTTCCCCTCACCCGATTCTTTGAGTAGTAAGGTCAAATTCGTTTTGGTCGAGGACGGCGTTTACGATCGCGGCTTTACCAAGAAAAATAAGGCAGAGGGGGATATGCTCGTGGACGAGGTTATTCGCCGTTTGTCTGATCCTGCCTTTAAAAAATCGAGTATGGGCGTGGTAACGTTTAGCAACGTGCAGAAAGAATATATCGAACGTAAGCTTTCTGTGGCGATTGCGGAAAAGCGCTTAGAAAGGCAAGCTTACGAACGGGAAGAGCCTTTGTTTGTTAAAAATTTAGAAAACGTACAGGGGGACGAGCGCGACGTAATCTTGTTCTCCGTTTGCTACGGCCCTGATCGGTTGGGTAGAATTTCGCTCAACTTCGGTCCGTTGAATCAGGCGGGCGGCTGGCGCAGATTAAACGTAGCCGTTTCCCGTGCAAGAGAGGAGATGGTAGTGTTCTCTTCTATGACGGGCGCAATGATTGATCTTTCGAAAACCAATTCCAAAGGCGTTGCGGGCTTGAAAGCGTTCCTCGATTTTGCGGAAAAGGGTAGAACGAATCTTGCCATTTCGTCGAGTAACTTGACGACGAAAAAAGCGGGGATTGGAAAGTATATCGCGGAGGAGCTCGCTTCTTACGGCTATGAATGTCGCTACGACGTGGGGGCTTCGGGTTTTAAAATCGACGTTGCCGTCGTTGATCCCAAAAACCGCCAAAAATTCCTGCTCGCGATCCTTTGCGACGCCTCCAACCGATTCTCGGTGAAAGATCGGAACGTGTTGCAAATTCAAACGTTGAAGCGCAATAATTGGAACGTTTTACGGTTATATTCCGTCAATTATTACAACAATCCCAAGCGTGAAATTAAGAAAATTAAGGACGTGCTCGATAAGCTCACAGGTGCGGATAAAAAGGGTGGCGCGGAGCTCAACCGCGGCAAGAAAGCGTATAAGGCGGCTTCCCTTGAACAACGCTATGAAAACGCCACCTTTATCACCTCGGGAGAGAATGATAAGGAAATTTTAGCGCGTTTGAAAGCGATCGTTGCCGCGGAAGAACCGATTTCCTACGATTTCCTCGTCCGTCGCCTCCTTATGGGGCTTGGGATCACAAAGTACGGCTCGAAGGTGGAAAGCCGTATGCAAGCACTCGTTGCACTTTGCGGCTTCCGATTTGAACGGATTTTTGGCACGGCGTATTATCATAAGAGCGATAAGGCGATCACGTTTGAAAAATATCGCGTGGAGTCGGGTGAGCCGCTTCGAAAGAGTGAGGGGGATTACACGCCGTACGAGATCGTGGCAATTACGCGCGGCGCGCTTGAAGATAAGGTGGCGTTGTATATGGAAGAAATTCAAACGATCGTCGCTTCTGTGCTCCGTATTGCGCGTCCCAGCGATAAATTTATGGCACTCGTCAACGATTGCGTAACGCTTGGCGAAGAACGCGGTTTATTCGTGCGCTCGGTTTCCGATCGCATTTCACTCGCGTGAACGGCGCAAAAATTCTCAATTTCAGGCCCGCCGCATTCGCGGCGGTTTTCCTGTGTTTAGGAATCTTTTCCGCCGTGGCTTTGCTTTGCTACGGGTTGTCTTTTTGGTGGCTCACACTTGCCTTGCCACTTTTGATTTTGCTACGAAAAGGCAAGCGCAAACAAACTGCGATCGCCGTGCTTTTTTTGCTCGCGGCGTTTTGGGTTGGGTTTTGTTCTGCGTTTTGCAAAATCGACGGCTTTCAAAATGCGACCGCCTACGAACGCGGCGAATATCACGTTACGGGCACGGTCGTGTCCGAAAGCGAAACGGTGTACGGCTATAAGCTCGTTTTAGGCGATATACGGATAGACGGAGAGGAAGAGAATGTACAGTTGATCGCATACCTGCCCTTATCGTTTGAGGGAAATATAGAGCAGGGAAATCGGGTACTAATCAAAGGTAAGCTTGAACCGAACAAAGAGACTGAATGGTACGATATTAGCAATGATTTGGCGTATACGCTTCAAGCGAAAACTTGCGTGGTAACCGAGCGACCGTTTTCTCTGTTTACCTTTTTACGAAAACGGATAGAAACGGTTTTATACGCGGGTATGGACGAAACCTCCGCCGCCGTTACGATGGCAATTTTGACAGGCGACGAGGAGGGTATTGAACAAGGCTTGCTTGAAAATATGCGGCGTGGCGGTATTGCGCACGTGTTCGCCGTTTCGGGGTTACATATTGGCGCGCTATTCGGATTTGCGCTTTTTCTGATCGGGAAGACGCCCTTGCACAGTGCCTCGAAAGGAACGCGGTTTTTAACCGTTGCGGCTTTGCTTTTATTTTACGGCGGCGTTTGCGGGTTCTCTGCTTCCATCACTCGTGCGATTACGATTTGCCTTTGTTTCTATGCCGCCAAATTGATCGGGGTAAGTAAAGATTTTCTCGACGCGTTGGGCGTGGCGGCAATTTTGGTTTTGACCTTTTCTCCGCTTGCTCTTTTTGAAGCAGGATTTCAGCTTTCTTTTGCGGCGTGCTTGGGTATAGCGCTCTTATCCCGTCCAATCGAAAAGCTTTGTTATAAAATCGTAGGCGATATAAACGGGAAACTCCCGCCTGCGGAACGGGATATGCACCCGCTTGGCGTGCGCGGGCGGATAAAACGCGCCTGCGTTTCTTTCGTTTCCGTCAGCCTGTCTGCGCAGATTGCCACTGCGCCCTTGTGTTTGGCGTGGTTTGGTTATTTATCCTGCCTTTCACTGCTCCTTAATTCCTTGTTCGTGCCACTCGTTAGCGTAGTGTTTTCCGCGTTGCTCGTATTCGTCGTGATCGCCGCCGTGTTACCCGTGGCGTGGAGTGGCGTGATCTTGCGTATACCTGCCGTGGTTTGGTCGGCGGCGTTGCTTTTATTTCAAACGGTAGATTTTTCCTTGTTTTGTATTGAGGACGTAGTCGTACCCGTAGTGGCGCTCGTTTTTTACTTTCTTGCGCTTTCATTTCTCTCGGATAAGTGGAATTTTTCGAAAAAGCTCGCTTTTGCGTGCGCGCTCGTTTGTTTTTCCCTTTCATTCTCTTGCATTTTCGTTATGAATATGTTATAATAAGAAGAGGAATGTAGGAGCGTAGAAAAAGTGAAATACGTCGATTTCAAAAAATACACGGACGAAAACGGCGCGAAGCCCATTTATTTATTTGAGGGCGAAGAGGCGTATTTCCGCGAAAAGGGGGAAACGCTTTTAAAATCCCGTTTTTTGCAAGAACCGACGCTCGATTATATTTCCTTTGACGGTGCGTCGCTAAAAGGCGATAAGCTTTCGGGGATCGTGGACGCGTTGAACGCGTTTCCGTTTATGAGTGAAAAGAGAATCGTTCGTATCACGGAGTTTTATCCCACAGAAAAAGAATACGAAGCGTATTTAAAGGGAACGTTTGAAAATCCGCCGACGAGCGGTATGCTTTTGATCGTCAATTCCGCAAAACCCAAAGCGGGAGGCGTAGCGTTTGCGAAGAAACCGAACGTAACGCATATTGATTGCGGGAAATCGGACGAGGAAACGATCAAGCGGTGGATTTTTCTTACTTGTAAAAAAGAAGGCGTGTACGCCGACGGCGTAACCTGTGGAAAACTTGCGGCATATTGCAATCTCGATATGGCGAGAATCGCCAAAGAAACGGAAAAGTTACTTTCTTATTGCGAGGCAGAAAAAATTGGGCGCTTAACGGACGAGCTCGTGGATTCGCTCGTGTATCCCGACGCGGAATATAAGCTTTATGAGCTTACGAACGCGCTGGCAAGGAAAAATTACGGGACGTTTATGAAAATTTTAAACGAGCTTGCAGTGAAAGGGTATAACGAGCTGTCGCTATTGTCCGCGCTCGCTTCCTATTTTAAAGGCTTGTATGAAATTTCCTGTATGAAAGGGAGCGATTCGGAAATCGCAAACGCGCTCGGCGTTAAGGAATTCGTTGCGAAAAAGAACCGTGAGCAGGCGGCGAAATTTCAAAAGGGCGAGCTTTTGCGCGTGTACGGCGACGTATATCAAGCGATTAGCGACGTAAAATGCGGTGTAATCACCCCGCCGTCCGCGCTTAAAACGGTAACGGCAAGGTTATTTTTCGGGAACTTGTGAAAAGGATCGAAAAAATACTTTATTTTTCGTTGAAAATTTTATATAATATATAGTGGAGAACAAAGGAGACGGATATGGGAATAAGGCTTTTGACGGCAGTGGATCAGTTGATCGCGTTTAAAGACGGCGTGGTTGCATTTTTCAGCGGCTTCAACGTACTTTTCGCAATCGAAATTCTCTGTTTTTTCGCATTGATTTTTTACGTGTCAAAGGTGCTTCGCGATAATGACGCAACGAAGCTTATGCTTTTGTTTTGGTTGCTCATTCTCGGTGGCGGTGCATTGAACGTATTCGCAGAAGAGCTCGTTGGAAAGCAGTTTTTCCTCTTCTACGTGATTTTGGTTTCGGCATTTATGCTCATTCTGTTTAACGTGGAAGTGAAAAAGAGCTTGTGGGACGTTCACTCTGCGAAAGAAAATTTGGAAAAGCATATCGGCGGTGCGACGGAGATTCGTTCGCAAGCGGATACGGAGCGTTGTATTCAAAACGTGATTAAGGCGCTTCAAAATATGTCCAAAAACAACGTGGGCGCGTTGATCGTACTCTCCAAGGGCAGTTTACCCAAGCAGGTTTTGCAAAGCGGCGTGCAGATCGACGCGGAAATTTCTACGCAACTGATCGAGGGGATATTCTTCCCCAAAGCTCCTTTGTACGACGGCGCAATGGTAATACACGGACACAAAATTCAGGCGGCGGGGTGCTTCTTGCCGCTTACGCAAAAAACGAGCTATCCCAAGGAATACGGCACACGTCATCGGGCAGGGATTGGTATTACGGAGGTCGCGAACGTCATTTCGCTCGTCGTTTCCGAAGAAACGGGCATAATTTCGGTGATCAAACAAGGCAACGTAACGAGATACGCCGATTACGATATTTTAATGGACGCGCTTAAAGATTACTATTGGCAGGAAATGCCGCTTACGGATAAGAAACGTGGAGGGGGAAGTAGATGAAATTTATGGAGTTTTTGAAAAGGACGTTCGTTTCCAAGTTTTGGATTAAAGCAATTTCTTTAATCCTTGCGGTATTCGTCGTCATTTTGTTAAACGTGTAACGGAGTGTTTATGAATCAATTAAAAGTATGTAAATTTGGCGGCACGTCCATGGCGGACGGCAACGTGATTTTATCGGCGGCGAAAATCGTCAAAGCTGATCCTGCGCGTAGATACGTGGTGGTATCCGCGCCTGGAAAACGTTTTGGCGGAGATATTAAGGTTACGGATTTACTCTATGCCTGTTCCGATTGCTATGAGGCAGGGGATTTGAATGCATTTGAAGAAGCGTTTGGAAAAATTTGTGCTCGCTTCGAAAGCATTGAAAAGGAAATCGGTAAAAATTTAGGTATGCGCGCGGCGTTAGACGAGGTAAGATCGGAAATTTTAAACGGCGCGGGCAGGGATTATTGCGCGTCGCGCGGGGAATATCTCGCGGCAAAGATTATGGCTGCGGTCTTGGAAATTCCTTTCGTAGACGCGACGGAGCTGATCCGTTTCAAACCCAACGGTCAACTCGACGAGGCGTCGTTTTCCCTTGCGGGCGAGGTACTTAAAAAGTATCCCCAAGCGGTAGTCCCTGGATTTTACGGGCTTGGCGCCGATGGAAAAGTGAAAACGTTTTCCCGTGGCGGCGGCGATATTTCCGGTTCGATCGTAGCGCGCGCGGTTGCGGCAGAGCTGTATGAAAATTGGACGGACGTAAGCGGGTTCTACGCTTGCGATCCGCGCATCGTTTCTTCTCCGAAATGTATTGTGGAGCTTTCCTATCAAGAACTTCGCGAGCTTTCGTATATGGGCGCAAACGTGTTACATAGCGAATCCATTTTCCCTGTTCGGAGCGCGGGAATACCCATTCGCATTGCAAACACGTTCCGTCCCGAGGACGCGGGCACGTATATCGTGAAAAGTGCGCACCGCCGTACGGGCGACGATATTGTAACGGGGATTGCGGGCAAAAAGGATTTTTGCGTTATCTCCTTGGAAAAATCTATGATGAACGCCGAAGTCGGGTTTGTAGGTAAGGTGCTTTCGGTGATCGAAAATCACGGCATTTCCTTTGAACATCTTCCCTCGGGAATTGATACGATGTCGCTCGTGATTGATAATGCATATTTGAAAAACGGGATTTTGGAAACGATTTTAAACGAAATAAAAGAAGCCGTTCATCCCGATAGATTGTATATACACGAAAATATCGCGCTCGTTGCAACGGTAGGGCACGGTATGGCGAACAATATCGGTACGTCCGCTCGTCTTTTTACCGCGCTCTCGAAAGCGAATATCAACGTGATTATGATTGATCAAGGCTCGAGCGAGCTCAACATTATCGTCGGTGTGGATAATAAGGATTGCGACGAATGTATCCGCGCGATTTATCGTGAGTTTTTTAAGGAAGAAGAACGGTAATTATGAAAAATTATACGGTTGACTTGCAAAAGGAATACGGGTTGCAAGGCGGCGCGTTGACGTGCTACGTCGCAGATAAGCCGTTTGACGGCGATGCGGAATGGAAACGCCCTGCGCTCGTGATCGTGCCGGGCGGAGGATATACGAACGTTAGTAAACGGGAAGCCGAACCGCTTGCGTTTGAATTTTTGGCGCGTGGCTTTCACACGTTCGTTTTGTGGTATCGCACGGGAGAAGTAAACGGCGTTCGCTATCCCGAGCAGCTTTTGGAGCTTTCCGCGGCAGTCGATTACGTAAAAACGCACGCAGAAGAATTATGCGTGAATAAAGACGAAGTGTTTGCAATGGGCTTTTCGGCGGGCGGACACCTTGTGGCAAATCTTGCGGTAGAATATGCAGACGTGGGAAAAAAAGCGGGTAAATATCTCGATTGTAAACCGACGGCGGTCGTACTCGGCTATCCCGTAATTTCGCAGATTGACGGACACCAAGGCTCGTATAGGAATTTGTTGAACGGATATTCGGACGAAGAAAAAGCGGAGCTTTTAAAAACGCTTAATTTAGATCAAGCGGTTTCGGAAACGACTGCACCCGCGTTCATTTGGGCAACGGCAGAGGACAAGTCTGTTCCCGTTTCCAACGCAATTCGCTTCGCTTCGGCTCTTAATGCAAACGGCGTACGTTTTGAATTGCATATTTTTCCCCAAGGAAAACACGGTCTTTCGACGGGTAGAGTGGAGATCAATCGCGGGTTAGCAGATAGAGGCTATTTAGATCGTATTCCCGAATGGTTGGGCGCGTGCGAAAAATTCCTTCGATTGTATATTGAGGAAAAATTCTAAACGAAATTGCAACGAAAAAGAGGTCGGAAAATTCCGACCTCTTTGGTATTTATTCCAAATTAAATAAAGTTGGCAGATTTCAGCTTATAAATGAGCGAACCGAGATTATAAGATAAAGGGGTTTCTAATTGCAGGATCACGTTTCTGAAAACGTTCGATTGCGCGTTACCCGTTTCTGCAATCCAAACGGTTTGCGTTGCACCGGGGAACTGCGCGTTGATCGCTACGCTCACGGGATAATAATTGACGACCTGCTTGCTCGAAACGCCGTTCTTTTCGAATGCAAATTCCGTGCCTTTTTTCAAAGAAGAATAGTTCAAACGAATCGCTTGCACGACGCCTGAAAAGGGCGCGTATACCGAGATGGAAGCGGTGGAAGTCGATTGTGATAACCCACGAAGCGCGAACAAAAGTTGTTCGTTGTCGAGGCAGGTATACTTATCCTCGACGGTAAACGTCTTTTCCTGCGTTTTTTGCGTGGCGTTGTTCACAATTTTCGTTTTTCCGCCCAAGGCGTTTTCATCGTAGGTGGTATCGACGGTGTAATCGTATTCCATATAACACGTTTCAATCGTTGAGCCTCCGTTGGTAGGGGAATGGTTGATAAATTCCTTGTGGGAAGAGATCGGTTGTAATTTTGCCGTCTTTTTAAAATCCACCCACGTTACGATCGAATCGTTTTTAGTAACCGTTTGAGAACCTACGGTAAACACCGCGTTAATATTCAGCGTGGTTTCGTAGCGGTATACGTCGCCCTCCAAGGTTAATTTGGTCGTATATACGCCGTTTTTATAATCGACGGTATAGCCGTCGTTGATCGACGAAGCTTTTTTAAATTCCACGTCGTATTCAAGCGTTTCCAAAACGGTTGAGGGCGTTACGTTCGAGTCTTCGAACCAATATTCCTTAAACGTTACTTTTTCGTTCATACCCGCGCAAGCCGTTAGTGTCGTCGCACACAGAAGCAAGGCAAGTGCGGATAAAATTTTATTTCCGTGTTTCATAATATTTCACCTTTTTTTGATAAAAAATCGAGTTTACTATATTATTATAGCACATAATTTTGAATTTGTAAAAATAAAATCGCAATTTCCCGAAATTTCTTGTGAAAAAAAGCTGAAATTTTCGTATTAGATATGGTATAATAGAAAAAAGGAGATTTTTATGCGTACGATACTCACGGCTTACACGCTTTCCGAGTGTATGGAAGCGATGTCCGCGTATGCCGCCGCGCTTGAAAAGCAAGGCGGGCACAATTTGATATTCTGCGAGGACCGTTTAACGCTGATTGCAGAAAGAGCCCTCGTAAACGCGACGGGGGGTACGTTCCGCTCAACCGTTTCCACTTTTGCGCGGTTTTTGAAAACGGACGAAAAAACGATCAGTAAACAGGGCTCGGTTATGGCGGTAGGCGACGTGATGACGAGGCTTCAACGCGAAAACGCGCTCGAATGTTTTACTACCGCTGCGGGCGTGGGGAATAACGCCAAGTGTATTTACGAAACGCTTGCGCAATTTTCCTCCTCCGAGATTACGCCCGAAACGCTTAAAGATAGCGCGACGCAGCTTGAAAACGGCGCGCTCAAAAAGAAGATTGGCGATCTTGCTCGCATTTACGAGGGGTATCAAGATTTTTTGAAAACGAGGGGGTATCTGGACGAAAGCCGCTATTTATCCCTGCTTCCCGCGCGGATTGAGGCGGATGAAACCCTGCAAGATACCAACGTGTTTTTTCTTTGTTTTTCGTCATTCACGGCGCAAGCGATTAGCGCGGTTCGTGCTACGCTCAAAAGCGCAAAGAACGTAATCGGCGTATTTTGCGCAGGAGAGGAAGAGATCTATACCAACCGCGCGTTGCAATCTTTTTTAAATGTTTGTAACGAATTTGGAAAAACAAAGGTTTTGCCTCTTGGCGCACCTCTCGACGGCGAGGCGGAAACACTTCGCAAAAGTCTTTTTAATCCCGAAACGACGGGAAAGCCGCGTGCGCAAACGGACAAGATTCGCATTTTTGAGGCGGAGGATAAAATGGGGGAAGCGGAATACGTCGCCGTACAAATCAAGCGTGCAATGCAGGAAAATTCTGCGCTTCGATACCGTGATTTTGCCGTGCTCGTTCCCGACGTTGCGGCGTATTCCCTCACAATCAAGCGCGCGCTCCACGAATACGGCTTGCCTTATTTTATCGACGAGAAGCGTTCACTCAAACGGCATCCGTTGTCTGCTTTTTTACTCGATTGTTTGCGCGTGGTCAAAGAAAAATACGCGCCCTCTGCCGTACAATCACTCGCACAAAATCCTTTCTTTGGAGAAAGCGACGAATACCGCAATTATCTTTTAAAATACGCCAATTACAGGGGCGGCGCGAAGCGTGAAATTAAGGAAGGGGAACTGATAGAAAAGGCTTTCGATAGAGAAAAATTAACGGATGCGAGAGCCCGTTTGTTAGCGGCAACGCAGGGCGTAAAAGCACGAGCCAAGGGAAAGGAATATTGCGAAGCCATTCGGAAAATATTAACCGATTTCAACGCGGAAGCGCGATTGAAAACGTTAGAGGAAAATCTGTCCGACGTTTCGCATAAGGGCTATCTTTCGCAGATCTACCGCGCGCTGGATAAAGTACTCGGTGAAGCGGAAATGCTCACAGACAAGCGCGAATTGACGGTGGCAGAATTTGCGGCGATTTTACAAGACGGCTTGGACGCGACGGAGATCTCGCTCATACCTTTAAAATCGGACGCGGTATTCGTGGGAAGTGTGCAAGATAGCCGCATTGAAAAGGTGCGCGTATTGTTTGCTTTGGGATTGACGGAAGACGTGCCGAGCGTGGCGGTTGACGCAGCGATCGTATCCGATAAAGAGATTGCAAGACTTGCCCAAGTGAAAACGCTTTTAGAACCGACGGTCGCGGAGGTAAATTTACGCTCTCGCGAAAGCGTGTGCTTAAATTTATGCACGTTTTTAGACGAATTGCATTTAACGTATCCGCTTTCTGCCGACGGTAGCGAACCTGCGTTGAGTGATATTTTCCGCTACGTAAACGCGGCGTTTGCGGATATTCCGCACGAAAAGAATTTGCGTGCGGAGGAATTCCCTTACGCCTGCTCCGCGCCTGCGCCCGCCGTTCGAAGATTGCTCGCCGAAAAGGGCGCATACGAACAAACGCGCGGCAAAACGCGAGAGAGAAATAACGTGAAATATTCCTCAATCTACACCGCGCTTGATAAGTTGGGGGTGCAAAAAAAGGACGACTATTTAATGGAAGATAAGGAGCAGGTATCCGTTGAACGCGGCGAAGAACTGTTTTTCAAAGACGGAAAAATTTCTCCGACTGCTTTGGAGGCGTATTTCACTTGTCCGTTCAAAAATTTCGTCGAGCGGGGCTTAAAATTAAAAGAGCGTGAAGAAACCGCCGTGCTTGCGGTGGATACGGGTAATTTTATTCACGAGCTTTTGGAAAAAACGGCTTGGCGAGCTGCCGAAATTCAATCGGAAGAAGAAATGTACGCTTACGCCTTACAAACAGGTGCGGAAATTTTGAAAAATCCCGTATATTCCGCGCAATCGGATACGGCTTCGGGCGCGGTGTTTACGGAAAAATTATTAAAAGAGGGCGCGGACGTAGCGGTGGCGGCGTATCGTCAGATCGTTTATTCCAATTTCGAAGTAGAGGAAACGGAAAAAAACGTTTCCACGGAAACGCTGAAAGGAAAAATCGACCGTGTGGACGGCACGGAAAAATATCTGCGCGTGATTGATTATAAAACGGGCGCGATCGACGATAAGGCGCTTTCCTATTACACGGGCAGAAAGCTTCAAATGGAGCTTTATATGTCCGCAATTAAGGGTGAACGCATACCTGCCGGGGTGTTTTATTTCCCCGCTTCAATCAATTACGACGAATCGGAAAGCGGTAAATTCCAAATGAAAGGCTTTTTGAACGGCGACACGGAAGCGCTTCTTTGTGGTGATAAGACGCTGACGGAAGAAAAACAAAGCGAATTTTTCCCCGCGAGCTTGAAAAATACGAGGAGTAAGCGCGTGATGTCGGAGGACGTGTTTCGCGATTTTCTCGATTATTCGGTGTTTGCCGCAAGACAAGGAAGCAAGGAACTGAAAGAGGGGTATATCGCGCCCACGCCGTACGGAAAAAGCTGTGAATATTGCAAATACGGCGGTATGTGCGGCTTCAACCGCGACGCGTGCGCGGCTCGGGAAGAGCCTACGATTGATCCACCGCAGATCGCGGAGATCGCGAGAAAGACGCGCGAGGGAAAGGAGGCGTAATATGGCGTTTACAAGAGAACAGCTTGAAGCGATCGAGGCTAGCGGCAAAACGATCGTTTCTGCTTCGGCGGGTAGCGGTAAAACGACGGTAATGATCGAAAAAATTATTCGATTGATCAAGTCGTGTACGGACGTAAGTGAAATTTTAGCCGTTACGTTCACAAAAAAAGCGGCTTCGCAGATGAAAGAAAAGCTCTGCAAGGCCTTAATAGCCGCGATCAACGCGCCCGAAACGACGGGTGAAAAGCGCGCCTTGCTCAAAAAACAACTCGGCGAAGTTCCGACAGCGGATATTTCAACCATTCATTCCTTTTGCTCCAAGCTTCTTCGCGCTAATTTCTATAAAGCGGGCATTGATAATGCTTTTCGCGTGATCGGCGGTGACGACGCAGAGGGTACGGCTCTTAAAAACGAAGCGCTCGACGAGCTTTTCGACGAGGCGTACGAGGAAAAGGACGAAGCGTTTTTGCATCTTTTGTCCGTGTATTGGCGAAAAAAGAGTGATAACACCTTGCGTAAAATCTTTTTAACGACTTACGAACAGCTCCGAAATCGCGCGGATTATCGAGAATATTTAGAGAGATCGGGCGCTTATACGGAGGCAACGTTCGAGCTCGTTTGCGCTGATCTTTTGGCGATTTTAAAAGAAAAATGCGCGTATTATCTGCCGCTTTTAGAAGAACAGAAAACGTATTTTGACGTAAACGGTAGCGACGGGCAAAAAGCCCTTGTCGGGGAAATGGAAGCCGCCTTGAAAACATTGATTGCCGCTCCGGACTACTTCGCGGCTTGTGGGCAGGGAAAGCCGAAATTTACGATCGTGAGATCGAGCAAAAAGGACGACGACGAGAAAAAGAGTAGGTTGGAAATTCTTGCCGCGATCAAAGGCAAAATTGGCAAAATCTACGAAGAACTTTGCGATACGAAAGCGCGGGAAGAAGAATTGAAAAGCTTCCTCGTTTCAGGAAAAACGGCAAGTGCGCTTGCTAAATATTTGCTCCGCTTCGACGAGAAATACGAGGCGATCAAGACGGAACGCGGCGTGCTTGATTATAACGATTTGGAGCATAAAGCCCTTGCGCTATTAAAAGATCAAGAAGTGCAAAAGGAAACACGGCAAAAATACCGCTACGTTTTCGTAGATGAATATCAGGACGTAAATCCCGTGCAGGAGGCAATCGTTTCCGCAATCGGGGGAGAAAATTTGTTCTTGGTGGGCGACGTGAAGCAGTCGATCTATGGTTTCCGTGGCAGTAAATCGAAATTCTTTGTGGAAAAACAACGGGAATTTGAGGCGGGCGCGGGAAACAGCTTGCATATGACGAACAATTTCCGAAGCTCCGACGCGGTGCTCGATTGCGTCAATTCCCAATTCTCGCTCGCTATGACGAAGCGCACGTCCAGCGTGGACTACGCCGCTGATTCCTATATGGAGAGAGGGGGCAGGTACGCGTTGAACGACGGTCGCGTGGAGATTCATTTCCTCGCGGAGGAGGAGAAAAAGGAACGGGAAGAGCGGGGGATATATTCGGTGAAAGAAAGCGCAAGGCGGCGCGGGAGAGAAGAGAGCGTGGCGGCGAAAACTATGCGGTATATCATTGAGCGGGAACGTGGTAAAAGGTGGTTTGATCCTGACACGGGCGAATATAAACGTGTGCAATATTCGGATATAGCCGTGCTTTCGCGTAAAAAGCAAGGGCAAATCGCGCAAACGGTCGCTTCTCTTGCCGCCGAGGGTGTGCCCGTAACCTCCGTTTCGGCGGTGAATATTTGCGATTATGCGGAGATTAAAACGCTAATTGATATTTTATCGCTAATTGATAACGCCGAACAGGACGTGCCGCTTTGTAGTGCGTTGCTTTCCACTATGGGCGATCTTACGGCGAACGATCTTTCCGAAATACGGCTCGCGTATCCAAAGGAAGCGTTTTTTAGGGGCGCGTGTAAACGTTACGCGTTTGAGCGGGAGGAAAAGGGAAATCTGCTCGCGTATAAATTACGAAAATTCTACCGTTATTTGGAAGAGCTTCGCAACCTTTCTTGCGTTATGGACGCAGGCGAATTGCTCACGAAAATTTTGCTCGATACGCGTATGGAAGCGCGGCTTTTATCGCGTGAAAACGGCGGTATGTGTATGCGGCGTATTCATCGCTTTATCGAAGAGGCGGGTGCGAGCGAGGCTACGTCCGTGCACGCGTTTTTAAGGCGATTGAAAGATTTGGAATATAAGATCGAATGTAACGAAAACGGGGGCGAGGATTCGGTGAAAGTGCTCACGATGCATTCCTCCAAAGGCCTGGAATACCCCGTCGTAATCGTGGATAATCTCAATGCGCCCTTCCGCGGCGTGGATAAAAACGACGTGCTCGTAGAGGAGAAATACGGGCTTGCTCCCAAGGCGTTCGACACGGATAAAATGTTGAAAAGTGAAACGCTGTTGCGCCGTTTACACGAAAAACGGGAGTCGGAAAGCTCGGTGGCGGACGAATTGAATTTGTTTTACGTGGCACTCACTCGCGCGAAATACGCTCTGCATTTGGTATTTAAGGAACGTAGCGTTGTGCCCGACGTGCGCTACGCCCGCTCGTTTGCCGATTTCACCGATTTTTCCGTTTGGGAAAAATACGTAACGCAGGACGAAATTTTCGATCTGCCCAAACAGGAACGCGCCGCGATCGTATTCCGCCCCGACGAGGAGCTTGTGCAAAAAATTATGTGTGCATTCAGAGGTCAATACGCGTTTTCGGGTTTTGAAAATTTGCCCGTGAAAAGCTCTGCAACCGAACTCATTTCAGGGGTGGAAAGTAAGGTGGCGGCTTGGAATGAACGGGAAATCACCGAAAACGAAGCAGAAATTGCTTGGGAGGGGGAGAAATTACAAGCAAAAACGAGTATAGAAGCAGGGCTTGCGTATCACGCGTTTTTAGAAAAATTCGATTTTTCAAAGCTGTACGGAGAAAATGGCGAGCCGATTTCGAAAGAATCGCTTCTCGCGCTTGCAAAAGCGGAATACCAGCAAGCAAACGATCCGCTTTTATCGGCGGAAAAACTTGCCGAAATTTTGTCCAATCCCGTATTTTTTGAGCTCAAAGATATGCGGCTTTATAAGGAACAGCAGTTTTTGGTTTCCCTGCCCGTCGGCGATACGTACGCTAAAAAAGCGGGTATGGAAAACCTCGCCGCTGCGCCGAAAACGGAGGAAATGCTTTTCCAAGGTGCGATCGACTTGCTTGCCGTAAGCGAGGACGAGGTGCGAATTATAGATTATAAATATTCCGTTCGCGATTCCGATTCGATCAAGGAACATTACCTTTTACAGCTCCGCTTATATAAGCTTGCGGCGGCAAAAATCTTGAAAATTTCTCCCGAAAAGGTGCGTTGTACGATCGTCAATATTTATCGTGGGTATCAAATGGACGTAGACGAATAAAAAAGCGGCGATTTGGCTATAATCCGTAAGCTGTCGGAGGAAGAAATGGAAGAAATGACGCTTTTGGATATAGGTAAAATCGCGCTCGTGTCGGGGATTTTTTGGCTTTTAATTTTTTGGTTTTTCTCGCGGGTTTTTCGGCGAAAAAAACGTCCGCAACCGCTTCGCAAGGTGGAGTTTACCCTGCCAGATCGAGAGAATACGTTCGTACGCACTCGCCTATCTACCGCGCTTAACCTTGCGTTTTGCGAGGAAGAGGTACGTGAAGAAAGGCTCGCGATAGAATTTTCGCAAGCGTTAGAAATGTTAAAAAAAATAAAAATCGCTCCGCTTTCGCCCGCGGAAACGATCGAGGTGGGGCAAATGCAAAGCGATTTCATTGCGTATCAAAAGCGGGAAACGTTTTCGGCGAAAGAAGTAACAGCGATTAACGAAAAATTTGCACGTCTTTTAAAGCTCGTAGCAAAATACGCCGTTTAATATTCAAAAGGGGCAAGGGATAAGGTGAGCTTAATCAGCGCACCTTTTTTTATAGCTTCCCGCAAAGTCGCGCGGTTTACAAGCGGCTCGTTCTTTTGAAAAATTTCCGAAAGGATAGGGGCAGGTATGCGTTGACCAATAGGATAGGGTTGCTTTTTACGAAGCAGTATTGCGTCCGTGCACGCCGCGACGCTTGAAAACGGAAGCCGTTCGTTTTTGTCTGTTTCCACGCGAAGAGCGATAAAATCTTGCATTTCCAAATCCGTAACGTTGCCCAAAAACGTGCCCTCGCCCGTATATACGGGCAAGCCCGCGGAAACGATAGCGGCGTTTTTCGGGAAAGAGGGGCGCAAGCGTGAAAGATAAATTTCGTCGTCGAGCTCTTCGATTGCGGAAACGTTCACACAAAAATCCGTTCGTCCGCCCGCCGCGGAGCACAAAAGATACTTTACCGCTCCATTTTTTAAGGAAACGCCTACGCCTTGGCACGTGCCTCGACGTTTTGAGCCCGCGTATACGCTTTTACCGATTATATGAGAAAGCTTCATAATTTCACCTCGCTATTATCATAACAGATTTTGTGTGGCGAATAATCAGCCTTTTTCGGGCTTTTTTTTATTTTTTGTAAATTTCGTGGATGATATGCTCTGCATACGATCGTGCAACGTTCACACCCGTAACCTTTTCAATGCCGCCGAAAAAGGCGTTGGAATTAACCTCGCAAACGAGATAGTCGTTTTTTTCGAGTAATATATCAATGCCGCAATAATCGAGGTTTAGAATAGCTGCGATCTTTTCGCAAGTACGTTGAAGTTTTTCGGGAATTTCGATTGGAGATCCAATCCCGCCAAGCTCAATATTCGAGCGGAAATCCGTTTCCGATTTTCGTAGCATAGCGGCGGTAAATTTCCCGCCGACGACGATCACACGTATATCTTTGCCTGCGCTCTCGGCAATAAATTTTTGAAAAAGGTGCGGTTTGCATTTGAGCGTTTCCGCGATTGCTTCTAGCTCGCTTCGATCGTCGATTTTATAAACGTTTTTGCCAAGTGAGCCGAAACACTCCTTGGCGATTAAGGGATAGCCGAGCGTTCGTTCGATTTTGTCAAGCGTTTTTTTTCGCACCTTTTCTTCGGGGGTGAAACAGAGTAAGCCAGAGAGTGTGGCGGGCATAGCAATACCGTTATCTGCAAGACGAATAAACGTAACCATTTTATCGTCGCAGTCTACGATCGCTTGATGTCTATTGAATAAACGTACGCCACGCTTTTCAAGCATTTGCGAGATATATTTATCTTTATCTAAATACACGCAGAAATCGTAATCGGCAAGCGTAGTTTCAACGTCGCCTTGCGCGTTTACGGTGGCGAAAAAACCGTCGTTGCGCAAAACGTCTATTGCCACGTCGAGTCGTTCTAACTCTTCTTTTAATCGGATAGCTTGGTTGAAAGACGCCACAAGCTTGGTGTAAGCGTTGGTTAAAATAAGTCCTTTTTTCATAGTAAATTTATTTTAGCATTTTTCTTTTCTATTGTCAAGGGATCTGTGGGTGCTTCTCTTATTCGGATTTTTTGGCTGGGGATAAGTGGTATTGTTGCCAAAGGCAACAAAGCTTCAACGGCGACGAATAGCGTGAATAAATTTTACAAAATTGAATTCGCCGTTTCGCGCGAACACCCGATAAGGCGGGGTTCTCAACCTTATCCCACAGAACACGAGAAAAGGCATACCGTTTGGTATGCCTTTTTTCGTGGCTGGGGATAAGTGATTCGAACACCCGAATGACGGAGTCAGAGTCCGTTGCCTTACCGCTTGGCGAATCCCCAAAATGAAACGAAAATCGTTTGTTTTTACTTGCTTATTTTATCAAACTTTTTCGTTTCTGGCAAGCGTTTTTAAGGTGCTTTCATAAAGTTTTTTAAAAAATCATAATATTTCGGAAAGTTTACGATAAAATTCCAATCTTTCCTGCGCTTCCTGTTCTGCGCGGGCAAATAAAGCCTCTGCCTTTTCAGGATTTTTATGCGATAGAGCGGCAAAACGGTTTTCGCCCGCCAAGAAATCGGCAAACGGCATAGTCGGGGTTTTGCTGTCGAGTGTGAATGCTTTCTCATTATCGGGATTATATCGGAATAATTGCCAATATCCGCTTTCGACAGCGCGCTTTTCTTCGTCCATACATTTGCTCATCGTCGCGCCGTGCGCAATACAGGGCGAATAAGCGACGATCAAAGACGGTCCGTTGTAACGTTCCGCTTCCGTCAGCGCGTTTAACAGTTGTTGCTTGTTCGCTCCCATAGCGACCTGCGCCACGTATACGTTGCCGTAGGTCATCGCCATTAGCGCGAGATTTTTCTTGCGTTTTTCCTTTCCGCCTGCGGCAAAGCGCGCGATCGCGCCAAGTGGCGTAGATTTCGAGGATTGCCCGCCCGTATTCGAATACACCTCCGAATCGAGCACGAGTATATTCACGTTTGCTCCGCTTGCGAGCACGTGATCGAGCCCGCCGTAGCCTATATCGTAAGCCCAGCCGTCGCCGCCGATAATCCACACCGACTTGTCGTTTGGAGCTCCGTTTGTCGCTTGCGCAAGCCACATTCCGTAGCCAAATTCCGCGTTGTCTTCAAAGAGTGAATTTGCCCAAGCAGGACCTTTTCCGTCTGCGTTTTTGGCGTAGGGACAGGTGGGGGCGGAACCGCCGTAAATGGAAGAGCAGCCCGTAGCGTTGGCGATCAGCATTTTTTCACCGAAAAGTTGCATTAAAACCTTGATATACGGTGTTTCACCGCAGCCCGAGCAAGCGTAAGAAAATTCAAATAAAGGCTTATGGAACTGACTTCCTTTGATCGTTGCGCGTTTGAAAACACTCGTATCCGCTTGTTTTTTCGGTTCTGCAAATTCCCAATTTTCACCCTCTTTAGGCATTAAATCGGTGGCGGGGCGCATTACGAGAGCTTTTTCCTTGGCAGGGCAGGTGTCTGCGCAAACGCCGCAACCCATACAATCGTGCGGGGAAACCTGTACGCGGAATTTTGCGTTTTTCAAGCCCGTGGCAGGTTTTGTTATAAAGCTTTCGGGGACTTGCGTTTCTTCTTCGAAAACAAACGGACGGATGCACGCGTGCGGACAAACAAACGAGCATTGGTTGCATTGAATACAGTTTTCGGGTATCCATTTCGGTAAAAGATAGGGCACGCCGTGCTTTTCAAGCCGAGTTGTTGCAGTCGGTACTTCGCCGTCGGGGCGGAACGCCGAAACAGGTAATTCGTCGCCTTTCAAAGAAAGAATGGGCAAAATGAAGTTTTGGAAATATTCATCCTTGGGACGGGCGAGCATAGGCTTTCCGTCCGTAGCCTCCGACCAAGAAGCAGGGTAATCAATTTTTTGAAGTGCGGCTTTCGTTTGATCAAGTGCGGCAAAATTCTTTTGCACGACAGCCTCGCCCTTTTTCGCGAAAGTCTTTTTAAGGGCTTCTTTCATATAGCCAATCGCTTGATCGTAAGGCAAGATAGAAGGATTGAGATAGAAAAACGCCGCTTGCATAATCGTACTCGTTCTCCCTTGAAGTCCTACCTGATTCGCGATCTTCGTGGCGTCAATAACGAAGAGCTGTGCGCGCTTTTGTGCAAGCATACGCTTAAATGAGGCGGGCAGGTATGCGTCGAGTTCAGCTTCCGTGGTGTGGCAATCGTTGAGAAGCACCGTACCCTCTTCCCTTAAATCGGAAAGCATATCGTAGCGCGTTAGATAGGAGGGATTGTGGCAAGCTACGAAATCCGATCGATCAATTTGATACGCCGAATGAATAGGCGTTTTACCATAGCGTAAGTGTGAAACGGTCGTGCCGCCCGATTTACGCGAATCGTAGCAAAAATATCCCTGCACGAATAAATCGGTGTGATCGCCGATAATCTTAATCGAGTTTTTATTTGCGCCCACCGTACCGTCCGAGCCCAAGCCGTAGAATTTACACGAAACGTGGTTATGTGCGTTGGGGAGAGATTCGGAAAAATCAAGGGAGGTATGCGTGAGATCGTCGCAAATACCCAAAGTGAAATGATTTTTCGGGCTTTCGCTTTGTAAATTTTTAAAAGCCGCAAGACACATTGCAGGCGTAAATTCTTTCGAACCCAAGCCGTAACGCCCGCCGACGACTTCTATCTTTTTCAAACCGTGCTCGTGCAGAGCGGCGCATACGTCGAGGTAGAGCGGTTCACCGATTGAGCCCGCCTCTTTCGTGCGGTCAAGTACGGTAATTTTACGACAAGTTTGAGGAAGAGCGGCAATAAGAGCCGCGCTATCAAAGGGGCGGTATAACCGAACCTTGACTACGCCGACTTTTTTCCCTGTGGAACACAAGGCTTCAACCGTTTCCTGCATTGTGGAAGCGCCGCTGCCCATGATTACGGCGACGTGTTCTGCTTGGCTGTCGCCAAAATAATCGAACGCGTGGTAGGATCTGCCCGTGAGCTTGGCGACCTTATCCATAATTTCCTGCACGGCAGCGGGGGTAGCGAGATAATGCCCGTTAGCGGCTTCGCGGTTTTGGAAATATATGTCGGGATTTTGTGCTGTACCGCGAGCGGTAGGGCGATCAGGGGAGAGCGCACGTTCTTTAAAGGCTTCGATCTGCTTCATATCGAGCAAAGAACGCATTTCTTCGTGCGTTAACGCGTCTATCTTATTGATTTCGTGTGAAGTGCGGAAGCCGTCGAAGAAGTGCAAAAACGGAACGCTCGTTTGCAAAGTGGCGAGGTGCGCCACGAGTGCGAGATCGTGCGCTTCTTGCACGGATGAAGAGGCGAGAAGTGCAAACCCCGTTTGTCGCGCTGCCATAACGTCTTGATGATCACCGAAAATGGAAAGTGCGTGTGTCGCGATTGCGCGTGCGCTCACGTGGAATACGGTAGGCAAAAGCTCGCCGGCAATTTTAAACATATCGGGGATCATAAGCAAAAGCCCTTGACTGCACGTATACGTAGTGGCGAGTGCGCCACAGGTAAGTGCGCCGTGCATAGCGCCTGCAACTCCGCTTTCCGACTGCATTTGTACGACCTTGGGAACGTTACCGAAAAGATTGACTTTTTGTGCGTTTGCCCATTCATCTGCTTGTTCCGCCATAGGAGACGAGGGGGTGATTGGGTAGATAACAGCGAGTTCGGAAAAGGCGTAGGAAACGTAGCTCGCCGCGGCGTTTCCGTCTATGGTCATTTTAATCATTATAATTACCTCCGTTTATTATTATTGACCTACTGAAAGAAAAAAATTCCCATATTTGGTATTTTTATACAAGATTATTATAGCATATATTTCCTAAAAAAAATATCAATAAACAAACAAGAAAAATGCAAAATTAAAACTATTATAATAAAAAATGGAACAAAAAAACAAATTGTTTCGCTCGCGCGAACCCACGGTAATGCGTGGGTTCTTTTCTACCCGTTCGTCAAAACAAATTCCGCCGTGCACAATTTGTGCACGGCGGAATTTGGTCGAGGCGACGGGGATCGAACCCACGACCTCAGCGTCCCGAACGCTGCGCGCTACCAGCTGCGCTACGCCTCGAACAGTCTGGTATATTATAGCAAATGATTTTTTAAATGTCAAACCTTTTTTACTCTGTTTTTTTAACTATTTTTTAAAACGTGATTTTTTCCGTTATGCGAGCGGAATACTATACGCAAAGTTTCCACTCATAATTTTACCGTAAAGATATTTCATACAGGCGGATTCGCTCATTATAATTACTCTTCCGTCCTCGTAGACAAGTTCCTCACTCATAGGCGGGCAGGTAATCGTCTGCGTTAGACAGTCGCTATCGAGATAGATTAAAGGGATTTGTGCGTTATCAAGCTCCCACGTGCTCTCGCTTGCTTTATTCAAATCGTAAACGTAAAGTTTGGAGGGGCTCACCGACCAAGAGGTGGAAAGTACGATTTTTCCGCTTCCCGTTATGCACATACCTTGTACGTTAGAAAGAGTTGAATATACAAGGTCGGGTTTATCGCTTAAAGGCTTGCCCGTCGTTTCGTCCAAGGAGTAAACCATCATAAGCGCAGTGTTTTGATCTCCTGCGGGGGTTTTGAGCTGGTGATTTTCAGGCGTGAGGTATTTGCTCCCTTCGCGGTAAAATGCGCCCGCGTATAACTTGTTGCCGTAGACAGAGCAATAGGAAATACGGTTGGGGAGAGGGATCGTATCACGCTTTGTTGCTTTTCCGTCGCCGTCGAACACGTCGGAAAGTAGGAACATATCGCAATAAGTAATATCCTCGCCCGTATTATAAGCTACGTACATATAATCCCCGAAATGCGTTACGCCACCCGCATGGCTCACGTAATCGCTTCCGTCCTGGTTGTAAAGATCGACGCGAGTATTTTTACCATCCTCAACTACGTATACCGAGGAGGGAGCGTCGTCCGATTTGTCGTAGCCTGAAATCAGATAGGCGTCGTCTACTTTATCAAAGCCTTGTGGTACGAAATTCGTCCACAATCCAGGGATTGCAAATTCCGCTTTTGCTCCACCGAAGAAAAACGATCCGAAAAATACTTTTTCGCCGATAAAAATGAGGAAGACGAGCGAGAGTACAAAGGCAAAGATTCCGATCAGTAAACGAGAGAAAAAGACTGCTATTTTTTTCATAAAAATACCTCATATTCGTTGAGTTTGGCTATATTATAACACAAAAAAATAAAAATGTAAAATTTTTTTAATAAAAAAAAGGGTTTTTGGAAGATTGTGTCGAATAAGTAAATAAAAGGAATTTTTTAAGGAGCAGGACTATGGAAAAAAAGATCAAGGCGGGTATATTTTGGGTGTGCGACGACGGTGGGGCTTTGGAAATAATTTACGACGTGGAGGAATATTCGCCTGACTTCCGTTCTGATTTCGGCGACGAATTTATCGTATATGAAAAAGGACATCGCGAGATGTGGAAAAGATTGTCCGAGAAATTTTTCGGCGGTAAATACGCAAAATACGCTTTCAATGATTTTCCGCGTGGGCGCGTTACGTACGATTCGGAGGAACAAGTGTATATCGTGGACGTAGACGTGAAGCTCAAACCGCAGTTTTCCCTCGTAAAGCCGCTGATCGTAGAAATTTTTGAATTGAAAAAAACACAATATCACGTCGATCGGCATTATAAGAGTAAAATGGGAAAATTCAACGCATAATAGATTTAACGCATAATGTCAATACGTAAACGCAAGGCGCGCCCAAGGATAGGGCGCGTTTCCTTTTTCTTCACGCGCGAATATAATATAAGTAGACTAATGAAACACGGGAGAAAAAAGATGCGGTATACGCCTATAACTCTTTTCGGGTTTGCCTTTATTTTTATTATGACAACGCTCGGTTCAGCCGTTGTATTTTTGTTTAAAAAAGAAATTCCTGTAAGAATTAACGCCTTGTTTTTGGGTTTTGCTTCGGGTGTAATGATTGCGGCGTGCGTGTGGTCGCTATTGCTTCCTGCTTTGGAACAGGCAAAAACGATCTACCGAAAATGGGCGTTTGCGCCCGTCGCGCTGGGGTTCTTGCTTGGCGGTTTATTTTTAACGCTACTCGATTCGTTTGCGCAACGCTTTTATCGTGGAAAACGGACGAGCGTAAAATCCGCAAGACTGTTTCTTGCTGTAACGTTACACAATATTCCAGAAGGATTGGCGGTAGGTTTTGCGTTCGGCGCGGCGGCGGGTGTGGGAGGGCTGGAAGCCTTCTTAACGGCTCTGTTCTTAGCAATAGGAATCGGTGTGCAAAATTTCCCCGAAGGCGCGGCAATCTCTTTACCTATGAAAACTTCGGGCGAGGGTGCGCGTAAAGCGTTTTTGTGGGGTACGGCAAGCGGGATCGCCGAACCGATTTTTGCCGTGATCGGTTATTTTCTCGCTTCGATTTTACAAACGGCACAGCCGTGGCTCTTATCGCTTTCTGCGGGCGCAATGATATTCGTGGCGGCGCAAGATCTAATCCCCGATGCAAAGTGCGACGAAGCGCCGAGGACGGGTGCGTGGGGCGTGCTTGTGGGCTTTTCCTTGATGATGATTCTCGATATTGCGCTCGGCGGATAAATTCCTTCGTTTCTTTTACAAAAATCTTAAAAATGATGTTATACAATGGGTTTGTCAGTTAGGGCAAATCCATTTTTAATTTGCTTATAATCCCCTTGGGTTTACCTTAACTGGTAAGCCCATTTTTTATTTATCAAAAAGGAGGATTTCGTATGAAAAAGCAAAGACCGAG
>JAGAOR010000006.1 GCA_017623605.1 Clostridia bacterium | reverse complement strand
GATATGAAAGTAAAACAAAGAAGGAAAACACATTATTTGTTAGTAATATCAACAATGTAAAAGGATTAGAATTCCCCTTTATTATTTGCTTATCAAAAAATAGATTTAATAAAAGTTTAAGAATTAGAAACGCCATGTATATGGTATTAACTCGTTCATTTATTTCTTCTTATTTTGTGATATCTCAAGATAATGATAAAGCGGTAATTAATAGTATTCAAACAAAATTACAGCAAATCCTTGATAATGGTGCATTAACAATAAAAGAACCTAGCCAACAAGAAAAAGACGAAAAACGGACGGCTGTCATTAGCAAGAAAAATATTAATAAATCGCAAAAAGAAATTGCAAATGAATATATGGATAAATTGAACATTGATAGCGATGCTAGAATGAAAATCCATAAAGGATTGAGAGATATACTTGAAGATGAAAATGATGTTACAATTATTCAAAGTGTAATTGATTCGTTGCTTCAATATGTAAGATAAAATATGAGCGAGAAGAATTTTGAGTTTGAGGTTGAGCCCCTACTTTATGAGCAAATTAAAAAGCCAATTAGAGAAATTACGGATATCGTATTACTTATAATTGAGGTTTTAAGTTATATAATGTGGAAGCCTGTAGGATTGCAAGCCTCGAGTGGATTAAAAATAGTTATATCTAAAATGCGAAGAATTTTCTTTGTGTTTGATAAAAAAAGTTTTTCCGTAGCTATGCCTTTTTACATTAAACAACATGAAGATGGAAATTTGGAAGTGTATGATAATAATATTATACTTGATTCTAAAATTTTATCTTATGTAAAAAGCATCATAACTAATATGGATTTTAATAATTTTGCAAATGTTGACTTAGATTTGGCAATACAAGACGAGTATTTAAGCGAACGGGAAAAAAAGGATGCTCGATATGTATTTTATAAATTAATAACATCAGAATATGGATACATAAGATATGACGACGATTTGATTCATGAATCTGGATTAGAACACCCGAGATATCATCTAGATGTGAACTATTCTAATGGTGTCACTTTTAAACTGGCATTATTGGACAAAAAAGAATATGATTGGTTAAAAGATTTATTGGATACAACAACACAATGCAAGAAAATAGTAGATTAAAAGGAGCAACGATGAGAGCTGTAATTTATGCACGGTATTCTTCCGATAATCAACGTGAAAAATCCATCGAAGGTCAACTTCGTGAATGTATGCAATATGCCGAATACAACGATATATCCGTCATTGATACGTACATTGACCGTGCATTGACGGCGAAAACGGATAATAGACCTAACTTCCAAAAGATGATAAAAGACAGTTATAAAGGCGCTTTTGATATGATTCTTGTGTGGAAGTTAGGCCGTTTCTCTCGTAACCGTTACGATTCGGCTCATTATAAGCACCTGCTCAAGAAAAACGGTGTTCGTGTTGTATCTGCTACGGAAACGATAAGTTCGGGTTCGGAAGGTATTTTGCTTGAATCAGTGCTTGAAGGTATGGCGGAATACTACTCCGCTGAACTGTCCGAAAAAGTTAAACGTGGTTTAACGGAAAACGCTTTAAAGGGTTTGTGGAACGGATTTGACGTTGCCTTCCTATATAACGCAAATCAATCAATGTGCGTTCTTTGGTTGCAGGGGCTTGACGAGCGTGGTAATCCCCGACAGTGTAACGAGTATTGAGGATGTTGCGTTCTATAGATGCAGTAGCTTGACGACAGTTAAATATTTGGGCGATATAGCAGGTTGGTGTGCGATAGAGTTTGGTGATATTTATGCAAATCCTATGTATTACGCAAAAGAATTATATATCAATAATACGCTTGTAACGGAGCTTGTAATACCGAATACTATAACGGAAATAAAGGCAAATGCCTTCTTCTATAATTGTAATGGTTTGATAACTGTTAAATATACGGGCGATATAGCAAGTTGGTGCGAGATAGAGTTTGGTAATATTTATGCAAATCCTATGTATTACGCGGATGAGTTGTACATTAATGATATACTTATTGCGGGTGAATTGATAATTCCCGACTCTGTAACGAGTATTGGCGATTATGCGTTCTCTAATTGCGGTAGTTTGACGAGCATAGAAATTCCCGACAGCGTAACGAGTATCGGTGATTCTGTGTTTAATGGTTGCAGTAGCTTAACTAGTATAAGCATTCCCGACTCTGTCACGAGTATCGGTGAATGGGCGTTCTCTAGGTGTAGTGGATTAACGAGTATAGAAATCCCCGACAGTGTAACGAGTATCGGTGAATGGGCGTTCTCTGGTTGCAGTAGCTTGACGAGTGTATATTATAAAAGCACTGTAAGCGATTGGTCGAATATTTCGATTGGTTCGAATAATAGCTACTTAACAAACGCAACTCGCTATTATTATAGTGAAAATCAACCCACGACAACGGGCAATTATTGGCACTACGACATCGACGGCATCACCCCCGTCATCTGGGTTTACACCAAACCTGAAGAATAACAACACAAAACAAGGCAGGTGGATAAATCCCCTGCCTTGAAAAATGCCATTTAATAACCATATATTATAAATATGAAAAGCAGAATTTTACAAACGTAAAATTCGTAAAACTGTCGTTTTACCGCAAAGATAAATCTTTGTATTTTCTATTTGAAATACAGCGAAGTTACTGCCCCTTGCTAGCAAAGCATTAACTTCTTGTATTTGATACATTGGTAGTAAATGATACATACAAGCAAAGTACACGCCATATATCATTAGATATAATGCAATGCCTAACGGTAGGGATTTACGTTCCTGCCGTTTTTTCATTTTACGACAAAAAAAGTTTCAAAAAGTAGGCAGATGTCCACGTTCTTGGACATCTGCCTATTGACTTTTATATTTTTATATGATAAAATAGAACCACAAGCGCAAAAATATGTTTAGAATATGATTTGTTTGGTGGATATTTTCACGCTTGCTCGTTTTTTTGGTGAAACGAGTGATTATTTATTAGGGTTAAGCGATTGAAAGAGGATTGCGCTTGTGTGATAAAGCTTACGCGCCTTCTTTCGCCTTAAAACGTGGAAAGAAGAGATTTATTTGAAGTTTTCTTAAAAATTATTACACTCAATTTCACAAATTGCTCAAAACGATAACCGCCTTGAAATCTTGCGATTCCAAGGCGGTTACCTATATGATAAGGGGGAAAATGATGAGCATATTTATTCGTTGCGATCCGCAACTGATTTACGAATATATTTTAGCATAACGCAGAAAAAAAGTAAAGAAAAATAACAAAAATTTTCCAAAAAAATAAAAGCGTATATGCTTGTTCATAAAGTGTTATTTTGTAACATTATTTTACATAAAACGACATAGAAAGCAACAAAGCACCGCCGAGGCGAGATAGGAAAGCAGGGAAATTGCGAGGGCGAGGGTGAGTTTTTTGCGTTTCAAGCCCGCAAAATACACCGCACCGATATAAAAAATGGTTTCCGACGAGCCGTACGCCACGCAAGCGCAACGTCCCGCGTAGCTATCTACGCCGAAACGGGTTAAAATTTCACTCAATACGGAGATCGCTCCGCTCCCTGAAAGGGGCTTAACGAATAAAAGAGGTGCAATTTCCGTCGGCACGCCGAAAAAGGAGAATACGGGCGAGATCCATTCGGTGATTTTCAATTCCAGCCCGCTCACTTCCAAAAGTTTGGTGAGCATAGCCACGGAAGCGATATAAGGAAAGATCGAAGTTACGAGCGGGATCGCTTCCTTTACGCCGCTTGTAAAGCTGTCGTAGAGGCGTACCTTTTTAAGCAAGGCGTATCCGAACGAGATTAAAAACAAGGCGGGCACGATTAGTGCTAAAAACTTATTCATCAAATACCTGCCCCTTTCTTTTTTTCGTTTCCCAATGTACGGAAAGCGTTTTTTTGCGTCCTTGTGGGATTAAAAGCCGTACCAAAGCCACGCCGAGTAGGGTGGAAAAGAGCGTAGCGATCAAGGTGGGGAGGATGATGTCCGTGGGGCTTGCACTACCGAGTGCCGTGCGCACGCCGATAATGGAAGTAGGTAAAAGTTGTAAGGAGGTGGCGTTGAGCACGAACAGCATACTCGACGAATATTCTGCGTTTTCCGATTGATCGAGCAAATTTGCGGCTTTGATTCCGTAAGCGGTGGCCGCGCCCGAAATGCCGAGCAGATTAACGGAGGCGTTCATACACACGCTATCGAGCGTTTCAGGATCGTCGGTTTTGAAAAGTTTGCGGGCGAGAGGACGAAAGATTCGTGATACGGCGCGCGTTACGCCGCTATCCTTCCATACGTTCATAAGCCCCAGCCACACGGCGTAGGTTGCGATAAGTGAGAAGCAAAGCGCGGCGCTTTTGGACGCGCCGTCGATTAAGGTCGGCAAAAAAGTTTCCGGTGAAGAAATCAACAAGATGATCGCCGCGAGCAAAAACACGATAGAAAAAAGTGCGTTCATAGCACTACTATATGCCTTGCGGGCGTAGAAAATGACGAAAACGCCCAAAATACCCAAGAAGCGTAGAAAACAGTTTACTTTTCCAAAGAAAAGTAGTATAATAAAGCACGAAAAGAAAAAAGCAAACGATTTGGGAGCAAACGAATATGGCAAAAACACCTTACTATATCACGACGGCAATCGCCTACACTTCAGGCAAGCCGCATATCGGTAACACGTACGAAGCGGTTTTAGCAGATGCGATCGCGCGGTTTAAGCGTAAGCAGGGCTACGACGTATTTTTCCAAACGGGTACGGACGAGCACGGACAAAAAATTCAGGAAAAGGCGCAAGCGGCGGGGGTTACGCCGCAGGCGTACGTGGATAAAATTGCGGGTGAGATCAAAAATATTTGGGATCTTATGGGCACGTCCTACGATAAATTTATGCGTACGACGGACGCCGATCACGTGAAGCAGGTTTCGAAGATTTTTAAAAAATTCTACGATCAAGGAGATATTTATAAAGGCTACTACGAGGGTATGTACTGTACCCCTTGCGAATCGTTTTGGACGGAAAGTCAGCTCGTAGAGGGCAAATGCCCCGATTGCGGTAGAGAGGTCAAGCCCGCGAAAGAGGAGGCGTATTTCTTTAAAATGGGCAAGTATGCCGATCGCTTAATCGAGCATATCAACACGCACCCCGAATTTATTCAGCCCGTATCCCGCAAGAACGAGATGATGAACAATTTCCTTTTGAAGGGCTTGCAAGATCTTTGCGTTTCGCGCACGTCGTTCACGTGGGGTGTTCCCGTGGAATTTGACGATAAGCACGTCGTATACGTTTGGCTAGACGCGCTTACCAACTATATCACGGGGATCGGCTACGACGCGGATGGCAACCACGGCGAGAGATATAAAAAATATTGGGCGGCAGATCTGCATTTGATCGGAAAAGACATTTTGCGTTTCCACACCATTTATTGGCCCATTTTCTTAATGGCGCTTGGCGAACCGCTTCCCAAACAGATTTTCGGACACCCGTGGCTACTTATGGGCGACGGCAAAATGAGTAAATCAAAGGGCAACGTGATGTATGCGGACGATCTTGCGCGCCTTTTCGGTGTGGACGCAGTACGCTATTTCGTGCTTCACGAAATGCCGTTCGATAACGACGGTCAGATCACGTGGGAGCTTGTTTGCGAACGCTTCAACACCGATCTTGCCAACGTTTTGGGTAATCTCGTGAGCCGCACGATCGCTATGATCGGTAAATATTTCGGCGGCACGGTGGAAAAATCGCGCACGGAAAACGAGGAAGTACCCGATCAAGAATTTAAGGCGACGGTAACGGGGGCGGTGAAAAAGGTAACGGCGAAAGCGGAGGAACTGAAAATTGCGGACGCGATTTCGGAAATCTTTACGCTCTTCCGCCGCGCGAATAAATATATCGACGAAACGATGCCTTGGTCGCTTGCCAAGGACGAAAGCAAACGTTCGCGTCTTTCCGACGTACTTTACAACCTCGCGGAAGCCATTCAAATCGGCGCGTCGCTTCTCGATAGCTTTATGCCCGAAACGAGCGTAAAAATTTTAGAGGCGTTTAACGGCAAGAGCAGAACGCTTGCGGAATGTGAAACGTTCGGCTTGGTGGAATCGGTTGTCGCAACGGCGATACCGCCCTTGTTTGCTCGCCTCGATTTCAAAACGTTAGAGCCGGAAATTGAAAAGATCCGCGCGGCGCAAATGGCAGAGGCCGCAGCGGCGCAAGCCCCTATGGCGCAAGCAAAAGCGACAGAAACGGGAAAAGAAAAAGAAAAAGAAACGGAGAAAACGCCGGAAATCACGATCGACGATTTTGCAAAGGTAGAGCTTCGTATCGGTGAGATTATCGCTTGTGAAAAGGTGGCGAAATCCTCTAAACTGTTACACGAAACGGTGAAATTCGGAAACGAAACGCGTTCGATCGTTTCGGGGATAGCCAAGCATTACACGCCGGAAGAAATGGTTGGAAAAAAGGTGGCGTTCGTAACCAATCTCCCGCCGAGAACGGTTTGCGGCGTACTCTCCGAGGGTATGATCTTGGCGGCGGAGGACGAGGACGGTAACCTTTCCCTCGTTATAGCAGATAAAGAGATCAAAAGCGGCGCGAAGCTCGGTTAAGCTATGTATATCGACGTGCATTGCCATTTAACGGGCGAGGAATACGAAGCAAACGGCGGGGTAGAAGAGGCGATAAAACGCGCGGAAGCAGCGGGCGTTTCGCGTATGATCTGTTCGGGTTTCGATCTGACTTCTTCGCTCCGAGCGGCGGAGCTTGCGGAGCGGTTTGAAAGCGTGTATTTTTGCGCGGGCTTTCATCCAAGCGAGCTAAAAAAATATCAAAGCGGCGATTTAGAGGCAATCGAACGGCTGTGCAAAAAAGAAAAATGCGTTGCCGTGGGCGAGATCGGCTTGGATTATCACTACGACGACAACCCGACGAGGGAAAAGCAAAAGGAGCTTTTTTTAAGGCAATTAGAGCTTGCTTCCAGCTTATGTCTACCCGTGGTGATTCATAGCCGCGACGCGGCGCAGGACACGGCGGAACTTTTAGAGCAAAACGCGGAACTTTTAAAATTTGGCGGGCTTATGCACTGTTATTCCTATTCCCCCGAAATGTCGGAACGCTTCTCTTCACTTGGGCTTTCCTTTTCGTTCGGCGGCACGGCGACGTTCAAGAACGCGAAAAAGGTGCAAGAGAGCGTTCGCCAAATACCTGCCCCCCTTATTTTATCGGAAACGGATTGCCCGTATCTAACGCCCGAACCCTTTCGTGGCAGGTTTCCTAACGAGCCGAAGCTCGTCAAAGAAGTAGTGAAAAAGCTTGCCGAGCTCAAAGAAAAAACGATCGAAGAAATGCAAATACAAATTCGGGAAAACGCCGCAAGGTTGTTTCCCAAGCTCTATGAAAGAAGGTAATTATTATGGACGAAATCAAAAACGAAAATCAAAGCACAAATCAAAGTGCAAATGAAGCAGGAGGGCAAGGCGGCGGAAGACGTAGACGTAGAAAACGTCATAAAAACGGTAACCATCAAAACGCCGCGCCTGCGCAAGCTACGCAACAAGCACAACAAGCTCAACAAGCACAAGTCGTGCAACAGAACGCGAAAAAGCAGAACCAAAACCAAAATCAAAACCAAAATCAAAGCCAAAACGCGAAAAAGCAAAAACCGCCGAAAAGTAACGGCGGGAACAATCATAGCAGTAGCAACAACGGCAACAAGCAAAACGAAAAGAGCAAGAGAAAGGATACGTATTTATACGCGCTTGACGGCAATTTATACGTAAATTTGACGAACAAATGCTCAAACGGTTGCGATTTTTGCGTACGGAACGAGCGGGAGAGCTACTACGGACATTATTTATGGTTACAGCACGGCGATCCGACGGCAGAAAAAGTAATGGCGGTGGTAACGGGCGGACAAGCGGGAAATATGTCGCAATATAAGGAGGCAGTATTTTGCGGATTTGGCGAACCGACGTATAAAATGTCGGAGATGCTGCACCTCTGCGATTTTTTCCACGCGCGCGGCTTAAAAACGCGTTTGAATACGAACGGACAGGGGAATTTGATCAACAAACGGGATATAACGCCCGATTTAAAAGACAAAATCGACCTCGTGAATATTTCTCTCAACGCTTCGTGCGCGGAAAAATATCAACCTATGTGCCGTTCGCAGTTTGGGGAAAGCGCGTTTGCGGCGATCATTGAATTTGCGAAATTATGCCGTAAAAACGGCGTGAACTGTCGTTTTTCTATCGTCGATTGTATCGGCGAGGAAGAAATCGAAGCTTGCAAACGGCTTGCCGAAAGCGTACACGTGCCCTTATATATCCGCAAATATATCACGGACAGCGGGGAATAACGAAGAATCTGCGTCGCAGGGCTTTGTCAGGCTTGCGTTTCCCCTTGCTCGTTTACTCTCTGTAAACGTCCTGTCGGGAAAGCCGCGCCTTTCGTGCCCTGCTTGCATCTTGCTTCGTTATTCTTCGGGTAAAATTCCTTTACTTCTCATTTTTTAAGGAGCGATTATGAGCGAACTTCGCGAAATACTCCAAAAACACGGTTTTCAAATGAAAAAACAATTCGGGCAGAATTTCTTATCCGACGGAAATCTGCTCGATTCTATCGTGTCGGCAAGCGGGGTAACGGGGGACACGACGGTTGTGGAAATCGGTTGCGGGGCGGGCACGCTCACGCGCGCGATCGCAAAGCAAGCGAAAAGGGTATACGCGTTCGATATTGATACGAAGCTTCAACCCGTACTTGCGGAAACGCTTGCAGGACTTGAAAACGTGGAAGTAATTTTTCGCGATTTTAACAAGATAGATTTAAAGGAATTTGAAGAAGAGATCGGGGAATATACGGTAGTGGCGAATTTACCCTATTATATCACGACGCCGCTGGTTACCAAGCTTTTAGAAGAAAGCGAAAAGGTACAAGGGATTTCAATTATGGTGCAGGAAGAAGTCGCCGAGCGTTTTTGCGCAAAAGAAAACACACCCGAATATGGCGCGATCACGGCGGCAATTGCCTTAAAAGGCACGGCGAAGATAGTAAAACGTGTGTCGAGGAATATGTTTTATCCCCGCCCGAACGTTGATTCAGCGGTGGTGAAAATTGATTTCGAGCGCGGGCGGATAGCCGTTAAAAGCGAAAAGGCATACCGCCAAACGGTAAAATGCGCCTTTTTAAATAGAAGAAAAACGCTGGAAAATAATCTCGTAAATTTCTTTAACGTTTCCCGTGAAACAGCGAAGAAAATTTTAGCGGAAGCGGGAGTAGAGGAAAAAGCGCGCGGCGAAACGTTATCGCCCGAGCGTCTTGGCACTTTAACGAACGTGTTAATCGACAATAAAATTTTATAAAAAGAACGGGGCGGAAATTTCCGCCCCGTTAAAGTTTACAATCAAATTTTTTAAAAAACAAATGTAAGCATTCCGCAAAGCGTGCCCAAAATCGCACCGCCCAAAAGATCGGTGGGATAATGCACGCCGAGGGCAAAGCGTACGTAAGATAAAAGGAAACCAAGGGCGATTGAACAAATACCTGCCCCCACCGAATAGGGTAAAAAGGTAATCGCGATCACGAGCGCGCAAGCGACGTGTCGGCTGGGGAAAGAGTGTTCCAAAGATCCTTTTTTTGGATAAAGCGGGATTATATCCGCGCCGTTTTCGCTATAAGGACGAGGGCGATAGATAGCCAAACGAAGCAGGGAAACGAGAAACAAACAAAGGGCGGGCGCGCCTAAAATACGCGTTAAATCTTCTGCTGGATATTCGAGCGCGATTGCGCAAAGCACGAACGCGCCGTAGCCTACGAAAAAGGCGAGCGTGAGGACGAGATTGAGAAAAAACAGTCCCTTTTTCAAAAGTGGGCGGGCGTTATAAAACGCTGCGTTTTTTTCATATAAAGCAGAATAGGAATATTTCATAAAAAGAGTATAGCATAAAAGCGGAGGAAAAGCAAGCAAAACGAGCCTTTCGGTTGGGGGTATCCGAAAGGCTCTTTCACTTCACCGATTCGCAGAATTATTCATTATTCTTTCTGCGAATCCGCAACGATCTTATCCACGAGCGCGAAAGGCACGTCCTCATAGCCGAGGAATTCGGAAACGAATTTCCCGCTTCCGCGCGTGAGCGAACGAAGTTCCATTGTATATTCCTTAATTTCCGCAAGGGGCACTTCTGCCGTAATCACGGAAGCGTTGCCCTCCGTGTCCGTGCCCATAATCCGTCCGCGCCGCTTATTTATATCGCCCATCACGTCGCCGAGGTAATCGGCGGGGATTGCGATCTTCAAGCGGTGCACGGGCTCTAACAGTACGGGCTTGGCGTTCTTCAAACCCTCTTTGTAGGCAATCGCCGCCGCCATTTTAAAGGAAAGCTCGTTGGAATCGACGTCGTGATACGATCCGTCGTACAGTACGGCTTTCAAGCCCACGACGGGATAACCCGCAAGCGGTCCGTGCTCCATACATTCCTTAATGCCCTTTTCCACGGCAGGGAAATAATTTTTCGGTACAGCCCCGCCGACTACTTCTTCTTCAAATACGAATTCTTCCTCGCAAGGGGAGAAACGCATTTTCACGTGTCCGTATTGACCGTGTCCGCCCGATTGCTTCTTGTGCTTGCCCTCCGCTTCCGCCGTGCCGCGGATCGCTTCGCGATAGGCAATTTTAGGCGCGGAAAGTTTTATATCCACACCGTAGCGCGACTTCACCTTTTTCACGAGTGTTTCGATTTGAATGTCGCCCTGTCCGCCGAGGAGAATATCTCCCGTTTCCACGTTCTTTTCAACCGAGAAAGTGTAGTCTTCCTCTTTAAGCTTTGCAAGCCCCGCAAACACCTTGTCTTCTTCGCCTTTCTTTTGCGCGGCAACCGCCATAAACAGAGTAGGTTTGGGGAAATAGATAGGGGAGAAACGGATTTTTTCTGCGGGATCGCAGAGAGTGTCGCCCGTGTTCGTGTTGCCGAGCTTGTTCACCGCACCGATGTCGCCCGCCGAGAGCGCGTCAACCGCTTCCATTTTCTTGCCACGGAGCAAATATACTTGCCCGATACGCTCTTCACATTCCGTGTTCGCATTCCAAACGGTCGAGCCGCTCTTTAACACGCCTCTAAAATTCTTAATATACGAAAGCTTGCCCGAATAAGGATCAATCACCGTTTTGAACACTTGCGCGGCAAAGGGCGCGTTCGCATCCGTGCGTACGCTTACGACTTTATCGCCCGCAAGATCGTCTGCGAGGGTATTCAGTCTTTCCCGCGCCTGCGGCATATAGGTTACGATCTCGTTCATAAGATTGATAACGCCGCGGTTTTGAAGTGCCGAGCCCGCCATAACGGGAATGGTATTGACGGAAGCGATACCGAGCCGAATGCCTTGAATCGTTTCTTCGCGGGTAAGCTCGCCGGCTTCGAAATACTTATCGAGTAAGAACTCGTCGTTTTCCGCCGCCGTTTCCATAAGCGAAGCTTTCATTTCCTCCACTTGCGATAAAAGAGATTCGGGAATGGAAATTTCCTGCGGTCCGTTTTCTTTGAAAAGATACGCCTTTTCCTGTAACACGTTTACGTAACCTTGCATTTTTCCGTTTTCCATAATCGGGATCTGAATAGGCGCGATCTTACCAGCGTATTTCGCGTGCAGGGCTTGCACCGTACCCAAGTAATTCGCGTTGTCCTTGTCCATACCGTTGATAAAAATAATCAAAGGTTTCCCAAGCTTCAAGCAATAATCGACGATAGATTCCGCACCGATCGGAATTACACCGTTTGCGCCGATGACAAGACACGCGCCGCCTGCCGCGCGTAAACCCTCGTTTCTTTCGCCCTCGAAATCGTAGTAACCGGGCAAATCGAGTAGGTTGATTTTCACGTCTTTCCAGTTTACGTAGGAACAGGAAGTGTAGATCGACATCTTTTTCGCCTTTTCAAGCTCGTCGAAATCGGAAACGGTCGTGCCGTCGGTAACCTTCCCCATACGATCAATCGCGCCGCCGTTAAACAGCATTGCCTCGCAGAGTGTGGTTTTGCCCTCGCCGCTGTGTCCGACGATAGCAATGTTGCGAATGTTTTCTCCGTGTACGTTCATAATAAGTACCCCCCAAAAAAATGTATTAACCTAATTAGCGGTAAGATTGCACCGCTATTGATTTTTTATATTATAATATATTTTATCACAAAAAAGCAAGCGAATTTTGAAAAATTTTCGCAAAAAACGAAAAATTTTTTCTAAAATATTTTTTCAAGGCGTGTAAGACGGGGTATACGCGCTTGACAAAGATTGGTAAAAGGGGTATAATAGGAGCGTTATGAAAGGTATCTATTTAGATCACGCGGCGACGACGCCGGTAGATAAAGAGGTGTTTGAAAGGATAAGGCCTTATTATACGGAGTTGTTCGGCAACGCCGATTCCCCGCACGCGTTCGGGAGAAGAGCAATGGCGGCGGTGGACGAGGCGCGGGATACGCTCGCTTCGCTTTTGCACGCTAAAAACAACGAGGTCTATTTCACTTCGGGCGGTACGGAAAGCGATAATTGGGCAATCCTCGGCGGGGCAAGAGCCAAACGTAGGGAGGGAAAAACGCACGTTGTGATCTCTTCGATCGAGCACCACGCTTCGCTTTTTGCGGCGAAAACGTTGGAAAACGAGGGGTTTTCCGTCAGCTATTTACCCGTAAACAAAGGGGGCAGCGTTGAGGTGAACGCTTTGGAAGAGGCGATCACTGAAAATACGGGGCTCGTCGCGCTTATGTGGACGAATAACGAAACGGGCGTTTTGCAACCGATTGAAAGGGCGTGCGAGCTTGCGCACGAAAAGGGCGCGTTGTTCTTTACGGACGCGGTGCAAGCCGCGCCGTATCTGCCCATCGACGTGGAAAAGCTTGGCGTGGATATGTTGTCCGTATCGGGGCATAAATTCCACGGCCTAAAGGGAAGCGGCGCGTTGTTTATTAAAAACGGCGTGAAGATTGAAAAACTCGTCGGCGGCGGGGAGCAGGAGCGTGGGCTTCGTGGCGGCACGGTGAACGTTGCGAGCGTGGTCGCGCTTGCGGCGGCGTATGAAAAAACGCGCAAGGAGCAAGCGGAAACGAATAAGAAATTAAAGAACTTATCCGAGCTGTTCTTGCAGGAAATTTCTACGCTTGAGGACGTAACGCGGAACGGGGAAAGCGAAAACGCGTTGCCGTCCATCCTCAATTTACGCTTTGGTGGCGTGGAAAACACGGCGTTTTTGTATAATATGGACTTAAAAGGAGTATGTCTTGCGGCAGGTTCGGCGTGCGCGAGCGCGTCGGTGAAGCCTAGCCACGTTCTGACGGCAATGGGTTTGACGGAGCGGGAGGCGAAAGAGAGCGTAAGATTCAGCTTCGGAAAAACGAACGAAGAAGAAGAGGTCAGGGAAGCGGCGCTTTTAACGAAAGAAACGGTGGAAAGATTGAGAAAGTGAAATTTTGCAAAAAAAAATTCTTTGCGCTTTTAAATCCTTTACTAATCGAAAAAAATATGTTATAATATACACAGAAAAGACAAAATCGGAGGTAAAGAATATGGCACGTGTAATTAGCGACGAATGTATTGCTTGCGGAGCTTGCGCGGATACTTGTCCCGTTGGCGCGATCGCGCTCGGCGATAAGGGCATTTACGTAGTGAACGAAAACGAATGCGTAGATTGCGGCGCTTGCGAAGACGGATGCCCCGTTGGTGCAATCAAGGAAAAATAAGAATAAGACGAAAACGGACGAGGCGCGGTGTGAAAATCACACCGCGCCTGTCTTTTCAGACGGCAACGAGTTTTTCGGTGATTCGATTTAAAACCGCGGAGTATTTTTCCGTGGCTTTTTCAAGTCTTTTCACGAGCCCTTGCAAAAGGCGTTGTAATAGCTGCAAAAGCAACGCGTCCAAGCCGAGAAAACGAAACAGCTTTCCAAAAAAAACTTTCATAACGATTCCTCTCCTAAAAACGAAAAAAATACGCTATGCCGTCCGTCGCAAAAAACAGTATAGCACGTTTTTAAAATCTGTCAACCCACCCTCTGCCACTTTTTTTAAAAAAATTTTAAAAATGCTATGCCTATACGCGAAGTAATAGAAAGCCGCGCCGCGCAAAGAAATTTGCGCGGCGCGGGGCATTTTATTGTTTTTTTAATGATCAAAAAAACTACACGTTCGTTTCCTGCATAAGTAAGTCTTGTAGCTGCTTTGCTACTTGCGGCATTTCTGCGCGGAAATCGGCGTTTTCGCTAAAACGGGCGCGCCCGCTTTCCACGATCGCTTTGTTTTTCGTATCCAAACGCACTACGACGAAATCCAAATGCTCCTTATGTTTGTTGTAATAGAGCTTATCAAGGAACAGGAAGCCCGTGTAAATGTCGCTTGCCGTATCCGCGCTTGCGGTGTAATCGACGTCGGGATAGATCATAATGCTTTCGCCCTTGTCGAGGTATTCCATAGTTTTGCGGTAGGTTTTGATCGAATCGTTGCCGCCGCGATAGACGGGGATCGCTTTGGTGGAGCGCACGAGCGGCGCGACGACGAGCGAGGCGAAGAACGCACCGATCTTGGCAAACACTAAACCCAAGCCTTTCTTTTTGTGCTTAACGGTGAACGTATACCCGCCGAATTGCTTAAAACAGCTTTTAAACGTGAAGAAGTTTTTCAAAACGTAGCTATGCACGTCGAAGTGGAGCGATTGATAAATCTTGATCGGACCGTGGGTGTGCAAATGCCGACACAAATATACCGTCGGTTTTTCAGGCGTTTCGAGCTTACATTCGTATTTCCGTACGAAAATATTGAAAAAGAACCGACAAAACCGAAGGAAGAAGCCGTAGAAATGCAAGCGTTTTTCCTTGGGATCGGCGAACACCCAACTACGTTGCACTCCGTAGGAGGCGATACTAATCACCAGATCGCACAGGTACTTAAACAGAGTAATGAGTGCGGCGGTAACGGCGACGGAAGCTCCGAACGTTGCCACCCAGGTATTGAGCAGACAGGCGATGCCGTAGGAAATTCCCAGCTGTACCGTCCATAGCGTGTAATAGCGAAAAACCGAGCGTTTTTGCTTGCCGTGGAACACGACTTTAAAATTAAAGAAAAAATTAAAAACGGAGGAGAGTACGCGCGAGGCTACGGTAGGGATCGCCATCGTCAGGGCGACGGAGGCGAAATTCCAGCCTAAGGCAAGCCGCGCGAGCAGGAAAAACGCGGTGATTTCAATTACACCCGAACCGATCGCCGAGAGTAGATACCAAAACGCGTTTTTGAAAAGGACGAACGCCACTCGCGGCGCGTCGCGGAAAGTTTTATAATGGGAAACTTTTTCTACGTCGTCGGGTTTTTCCTCGTATATCGTCGTGATCGGAATTTCCCGAATCGTATACCGTTTTCTGTGCAACACGATCAGCATATCCATTTCGTATTCGAAGCGATCGCCTTTAATTTTCAAAAGCTCGTCTAAAAGGGAATAGGAAAAGGCACGAAGCCCCGTTTGCGTGTCGTCCAGCTTTAAGCCGTAGAAAAATTTATACAATTTTCGCGTAGTGATATTGCCTGTGCGTGAGCGCGCAGGAACGTGATCAAGGGAAAAATCTCGCGAGCCGAGCACGAGATCACGCGGCGTTTTAAGAGCTTCTTCCGCAACGCGCACTACGTCGTGTACGAGATGTTGCCCGTCGCAATCGGCGGTAACGAACGCGTAATTTTCGTCGTAACGCTCTTTACAATACGAAAAAGCGTGGCGAAGCGCATAGCCCTTGCCGTGATTTTCGGCGTAGGAAAGCACGGTGCAACGCTCGATTTTTTCCAGCGCACCGAAGACTTCTGCATATTTTTCCCCGCTACCGTCGTTCACGACGACGATTTCTTGAAAGCCAAGCCCCGTCAGCTCGTTTACGTACTCGATAAACGCGCGCGGCGGCTCGTAGGCGGGAATGATTACGATCGTATTATTTTGAACCATAGTAACATTTTACCACATTCCGCCAAAAAAAGCAAGACAATTTTTCCTTACGGGAAAAATTTCACATAAATCTTACGATTTTTTAATACGCTTGGCGCGGTTTTCGTGCGCTTGCATAAAGGATAGAAACGCTTGATTTGTGGAATCTTCTTTTTTTTCAGGGCTTGGTTGGGGCGGGATAGTCTCCTCTTCGGTTTTTTGCACGTCTTGGTGCAAAGGTACTTCCTCTGTTTTTGGCGTATTTTTTTCGTTTTGAGATAAAAAAGATTGTAAAATTTGAAATAAACCGAACGGTTCCAAGGCAAAAAATCCTCCATTTAAAAAAATTCACAGAAAAAAGCGTTAAAAACGGGGCGTTTTTGTTTGCTTTGAAATGAATTTTGATATATAATAGAATATGCGTTAGTATCGTCGGTTCATTCCGACTAAAATCAAACGTAAAGGATATGCGCATTTGCATATTGGAGGAATATATGAACAAAAATTGGAAAAAGACTTTCAGCCTCGTGATGGCGACGGTATGTCTCGGTTCGGCAGTTGCGCTTGCAAGCTGTAACGGCGCGTACGCAGGGAACAAGCTGGAGGACTACGTATCGGAAGCGGCGGTGGCGTCTAACGGCGGCTTTGCCGTGGAGAAAGGCGACTTCGTATACTTTATCAACGGTTTAGAGGATTACTCCGAGCCCAACGTTTACGGCGACGTAGTGAAAGGATCTCTTATGCGTATCAAAAAAGCGGATCTGAACGCGGGCAACTACGAGAACGTAAAAACGGTCGTGCCTATGCTCTTCGTTGCGCAGAATTTCGACGCGGGTATTTATATCTACGGCGACTACGTATATTACGCAACCCCCACCACGGATAAGAATATGGACGGTGAAGTGGAATATTCGTGGATTGACTTCAAACGCGCCAAGCTCGACGGCACGGAAGCAATGAAAGATTATTATTTCCGTCTTTCGTCCAATTCCTCGAATTATCGGTTCGTGGAGGAGGACGGCGTCGTATACTGTCTGTATGAGGAGGGCGGCTATCTCAAATCGTACGACACCAAGGACAAGGTGAGCCGCGTACTCGCGAAAGCCGATTCCTATTACTACGACACGAGCGATCCCACCAACCCCAACGTATATTATACGATGTCGGTTGTTGTGGACGGCGACACGGATAATTCCACGACGGCTGCATATAACCAGCTTTATAGCGTAAACGCGGCGGCGCGCGTGGAAAGCGTGGGTGAGAAGAACGGCGTGGCTTCTTATAAAGTCAAGGGCGGTAAGGAATATAAATTCGACGCGAAGTATCTTAAAGAACAGAGCGACGAGGCGGAAAATAGCGGTGGCGAAGCGTCGTTCGACGCCAAAGATTACACGACGTATCCTTACGTGAACCTTGGTAAGGCGGTGCTCGACGGTATCGGTTCGAACGCATTAAAAGAAACGCAATTCAACGGTAAAAAAGCGGACGCGCTTACGCCCGACGGCTATAACTACACGGTAACGGGGTATGCGAACGGCGGCGTATATTTCACGAGAACGGAAGTGGCGAAAACCTCCTCCGACGGGGAAAACACGAAGCTTTATTATCTTGCGGACGCGGCGTCGGCAGCGGAAGGTTGGAACGTTGTAAGCGGGAACGGAAGCGAGGAGATCGACGTGGTTGCGCTCGATTCTACGCTCGTAAGCTCGGCGATTTTCAAAACGACGGCAAGCGGCGCGCACGAATATTATTATTTATCCGAATCCACGCTTTATAAAGCGACGGCGAGTGAAAACGGCGAAGCAACGCAAATTCGGATAGCCAACAATCTTTCGGAGGCAACGCTTTGGAAAATGGAGGGCGACTTCCTCTATTATTATCAAGCGGCTTCGGAGGGGAACGGTAATTCACTTTCGCGCGTAAACGTAACGGGCGAGCAAAAGGATTATAACACCCTTTTGGAAAAGGTGGAATATCAACCGATCACGCTCGCGGGCGTACAATTCAATTCCTCTTGGTATAAACCTGAAATTTTCGGAGATACCTTGCTCTATGCAAACGAGCAATCGTTTGGCAGCGAAACCTATAATTATATCTACGCGGCGAAGCTTCCCGCGACGCAAGCGGAGATCAAAGCGAAGAACGAGAAATACGAAGCCGTGCAGGACGCGATCGACGAATATTCGGATAACGCGGACTTGCAGGACGTAATGACGTATTATTTCCGTACGGGCAAAACGACGGCGTACGACGCGGTGAAAGATTTATACGACGTGAATACCGAGCAGAAATATTTCGACGAATTTAAAGCGAAATTTTCAGCGGAAACGGATAAGCTTGAAAAGGAAAACTATTTCTTCGCACTTGTAGGCGAAATGAAAGAAGCGGACGAAAAAGAGATCGACGAGGCTTGGGTGGAAAGTTTGCGTTCGGAAAAGGAAGAGGACGAGACCAAAGGCTTGCCCGGCTGGGCGATCGCGTTGATCGTAGCAGGTAGTGTGCTCGTCGTGGCAGCGGCGGTGCTGATCCCGACCTTACTCGCGCTTTCCAAGAAAAAGGCAAAGGCGAAAGCCGCGGAAGAAACGGTGAACGCTTATAAACGGAAAAAGATCGACACCACCGACGATAAATCCATCGACGTATACGCGGACGAGGAAGAAACGGAGGCGGAAGAAACGCCTGTCGAAACGGAAGAAAGCGCAGAGGAAGCGGAAGAGGCTTCGGAAGCAGAAAAAGACGAATAACGACGGAAAAAGCCGTTCTCGAACGAGAGAGCGGCTTTCGTTTTTTGAAAATTTGAAAAAAATTTTTATAAATCTTAAAAAAGGGCGTAAAAACGGTTTACAAAATTGATAAATCTTAATATAATATAGCAAAATATAATAATGAGCGGCGAAAGCCGAAAAAACGAGGGAAAAGATAGTTATGGCAAATTACGTATTATGCCCCAGATGCGAATTGAATTTTATCAACGCAGACGAGGAAGAATTTTGTGAGGTCTGCTTGAAAGAGCTTAGCGGCGAGAAAACGTTTAGCGACGATTTCGAAGCGGAAGAAGCGGTGGAAGAAACGGAGCTTTGCCCGATCTGCGGTGAGAATTATATGCAGTACGGCGAGAAAATGTGCGAGGAATGTAAAAAGAAAGCGGACTACGAGGACGAACCGCTCGACGGGGACGAGGACGAAGAGGACGCATCTTGGAGAAGTTACCTCGACGATGACGACGAGGATCTCGATCTTGGGATTCCCGATTCCGAATTTGACGACGAGGAAGAGGAAGAAGAGGAAG
>JAGAOR010000030.1 GCA_017623605.1 Clostridia bacterium | reverse complement strand
GATCCCGCAGTTGCGCCCATCCTTGAACTTATGGATGCAGTTGACATCTATATTCCTACGCCTGCTCGTGAAGACGCGAAGCCTTTCTTGCTTCCCGTAGAAGACGTATTCACCATTTCTGGTCGTGGTACGGTTGCTACCGGTCGTATCGAACGTGGTGTTGCACACTTTGGCGAACCTGCTGAAATCGTTGGTCTTATCGATAAGCCTTTGACGACGACGATTACTGGTCTTGAAATGTTCCATAAGCTCCTTGATGAAGCGCAAGCTGGTGACAACGTTGGTGCGTTGCTCCGTGGTATCAATAGAACGGATATCCAAAAAGGTCAAGTTATCGCGAAACCCGGTACGGTTGCTACGGGTACGGAATTCACCGCTCAAGTATACGTTTTGACGAAAGAAGAAGGTGGTCGTCATACGGCGTTCTTCAACCACTACAGACCTCAATTCTTCGTAAGAACGACGGACGTTACGGGTATGATCGAACTTCCCGAAGGCGTTGAAATGGTTATGCCTGGCGACAACATCGAAATGAAAGTCGTTCTCATCAAGCCCGTTGCTTTGGAAGAAGGTCTTCGTTTCGCTATCCGTGAAGGCGGCAGAACGGTTGGTTCGGGCGTTATCGCGAAAATCATTAAATAATCAAGCTACGGCTTAAAGAAAAATAGCTTATCTTCGGATAGGCTATTTTTTTATGCGAATTTCACCGTTAAAAGCAGCGTTTTGAATAATGTGGCTTGTTCTTCCAGCGACGTTGTTTTTGTTTTAAAATACCTGCAAAAACGCTCCTAAAATCGACGATATATTTGCAATCGAGTTTCCTTTCGTGACTTCAAGAAACGGTTGAAATTCTTGCCATACCACGCCGTCACGCCAACGTAAATTGCTGTTCGCGATAAATTTTTAAGAACTTTATTAAACGTCAATCTATTCCGCTTGACTTTCCTCCTGTGTATCGCATATAGTAATATCGTTCTTAATCAACCGCACCTCACCTTTGGTTGGTGGTGACGTGTAATCCCTATGTTTTTGTATAGGGGCATTTGTATTTACTATCTTATGATAACGCCTATCGCATTTAAAAATAAGCGATTATGTCACACATAATACCTATGTGTGGCATAATCCAACCCCAAATACCTATGCGAAACATAATACATATGTCTGGCATAGGTGCAAACTTTTTAACAGATATATAGAATTTTATCAATTTTTATCTTTTTTTATATTGTTTTTATATGTTTTTTATGATACAATATAGAAAAGATTAAAAAACGTTTTGCGAGGTGAAAAATGAACGTAATCGTAGGTCAATCTGGTGGTCCGACGGCGGTAATCAACGCAAGTTTAGCGGGGGTATATCAAGCGGCGGTCAACAGTGGAGCGAAAAAAGTATACGGTATGAAAAACGGTATTGCAGGGCTTTTGTCCGAGAAAATCGTTTTGCTCAACGAGGTGCTTGATGACGATTTAAAGATCGAGCTTTTGAAGCGTACGCCGTCGTCTTTTTTAGGTAGTTGCCGTTATAAATTGAAAAGTTTTGAAACGGATACGACGGAATACGAAAAAGTGTTTTCGCTTTTAAAGAAATATGAAATCGAGTGTTTTTTCTACATAGGCGGAAACGACAGTATGGACACGATTGCAAAATTGTCGGCGTACGGCAAGAAAATCGGAAGCAACGTTCGTTTTGTGGGTGTGCCGAAAACGATTGATAACGATTTAATGATAACCGATCATACGCCGGGGTATGGAAGCGCGGCAAAATTCGTGGCGACGACGATGAAAGAAATTATCCGCGACGCAACGGTATACGGCACGGAATACGTAACGATCGTGGAAATTATGGGGCGGAACGCAGGTTGGCTTACGGCGGCGAGCGCGTTGGCGCGCGGAGGCGATTGCGACGGCGTAGATATGATTTGTTTGCCGGAAATTCCTTTTACCGTAGAGGGATTTATTCGGAAAGTTGCGGAAATGCAAAAGAAAAAGAACTCTATCGTGATTGCCGTTTCGGAGGGCGTGAAATTGCCTGACGGGCGTTACGTTTGCGAGCTTTCGGATAACGTACAGGACGTGGATTCGTTTGGGCATAAGAAGCTGACGGGTACGGCAAGATTTTTAGCGAACGAATGTGCGAAACGTTTAAAAACCAAGACGCGCGCAATCGAATTATCCACGTTGCAACGTTGTTCGGGGCATTTGGCAAGCCGTACGGACATTACGGAAGCCTATCAAGTAGGGGGCGCGGCTGTGCTTGCCGCGGTTAGCGGGCAAAGCGGCGTGGCGATTACGCTCGATCGTATTTCCGATAAGCCGTATCAATGCAAAACGGGCGTCGTGGACGTGAATAAGATTGCAAACTACGAAAAGAAAATTCCAATAGAATGGATCAACGAAACGCATACGGATATGGAACAAGCCTTTTTGGATTACGCAAGACCGTTAATTCAAGCGGAATTACCTCCTTTCTACGTAGACGGCTTACCGTATCATATCACGCTTAAAGCATAAAGAAAAAAACGGATAAAAACGCCTTTGACAAGTAAAGTCAAAGGCGTTTTTCGCAATAAAAGGGGGGTTATTTAATGTTATTCCACATACGGTTTGCGCGGGTATTCGTTTCCTTGTCGAAATATTGCATAACGACGAGCCGATCAATCGTTTCCTCGTCGGGATATTGCGCGAATAACTGTCTGTGGATTTGATCGGAATAGGTAGTAAGGGTGTGTCCTTCGCCGAAGAAATAGCTCAAATCGTATTCGGCGGTGTCCGTTTCTTCTTCATCTGCGCCGTAAGTTTCTTCCAAATAAGCAAACACTTCGTCGCCGCCAATACAGCTCGTATAGCCGATATAATACATATTCCGCACGACGTTTTCAGGCATAGAGAGGAAATTGATGAAAGCAGTTGCGGCATCCACGTTTTTAGAATCTTTCATAAGCACCCAGCCGTCGAACCAAAGGTTGGAAGCCGATTCAGGAATACAATATTCCAAATACAAGGGCTCGTCGCGCATTTCTTCGTCTTCGCCCATATCGAGGGTATACACGGCGTCGCCGCTCCATTGATAGGAAATATCGAACCGCCCCGTGATAATGTCGAGTTTACCCTCGTCCGTTTCCAAGCCGTAGAGATTGCCGCGCATTTTTTCAAGCAATTTCTGTACGTCGGACATAGAGGAGGTGTCGTTCATTTTTGTAAACAGTTCGTGTTTATAAGCCTCTTTTGAAAGCGTGCCAGATTCGTATTTTTCTTTTTCTCCGAGCAGATAATCCTCGTAATACATACCAAGTCCTACGAAATAGGAATCGCGTACGTTGTCTTTCGCGCTAATTCTGCGGCTGTAATCCTCATTTAAAAATACGTTCCAGCTTTTCACGTCTTCGCGATCAACCGTTTCGGGGTTAAAGACGAAGCCCGTCGAGCCCCACATATAGCCTGCCACGTATTCGGAAAGGGACGAGCCGTCGGAGAGATCCATTGCTTCACCTTTGAAAACGCCGTCGATATAAGAAGAAACGTATTTCGCGTAGTAGTTATTTTCATTACCCGTATCGAAGAACGAAGCGGGTAATTTTTGTAAATAGCCCTCTTCGGCGAGTTTCATACACATATATTCAGACGGGCATAAGATGTCGTAGGAATCGCCCATTTTGATTTTGTTGTACATAGTTTCGTTGTCTTGCAGGGGGATATATTCCACGGTGATTTCTTTGCCGTAGGTTGCCTCGTACCAAGTTTCAAACTCTTCGTAAAGGGGGCGACTATCTTCGCCTACGTAGCTATCCTCGCCGCCTTCGCAAATATATTCGTCCCAACTTGCCACGCGGAGTACGTTCTCCGTGCCGCTAACGTTGCAAGCGCCCATAGGCAGGGCGTTTAAAGCGATACAAGTAATCAGAGCAAAGGGGAATAATTTTTTAATCGGGTTCATCTTTTTTTGCTCCTTGTTTTTTTGTATGCAAGCACGTTCGAGGCGATTACCACGAGTACGATCAAAAGGAAAATGATCGCGGTAAACGCCCAATACGCCGCTTTGATCTTCGCACCCATAATATTGTTTTTATCCAAGCCGTAGATATGCGTGCTGATCGTTTGGAACGAATCGGGCTTGGTGTACGCGGCGATAATGTAATCGTCGAGCGATAACGTTACGGAAAGTAAGAAGCCGGCAACGATGCCCGGTAAAATTTGCGGAACGATCACGGAGAACAAAGCTTTGGTGGGCGACGCGCCAAGATCGAGCGCGGCTTCGTAGAGATTGTTATCCATTTGTCGAAGTTTAGGGATTACGGACAACACGACGAAAGGTGTGCATAAGAGCATTTGTCCCAGAAGTAGGGGTACATACGTCGATTTGTCGATTCCGACGAACGAAACGAGCAGAGCAAAAGAGATTGCCGTTACTACGTCCGCGTTGATCACGGGAACGCGGTTGATTGCGGTGAGCGCACCGCTGGTTCTTTTCTTGGAATAGAAAATACCGATCGCGCCGATCGTACCGAGTACGGTGGAAAATAATGCCACGATCACGGCAAGAAGCAATGTTTGCCCGACGATACGGATGGGTTCGTTTTCGAAATTGAAAAAGTAAGCGTAATGATCCCAGCCAAACCCCGTCCAATTTTGGATATGATCGCTTTGATTGAAGCTGTTTACCGTCAAGAAGAGAATGGGGAAATAGATAAAGAAGAGTACGAGCCCCACGAGTGCCCATTTGAGAATACGTTTCAACATTACCATAATGAAGTACCTCTCGCATTCGTTTGTTCGTCCGCTTCAAAACCGCCCGTAAGCCACGTTACGAGGAACATAAACAGAAGCAGAATCAAGGCGATAAACGAACCGTCGTGCCATAAATCGCCCGTGAAATAATCGTCGATAAGCTTTCCGATAATCTTCACGTTACGGAACGTGAGATAATTAGAAACCACGTAATTCGTCATCGAGGGGAGAAATACCATAGAAACGCCGCTTACGATTCCGCTCTTGGAGAGGGGGAGCGTAACCTTTAAAAAGGCTTTCGCGGGCGTTGCGCCAAGATCTTTCGCCGCCTCCAAATAGCTTTTGTCTATTTTAATGATCGTCGTATAAATAGGTAAAATCATAAAGGGGAGAAAATCGTAAACCATACCGATAATCGTGTTTACGATATTCCAAGCTTCCGATTTGTTGTAAATGCCCAGCCACACGAACAATTCTTTGAGCGCGTTGATACGGAGTACGAAGTTTACCCACATAGGTACGATAAACAACAAAAGCAGCGTGGATTTATTTTTTAACTTGCAATGCGCAATAATATACGCCACGGGATAGGCGATCAATAAGCATATGATCGTGCTCATTGTGGAGATGAACAGACTGCGCATAATCGTTTTGAAATTATACGATTGAAAGAAACCGAGTAAGCCCTCGCCACTTTCGTTAAAAAATACGCGTACGTATTCCCACGTAAATTTTCCTGCGTCGTCGGTGAACGCGTAGTAGACCACGATCAAAAGGGGGATCACTACGAAGGCTGCCAAGAACAGGGCGTAAGGGATTGCGAGAAGCTTTCTGGAAAAATGAAACTTCGTTTTCGTTTCCGTCATTGCTTTCCTCCTTCCGCAGGTTTTAACGTTAAACGAATTTTGTCTTTGGGAATGATTAAACTTACGAGATCGTTCTCATTCCAAAGATCTTCGCACGCAAGCACGTAATCTTCTTCGTTTTCCGTGCGCACGATATAGCGGTAGTATTCGCTCTTGTAAATCAAGGAAATGATATGTCCCTGCGCGCCGCCCTCGCCCTCGTTATCACTCATAGTAATATCGTGTAAATCGACCTCGACGTTCACCTCGACGTCGGTAAGATCGAGTTTTTCGCCTTTTGCCGTAATGAGATAGCCCTCCTCGTCGAGGTGGCTTCCAGGATATAACTGCGTAACGTCGCATTCAAACTCGCCGTCGCCGAATTCAACGGTATTGCGCTTGGTGATCACGCCCGTGAATTTATTGACGCGGAATTCCTTTTTCATAACGTGGATACCGTTAGGTTTAATCACGAGCCCGACTGTATCGCCTACTTCAGGAGCGGTGGTGCTTTGAATTTCAATTTCGTATCTACCGCATTGCACGAGAATTTGATAATGGATTCCCTTGAAAATAACGGAAGTAACTTTGCCTTTGAGGATACCGTCCTCGACGGATTTTATCTTGACGTCCTCGGGGCGAACGACTACGTCCACGGGTTCGTCTTTTTCAAATCCGCTATCCAAACATTCGAATTTCTTGCCGCAGAAACGCACTTCGCCGTCTTTGGGCATAACACCCGAGAAGATATTGCTCTCTCCGATAAAATCGGCGACGAACGTGTTTTTCGGTTCGTTGTAAATGCTTTCCGGCGTGCCGATTTGTTGAATTGCGCCGTCCGCCATAACGACGATCGTATCGGACATCGTAAGGGCTTCCTCCTGATCGTGCGTTACGTAAATGAACGTAATACCCAAGCGGCGGTGCATAGCTTTGAGTTCGAGCTGCATTTCCTTGCGCATTTTTAGATCGAGCGCGCCGAGGGGTTCGTCGAGGAGCAAAATTTCAGGCTCGTTTACGATCGCGCGCGCAATAGCGATACGCTGTTGTTGCCCGCCTGAAAGGGTGGAAATGCTACGTTTTTCAAAACCGCTCAAATCAACGATTTCAAGTGCCTTTTTAACCTTTTCCGCGATTACGTGCGCGGGCAATTTTTCTAATTTGGTTTTCGTGTTGCCTTTTTTATCGACGTAAGTCGTTTCTACGCGTTTCTGTTTAAGCCCGAACGCTACGTTTTCGTAAACGTTGAGGTGGGGGAATAACGCGTATTTTTGAAACACCGTGTTCACGGGGCGAAGATTGGGGGGCAGGGCGGTGATGTCCTTGCCGTTGAGTAAAATTTTACCGCTCGTAGGCATATCGAAGCCCGCGATCATACGAAGCGTCGTGGTTTTTCCGCAACCCGACGGACCTAAAAAGGTGATAAATTCGCCCTTGCGTACGTAGAAATTCATATTTTCCACGACGGAAACGCCGTCGAATTCCTTACATACGTCCACAAGCTCGATAATTTTAGAGCTGTTATCCAAAGCAGAAGTTTTTTTCATAAGTAGTGTTCTCCGTATTAAAAATTAGGTGGGGTAGAAACCCAAAGGAATTTAGCGGCAGTCTTGCCTTTATTTTCAATAAAATGCGGCTTGCTCGCAGGATAATAAAACGCTTCGCCCTTTTTGCATAGGTGTCTTTTGTTGCCGAGCACGATCGCAAGTCTGCCTTCGAGCACGTATCCGAATTCCTCACCCTCGTGTGGTACGTCGCAAGCGGTGGCATTGTTTTCCGCAAGCTCTACGAGTACGGGCTCCATCATATTTTTCTGTGCGTTGGGGATTAGCCAGTTCAAAATTACGCCGTCTGAATCCTTTTCAATAAATTCGTCTTTATTAAACACGACCTTTTCTTCCTTTTCCGCTTGGAAAAATTCGGAAAGGTTACTGCCAAGCGCAGCCAAAATATCGGTGAGCGTGGCGATAGAGGGGCTATTCAGATCGTTTTCAAGCTGTGAAATATAGCCTTTGGTTAGTTCGCACCGATCGGCAAGCTCCGATTGCGTTAAGCCTAACTGATTGCGCATTCGCCTAATTTTTTTACCTAATTGCATACCGTTCTCCGAAGGTTTGTTAATAATAAACGAAAAGTTTAGCAAAAATAAACTTTTTCAACGTTTCATATTATAAAAGAAACGCGTGTGAATGTCAATCGTTTCAAAGGCTTTTTTATAATATTTTTTCAGCAAAGGAAAAAAATTTTTACAGTCTGTAATTTCCGAGGACAAAAGGGGATCGGCGAACACGAAAAAAGAGGTCTACCGAGTGGCAGACCCTCATATTTTGTAATATGATAAGTAGTGGTTAGTTCAAAGCGGCAAGTTTTTTCGCGAGCTTTGCTTTTCTGTTGTTAGCGTTGTTCTTGTGGATAACGCCTTTCGTAACCGCGGAATCAATAGCGGAAACGGTTTGGGGATAAAGCTTCGTCGCTTCTTCTTTGTTACCTGCGTTCACAGCTTCAAGGAATTTCTTCACTTGGGTTTTGAGCGCAGATTTGATCGCTTTGTTTTGCATCGTTTTCTTTTCGATTACCAAAACTCTCTTTTTTGCGGATTTAATATTAGGCATAATCTTCTCCTTGTTCTTCCGAATTTTTTTTCGTTTCAAATTTATTGCGTAGATTATTTTAACATAAATTTCCCCGATTGTAAACTGTTTTTCAAGGGTAAAATGCGAAAAAGCGTAAAAATTTCAAAAATTTTCATTTTAGGAGGTAAAAATGCGTATTCCCAAGGGCGGTGTTTTCTTTTTTGATAGCGGGATTGGGGGGCTTAGTGTTCTTGCCGAGTGCAAAAACCGTTTGCCAAACGCCACGTTTTATTATTACGGCGATAACGCCCGCGCGCCTTACGGCAATCTTCCGCGCGGGCAAATTGAACGCTACGTTTTTGAAATTTTTGAAAGGTTCGAACGATTACAGCCGTCCGCGGCGGTGATTGCGTGTAATACCGTAACCGCGCTTTGCATAGAGAGTTTGCGAAAAAAATACCCGTTTCCGATGATAGGGGTAGAGCCCGCCGTCTTTTCGGCAGCGAAAGACGGTGGGGAAATTTTCGTGCTCGCCACGCGCGCCACTTGTGAAAGCGAACGCTTTCGCTCACTTTGCGCTCGCGCGGCGGAGAAATATTCTAACGCCTTGCTTCGTCCGTTTGCGTGTGAGGGGCTCGCGGGGACGATTGAAAAACGGTGGAACGATCACGATTTCGATTATTCCGCCCTTTTTCCCCAAGGTAAGCCCGATTCCGTGGTGCTTGGTTGCACGCACTACGTTTTTATCAAGAAACGGATAGGGGAATTTTACGGTTGTCCGACTTACGACGGTAACGCGGGAATCGCAAACCGTCTACACAATTTTGTGGATAACTTACCTAACCCGTTATACGGGTTGAATTGTGGAGAACCCGTTTCGGTAGAGGAAAGGGGAACGCTACGTAGGGAGAAGCGACCACTTCCCGCCACCGTTCTTTTAGAAGCTCCCGTTTACTTCCTTGGCGAACAAAAGGAGCAAAACAGATACGTTTTCGAACAAACGTTCGCAAAATCAGGAAACAAAAGGGGTTGAAGTGGTTAAAAATCCCAAAAAAATTAAAAAAATTTTTAAAAAATGGTTTCAAATGGTTGACAAGGGGGCAAAAGTGGTTGTATAATGGAAATACATAATCGTCAAAGTGTAGTTTTGGCGAAATTTGAAAAGGAGGAGAAACGCGAAATGTTCAAAGGCGTATTCGAACACCAATTAGACGATAAAAACAGATTGCGCATACCCTCCAAGTTCAAAAAGGAGCTAACGGGGGAGCACGGTGAAAAGACGTATAGTTTTTTCCGTGGTATGAACCGATGTATCTGCGTGATGGCAGACGAGGAGCTCGACGAAACGCTCGGCGCGCTTTCCGAAGAGGGGATTTCCGAATCGAGTCAAGCCTCGACGTTGTTTTTTGGAAGTATCTTTTCGGCGGAAGAGGACGCGCAAGGGAGAGTAGTTTTGCCTGCGGTGCTGAAAAAAATGGCGGGTATTCAAAAAGACGTGGTAACGCTCGGGCGTGGCAAACGGCTTGAAATTTGGGCGGCGGAACGATACTATGCATATTTAGAAGGTATTGATTACGACGCGGAATTGAAAAAACTTGGAATTTAAGGAAAAAGCAGTATGTTGGAATTTTCGCATAAACCCGTAATGCTCGAAGAATGTATGCAGGGGCTTTCCTTAAAAGAGGGAGGAATTTGGTTCGACGGTACGATCGGAGGCGGCGGTCATTCCTACGAGATTTTGAAGCGTACTTCGCCAAACGGAAAATTGATTGCAACCGATCTTGATGACGAGGCGATTGCGGCGGCAACTTCGAGATTGAATACGTTCGCGGGCAGATTTGCCATCTATAAATCCAATTATAAAGACTACGAGCGCGTATTTGAGGAAGCGGGGATCGACAAGATCGACGGAGCAATTCTCGATTTCGGTATTTCCTCTCATCAAATCGACGATGCGGATAGGGGCTTTTCCTATCGGCAAGCGGATGCGCCGCTTGATATGCGTATGGATCAAAGCGCGCCGCTCACCGCAGAGATCGTGCTCAACACGTATTCCGAGGACAAGCTCGCAAGGATTCTCAAAACCTATGGAGAAGAAACGTTCGCGAAACAGATCGCGAGAAACGTCGTAAAATACAGAGCGGACAAGCCCTTGAAAACGTCGGGGGAGTTTGCGGAAATTATTCAAAAGAGTATACCCGCCAAATTTCGATTTGGTGCGCCTTGCGAAAGAAAGAGTTTTCAAGCACTTCGCATAGAGGTGAATGGGGAGCTTGACGGATTATACGAGCTCGTATTATCGTTAACGCGCCGTCTGAAAAAGGGCGGACGGATGGTTATTCTCACTTTTCAATCCTTGGAGGATCGAATTGTGAAGGAGGCTTTCAAATATATGGAATCGCCCTGCACGTGTCCTGCGAGTTTTCCCGTATGCGTGTGCGGCAAAAAACCGGAAATCAAAATTATAACGAAAAAGCCGATCACGGCAGGGGAAGAAGAACTGAAAGAAAATTCAAGAAGCAAATGCGCAAAGCTCCGTATTGCGGAGCGTATCAGATAAAAAATTACGGATAAGGAAATTCAGGGAAAAGAAAAACGGAGAAAATGGAGGAGCGAAGAAATGGCAACGTTGTTGGAACACGAAAGAACGGAAACGCAAGCCCAAACCCAAACGCGGGAAGCGCAGTTACATAACGCGGGTATTAACGAGCGGTATCGCCGCTTGGCAGCGGCAGAAGAAAGGCAGTTCGGCGAAAGCAACGCGACGGAAAGCACCGTTCGCGCGTCCGTCCTCGCGCCTGAACGCCCCGTTTTCAACGCTCCCGTAGCGGAAGATATTCCCGCGATCGAGCAAATACCGACGGTAACGGAATACGTTCGTACGCCCGTACAATCGCCCGTGTTTACCACGGAGAAATTCAATAGTATTGCGGAAGAACAGCCCGTAGCGGTACAAGCTCCCGTGGAGATGCCCGCGCAAGCGCCCGTAGCGGCGGTTTCCGTTTCACAGGAAGCGCAGTATTCCTTGTCGCGTATGGCAAAAATGGTCATGGCGGCGTTTGCAACGCTGGTTATGGTTATGCTCGTGGCGATTGGTATCAATTCACGGATTATCAGTCAAAAAACCTTACAACTTCAAGCGTTAGAAGCGCAAAGAGCGGAGCTTTTAGAGGAAAACGCGGAAATACAAAGCCGTATTGCGCAAGCGAGATCGGAAGAAACGATCCGCGAATACGCGCAGTCGCAAGGAATGATTGAAAGCAATCGGTAATAGAATATATAAAGCCTTTTTTGCGGGGGTGTTCTGTTATCAAAAAACTACGTAAGGATTTTTCAATATCAATTTTACGAAAGAGGTTACTCGCCATAAGCTTGGCGGTAACCTTTCTTTTTTGCTTTCTTGCAGGTCGATTTTTCTACGTGCAGGTACTTTGGCAGGAGGAGCTCAATTATCGCGCGCTCGATCAATGGACGCGTGAGATCCCGATCGTTGCCGAGCGTGGCAGGATCACCGATCGAAACGGCGTGGTTCTTGCGGATAATTCCACGGCGTATACGGTGTTTGCCCGTTCCAACGCGGTGAAGGATAAGAATTCGACTGCTTTGGTTTTGGCGCAAACGCTTGATTTAAACGGCGAAACGGTTTATGAAAAGCTCACGAAGAAAAAGGCTTCGGAGGTTACGATCACGAGAAAGATCGGCAAGGAATATATTGAAGAGCTTGCAAAACTTTCTCTCGACGGCGTGTACTATTCCCGCGATAACGTGCGCCATTATCCCAAGCGTGAAACGCTTTGTCAGGTGCTTGGCTTCACTTCTTCCGACGGCGTAGGCACGACGGGCTTGGAAAAATACTACGACGAATATCTTTCAGGGAAAAACGGTGAGTTGTTATATGAAACGGATCTGGTGGGGATCGAGATCGAGGGGAGTGTAGCGACCTATCTTCCTGCCGAGGACGGCTATAACGTGGAGCTGACGATTGATTACGGCGTGCAACAAATCGTTGAGAGCGCGCTGGAAAAAACGTGGACGGAATATTCGCCTGCTTCGGCTTCGTGTATCGTGTTAGACGTAAATAATTTCGAGGTGCTCGCGCTCGCAAATTATCCCTCTTACGATCTGAACGATATTCCGAGAAACGAAACGGAGCTTTTGAATAAGCTTTCCCGAAACGCGCTCGTTTGCGATATTTACGAACCGGGCTCAACTTTTAAAATCGTAACGTCCGCGATCAATATCGAAGAATATTTACAGGGCAATAAAAAAGCGTTTTCGCCCAATTACGTATTCCCCAGCTCTCGAACCCGCGCGGTAGACGGTACGACGGTAAAATGTTGGAGCAATCACGCAAACGGTAAGCATTGTAATCAAACGCTTGCCGAGGCACTCAACAACAGCTGTAATCCTTGCTTTACAGATATGGCGCTTTCCCTTGGCAAGCAGACCTTTTACGAATATCTTTCTGCGTTTGGTTTTGGCAAACGGACGGGGATTGATTTTGGAGGCGAGGCGTACGGCTTGCTTATGCCGGAAACGGCGGTGCGCGCTTGCGATCTCGCGCGTATCGGTTTCGGGCAGACGATCGCGGTTTCGGGCGTACAGCTTGCCTGCGCCACGGCTTCGGCAATCAACGGTGGCTATTATTATACGCCCAAGCTTGTCAAACGGGTATACGATAACGACGGCTACGTGGTAAAGGAAGCGGAAAACGAGGTGAAAGCGCGGACGGTAAGCGAAGAAGCTTCAAAAATTTTAGCGGGTATGTTAGAGGGCGTCGTTACGCAAGGTAGCGGCAAAAAAGCGTATATCGAGGGCTATAAAATCGGTGGTAAAACAGGTGTTTTTGGTCTTACTTGTGTAATAATAGCAATGAAAAAACGGTATATAATGGCATAAAAACCATCAAAAAATGCTCAAAATCGTAAAATTACAAAAAAAATCAAGCAAAAAAAGCCCAAAAAGGTAGGAGGGCACAAAAATAGACAAATGGCAATAAATGCCTAAAAAATAGTATTTTTCAAAGAACACAAGATCGTGTTCTTTTTTTTGTTTCTAAGGAGGTCTGTATGAGTTGTTTAATGAAATTTAAGTGGGTAAAGTTACCGAGAGAAATAATTCCCCAAAAGAAGGGAATTATGGGTTATTGGATGAAGCTTGCATCACGTGTTGCTTTTAGAAAAGGAGAGTCTTTTTATTGTGGGCATACAAATCAAGTTGAACCAGGAGAGTGGGTCGGTGGCATTATGGGACTAAAGAGCATTCTTGGAGTTAAATCAAAAGAGAAAGTCTTTGCGATAATGGAAAAGCTTTCTGAGCTTGGATATATCACATATACATTAGATTTAGAGACAAGGAAACTAACTTATAGGATTTCTGATTGGGTGGTGGAGTGTTGTGGCAAAGAATGCGAGAAGGATAACGTTTATGCTACAAATGATTTTGGCTTTCTTTGTGTGCCTAGGAATATAACCGAAAGACTTGTAAAAGCAGGGTATCAGTTTGAAGAATCCGATGTTTGGATTGACCTTTGGGTACACACAATTTTTGAAGATAAAAAAAATTTTTTAACTTTTTTTGCTCCGATGGTGAGATTTGACAATTTAAAAGCCTTTTTTACTTTAGAGGGACTTAGTAGACGCTG
>JAGAOR010000029.1 GCA_017623605.1 Clostridia bacterium | reverse complement strand
CTGTTCGCCTTGCGGGCCGACAGGACCTTGTTCACCCTGAATACCCTGTTCGCCTTGCGGGCCGACAGGACCTTGTTCACCCTGAATACCCTGTTCGCCTTGCGGGCCGACAGGACCTTGTTCACCTTGAATGCCCTGTTCGCCCTGCGGGCCGACAGGACCTTGTTCACCCTGAATGCCCTGTTCGCCTTGCGGGCCGACAGGACCGATTGGACCTACAGGACCTTGCGGACCGCGTGGACCGATCGGACCTTGCGCGCCCGTCGGGCAATATACGCAATAGGAGCACGGACGCGCAGGTTTATTACAGCAATAATTACAATCAAAAAAATCTTGTCTGTTCATCAGTAACCTCTTTTGAAAAGTGAAGTACTATTAGTATATGCGAGGCAGGGGGCTTCTTGCTTATATATGCCCCGCTTTCCATACGACGAAATTCGACCGTCGAAAAAGGGCGAAAACGCCCGTATGCGGTTATCCGCATAGACGGCTATCCGCATAGGATAAAAAGCGCAAAAATTCCGTTGTTTTCGACGACGTTCGCAAATCGGAGCGGTAGGGGAGAAAATATGCGGCTGCCCGCATTTGACGGGGGCAGGGTTGAGTTTAACAAAAAAACGCTTGCGGGCAACCGCAAGCGTTTTTCTACAAATTAAGACAAATTTTCTTATAATTTCGGTATTCCCGCAAAGCCTTTGGAAATTTCATTATCCGACGGGATATAATCGCTCATCTTTCCGTCGTGGAATTTTTCATAGCTCATCATATCGAAATATCCCGTGCCCGTCAAGCCGAATACGATGGTTTTTTCCTCGCCGTTTTCTTTGCATTTTAAAGCCTCGTCGATTGCAACGCGGATTGCGTGCGCCGATTCGGGCGCGGGTAAAATGCCTTCGATCCGCGCGAAATATTCCGCTGCTTCAAATACTTCCGTTTGTTTTACGGAACGGGCTTCCATAAGTCCTTTGTCGTAGAGTTCGGAAAGAGTCGAAGTCATACCGTGATAGCGAAGCCCGCCCGCGTGGCTCGCCGCGGGGATAAAGCCCGAACCGAGCGTATACATTTTCGAAAGCGGACACACCCTGCCCGTATCGCAAAAATCGTAGGCGTATTTGCCGCGCGTGAGCGTGGGGCAAGACGCGGGCTCGACGGCGATAAAGCGGTAATCGGCTTTGCCTTGCAGTTTTTCCGCCATAAACGGCGCGATCAGACCGCCGAGATTGGAACCGCCGCCCGCGCAACCGATAATAAGATCGGCTTTTACGCCGTATTTATCGAGTGCGGTTTTCGTTTCCAGACCGATCACCGATTGATGCAAGAGGACTTGATTGAGCACGCTACCCAAAACGTAGCGATAACCCTCTCGCGAGGACGCCGCCTCGACGGCTTCGGAAATGGCACAGCCAAGGCTTCCCGACGTGCCAGGGAATTCTTCAAGGATCTTTCTGCCGATTGCCGTCGTTTCGGAGGGAGAGGGGGTTACGTTCGCACCGTAGGTGCGCATAACTTCTCTTCTAAACGGCTTTTGTTCATACGAGCATTTGACCATAAACACCTTGCAATCAAGCCCGAAATAGGAACACGCCATAGAAAGCGCCGTGCCCCATTGACCTGCGCCCGTTTCCGTCGTTACGCCTTTCAAACCCTGCTCTTTCGCATAATACGCTTGTGCGATTGCGGAATTGAGCTTGTGACTACCGCTCGTGTTGTTGCCCTCGAATTTATAATAAATTTTAGCGGGTGTGCCGAGCTTTTTCTCCAAGCAATACGCACGAATAAGAGGCGCGGGACGGTACATTTTATAAAAATCGCGGATTTCTTCGGGTATTGTGATATACGGCGTCGAATCGTCGAGTTCTTGGCGCGCAAGTTCCTCACAAAATACTTCCGACAGTTCTTTTAACGTGATCGGTCGATACGTTTTCGGATGTAAAAGTGGCGCGGGTTTTTCTTGCATAAACGCGCGCAAATTCAGCCAAGCCTTGGGTAATTCGTTTTCAGTTAAATAGATTTTGTAGGGGATTTGTCGTTGCATAGTCTGCCTCCTGAATAGTATATGATTTGAATAAAAAACGCCCAAGAAACGGAATTTTCCGTTTCTTGGGACGATACTTACATACCGCGGTGCCACCCAAATTGACTTATCGTAAAACAAGTCCGCTTATTGCGTACAAACATACGCTCTGCCCTTTTACGGGTGCAGTACCCGTCGATTGCTACTGACGCAAAGTTGTTTTGCGCGTTCGTTCGCCCTCGTAAGTCCATTCCCTATCGCCGTTCGTATTGCGCTTCCACCGTCCGCAACTCTCTGTGCCGCCTCATCGAAAGGTACTCTTCTTATTCATCGGTTTGTATTAGCATATCACTTTTTTCGTTTGCTGTCAAGCGTTTGAGGAAAAAAAGTCAAAACTTTTTTCCGTTTCTAAATCTTTCCAAACGAGCGTTCCGTTTTCGTATACGATATACGAATGGGGCGTGCCGTCTTTGGGAAGTGCGACCGAGCCGCAGTTGGCGTAAATCGCGCCGCTTGCAAGCTCCTTATGGCAGGGCACGTGGAAGTGTCCGTTGAAAAGTACGTCGCCCTTTTTTAAAAGGGGCGGGGTTTGCTCGTTATATAAATGTCCGTGCGTTAAAAACAGCGTTCTTCCGTTATCGCCCACCAAAGCGTAATCGGCGAGCATAGGAAATTCAAGTACCATTTGATCGACCTCGCTATCACAATTTCCGCGAATTGCCGTAATTTTATCTTTGAGCGCGTTTAAAGCGGTAAACACGGCAGGGCAACCGTAATCTTGGGGGAAAGGATTGCGCGGACCGTGGTATAAAAGATCGCCGACAAGCAGCAATCTGTCGGCTTTTTCCTTTTTAAACGCGTTTACGAGCTTATCACACCAAAACGCCGAGCCGTGAATATCCGAAGCGATAATATATTTCATAGGGGAAGTCCTTATAACTTAATTTGTTTTAACACGCCTTGCGCGTAGAGAGCAAAGCAGTCGTCGTTGGGGTGCAGTCCGTCGGTGAAAAAGGCGAGATCCTGCGGAATATCCTTGGATAAATCAATAATACGCGTATTTTCATAACCGCTTGCAATACGGGCAATTTCCGCTCTCGCGTCTTCAAACGCGACGGGGCGTTCTTTTTGGCAGTCGAAACGCCATATGGGCAAAATTACGAAAACAGGCACGTTTTTATGTAATGGCATCAGCGCTTCAAAGAATTTCGAGCAATTTTCGGAAAAAGCCTGTTTCGTCGGTCGCTTATTCCAATCGTTCGAGCCGTATGCAACGACCACCGCGTCGGCGTTATAATCCGTGCTCGTATCTACCATACGCATATTAAACATTGCGCCGCCGATCGCGAAATTGAAAATTTCCGCGTCTAACGCGTACGCCACGCGGTTTGCATACGAATTGGCGGCAGATTTCGCATCGTAGCCGTGCGTGATAGAATCGCCGTGAAGCACGAGGCGGCGTTTGGGCGTTACCCGTTCAAAAAACGCGCCGTCGGAAAGCTCTACGCCCGTGATCCGCGTGCGGAACAGGTTGGGGAAAAACAGCGTAATGCGATTTTTACCTCCGGGTAATTCCACGCGATAGGAGCCTGCACAGGCCGTTGCATTCTCTTCGCCAATGAGCGCAGTTTCTTCACCGTTGATAAAAAGCGTGAAATAATACCAAACGCGAGAAGAAGTGGATTGCGCATTGTCGTAAGAAAAGGTGAAAAACTTGCTGTCCGTGTAAAAATCCAGGCGGATTCCAGCCGTGCAGTACGCTCTTTTGCCAAAATTGCTGTTAAAATTCATAATGCGTTCTGCTTGCGCCGTTTTCATACGGTATAATTCTATGCCGTCTTGGGTGGAAAGCGTTTGCGCAACGCCGAGCGCAAGGGATTGAATTTGTTCGTTGTTAAGTTTCATAAAAAACCTGTTAAAAAATAAATTTAATAATATCCATTTGTTCGGGAAGATTTGCCCCGCTTGCCAAAAGGTTGGCATACTTTTCCATAAGCTCGGGGAGCTGTTCTTCTTTGTAGCTTGCATAGGGGAATTCCGTAAAATTGACCGCCTTGTTTGCAAGCAGGTTGATCGCCGTGGAAACGTATTCGCGACTTTCGGTGATGCCTTTGATCGTTACGTTATTTTTGAGTGCGTATTCTAAATTGACGGGCAAGCTCTTATAGGTCGGAGCGCAGAAAGTTACGAACGAATCTCTTTTCACGAGCGGGAAAACGACGGACGGTTCGCAACGGTTACCGTAGGTGAGATATACCGCGCCGTCGGCAAGCTTTCCGCCCGTAACGCTTAACACGTTGTTTTTCAGCGTTTCGTCGTTGGGGAACGTGTAATAAATACCGCTCTTTTTCGCGCGCGTAAGCCGTTCGGCGTTGTTATCTGCCAAAATGGGCACGGCGCGGTGATAGATCAAAATTTGACAAAGTACGTTGGCGTATAAGCCGCCACCGAGCACGAGAATATGCTGTCCCACGCTCACCTGCATTTCGTCTACTACCCGTTCTGCAAGCGCGATCGCGTCGATTAAAAACGCCGCTTCGTCGGAAACGGAGGAGGGCAAAGGATATACGTCGTCTACGCCAGCGAGGCAAAAATCGCGGTAAAAGCCGTCGGCGGTTTCTCCTGCGATCTTCAAGCCGTCTTGCGCGAGTTCGTCTTCGGTTACGCTCGCAAGATACACCCGTTCACCCTTTTTGATAAACGAATCCTCGTTTGCTTCCGTAACCTGCCCAATCGCAAACCGACCGGGGATAAAGGGGGATTTCACCTTGATTGCGCCCGCGTACACGGCGACGTCCGATTCCGTGAGGAGGGCTTTCGTAATTTTCACTTTCACTTTATCCAAGTCGAGTTTAAGATCGGTGGAAAGCACGTGTTGTAAATTGTGCGGATACGCAAGTTGCCAAATTTTCATAACTCTTAAATTCCTTATTCGCCCCGTTAAATTGGCGCGAAAATACCGCCGCGCCACACGCGAACAAGATAAGTATAACGCATTTTCTTGAAATTTGCAACTATTTTTTACAAATTGCGTTAAAAACAGTTGACGAGGATAAAAAAAAGCGTTATAATTGTGAAGCACAAAAATGAAAAACGAATAGCGAGGTGAACATAAATGAAAGCGGAAATCCATCCTAACTATCACGAAGTAACCGTAACGTGCGCTTGCGGCGCAACGTTCAAAACGGGTACGACGAAAGATTGCGAAGTGCTCAAAGTGGACATTTGCAGCAACTGTCATCCTTTCTTCACGGGTAAGCAGAAATTGGTTGATACCGGTGGGCGTGTAGATAAGTTCAAGAAGAGATACGGTCTTTAATTAAGAGAATTCGAGCTTTAAGGCGCGCCTTAAAGCTCTTTTCTTTCAGCTTTTAAGGGTAAGTTATGAAAAAGAAAAACGAAAATAAAAAATGCGTTTCCATCGGCGGACAAGCGGTGAGGGAGGGCGTAATGATGCGCGGTAGACGGTCTATGGCGACTGCCGTTCGCGACGTAGACGGCTCTATTCAAGTGGAATCGGAGCGGTTTGATCCACCTGAAAAGCGGAGCAAATTTTCCCGCTTGCCGTTCGTGCGCGGCGTGATCAATTTCGTGCGTTCGCTCATTGACGGCAATCGCGTGTTGATGCGTAGCGCCGACGTGGCTATGCCCGACGACGAGGAAGCTCCCTCCAAGGCGGAAAAATGGCTTCGGGAAAAATACAAAATTGATTTAGGCGGTGTGCTTGCCAGCTTTGCGGTGGTGCTTGGCGTTTTGCTTGCGGTGGCGATCTTTATCGTGCTTCCGCAATTTATCGCGGGGTTTTTACCTTTTGACAAAACGAGCGCGGGGCTGGACGGATTGTGGTTTAATCTGATCGAGGGCGGGATTCGCCTAATGATCTTTATCGCGTATATCCTACTCATTTCCTTGATTCCGTCGTTAAAGCGCGTGTTTATGTGTCACGGCGCGGAACATAAAACGATCTCCTGCTACGAAAGCGGGAAGGAGCTCACGATTGAAAACGTGCGCGCCTGTTCGCGCGTGCACGATCGGTGCGGTACGACGTTTTTATTTATCGTGATGATCGTGAGTATACTCGTATTTTCGCTGGCAAACGTTGCGGTAGGCAGTTGGCTGTATACGGGTAACGACACGCTTGATAGCGTTTTGCGCGTGGTGTTTAAGCTCCTGCTTTTGCCCGTAGTGGCGGGCGTTTCGTATGAAATTTTACGTCTGCTTGCGAAAACGAAAAACAAGTTTTTTCTTATTTTTAAATTCCCCGGCTTACTTTTACAGCGTTTAACGACGCGCGAGCCCGAGGACGGTATGATCGAATGTGCGATCGTTGCGTTCACTACGGTTTTGAGAATGGACGTCGATCCCACGATCCCCGAACGTACCTTTGCCGTGTCGGGAAAATTGAGCGCAATGCTTAAAAACACGAAAAAACGGTTTGAACAGGCGGGAATCGACGCAGAGGACGCGGAATGGATTTTTGCGCTGAATTTGGATATTCCCAAGAGCGCGATGGCAAGCGAGGAACGCATTATCAAAACCTCGGAAGCCAAACGGATTATGAAGATCGTAGACGAGCGCATGACGGGCAGACCGCTTTGGTATATCGTCGGCGACACCGATTTTTGTGGGTATACGATTAAAGTGGACGAACGCGTTTTAATACCTCGCCCTGAAACGGAAGAGCTGGTGATGATGGTCGTGAATTCGTTGGAAGACGGATTTTCCGTACTCGATATGTGCACGGGGAGCGGCGCGATTGCAATCGCCGTGGCAAAAGAAGCGGAAAAGCGAGGTTTGAATATTAAGGTAACGGCGACGGATATTAGCGCGGACGCGCTCGCCCTCGCCAAGGAAAACGCCGAGGCAAACGGCGCGGACGTGCTGTTCGTTCAATCGGATTTGTTTACGCGTATTCGTGGCAGATTCGACGTGATCGTAAGCAATCCGCCCTATATCCCCACCGCCGATTTGGACGGCTTGCAACGGGAAGTGAAAGAGTACGAGCCGCGTTTAGCCCTCGACGGCGGCGCGGACGGCTTGGATATATACCGCCGTTTCTCCGCCGACGCGTTCAAATATCTCAACCGCGACGGCTTAATCCTTTTAGAGGTGGGCGCAGGCGAAGCGCAAGCGGTTTCTAAAATGTTCCGCGGAAATTCGTATTCTATGATCGTAAAGGATTTTAACAATATCGACCGTTACGTGAAGATTGTAACTTAACGGTGGGGGCAATATGCTAAAAAAACTCGAAGATATATTCAAACGCTATGAATTTTTATCCGAGCAGCTCGCGGACGCGGGCGTGCTCGCGGATATGAATACGTGGCAAAAATATTCCAAGGAGCAAGCGGAGCTTACGGAAACGGCGGAAAAATACGCCGAGTATAAGCGCACGGAAGAAGAAATGCAAGCGGCGTTTGCAACCGCCGAAGCGGAAACGGACGTGGAAATGCGCAAGCTGTTTAGCGACGAGGCGTACGCTTGTAAGGAAAAGCTCGCCAATCTTTTGTCCGAGCTTAAAATTTTGCTTTTGCCTAAGGATAAAAACGACGAACGCGGTTGTATTTTGGAGGTACGCGCGGGCACGGGAGGCGAGGAAGCGGCGTTGTTTGCCGCCGATCTTTGCCAAATGTATAAAAATTATTGCGCGGCACACCGCTTGAAAGTGGAAGAGATCGACGTGAGCGATACCGAGCTTGGCGGCGTGAAAGAAGCGACGTATAACGTTACCGGCGCGGGTGCGTATAAGCTTTTAAAATACGAAAGCGGCGTACACCGCGTGCAACGCGTACCCGCAACGGAAACGCAGGGACGTATTCATACGTCGGCAGCAACGGTTGCCGTGCTTCCCGAAGCGGAGGAAGTGGAAGTGGAAATCAGCGATAAGGATATTCGTATCGACATTTTCCATTCGGGCGGCGCAGGCGGACAGAACGTAAACAAGGTCGCCTCGGCGGTGCGTATTACGCATTTCCCTACGGGGATCGTCGTAACTTGCCAAGACGAGCGTTCACAGCTCAAAAACAAAGAACGGGCGTTTAAGGTGCTTCGCTCGCGCGTGTACGATTTTTATAACGGGCAAAATAACAGGGAAAGAGAAGCAAATCGTAGAAGTATGGTAGGCACGGGGGATCGGAGCGAACGGATACGCACTTACAATTTCCCGCAAAGTCGCGTAACCGATCATAGGATTGGGCTTAGTCAGTATAATCTCGAAGCGTTTATCGCGGGCGATATAGATAGTATGGTGGAAGCACTGGCCATAGCCGATAGAGAAGCGTTGCTTGCCTCGCAAGACTAAACGTTTATTACGAGAAAAACGCGTATAAGGGCGCATCTTCGCCCCTCGTCGGTATTCTTCTTGCTCCTTTACGATTTAGTAAAGTCGCGGCGAAGAAACTTCCGAGCTCGGGGCAAATCTCCAACCCTTCTCCGCGTTTTGACGGTGACGGACTTATACAAGAGGAAAATTACCGCCCCGCACGGCGATTGCCGTGCGGGGCGGTTCGTTTTCAGAATGAATAAAAAATTTTTAATAAATTTTGTTTAAATCGTTTTCCTTTTGTTTACATATAACTGTAAATGAATTAGCGCGGCGGGAAAATCGCCGCAAAACAAAGGAGTGTATATAATTATGGCAGGAAAAGTTATCGGTATTGACCTCGGTACAACCAACTCGTGCGTCGCCGTTATGGAAGGCGGCGAGCCCGTAGTCATTGCAAACGCAGAGGGTGGAAGAACGACTCCCTCCGTCGTATCGTTCCAAAAGGACGGCTCGCGTGTGGTCGGGCAAGCGGCAAAACGTCAGGCGGTAGCAAACCCCGACAAAACGGTGATCTCCATTAAAAGACATATGGGATCTGATTATAAAGTGAAAATCGACGACAAGGATTATTCGCCGCAGGAAATTTCGGCAATGACGCTTGCTAAATTAAAAGCGGACGCGGAAGCGTATCTTGGGCAAACGGTTACGGAAGCCGTGATCACCTGCCCTGCGTATTTCTCCGATTCCCAACGTCAAGCGACGAAAGACGCGGGCAAAATCGCGGGCTTGAACGTACTTCGTATTATCAACGAGCCTACGGCGGCGGCGCTTGCTTACGGCTTGGATAAGGACAAAGGCGGCAAGGTGATGATCTACGACCTTGGCGGCGGTACGTTCGACGTTTCCATTTTGGAAATTTCCGACGGCGTGTTCGAGGTACTTGCGACCAACGGCGACACCAAACTCGGTGGCGACGACTGGGATAACAAGATTATTCAATACCTTGTAGACGAATTCAAGAAAGACAAAGGTCTTGATCTTTCCAAAGACAAGATGGCAATGCAACGCTTAAAAGAAGCGGCGGAAAAAGCGAAGATCGAGCTTTCGGGTATGACCTCTACTAACGTAAATCTTCCGTTCATTTCTATGAGCGCGGAAGGTCCTCAACATTTGGACATTACGCTTACCAAGCAAAAGTTTGAAGCCATGACGGCGGATCTTTTGGAAAGAACGGTTGCGCCTATGAGAGCGGCTATGAAAGACGCAGGGCTTTCCTATAACGACATTGACAAGGTGATTCTCGTCGGCGGTTCGACGCGTATGCCCGCAGTCGTTGCAAAGGTTAAGGAAGTTACGGGCAAAGAGCCGTTTAAGGGTATCAATCCCGACGAATGCGTGGCAATCGGCGCGGCAGTACAAGGCGGCGTGTTGACGGGCGAAGTGAAGGACGTTTTACTTCTCGACGTAACGCCTCTGTCCTTGGGTATCGAAACGCTCGGTGGTGTGTTTACGAGAATTATTGATCGTAACACGACTATTCCCGTAAAGAAGAGCCAAATCTTCTCGACGGCGGCGGATAACCAGACAAGCGTGGATATTCACGTGCTTCAAGGCGAACGCGAATTCTGCAAAGACAATAAAACCCTCGGTAACTTTATGCTTACGGGCATTGCGCCCGCACCTCGCGGTATTCCGCAAATCGAAGTTACGTTCGACATCGACGCAAACGGTATCGTGCACGTAACGGCACAGGATAAGGGTACGGGTAAATCGACGGATATTACGATCACCTCCTCGACCAACCTTTCGGAAGAAGAGATCGACAAGGCGGTGAAAGAAGCCGAACAGTTCGCGGAAGAAGATAAGAAGCGTAAAGAGAAAGTGGAAAACAAGAACAAGCTCGACGGTATGATCTTCTCGGTGGAACAGACGATGAAAGAAGCGGGCGAAAAGCTCGACGAAAACGACAAGGCGACCTTGCAAGCCGCGATTGACGCAGCGAAAAAAGAGATGGAAAGCGAGGACGACGAGCGTATTAAAGCGGCTTACGACAAGCTTATGCAAGACGTACAGCCCGTGTTCGCGAAGCTTTATCAAGCGAACGGCGGCGCGGCAGGTGCTGATCCTAACGCGGGCACAGGCGATAACGGCGATACGGAATTTCACCAGTAAGCGATAAACGGTTAAGTAAATTATCGGGCTTGACAAAGCTTTTCGTCAAGCCCGAATTTCCATAAGGTATAAAAACAATGGCAGATAAGAAGAATTATTACGACATTCTCGGTGTGGATAAAAAGGCGAGTGCGGACGAAATTAAGTCGGCATATCGGAAGCTTGCTATGAAGTATCACCCCGACAGAAACCAAGGCAACGCGGAAGCAGCGGAAAAATTCAAGGAAATCAACGAGGCGAACGAAACGCTCTCCGATTCCCAAAAACGCGCGGCGTACGATTACGAGCTCGAACACCCCGGTATGGGTGGCTTCGGCGGCTTCGGAGGTGCGGGCGGCTTTGAGGATATTTCCGATATTTTCAGCAATATTTTCGGCGGCGGCTTCGGAGGCTTTGGCGGCGGCGCGAGATCGGCGCGGAGCGAAGTGGGCGAGGATATTCAAAGGGAAATGACGCTCTCGTTTATGGACGCGGCAAAGGGCTGTAAAAAAACGATCGCCTATATACGCAACGAGCCCTGCGCGGCGTGTCAAGGCACGGGCGCGAAAAACGGCACGGAATATACGACGTGCGGTAAGTGTAAGGGTAGCGGCGTGGTGCAGCAGGTACAAAACACAATGTTCGGGCGCACGATCCGCCAGAGCGTTTGCCCCGATTGCGGCGGTTTGGGAAAACAGATCAAGGAAAAATGCCCCGATTGTAAAGGCAAGGGTTCGCAACGCAAGGAAACGACGGTTACGCTCGATATTCCCGCGGGTGTGGATACCAACAGCTATATGAAGAAAAAGGGTTTTGGTCAAGCCGCGCCTATGGGCGGCGTACCCGGCGATCTGATCGTGGTGTTCCGCGTAGAGCCGCATAAAATCTTCAAACGCGATCGCTTCGATCTGCACGTAGATTTGCCCATTTCCTTTAAGACGGCGGCGCTCGGCGGCACGGTGAAAGTGCCTACGATCGACGATACGTTCGATTTTACAATCCCTGAGGGTACGCAAAGCGGGCAGGTGTTCACCGTACGTGGCAAAGGTATCCGTTCGGCAAGAAGTGGCGCGGGTAATTTGATTTTAAGAGTACTCGTGGAAGTGCCCACCAAGCTTTCCCGCGAACAGAAAAAAGAATTGGAAAAGCTCGACAAGGATTTGGAACTCAAACAATGCGAAAGAATGAAACGCTACTCCGATCAAATGGAAGCCCTCTACGGCGAAAAACCGTTTGATAAATAAAACTGCTGATCGCCTTGCGAAAAATCGCGGGCGATTTCTTTTATCGTTTCTCATAATCGAATAAATAAATCAAAAAAGCCCTTTTCACAAAAATATTCGATTATTTTTATAAAAAGAGCGGTGAATTGCTTGCATTATTTGCGAAAAAAGGTTAGAATAATATGCGGATAAAAAGTTTAGAATTAACGGAGAAGAAACGAATGAAGAACAGAATTGCAAACAGAATGTCGGCGCTTGCCCCCTCGCTTACGCTTGCGATTTCAGCAAAAGCGAAGGCGATGAAAGCGGCGGGTGAAAGCGTGGTATCGTTCGGTGTAGGCGAGCCCGATTTCAACACTCCCGAGCATATCATACAAGCGGCGAAGACCGCGCTTGATCAAGGGCACACCAAATACACCCCGTCGTCGGGACTTTTGCCCTTGCGAAAAGCCATTTGCGAAAAATTTAAAAAGGATAACGGACTTGTATACGAGCCCTCGCAAATTATCGTTTCCAACGGTGCGAAACATTCTATTTTCAATGCTTGCTACGCGGTTTTGGAGGAGGGCGACGAGGTGATTATTCCCGCGCCTTATTGGCTCACTTATCCCGAGGTGGTGAAAGTGTGCGGCGCAACGCCCGTGTATATTGATTGTAAAAAGGAGAATAAATTCAAATTTTCGGCAGAGGATTTGAAAGCGGCGATTACGCCCAAAACGAAAATGCTTATCTTCAATTCCCCGTCCAATCCTACGGGTGCGGTGTATAACGAGGAAGAGGTGCGGGCGATCGCGAAAGTGTGCGAGGAGGCGGAAATTTTCGTACTCGCAGACGAAATCTACGAAAAGCTTTGCTACAACGGCGTAAAACCCTTCTCGATTGCAAAATGTAGTGAAAAAATGCAAGATCTTACGATCACCATCAACGGTGTTTCTAAAACGTACGCTATGACGGGTTGGAGAGTTGGGTATCTTGCCGCGCCTATGGATATTGCCAAAGCGATTGATTCTTTCCAAAGCCACGCGACGAGCAACGCAAGCTCGATCTCGCAATACGCCACGATCGAAGCGCTTGCTTCGTCGGAAGAAGAAATTCAAGCAATGGTGGACGTGTTCGATAACCGCAGAGCCAAGCTTTTGAAATTGATTGCAGAAATCGACGGCGTGCAAGCGATCGAGCCCGACGGCGCGTTTTACGTAATGATGGTCGTGGACGGATTATACGGAAAGGCTTACGAGGGCAAAAAGATTGAAAATTCGATTGATTTTGCCGACGTTTTATTGGAAGCAGAAAAGGTTGCGACCGTACCCGGGGTATCGTTCGGGGCGGACGATTGCGTGCGACTTTCGTATGCGCTCGGTGAAGCGGATTTAGAAGAGGGCTTGAAACGCATTAAACGGTTCGTGGAAAATTTAAAATAACAAATATAACAAAACGGCGACGAAGCAATATGCTTCGTCGCCGTTTTGTTACACGTGAAACCGCTTTCAAAAATTTCTATTAAAAATCATTGACTTTTTTTTAAATATTGCATATAATAAATATGCTACAACTTTTAGCCTTTTGTTAAGGCGATTTCTAAATAAATGGATAGTTGGATATAATCTCGGTAGGATTATATCTCTTATCAGTTTACAAATTCCAATTATCCGTTAGAATGAGTAAAAGTTGTAGCAAACTTATGAGAAAGGTATATCTTACAGTGCCGTTCTCGTAAGGGGGCGGCATTTTTTTACAAGGGAGAAAGGCGGATATGACGGATTGGGTGAACGTGGAAAAATTTAAAGAAGAAGCGTTTTTGTTTCTTAACAAGTTTGGTTTAAACGGACTGCGTTCTTACGGGCGAAAGGTAGGCTTGCGCGCTGCCACGAAATTGAAAAAGAAAGAAGTTATTTTACAAACGATTGCGGTGCTTTGCGGAGAGGAAAAAACCGCTTTTACGAATCGTGGCGCGCCGAGAAAAAACGAATCTATTCCACCCGAATTGATTGCGGGAATGGACGAATTGATCGGGCGTTACTTGTACGGGGAAGTACCTATGCCAACGCCCGCGCCTGTTGTTCAAGAAGAAAAGAAAGAGGTGGAAAAACCTTATTATACGATCACGGTGCAAAAAGGAAATGGAGAAAAAGTGATGTCCTTGGGGACGAGCTTGGATTTTCAAATTCTCATTTCCAACCAAAAATCAATCACGAGTGCAGAACTGACGACGGAAACGAGCGAAAATACTTAAAAATATAGCACACTATACTTCGCAAAATGCGAAACGTAGTGTGCTTGTTTTATCCACTTGCGGATTTATTTAGACTTGTTTCGTCGCCGTTTTGTTATTTGCAATCAATCTACGCGTACTTTCACGACGATCTTTTCGATCGTAGAATTGCCCGCGTTTTTCATTTTCGGCGCGTGCGCGTCCATAGGGAAGAAGATCGCGAAATCGCCCGCGCCAAGCGTGAACGAGCCGAAATTCTCTTCGGAGAACAGGGCGCAATCTTTTTCCGCGTTATATTGTTCTTCGGGGAATTTTTCAAGCGTTTTCCAGCCGAACGATTCCTTGCCGCTCACGATATACTGCACGTCGATATATTTCTTGTGCGCTTCAAAAACGGGCGGGTTTTTCTCGTTGTCGTAGGAAGAATAGATCGAATACATATCGTCGCCTTTGTTTCCGAACATACACTCTGCGGGGTTTTTATCGCCGAGGTTTTTAAGGAAATCGAGGGCTTTTTTAATCTTCTCCGAAACGGGATAGAGGTCTGCGTTTTTAATGTTGTCTGCAATCATAATAAGTGCTCCTTTCGTTTGATAAATTTATTATATCACTTTCCAAAAGAAAAGTCTAACGTTTGAAGGGGGATTTTAAGAAAGTACTTTAGAGAGAAATTCTTTCAAACGTTCGTCTTTGGGGTTGGAGAAAAATTCTTCGGGTTCGTTCTCTTCCTTAATTACGCCGTCGCTCATAAAGATAACGCGGTTCGCCACTTCCTTGGCAAAGCCCATTTCGTGCGTAACGACGATCATCGTCATACCCTCTTTGGCAAGCTCCGTCATTACCTTTAACACCTCGCCTACCATTTCGGGATCGAGCGCGCTCGTGGGCTCGTCGAAAAGCATCACGTCGGGGTTCATTGCCAAAGCGCGAACGATCGCAATGCGTTGTTTTTGTCCGCCCGAAAGGGTGGAGGGGTATGCGTTCGCCTTGTCTTCAAGTCCGATTTTTTTGAGGAGCTCTATCGCTTTTGCGGTCGCTTCCTCTTCCGACATTTTTTTCAGTTTTACGGGCGCTAACGTGATGTTTTGTAGTACGGTAAGGTGGGGGAAAAGATTAAATTGCTGAAAGACCATACCGATTTTTTGTCGGTGTAAATTCAAGCTTTTTTGCAACTGCTTTTTGATCTCTTTCTCTTCTCCTGCAAGTGCGGCGTATTGCGTTTTCACTTCGTCGTAGTTCGCTTGCGCAAGGGAGATTTCGTTTTCGTCGTTTCCTTTTTTGGCGGCTTTGAGCTCCTTTTTTAAGACTGTGAGCCGTTCTTTTAAGTATACGCTTTCGTTTTTAAAAACGTATTTATCCTCAAATAAAATTTCGCCCGCAGTCGGGGTTTCGAGTAAATTCAAGCAACGCAGGAAAGTGGATTTGCCACAGCCCGACGGTCCGATCACGGCGATCACGTCCCCCTTTCGTACGGAAAGGCTCACGCTTTTTAAAACTTCTAAATCGCCAAATTTTTTCGATAAATCTTTTACGGAAATAATAGGATTACCGATCACCTCTCGTCAACCTCCTTTCAATACGTTTTTGAATTTGTTGCAAGCCTAAAACGAGAATTAAATAGATCGCGGCGATAATCAAAAGGGGCATAAAAAGCTCCATCGTTTGCACGGTTACGTACGATTGTATTTTCGTTAAATCGACGATTCCCACGTAGCCTGCTACCGAGGTTTCTTTTACGAGCGTGATAAATTCGTTGAACATAGTGGGGATTGCGCTTTTCAAGGCTTGTGGAAGTACGATTCGTAAAAAGGTACTGATCCAGCTCAACCCTAGCGATCTTCCCGCTTCCATTTGTCCCGCGTCTACGGCGTTGATGCCGCCACGCAAAATTTCCGTCATATACGCGCCGCTGTTGATGCCGAACGTAACGATCGCCACCAAAATACCAGCGGTATCTTTGATTCCGAAAAAGTTTACGTTTCGAATACCTGTGAGTAAAACGAAATAGCAAATAAAAAGTTGCAACACGACGGGCGTGCCTCTAATTACGGTAACGTATACCTTGCAAACGCCGTCTAAAAACTTCATAATGATATTGTTTTTGGGCGCAACTCTGATACAGGTTACGATAATGCCGATAATCAAACCGAACAGGCACGCGCCCACGGCGATAATCACCGTGTTGCGAAGCCCTTGCAGATACATCTTCCACATATCGTATTGTAAAAAGCATTTGTAAAAATTTGCCCAAAGATCGGTAAAAAATTTCATAAGCTTATCCTAAATGAAAAGAGTCGAAAACGTTTCGGCTCTTTTCGTGCGTTTTATTCGGCGTCTGCGGAATATTCAACGAACCATTTTTCGATTTGGTTTTTACCGTTGGCGTCCTTTTCCAACAACTCTTCCAAAGCCGCGTTTACTTTTTCAATCAGCGCCGTGTTACCTTTTTTCGCTACGACACCATATTGTTCGGCTTCCACGCCCTCGATCGCCGCGTAGCTTATGCCCGTGTTTTCCGCGACGAGCTGCGCCGCTACCTGCGAATCTACGATTAAATAGGTTTTATTCGTAGCCGTCGTCATTTCTTCAAGCGCCGCCATCACTTGGCTAAAGCTGCCCGTACTTGCAACGCCCCAATCTGCTTGATTATCGCTTACGGTAATTTGGCTCGTCGTACCCGTTTGATAAACGAGCTTCGCGCCGTCAAAGTTGGACGCGGCAAACTTACCTTCCGTGAGCGTGGGGTTGGAATCCGTTGAATAAACGACCGCTTGATACGCGTCGCCCCAATAAAAATCGGAAAATTCCACGTCGGCTGCGCGCTCTTCGGAATAGGAAATGCCTGCAATGCCAAGCGCGTTGTCTTCTTCGATACCCGCAACGATCGTATCAAACGAGCCGTTGATGATTTGAAGCTCCCAATCGTATTTATCCGCAATATACTTTGCAATCTCCATATCTACGCCGACGACTGCGGTAGAGCCCGGTCTTGTAAATTCCCAAGGCGGGAAGCCCGCTTCGGTGTATACGATCAAAGTATCCTTTTGTCCGCAGGAAGCAAAGCCAACGGTTGCGCAAGCGGCGATTGCCGCAAGAGAGGTCGCTATAAATTTTTTCATTTCTTTCTTCTCCTTAAAAATATTTTTATTATCAGTTTGTATTTTAGTACTTTTCATAGATAAAGTCAACCGTTTTCGCGTCCGTTTCCGTATTTTATATATAAATAGAATACGAAACGCGCCGACGAGCGAGGATATTTTCCACGTTTTTTTTTCCTTGTAAGGAACAAAATGGTGAAAAAATTGAAAAAATTTTTACTTTTGACAAAAAAATTTCCGTTGAACCCTTGAAATTATGTGAAAAATATGGTAAAATAGAATTAGCCCTAAAGTTGCATCCTCGCAACGGGTGGGAAAGCACTATTAAAATCTGGGAGGATTTATTATGATTAAAATTATCTACGGCGCGAAAGGTACGGGTAAAACCAAGATGATGATCGACGCGGCAAACGCAGCGGTCGAAACGGCGAAAGGACACTTGATTTTTATTACCGATAACAAGCGCGGTATGTACGATTTGGAACGCGAAGTACGTTTCATTGACACCACGGAATACGACATAGCGGGTGAAGCGGCTCTCTGCGGCTTCGTGAAAGGGGTTATCGCGGGCAACCACGACAACGAATACGTATTTATCGACGGGCTCGTGCGCATTGCGGGTAAACCCGTTCAAGAGCTTGCGGCGTTCTTCTATATGCTTGATAAAGTGGCGAAGAACAACAGCCTCGTGATCACCGTTAGCGTTTCGGCGGCGAAGGAAGACCTTCCCGATTTCGTAACGAAATATCTGTAAGTATACGCCGCGCCCGACGACGCGGGCGAACGGTATCTTTGACAGAGAAGACAGCCGAGCGGTAGCTCCGTTCGGCTTTTTTCAGCGGGGCATACCCCCGCGAACGAGTCCTCGTTTTGAGGCGAAATTTTAAAGGTAGGTAAACACTATGTATTTTATTAGCACGAGAGGTGGGGAAAAGGTAACTGGCGCGCAAGCCATCGTACAAGGGCTTGCAAAAAACGGCGGACTATTCGTGCCTGAAAAATTTCCGCAGGTGTCCCGCGGGGAATTGGAAGCAATGCAGGAAATGAATTATCCCGAACGCGCAGCGTTCATTTTGGGAAAATATCTTGCAGACGATTTGGGCGCGGATTTTTTGAAAGAGGTCTGCGAAAAGGCGTATTCGACGTTCCAAGGCGACGATCCCGCGCCACTTGTGAAAATAGACGGAAAGCTTTTCATTTTAGAGCTTTTCCACGGTCCTACGTGCGCGTTTAAGGATATGGCGCTCACCGTTTTGCCTTATCTTTTGAAAAAAAGCTGCGAGGTTACGGGGATTAAAGAGGATATTTTAATTCTCGCCGCAACCAGCGGGGATACGGGCAAAGCCGCGCTTGAAGGATTTCGCGACGTAAAGGGTACGAAAGTGGCGGTGTTCTATCCCGACGAGGGCGTTGCCAAAATGCAACGTTTGCAAATGAGTATTCAAGACGGCAATAACGTACACGTTTCCGCCGTGCGCGGCAATTTCGACGATTGTCAACGCGCCGTGAAGAATTTGTTCGCGTCCGAGGAATTTAACGCGGAACTGTTAAAGAAAGGCGTGCGCTTATCGAGCGCAAATTCAATCAATTTCGGTCGGCTTGCGCCGCAAATCGCTTACTATTTTTCCGCGTATCTCGATCTTCTCACCTCCGAGCAGATCGAAATGGGCGAGAGCGTCGATTTCGTCGTGCCTACCGGTAATTTCGGCGATATTTTGGCGGGTTGGTACGCAAAGCAAATGGGCTTGCCCGTGCGTAGGCTCGTTTGCGCTTCGAACAGAAACAAGGTGCTCGCCGATTTCTTTGAAAAGGGCGTATACGACGTGAAGCGCAATTTCTACCGCACGATGTCCCCCTCAATGGATATTCTCGTTTCCTCCAACTTGGAGCGCTTACTGTTTGAAATTAGTGGCAGAAACGCGAAGCTGACGGCGGACAGAATGAAATATCTTGCCGATAATAAGGAATATTCCATCACGGAAGCGGAAAAAGCCGTGCTCGATAAGGAATTTTTCGGCGGCTTTGCAAGCGAGGACGATACGGTAGAGGCTATGTACGAGGTGTTCGAGGAATACGGCTACGCTATGGACACGCATACGGGCGTTGCGATTGCCGTATATAATCAATATAAGCAAGAGGTGTTGGAAGCGGACGAAGCGGTTAAGGACGAAACGCCCGTGATCGTGCTTTCCACCGCAAATCCCTATAAATTCCCGCAGGACGTTTTATACGCGCTTTCGGGTAACGACGTAAAAGACAGCTTTAAGGGGATCAAGCGGTTGAATTTGCTCACGGCAATGAAGCCGCCCAAATGCTTGCTCGATTTGCGCTATCGCCCTTTGCGCTTTAAAACGGTGGTGGACAACGATTTGAAAAAAATGTCCGACGTTATTTTGCGTTTCGTAGGCGGGGAGATCGTGCCCGTGCCTGATAAGAAATAATAACGCGGTTTTTGTAAACGGCGTGAAAGATTACGCTTATTCCCGTGAAATACGCGTTTTGCGGTTGAGTTTTTCTTTACGCTATGGTATAATAAGCCCGTAAGAGGAGAGCTATGTTCGGTTACGTTCGCGCGGATACGCCGTATTTATATATCAAAGACGACACGCTATATCGCGCGATGTATTGCGGGGTATGCAAAGGAATTGCCGAGGTGTGCGGACACGCCGCGAGAATGGGCTTGTCCTACGATATAACCTTTCTTTCCGTAATTTTGCACAATATTAAGGGCGTGGACGTAAAAATTGAAAAACAACATTGCTTAACGCATTGTATTCGTTCGCGGCAAATGGCGGAGGTGGACGAGCTTACTCGACAACTTGGCGCGCTCAATACGCTTTTGGCGTATTATAAATACACCGACGATATAGAGGACGGCGACGGCGGGCGCGGTAAGCGGTTATTTTTTAAAAAGGGCTTTAAACGGGCGAAACAGAAATACCCCGAAATCGAGAAAATCGTGCGGGAGAACCTTGCCGAGCAATCGAAAACGGAAAAGTCGAAAACGGAGAGCGTTGATCAGGCGGCGGACGCTACGGCGAAAATACTTGCCGAATTTTCCGATCTCGTGTTAGAGGATAAAGCAAGCGTTTACACGTATAACTTGTTTTACGCGGTGGGGAAATGGATATATCTTATCGACGCGCTCGACGATTACGATAAGGATAGAAAAAAAGGCGCGTACAACCCCTTTTACTTTGCGTATAACGCCGAATGTAAAGCCGATCTTTTGAAAGGCAAGCGCGGAGAAGAGGTAAAATTTGTTTTTCATTCGATTTTCTTCGATATACGTGAAAATTTATCGCGGATTCCGTTCCGATTTAACCGCGATCTGTCCGATAACATTTTGCTTCGCGGCTTGCCCAAAACGACGAAAGAGATTATGGAAAACGAGCGGTGTAAAAAGCCGAAAGATAGCAATACTAAATAGAAAAAAAGGTGGAGAGAAGTAATGAACGAATATTACGAACTGCTTGGGCTTTCAGAAAGTGCGACGGACGAGGAGATCACCGCGCGCTACGAGGAACTTCGGGCAAAATACCGCGAGGAGCGTTGGCTTGACGGTGAAGCGGGAAACGAAGCGGCGAAAATGCTGACGAAAATTGAAACGGCGTATCGCGAGATCGTGGCTTCAAGAAAGGAACAAAGCAAGAATACGGACGGGGATAGCGCGCTGGAAGAAATAGCCGCTCTTTTAAAGGTAGACAAGCTTTCCGAGGCGCAAACGAAGCTCGACGATTGTAACGAACGTTCCGCGGAATGGCATTATCTGCAAGCGGTTGTGTTCTATAAAAAGAATTGGACGAACGATAGCAAAAAGCAATTAGAAATTGCAATTCAAATGGATCCCGACAACGTCAAATACCGTAGTGCGTACGGGAAGATGAACGCAAAAAGCGAATATCAAAAGCAGGCGGCAAGCCAAACGCAAAATCCTTATTCGCATCCGAACGGTATGCCGATGGACGACGGTGAGCAAATGGGCGGAAACGCGTGCTCGAATTGTATTTCCTGCTGCTATACCTATCTTTGTGTAGACTGCTTGTTCAGTCTTTGTTGCGGTTGTCGATAAGTCGGGATTATGAAAAAGATTTCTTCTTACGAGATCGCGCTTTCCGCGCTTGCTTGCGCGATTGCGACCGTGTTTTTAACGGTGGGCGTGTATTCGGAAATATTGCTATTCACGGGCTATCTGCTCTCTTGCGTGGCGCTTATGTTGCCGCTTGCCAAGCAGAGTTTTAGAGGCTACGCGCTCGCGTATATTGCGACTTGTATTTTAGCACTCATTTTCAACGCCTCGCGCTTTTGGGATCTGTTACCCTTTATTATGTTTTTCGGGTTGCATCCGCTCGTAAACGAATTGCAGCTGAAAATCAAGATCAACCGTTGGTTGGCGTGCGCAATCAAGGCTCTGTGGTTTGATTTTACAATGTATCTTATTTGGCGGTTCGTGTTCGCAATGACGACCACGATCCCTTTGATTGATCAATATATTCTTCCGATTATTCTCGTGGTAGGCTCGGCGTTTTTCGTCGTTTACGATTACTTAACGTATAAGTGGCGTGCGGCGGTGAATATATTGGTACAGAGGCTCAACAGAAAATAACGGGCTTTTCAGAGGAAAAGAGTATGGCTGAAAAAAACGATAGAATATGCGGCGTCGTAGAAGCGATCGGCGCGGGCGGCGAGGGAATTATCAGGCACGAGGGGACAACTTTTTTCGTGCCTGCTTGTTTACCCGGAGAAAAGGTGATCTTCAAGATCCTCAAAATCAAAGGTGGCGTTGGCTATGGCAGGATTGAGGAAGTTCTCACCCCTGCCGAGGAGCGCGCGCGCCCTAAATGCCCCGTATTTTTGAAATGTGGGGGTTGCGCTTTGCAACACCTTACGTATAGTGCCCAGCTTTTATATAAAAGTCGGGTAGTGAAGGACGCGCTTAAAAAGATCGGTGGAATCACCGTGGACGTGCCAACGGCGATCAAAAGCGATTTCCCTTACGGATATAGAAACAAATTGCAAATGCCGATCGGCGTGGATAAAGACGGCAACACGGTGTTGGGGTTTTTCGCCGAAAGATCACACCGTATCGTGCCCGTGTCCGCTTGCGCTATTCATCCTGAATGGGCGGAAAATTTAATCGCAATCGTCAAGCGTTACGCGCGCGAGTGCGCGGTAAAAGGCTACGACGAAACGGGGAAGACGGGCGCGCTTCGGCATATCGTGGCGCGGGAAGTTGGCGGTAAATTTATCTTCACGCTCGTTACGGCAAAGAAGAATTTGCCAAACACCGCGTATCTAATCGAGCTACTCAAAGAGAAATTTGAAACGTTCACGCTTTATCTTAATTTCAACGCCGCAGACACGAACGTGATTTTAGGCAAGGAATTCAAGCTACTGCACGGCGCGGGGTTTGTGGAAGCAAAAGAGCAAGGCGTATACTACGAAGCAGGACCGATTACCTTTTTGCAAGTGAATGAAAACGTACGGACAAAGCTTTATAAAGACGCCTTGAAAACGGTTACGGGCGAGGGCGACGAGGTAGTGATCGACGCGTATTCGGGCGGCGGCTTACTTACGGCAATGATCGCCAAAAAAGCCAAGAGGGTATACGGGATCGAGCTGGAAGCGGAAGCGGTGCGTTGCGCGAACGCGCTCAAAGAAAAGAACCGATTGAGCAATATGACGAATATCTGCGGCTACGTGGAGGAACGCCTTCCCGAGGTTTTGAATATCGAAAAAGGGGAAAAGGTGCGTTTGATTTTAGATCCGCCCAGAGCAGGGATCGCAAGAAGCGTCGTGAAAGCCTTGCTTGCAAGCGGCATACCTAAACTTACGATTATTAGCTGTAATCCCGCGACGCTTGCGCGCGATTTAGGTATTTTAACGGGTAGGCTGATTGAAAAAGAGGGCGAGCTTGTGAAAAATCCTGCATACGAGGGTTTAGACAAAACGGAAACGCTTTCGGGGTATTATGAAATCGAGCGTTTGCAACCGTATGATATGTTCCCTCAAACACGCGCGATCGAAACGCTCGTGTGCCTTGTGCGCAAGGCATAGAAAAAATTTTAACCGCCCGCAAGCCTGCTCGCACGAATGGCGGTGGGATAAAATTTTTTAAAAGATTTGTGAAAACAAAGCGGTGAGCGTATTTGCTCGCGCGTAAGTACGCCGTCCGCGCAGGACGAACATACATTCCCTGAAAGGGGATATACGTTCCCGTAACCGCCCGCAAGCGTGCTCGCACGAATGGCGGTGGGATAAAATTTTTTGAAAGATTTGTGAAAGCAAAGCGGGGAAATAATATTATGGATACGGAAATGCAAGAAATTGAGATCACTTCAACAATAGACGGCTCGAAAGAACCCTCTCTTTTTTACAAGGCGAGCGGCACGGAAAAACGTCCGTTGCTTGTCGGATTACATACTTGGAGCTGCGACAGATTTAATCAAATTGCGAATATGCTCCCGTATGCCAAGAAACACAATTTTCATTTGCTGTTGCCCGAATTTCGCGGCCCGAACCTTGCCAGCAATCCCCGCGCAATGCAGGCTTGCGGCTCGCCGCTTGTCCGTCAAGATATTAAAGACGCTATCGACTATATAGTACAAAGCGGCTGTGTGGACGAGGAAAACATTTTTCTTTTGGGATTAAGCGGTGGCGGGTATACGTCGTTACTGATGTCGGCGTTTTATCCCAAACTTTTTAAGGCAGTCGGAGCGTTTGCGCCGATTTCCGACTTGAAACGTTGGACAGAAGAAAATAAAAATTATGCGCCGCACGTCTTCGTTTGCTGTAATCACGACGAAGCGCAAATAGAAGCGCGCTCGCCGATAAACTATTTGGACGGGCTTGCCGCCTCCAACCTCAAAATTTTTCACGGTAAAAACGACAAGGTTGTGTCGGTGGAACAATCCGTTGACCTGTATTATACATTGCGGAATAAATACCCGCAAAACCGTGTGTTTCTTGATATTTTCGATGGTGGACACGTAATCGATATGGAAGTGGCGTTCCATTGGATTTTATCGCAATACGGCGCGAAAAAGGCGGTGGAAATCACGGGCTAAAAGGAGAATGGATGTACGGAAATTCTTTATTGGACAAGTTGGATAGAAAATTCGGGCGATACGCCTTGAAAAATCTGATGACGGTGATCGTGATCGGAACGGCGATCGTATGGCTTTTGGATACGCTCGTATATTCCAGAACGGGTGTAAGCATTGAAGCGTGGTTGTATTTCGATAGAGCGGCGATTTTAAGCGGTGAGATCTGGCGGGTGGTAACGTTCGTGTTCGTACCCGATACGTATAGTCCGTTCGTACTGATTTTATCGCTTTATTTTTATTGGCTGATCGGAAATTCGCTTGAAAACGAGTGGGGCTCGCTCAAATTCGATCTTTTTTACCTTTGTGGCGTGCTTGGGGCGATCGTTTCGGGGTTTATCACGGGCTATGCTACCGTGTATTATCTCCATTTATCGCTGTTTTTGGCGTTTGCGCTTTTGTATCCTGATTATAGAGTGCTGCTCTTTTATTTCCTGCCGATCAAGGTGAAATGGCTTGCGCTTATCGACGTGGTTGGGCTCGCGTTGCTGTTTATATTCAGCGTTTGGGCGGAGCGGCTCGCGTTACTTTTTGCGCTTTTAAACGTTGCCTTGTTCTTTTGGTCGATTTGTTTTCATTCTTTCCGCGCCTACCGAAGACGGCGAAAATGGAAAAAGGACGCCACGCCTCCGAAAAACAGGGATAACGATTATCCGTTCGAATTGTAAAGAGGAAGCATATGCGTAGAGATTTTAGCAACTTAAACGAAAAACGGCGGGGGCAGGTACGAGATGAAAAGCGCGCTCGCGCTTCCGCTTCCCCTGTGTATACGGCAACGTATAAAGTAAGCCGTAGCGATTTTTTGCTTGAATTTTTACTTCGTAAATGCAACACTTCCCGCAATAACGTGAAATCGTTGCTAGTAAGAAAACAGGTACTCGTCAACGGTAGCCTTGTTACGCAATTCGATTTTCCGCTCGCAAAGGACGACGAAGTGAAAATTTCCAAAACGCCCGTAAACGGTGAAGCGGCAAAATCAAAAACGCCCGTAAATAGACGAAAAAAAGTCGCGCCGCCGCAAGAAATCCGCATTATCTACGAAGACGAACAATTTCTTGCGATCGACAAGCCCGCAGGGCTTTTATCCGTACAAAGCGATAAGGAAACGGAATGTGCCTACGGCTACGTGCTTGCGTATTTATCGGCAAAGGATAAAAACGCCCGCCCGTTTATTTTACACCGTATAGATAAGGAAACCTCGGGCGTGCTCGTGTTTGCCAAGGATATAAAAATCCATTCTATGCTGAAAATGCATTGGAACGAGCTCGTTTCCCTGCGGGAATATTACGCAGTGGTCGAAGGGAGGTTTGAAGAAAAATCGGGTACGATCCTTTCGTATTTGAAAGAAAACAAAAATAATTTGATCTACGCCACGAACGATCCCACGGGGCAGAAAGCGATCACGCATTACGAGGTTGTCGAAGAAAACGAGGAATATTCCTTGCTTCGCGTGCGTACAGATACGGGCAGGAAGAACCAAATTCGCGTACAGCTCAAAAGTAAAGGGCACGCCGTCGTTGGCGACGAGAAATACGGCTCTTCCAAAAATCCGCTCGCGCGGCTTGGCTTGCACGCTTCTCGCCTCGAATTTCAATCGCCGATCACCAAAGAAATCGTATCTTTCCACGCGCCTGTGCCTGCCTGCTTTCGGGCACTCTTCGGAAAATAGAAAGGAGAAACGTATGCAAAAAATAGCAAGCTTTCAAGTCAATCACGATACGCTGGAAAAGGGAATGTATATTTCTCGCATAGACGGCGACGTGATCACCTACGATATACGTATGAAAAAGCCCAACGGCGGGGAATATTTGAATATGAGCGCGGCGCATACGCTCGAACACCTGCTCGCGACCTATCTTCGAAATAGCGAGATAAGGGAAAGCGTGCTCTACGTTGGACCTATGGGTTGCCGCACGGGATTTTATATCCTGCTTCGGGATACCGTTTCGCAAACGGAAGCGATCGAAAACGTGAAAAAGGCAATGGCGTTCGCCCGCGATTTTACAGGCGAAATACCGGGGAATAAACGGGAAGAATGTGGAAATTATCTCGATCACGACCTTGACGGCGCGAAAAGGGAAGCGGCGACAATGTGCGACACGCTTAAAAATTGGACGGAGAAAGATTTGGAGTATATAAAATGAACGAAGTTTTACAAGCGATCAAGGAACGCAAAAGTGTAAAAAAATACAAGGATACGCCCGTGCCGAAAGAGCTGATCGAAAAGATCGTGGAGGCAGGGCTTGCCGCGCCGTCGGGCTTGAATAAGCAAGCGTCGATCGTCATTGCGGTAACGGACAAAGCCACGCGCGACGAGCTTTCACGCCTGAACGCGGCAACCGATCCGTTTTTCCGCTCTGATCCCTTTTACGGCGCGCCTTGCGTGCTCGTCGTGCTTGCGGATAAAAGCGCGTCAACCTACGTATACGACGGCTCGCTGACTATGGGAAATATGCTTCTTGCGGCGCAAGCCTTGGGGCTTGGCGCGTGCTGGGTGCACCGCGCCAAAGAAACGTTTGAAACGCCCGAGGGTAAAGCGATTTTGGCAAAGCTCGGTATCACGGGCGATTACGAGGGAATCGGCAACTGTATCGTAGGCTATCCCGATATGACGCCCCAAGCCAAGCCCCGCAAAGAAAATAGGGCGTTCTATATAGAATGAAAACGGGTGTTTCGACAGCTTCGCTGTTTTTAAGAAAATATAACGAACAGGCGTTGCCGCTTTTACGTTCCCTCGGTGTGAAAATCGCGGAGGTCTTTCTTACGACGTATTCGGAATACGGCGCGGAATTTGCGCAAAAGCTCGCGAGCGTGAAAGGGGATATTGCCGTAAATTCCGTACATATTCTCAACACGCAATTCGAACCACAGCTTTTTAACGCGCACCCGCGCGCCCGCGCGGACGCGTACGCGTGGTTGGATAAGGTACTCGATAGCGCAAACGTTTTGGGCGCACCCTATTACACGTTCCACGGCACGGCGAGGATCAAGCGCGCTTCAAGATCGGGGGATAAGGACGATTTTTCTAAAATGATCTCCGATTTTCAAGCGATCAGCGCGGCGTGCCAAAAACGAGGCGTGAGCTTGTGCCTTGAAAACGTCGAATGGTCCACCTACAACCGCGTGGGCGTGTTTTCGCGGCTCGCAAGCGAAATTCCCGCGCTTTTAGGCGTACTCGATATAAAACAGGCAAGAATTTCCGAACAACCGTATGAGAAATATTTAGAAGAAATGGGTGGTCGGCTTGCGTACGTGCACGTTTCCGACGTGGACGAGCGCGGACGTATCTGTCTGCCCGGCAAAGGCACGTTCGATTTTCAAACCCTCATTAAACGCTTACAAGACGTTGGCTTCGACGGCGCACTCCTCGTCGAGGTTTACACCACCGACTACGGCGCGGAAACAGAATTGAAAAATTCTTGCGATTATTTAAATGAATTGTTAGAAAAATTAGGCGCAAACTATTGACATAGCAAAATTTTTATGTTATAATCTATTTAGGATTAAATCCTAATAAGGAGAAAAAGTTATGAAAATTTATCAATGTGAAGGGTGTAAAAAGACGGTAATTTCGAAAGTGGAATTGAAATTAGATGGTTACAAGGAATTGGTGGCAGGTAGCACGGACGCGGCGCAAGAAAAGCACGTGCCCGTAGTTACGAAAAAATGCAAGCAGGTGAAGGTGGACGTAGGGAGCGTGGCTCATCCTATGACGGAGGAGCACCTTATCGAATGGGTAGCGATTGAAACGGAGCAGGGGTATCAGGTGAAGTATCTTTCCGCAAATAGCGCGCCCGTATGCTCGTTCTCGCTTGCGGAGGGTGATAAGCTCGTGGCGGTGTATGCTTACTGCAACCTGCACGGCTTGTGGACGGTGTAAAACAAAGAATCCGCGGCGCAGGGCTTTGTTTTACTTCGAGTAAAGATTCTTAATCAGAATTAGGCGCAGTGTTTTCAGAATATCAATATATAAGGTAAAAAATTATGATTGAAAAGGAAGCGATGTATAAAATCACCTACGGGCTGTTCGTTTTAACGAGCACGGACGGAGAAAAGCAGAACGGCTGTATTGTAAACACGGTGTCGATGCTCACGGATAATCCCAAACGGATCGTAGTGTTTGTGAATAAAGCGAATTATACGGAAGAGCTTTTGCGCAAAACAGGCGTGTTTAACGTGTCGGTTTTAACGGAAAAAACGCCGTTTGAAACGTTCAAACAGTTTGGGTTCTGTTCCGGTCGCGATACGGATAAATTCGCAGGTAAGAATTATCCCAAAACGGAAAACGGACTCTATTATCTCCCTGAATATGCCAACGCGGTGATGAGTGCGAAAGTGCTTGATTTCTACGATTACGGCACGCACACGCTGTTTGTGGCAGAGGTTACCGAAGCGAAAACGCTTTCTGGCGATAAATCGGTGAGCTACGAATATTATCAAAGCAATATCAAGCCCAAGCCCGCGGCGGCAAAAGAAGAAGCGCAAGGCGGCAAGGAAAAATGGGTGTGTAAAATTTGCGGATATACGCACGAGGGCGAGCTTCCCGAAGATTTTATTTGTCCTTGGTGTAAGCACCCCGCTTCCGATTTTGAGAAAATAAACTAACGCTCGTCAAAATTCGACGAATAGTCCTTTTGAAAAAATAAAAATTGGAAAAATTTCCTTAAAAACCCCAAAAAAAGGCGTAAAAAAGCTTGACAGCTTGGCGCGAAATTGTTATACTTTTTAAGTAAATAAAAAATGCGATCGAGCAAAGGCGGGTGAAAAAGGAAATGTCCACGGTAAAAGTAGGAGAAAACGAAAACGTTGAAAGCGCGTTGCGTCGTTTCAAGAGAAAGTGCTCCCGCGACGGTATTATCGGCGATCTTCGCAAGAAGGAATTTTATGAAAAGCCTTCGGTTAGAAGAAAGAAGAAAGCGGAAGCTGCTCGGAAGAGAAGCAGAAATTAACGAAAGAAAAGCTCACGGAATCGTGAGCTTTTTTCTTGCAAAAATTGGCGAAAGGAGATGGAATATGTCGCACCAAATAAGGACAAGCACGGAACGTACGCTCAGAGAAGAAGCGCGTCGGGCAAAATCACGGATTAAAAGCGGATTTTGGGCGGTGTGCAAAGAGGATTTAGGCGAGCATTTGGAAAAAGCACGGCAGCAGGGATTAAACGAAAGCAAGGCAGAGCGGTATTTTGCGCGACAGGTTACCGCGAAAATTTCAGGAAATAAAGAGGACGAATTTTATCTGAAAGTGAAAGAAATTCTCTTATGCGAGGGCGAAGTAAGCGACGCGATCGGTCGGCTTACCGATAAGGAATATTATCAAACGCTCTCCTACGAAGAAAAACAACGCTATACGCTCTCTTTAAGCGAAAAATATCTTCGGGCACTTGAACGCTTCCGCCGCGAGTGCGAATTCGACGCGCTGAACCGTTTCGAAGCTCAAAATTAGATTCCAATCAATCCGAAACGGCGATAAAAACGCGTGAAAGTCGCTTGCCAAAACCATTTGAAAGTGGTATAATAGACTTGACTATGATACAAGCAAATGAAATACTGAAACAACTGAATGAAGAACAGATCAAGCCCGTGCTTGAAACGGAGGGCGCGGTACTTGTTTTGGCGGGCGCAGGGAGCGGGAAAACGCGCGTTTTGACCTCGCGCATTGCGTACATTTTAGAGGAAAAAAGAGTGTCGAGCGAAGCGATTCTTGCGATCACGTTCACCAACAAAGCCGCGAACGAAATGAAAGAGCGGCTTTTTCGCATTACCGATATTTCCCGTTCGTGGGTTTGTACTATTCACAGTATGTGCGTGCGCATTTTGCGTATGTTTGCGGGGGAAGCAGGACTGCAAGAAAACTTTTCGATATACAGCGAAACGGAGCGGAATAACATCATTAAAAAGTCCTTTCAAGAATGCGATTTCGACGACGAAAAGCTACTTAAATCGGTAAAATTCCATATCGCGAACGCGAAAATGCTTGGGTTTTCCCCCGATCGTTACGCACAGGAATACGCAGGTGATCACGATATAGAAGCGGTTACCAAGGTATACACCCGTTATCAAAAGCATTTGCGCGAAAACAACGCGCTCGATTTCGACGATCTTTTGAACGAAACCCGCCGTTTGCTTAAAACCAACGAAGAAGCGCGGGAATATTTGAGCGGGCGTTTTCGCTATATTCTCGTGGACGAATTTCAAGATACGAACGCGGTGCAATACGAAATTATCAAAATGCTCGCATCCACCCACGGAAATCTGTTTGCCGTAGGCGACGACGATCAGTCCATTTACGGTTGGCGGGGCGCGAAAATTGAAAACATACTACATTTTGAAAAGGATTTTAAAGGCGCGAAAGTGTTCAAGCTTGAACGCAACTACCGCTCGACGAAAACGATATTAAACCTTGCGAATACCGTAATCAAAAACAACGGACGCCGCAAGGATAAAACGCTGTGGACGGAAAATCCCGAGGGCGATCCTGCCAAGGTATACGAAGCGGAAGAGGAGAGCGGGGAAGCGCGGTATATCGCGCACACGATCGCGGGGCTCGTATCGCGTGGGTATCGCTATTCCGATTTTGCGGTACTTATGCGGCTCAACGCCCTTACGCGCTCGCTTGAACAAGAGTTCACCGCCGACGGCATACCTTTTAAGGTGTTCGGCGGCTTTAAGTTCTTCGAACGCAAAGAGATTAAGGATTTGCTTGCGTATTTGCGTCTAATCAATAATCCGTTTGATAGCGAAGCGGCGATCCGTATTATCAATTTTCCCAAGCGTGGGATCGGCGCGAAAACAGTCGAAACGTTACAAAATTACGCGTTTGAAAACGAGCTTTCCGTATACGACGCTTTATTTGATTTAGACGAGCTAGGCTTTACGGGCGCAACCAAACAAAAACTTGAAACTTTCCGCTCGCTCGTAAAGGGTTGGATCTTGGAAAGTCAAGATATGCCCGTGGACGAGCTCGTGAAAAAAATCGTCGTGGATACGAAAATGCGCGAGGCGTATGCCGACGATTCGGATGAGAGCATTAACAAGCGCGCGAATATCGAAGAATTTATCAATTCCGTGGACGAATATTGCCGCTTAAATCAAGGCGCAAGCTTGACCGATTATCTTAACCAAGTAACGCTTGCCTCCGACACCGACGATATGGACGACGGAAATTACGTGTCGCTTGCAACGATTCATTCCGTCAAGGGTTTGGAATTTAAGTGCGTGTTCGTGTGCGGTATGGAAGAAAACATTCTGCCCGTATCCCGCGCGGTGGGAAGCGACGACGATATGGAAGAGGAACGTAGGCTAACCTACGTGGCGATCACCCGCGCTATGGATCGCATTTATCTCACCCGCTCGAAAAGCCGTTATCTCTACGGCAAACGCGAGCCGACTATGCGTTCGCGGTTTTTAAAGGAGCTTTCCTCCGCGCTCGATCTGCCCAGGGAAACGCGCTATACCTCGCTTGGCTACGACGGTTTCGACGATCCCGAAAGCTACGGAAATTCCTCCTACGGCGGGGGCAGGTATGGCTCGAACGTCGGCTACGGCGGGTATAACAACCGCGGCAATTACGGCGGCTCGTCCTACGGCGGCTACGGCTCGCGCTCGTTTGAACGGGAAAGCTCGTCTATTAAGCGTTCTGCCTGGAACGGCAATTCTTCTTATAGTTCGTCTTACGGCTCGTCGTATAATCGCAGTCAAGAAACGAAAAAGGAAAGCAGTTTTACCTACGGCGGTATTTCTCGCGCGAGTGCGCGACCTGCGACGGGCGGCAAGGATTTAAGCGTGTTCAAAACGGGCGTAAAGGTAAAACACCCGAAATTCGGCGTAGGCACGATCGTTATGGTGAAAGGCGTGGGCGCGAACACGATTTTGGATATTGCGTTCGCGGGACTTGGGATTAAACAATTATCGGCTAACCTTGCACCTTTGACGGTGCTTGGATAAAAGGGGAAAGGAAATGAACGATAGAAAACGGGAACTTGTAGACATTCTCAATAAATGGGCGTATGAATATTACGTCCTCGATAATCCTACGGTGTCGGACAAAGAATACGACGCGCTATACGACGAGCTGAAACGGTTGGAAGAAGAAAGCGGCGAGGTCTATCCCGACAGCCCGACGCGCAGAGTAGGCGGCGAGCCGATCAAGGGCTTTGAAAAGCACGAGCACATCGCGCGGCTGTTCAGTCTTGATAAATCGGTAACGAAAGAGGAGCTCGGCGCGTTTTTAACGCGCGTAGAAAAGGCGGCAAGCGGCGCGCTCTTAACCCCCGATTACACGGTGGAATATAAATTCGACGGATTGACGGTATGCTTAACCTACGATCAGGGGAAATTCGTCCGCGCTACCACGCGTGGCAACGGCGTAGTGGGCGAGGACGTTACGGCGCAAGTGCTCACGATTCCCTCCTTTCCTTTAAAAATTTCCTATACGGGCACGCTGGAAGTACGAGGCGAGGCGGTCATTCGTTTGTCCGTGCTTGAAGAATACAACCGCGCGGCGAGCGAACCGCTTAAAAACGCGCGAAACGCGGCGGCGGGGGCGATTCGTAATCTCGATCCAAAAATCACCAAGCTGCGTCGCCCTGAAATTTATTTTTACGACGTGAATTACGTTTCGGGCGGGGAAGAATTTTCGCAGGTGGAAGCGCACGAGTTTCTCAAAAAAGAGGGCTTTAAGGTATTTCCTTATTTCAAGATCTGTAAAACGGGCGAGGAAGTGATAGAAGCGATTGCCGAAATCGAAGAAAAACGGCGAGAGATCGACGTGCTGACGGACGGCGCGGTGATTAAAGTAAACGGCGAGGCGCTTCGCGCGGAAATGGGCTTTACAGATAAATTTCCACGCTGGGCAATGGCGTATAAATTCGAAGCGGAAGAGGTTACCACTCTCGTTAAAGACGTGCTTTGGCAGGTGGGTAGAACGGGCAAGCTTACCCCGCTCGCGCTGTTAGAGCCCGTAGAGCTTGGCGGGGCTACGGTTTCCCGCGCCACCTTAAACAATTTTGGCGACATTGCGCGAAAGGACGTAAAAATCGGCTCACGCGTACTTGTGCGCCGCTCCAACGAAGTCATACCCGAAATTTTAGGTGCGACGGAACATAAAGAAGATAGCCGCGAAATCGAAAAACCTTGCGTTTGCCCTGCGTGCGGGGCGGCGGTGGAAGAGGTGGGCGCAAACCTGTTTTGTACCAATCTCGATTGCAAGGAACGCTTGGTGGCAAAGCTCGATCATTACGCAAGTAAAAACGCTATGGATATAGAGGGACTTTCGGAAAGTACCGCCTTGCTTTTAGCGGAGAAAAAGAACGTGAAAAGCTTTTCCGATCTCTACCGCTTAACGGCGGAGGATCTTGCCGATTTAGAGGGGTTCAAAAAGAAAAAAATTGAAAATTTACGCACGGCGATTGAAAAGAGTAAAACCCCTTCGCTTGATCGCTTTATTTTCGCGATCGGGATCGGCGGGGTAGGCAGGGTTGCGGCGAAAGACCTTGCAAGCCGTTTCACGTCCTTGGAAAATTTGAAGAATGCAACGGTGGAAGAGCTAATTGCGCTTGAAAACGTGGGCGAGATTACGGCAAAACTGATTGTGGATTTTTTCCGCGACGAAAGAAACGTAGCCGAGCTTGAAGCGCTTGAAAAGGTGGGCGTTGCGCCCGTTTGGTCGGAAACGAAAAAAGAGGGCGTGTTTTTAGGGGAATACGTCGTTTTAACGGGCACGCTTTCGGGGTATAAGAGAAGCGAGGCGCAAAAATTGATCGAAGAACGCGGGGGCGTTTGTCAAAGCTCGGTTACGGCAAAAACTACGCTCGTTTTAGCGGGTGAGGAAGCGGGTAGTAAGCTCGAAAAAGCGAAAAAGCTGGGCGTTAAGATTATTAGCGAGGAGGAATTTACTCGTTTCTTGCAAGAAAACGGATAAATTTTAAAAAAGTCGCTTATAGTAGTTGAAATTTATAAAAATTTTTGCTATAATATATGGAAGCAAAAACGAGAGGATAAAACGTATGTTGAGTATGACGGGCTACGGCAAGGGGGCTTACGATCAAAACGGCGTGGAGCTTACCTGCGAGATCAAGACGGTGAACAACCGCTATTTAGATGTTTCGTTGAAAGCACCGAGGATTTTTTCGGCGTATGAAGAGGTAGTGCGCGGTTGGATTAAGGAAAAGCTCACCCGTGGACACGCAGACGTGTTTATCTCCTTAAAGGATAAAAGGGAGAGTAAAACGACGCTTGCCGTCGATTTAGAGCTTGCGGCTTCGTATATCAACGCGGCGACCGCGCTCAAAGAACGCTTCCCTACGCTTGCCGACGATTTCACGCTCACCTCCGTTTTGCGCTATCCCGACGTTTTGAAAGCCGAAGATACGCAAACCCTCGACGAGGAGATAGTTGCGGCGCTGAAAACGGTGGTGGAGGGCGCGCTCGATTCCCTCAACGAAATGCGAAAAAAAGAGGGCGAAAAGCTCAAAGCGGATATGCTTTTTAGAGTGCAAGAGATCGAAAACCTCGTAGGGCAGGTGGAAAAACGCGCGCCGCTCGTGGCACAGGCGTATAAAACCAAGCTTGAAAACCGCGTGAAAGAATATTTGGAGGGCGCAAATATCGACGAAAGCCGTATTTTAACGGAAGTGGCGATCTTTACGGATAAGAGTAATATCGACGAGGAGCTCACGCGGCTTCATTCGCATATCGAACAGTTTAGAAGTATTTGTAAAGAGGGCGTCGTGGGTAGAAAACTCGATTTCCTCGTGCAGGAATTTAACCGCGAGGCGAACACGACTTGCTCCAAGAGCAACGACGTAGAGATCACGAGGTTGGGGCTTGCCTTAAAAAACGAGATAGAAAAAGTACGTGAGCAGGTGCAGAACGTTGAATAAAAAAGCAAACGAAAAAGGAAAGCTGCTGGTGGTTTCAGGACCGTCGGGCGTGGGCAAGGGTACGATCGTAAAAACGCTCGTATCGAGAAGAACGGACGTGGTAGAATCCGTTTCCTGCACGACGAGAGAGCCAAGGGCAGGGGAAGTACACGGCAGGGAATATTATTTCCTCACCAAGGAGGAATTTTTGCGCCGCGTGCAAGAGGACGATTTTTTGGAATACGACGAGCATTTTGGCAATTTCTACGGTACGCCCAAATCGTTCGTGCGGGAAGCGTTAAAAGAAAAATCGGTAATTTTGGAGATCGACGTGGTCGGCGCGCTGAACGCAAAAAAGGCGTTCCCCGATTGCGTGTTGGTGATGATCGTACCTCCCTCGATGGAAGAGCTCAAACGCCGTTTAATCTCGCGTAATTCGGAAACGGAAGCAGAGATTGAAAACAGGCTTTCAAGGCTGGAATACGAGCTTTCTCAAAAGGATAAATACGATTTCGTGATCGTCAACGACGAAATAGATATGGCAATTCAAGAATTAGAAAAAATCATAGATCAATAAACGGAAAAGGAGAACAAAAAATGATTAACGAACCCTCGGTAGACGTAATGATTCGCAAACTTGGCACGGAGGAAGAGCCGATCAGTCGCTACGCGCTTTGCACGATCGCGGCAAAACGCGCGCGTCAGATTATTGAAACGGAAAGAAACGCAGGCATAACCGATTCGACGGGCAAGGATAAGGAATTGCTCGTGGCGTGCAAAGATATTGCGGACGGTAAAGTCGTAATCGCGAAAGATTGATAAAAACGCCTCGATCCGTTCGGGGCGTCTTTTCTTGGGGTGAAAGGGAATGATAGCGGAAGTTATCGTGGATATTGCGGCAAGTGAAACGGATAGAATATACGACTATCTTTGCGATCAAACGATCGTGGAGGGTAGTCGCGTTCGCGCGCCGTTCGGCGGAAAAATCGTAGCGGGTTTCGTGATGAAAATCAAGGAAAGCTCTGACGTGCCGCAGGAAAAACTGAAAAAGGTGTTCCCCGCCCCCGACGAGCTCCCCGCGCTGAATAAAGAATGTCTTGCGCTCGCGGAAAAGCTCACGGCAAGATACCGCGTTCCCAAGGCGCTCGCGCTTCGGCTGTTTTTACCGACGGAAATGCGCACGGGCAAGGTGCGCGAGCTCACGAAAAACTATGCGGAGCTTACCTTGCCGATAGGCGAGATTAAGCTTTCCGCGAATGCGAAAAATTTGCGCGGCGCGGTGGAATATTTGGCGCGAAACGGAAAAACGGAATGTGCAAGGCTCAACGAAGCGTTTGCGGGAAGTGTTGCGGGCTTGGAAAAGAAAGGATATATCCGCGTTACGAAAGAACAAATTTTGCGCGATCCGTATAAGGGAATGGAAACGGAAAGTATTTCTCGAACGCTCACGCCCGATCAAAAGCACGCAGTGCAAACGATCAAAGAAGATCCCCGCACGGTGCAGCTTTTACACGGCGTTACGGGTAGCGGAAAGACGGAAATTTATTTAACGCTCATTGCGGAATGTTTAAAACAGGGCAAAAGCTCGATTTTTCTCGTGCCCGAAATTTCCTTAACGCCGCAAATGCTTTCCCAACTTCGATCAAGGTTTGGGAAAAACGCGGCAATTTTGCATAGCGGTCTTTCGGCGGGCGAACGCTTCGACGAATGGTGGCGGCTTCGCACGGGTGAAGCAAAGATCGCGATCGGCGCAAGAAGTGCAATTTTCGCGCCCATTGAAAATTTAGGCGTAATCATTATCGACGAGGAGCACGATTCGAGTTACGCCAGCGAAACCGCGCCGAGATATACGACGTTCGACGTGGCGTTGCTTCGGGCAAAGAAGAACGGCTGTAAGCTTGTTTTGGGGAGCGCAACGCCCGCAACGGAAACGTATAAACGGGCGAAAGACGGGGAATTTTCTCTCATACGCTTACGTAAGCGTATCAATCAAAAACCGCTTCCCGAAATCGTGATCGCGGATATGCGAAGAGAAGTGCGCAGAGGGAACAATTCCGCCTTTTCGGGCGCGCTTAAAGAAGAAATGGAAAAGTGTCTTTCGGCAGGGCAACAGGCGATTTTATTTTTAAATCGGCGCGGATATTCACAGACGGTGATTTGCAAGGAATGCGGCTACGTAGCCAAATGCGAGGCGTGCGACGTATCGCTTACCTATCACCGCGACGAGGATTGTTTAAAATGCCATTATTGCGGCGCGAAATACGGTATGCTTTCCGCCTGCCCCGATTGTGGCGGTAAAAAGCTTTCGTACGCCGGCACGGGTACGCAACGTATCGTTGCAGATCTGCAAAAGCTGTACCCCAAGGCGCGCATTTTGCGTATGGATAACGACACGACGAGCGGCAAAGAGGGACATTATAAAATTTTGAAAGCGTTTGCGGAAAAGAAAGCGGATATTCTCGTAGGTACGCAAATGATTGCAAAGGGGCACGATTTCCCTGCCGTAACGCTCGTGGGGATTTTGGACGCGGATATGAGTTTGCATTTTTCCGATTACCGAAGCCGTGAGCGCACCTTTCAGCTGATTACGCAGGTGGCGGGCAGAAGCGGTAGAGCGGAAGAAAAGGGAAAAGTCGTTTTGCAGACTTTCGATCCCGAAAACGAAGTCTTGCGATACGCCACCCGCTACGATTACGAGGGTTTCTACGAAAACGAAATTTCCCTGCGCGCGGCAATGGCGTTCCCGCCCTTTTCCAAGATCGTGCGGGTGCTCGTTACGGGTGAGGACGATAAAAAAACGATCGACGCGCTTAAAGACGTATATTTCGCGCTCGAAACGTTATACACGCAAAACCCCGAAGCGTTTTTGTTTTTCAATAAAATGCGCGCGCCTATCAAGCGCATACAAAATAAATACCGCTATCAAGTGCTTATGCGGCTTTCCGATACTTCGGTGTTGCCCGCAATTTACGAGGCTTGCGCGGGGGCGAGAAATCGCGACGTTTTGGTATCGGTAGAAGAAAATCCCGCAAATTTAAGTTAAGAGAGTTTAGGAGAAAAAATATGGCAATTCGTAGCGTAGTACAGGTCGGCGACGACGTATTAAGGCAAAAATGCTTTCCGGTGGAGGAATTTGACGAAAAGCTTTTTTCGCTTTTGGACGATATGAAAGAAACGGTAAAAAAGGAAGAGGGCGCAGGACTTGCCGCACCGCAGGTGGGCGTGCTCCGTCGCGTCGTCGTCGTGGACGTAGAGGAAGGATATTACGAGTTTATCAATCCCGTGATCCTTTCGCAAAAGGGCGAGCAGACGGGCTGGGAAGGTTGCTTGTCCGTGCGCGGTAAAAGCGGAATCGTATCCCGCCCTATGAAAGTCAAGCTTTCCTATCAGGACAGAACGGGGGAGAAGAAGTTGTTGCAAGCCAAGGGCTTTTTCGCCCGCGCGATTTGCCACGAGCTCGATCATCTCGACGGCATTTTATATATAGACAAAGCAACGCATATCGAAAAGAATTAACGGAGAAAGAGTATGAAAATCGTCTACGCAGGTACGCCCGAATTTGCCGTTGTGCCCTTAAAAGCCATTTTAGAAAATGGCTTTGAAGTCGTGGGGGTGATCACGCAAGCGGACAAACCCCAGGGCAGAAAGGGAATTTTAACGCCTCCGCCCGTAAAAGATTTCGCGCTTAAAAACGGACTTCCCTTGCTACAACCGAATAAAATTTCCGACGAGATAGAAGCAGTAAAATCGCTCGGCGGGGATATTTTGATTACCTGTGCATACGGACAAATTTTAACGCAAGCAGTGCTCGATTGTTTTGAAAAGGGCGTGTGGAATATCCACGCGGGCTTGTTGCCGCGGTATCGCGGGGCATCGCCGATACAAAGCTGTATTTTGGCGGGAGAAACGAAAACGGGCGTTTCGATTATGAAAACGGAGCTGGGATTAGATTGCGGCGATATTTTGCTTGTGGAAGAAACGGAAATCGGCGAAACGGAAACGTACGGCGAGCTTTCCGAGCGACTTTCTAAAATCGGCGCGAACGCGATCGTGGAAGCATTAAACGTTTTACAATCGGGCGAATATACGCTCACGCCGCAGAGTGCAGAGAACGTGCAAACCGTTCGAAAAATCAGCAAAGAACACGCCAAAATCAATTTCAATAAAACGGTGAGTGAGATTGTCAATTTGGTTCGCGCTATGAACCCCGCGCCCGTAGCGTTCGGGGAAATTGACGGGAACAAAATCAACGTGTACAGAGCGGAAAAAGCCGCGCCCTGCGAAGAGGCGGCGGGGGCGACGTGCGGTGAAATTTTAACGGATAGTCCCAAGCGCGGCTTACTCGTTAAATGCAAGGACGGCGTAGTGAAGCTGACCGAGCTGCAAGCGGCGGGCGGTAAGAAGATGGGCGGTGGCGATTTTCTCAACGGACGAAAAGTGAAGAAAGGTCAGGTGTTCGTATGTTGAGTAACCCCGTTTACGATCCCTTTCAAATCCTCACGAAGATTTATCAAGGCGGCGCGCACGTAAAGCAAGCGATCGCCGATACGTACATTGAAGAACAATACCGTTCCCGCACGGTGAAAATCGTATACGGCGTGCTGGAAAACGACGGCTTTTTTGAATTTTGTATCCGCCACTACGCGACGAAGCCACCCAAACCCGTCGTGCGGATATTGCTCAAAATATCGCTGTATATGCTAGTATATATGGAAAAGAAGCGGTATATGGTAACCGATTGCGCGGTAAGCCTTTGTAAAAAGCTGGGTAAATCGGGAGTGAGCGGGTTCGTGAACGCGTTTTTAAGACGGTTTGAGCTTACGGAGGTGGAGCGCGCACTACCCCAAGGCGACGAGGGAAAAGCCGTTCGGCTTTCCTATCCCTTATATGCGTATCGCTTATTAAAAAAAGAATACGGCGATCGCGCAGAGGGTATAGCGGCGGCAAAGAGCGCGGGTGTTTCCGTGCGGTTTGTGAAAAACGCGGAACACTATTTGCAAAAGTCGCATATAAAAACGCCTTTTGAAAACAATTATATCTTTGAAAATTTCACGCGCGACGAGGGCTTCGATAAAGGCGAATACACCTTTCAATCGGTGGGAAGCGTTGCAATTTGTAACGTCGTTTCGCCGTGTGAAAGTATGCTTGATGCGTGCGCCGCGCCGGGTGGAAAATCGGTGCTACTTGCGGGTAAATGTAAGAGTGTAACTTCGTTTGAATTACACGCGCATAGAGTGGTTTTGATCGGGCAATACAAAACGCGTATGGGCGTGGAAAACGTTAAGGAACTACAAAAGGATAGTTCGGTTTTCGATCCCTCATACGAAGAAAAATTCGACGGCGTACTTTGCGACGTACCCTGTTCGGGATTTGGCACGGTGAGTGAAAATCCCGATATAAAAATCTTCCGCAAGGAAGCGGATTTTGAAGCGATTGAGACATCTCAAAAAGCGATTTTACAAACGTGCTCGCGCTACGTAAAAAAAGGCGGCGCGCTCTATTTTTCAACGTGTTCGCTTTTCGAGCGGGAAAACGATGGGATCGTGGAGTCGTTTTTGAAAGCACACCCCGAATATAAGGTGGAAGAAATCGACAGTCCGCTTGCTCACGATAAGAAGAAATACGGCTTACAATTTTTACCCGATACGGCTTACGGGGCGGGATTTTACGTGTGTAAGATGATAAAAAGCTAAACGCGTATTTGCGGCGCAATGCGGCGTCAGGCTTGCGTTTTCCCTTGCTTGTTTACGCCAGAGTAAATCTCCCTTCGGGAAAGCCGCGCCTTTCTTGCCTTGCTTGCAACTGCGCGTTTTAACGAAAGCGGGGTTGGAGTGTATTAAATGAAAAAGATTTTGCAGGATTTATCGTTTACGGAAACGGAAGAGCTTATTCTATCGCTTGGAGAAAAGAAATTCCGCGCGAAGCAGTTGTTCGAGGGTTTAACGCAAGGGAAAGCGATCTCGGAAATTACGTCGCTTTCCAAAGATTTTAAAGCCCGTTTAACGGAAATATACGAGGATAAACCCGTGCGGATCAAGAAAACGTTTTTTTCTTCCGACGGCACGGAAAAATATCTGTTCGAGCTAGCGGACGGCAATTTAATCGAGGGTGTTTTGATGAAATATAAATACGGCTTCACACAATGCGTATCCACGCAGGTAGGGTGTCGTATGGGCTGTAAATTTTGCGCTTCCACCTTGAACGGTCTAGTGAGAAACCTCACGGCGGGGGAGATTTTATCCCAGATCCTCGTCGTGAACGCATTGCATAAAAAGGACGCGGCAGGGCTCGGCGGTGAGGCGCGGGCAGTTACGAACGTCGTACTTATGGGAAGCGGCGAGCCGCTCGATAATTATGAGAATACGGTAAAGTTTTTAAAAAACGTAACGGCGTCGGAGGGCTTAAATATCAGCGCGCGGAATATTTCCCTTTCCACGTGCGGGATCGTGCCGAAGATGTACGAGCTTGCGGAGGAGAACGTGCCGCTCAATCTCACCGTTTCTTTACACGCAACGGACGATGGAACGCGTGCGCGGACGATGCCGATTGCAAAAGCGTATAAAATCGACGAAATTTTAAAGGCGTGCGAATATTATTTTGAGAAAACGGGCAGACGGTATTATTTTGAATATACCCTAATCGAGGGAGAAAATTGCGACGACGAGCACGCGGAAGCGCTCGTGAAATTGCTCAAAGGTAAGCCCTGCCACGTGAATTTAATTCGCTTAAACGAAGTGAAAGAACGCAATTTGAAAGCACTTGGAGATAAAGCGGCGTACCGTTTTTTAGGGAAGTTGGAAAAGGGCGGGCTTTCGGCAACGCTTCGCCGTCAGATCGGCGTGGATATAGGCGGCGCGTGCGGACAGCTCCGCGCGAATTATTTAGAAAAAGAAAAAGACTACGTAATGGAGTTTTATAAAAAATGACCGCAGCAAAAAGAGAAGTAGATTTTACACAGGGAAGAATTTTTCCTAAACTACTGTTGTTCGTGTTGCCTATCTTGGCAACGAATTTACTGCAAATGTTTTATAACGCCGCCGATATGATGGTGGTGAGTTTATCCAAAGAAGCGAATGCCGTGGGTGCGATCGGCACGACGAGCTCGTTCATACACTTGATCGTCAACGTGTTTATCGGCTTTTCGGTGGGCGCAAACGTCGTCGTGGCAAGGCATATCGGCGCAAACGATAAGGAAAAAACGCAAAGAGCCGTACATACCTCGCTTATAATGGCGCTTATTTTCGGCGTTGCTGGCGCGGCTATTGGGATTGCCGTTTCCCGACCGATTTTACAAGCTATGGGCAACACGGGTAGCCTATTAAACTTGGCTGTAACGTATACCTATATTTATTTTGCGGGCGTACCCTTTTTGGCGTTGACGAATTATTTGATTTCTATTTTTCGCGCCAAGGGCGACGCGAAAACGCCGCTAATCGTTTTGTCGATTGCAGGGATCGTCAACGTGGGGTTAAACTTGTTTTTCGTCGTCGTAATAAAGTTTTCGGTGGAGGGCGTTGCGATTGCTACCTCGTTGGCGAACGTGCTTTCGTTCGTAATCCTACTCGTAAAATTGCGTAGAGATAAGGATTTTACGACGTTTTCGTTTAGAAAGCTTAAAATTGAGCGAAAGGCTTTTGGGGATATTGTAAAAATCGGTTTGCCTGCGGCAATTCAAGGGGCATTGTTTTCCCTTTCGAATATGCTCATTCAATCGTCTATCGTAACGGTGAACAACCTGCTTTGTCCGACGGGTAGCGATTATCAACCCGTCGTAAACGGCAGTGCGGCGTCGGCAAATATCGAGGGCTTCGTGTATACTTCTATGAACGCCGTATATCAAGGCGTGATCACCTTTACTAGCCAAAATATGGGCGCAAGAAAGGTGAAGCGCGTAAAACCGATTCTATATAACGGCTTTTTGCTGAATACGATTATCGGTTTAACGATGTCTGGACTCGTGTTGCTGTTCAAAAACCCGCTCTTGTCGTTATACGGCGTAAAAGCGGGCGTAGAGGGGAGCTTGGAATCGCTTGCAATGCAAGCGGCGACGACGCGTATGTGGTTTATTTGTGCACCGTACTTTTTATGCGGCTTAATGGAGGTGTGTACGGGTGTTTTAAGAGGGCTTGGAAGATCGTTTACTTCTACGGTGATTGCGCTTGTCGGCTCGTGTTTGCTCCGCGTGGTTTGGCTGTGGACGATCTTCCCTTTCAAGCAAACCTTGGAAACGATCTTTATTTGTTATCCGATAACTTGGATACTCACGATGCTTACGGCGTTTTTCGTCATACAAGTATTGATTAAAAAGCTTATAAAACAAGGGGATTGGAAATAACGACAAAACCCGACTTGCTTAAAAAACAAGTCGGGTATTTTTTCTTATGAGAAAGGGGATCAGTCTGCTTTTTTAAGCGTTCTGATGCATCTTGCGCAAACGTAGCCGTTCGTTTCCTTGCCGTCTTCCACGTAGGAAATCTTTTGAACGTTCACTTTGAAAGTTCTTCTCGTTTTACGGTTCGAGTGGCTCACGTTGTTGCCCGAAGCTTGACCTTTTCCGCAAATATTACATACTCTTGACATATTGACACCTCCGATTTTGGGATAATTTTGCCGTAGTTAGTGGATAAAAACGACGCCGCTTTTTCGTCGCGAAAAACGCGCCCGCAAAAACGAGCAATAATAATATAGCATTTTTACTAAGAAAAATCAATCAATTTTACGCCTAAAAAAACAAAAAATAAAAAAATTTCGTTTTTTTTGGAAAAGTACTTGCCAAATACGGGGAAATAGTGTAAAATGGAATAAGTAAAACGGAGAGAGAGTATGTCAGTTAATACGAACAACGCCTACGGTAAAATTTCCATATCCGACCTTTCGATCGCAAAGGTCGCTTCACGCACCGCTTTGGAATCCTACGGGATCGTAGAGATGGTGTCCCGTCGTTTTACCGATAACCTTGCCGCACTTTTGAAAAAAGACGTAGGTGGCAAGGGCGTTAAGGTTACGACTTCGGGAAATCGAATTTATATCGACGTATACGTGATCATCAAATACGGCGTGTCGATTATTGCCGTGGCGGAATCTCTTAAAGAAGCAATTAAATATAAAGTCGAGGGCTTTACGGGTATGATCGTAGATACCGTGAACGTAAACGTTATCGGCGTTAAACTCTGAATTTTTCAAAAAGCGCGTCTTAAAAATGGGAGAAGCGCTTTTTCTCGTATGCGTTTTCAAAACGCGGATTTCTTACTAATTTGAATATAAGGAGCATTTTTTCTAATGCATAAAACGATAAACAGTACCGAATTTCGGAAAATGATACTCGTCGGCGCGAAGCAGCTCGAACTCAACCGCGCCAAGGTAGACGCGCTTAACGTATTCCCCGTACCCGACGGCGATACGGGTACGAATATGTCGCTTACGATGCAATCGGCTGTACGCGAGTTGACCGCTTGTCAATCGAGTGCCTTTTCGGAGGTGTGTAACAGCGTATCCCGTGGTGCACTCAAAGGCGCGAGAGGAAATTCGGGGGTAATTCTTTCTCAAATTTTGAAAGGTATTTGCTCGGTTTTGGGTAAATGTGAAAAGGAAGTAGACGTAAAAACGTTCGCAAAAGCGCTCGAACAGGGCACGAAAGTCGCCTACGGCGCGGTGTCCGTGCCTAAAGAAGGTACGATTTTAACAGTCGTTCGTATGATGAGCGAAATTGCCCCGAAAGTGGCGGGAAAAAAGAAAAATTTTGAAGATTTCTTCAAGGACGTAATCGCAGAGGGTGAACGCGCGCTTGCGCTTACGCCTGAAATGTTGCCCGTGCTCAAAAAAGCGGGCGTCGTCGATTCGGGCGGCGTTGGGCTTATGACGATTATCAAAGGCTTCGCTTGCGAGCTGACGGGCGAGGAGATCGTAGATACGAGCGCGGAAATGGAAACCGTGGAAGACGAATCCCTTTTCGGCGATAATTCGAATATTATCAATATGGATTTGGGCGAAATCCAATTCGCCTATTGCACGGAATTTTTCATTATCAATATGAAAAAGAGCACCACCCTTTCAGCGATTGATCGTTTGCGCGAAAGATTGATGACGATCGGCGATAGCGTAATTTGTATCGGCGATTTAGAGCTTGTCAAAGTGCACGTGCATACCAATCAACCTGGACGCGCGCTCACCTTTGCGTTGGAGCTTGGCGAGTTAGATAGACCTAAAATTGAAAATATGTTAGAGCAAAACCGCCAAATCAAAGCGAAAATGGAAGCGGAAAAGAAAGAAATGGGTATGCTTGCGATCTGTACGGGCGCAGGGCTTTCGGATATTTTCCGCGATCTGACCGTCGATCGCATTATCGAGGGCGGACAGACGATGAACCCGAGTGCGAGCGATATTGCCACGGCGGCGCAAAAGATCAACGCGGAACACATTTTCGTGTTCCCCAACAATAAGAATATTATTCTCGCGGCGGAGCAAGCCAAGGCACTCGTGGAAAATAAAACGATTCACGTTATCCCCACCAAAAACGTGCCCCAAGGCTTTGCGGCGGCGCTTGAATTTGATCCCGAGGCAAGCGCGGAAGAAAACAAAACGAATATGATCCACGCGCTTGATAACGTGAAAGCAGGGCAGGTTACCTACGCGGTGCGCAACACCTCCTTGAACGGCTTCTCTATTAAAGAGGGGGATATTATCGGCTTGGACGATAAAAAGATTTTGGCGAAATCCCATTCCGTAGAAGAAACGGTAATGAAACTGATCGGCAAAATGAAAGAGGATTTCCACCAAATGATCACCCTTTACTACGGCGAGGACGTGAAAGAGGACGAAGCGGAAGCCCTCTGCGCTACGATCGCAGAAAAATATCCCGATTGCGACGTAGACTTCCATAACGGCGGTCAATCGGTGTATTATTATATCCTTTCTTTGGAATAAATGTATAAATATGCATAGCAAAAAAGGCGACGGGGGTGGGCTTCCGTCGCCTTTTCAATCAAACGCATATATACTTCGCAATACGGCGTTGCACTTTCGTTTTCCCTTGCTCATTTACGGGAATGTAAACTCCCGTCGGGAAAGCCACGTGCGCCTTGTCTTGCTCGCATCTATGCGTTTTAACAATTAAAGGTGCCGAAAAGGAGAGCGGTATGAAACTTTCTTCCCTTAAAAACGTTGGAGAGAAACGGGAAAAGGAATTTAATAAATTAGGCGTTTACGAGGCGGAAGATCTCGTAAAGCTTTTTCCGCGTGCTTACCTTGATTTAACGGAGCGGAGTTCGCTAAAAGAGGCGTATCACAACGACGTTTTGCTTATATCCTGCGAAGTAACGCGGCTTGCGCCCGTTAATTTTTCAGGGCGGCGGAAGATCGTGCGAGCCTTTTGTTCGCAAGGTGGATTTCCGTTCACGGCGATATGGTTCAATCAGCCGTACGTCGCGCAAAAGCTCAAAGCAGGGGAATATCTTTTTTACGGCAGAGTGCAAAACAAGTTCGGGCAAATTTCTATGGTGAATCCCACGTTTGAGCCGCTCGATCAAAACGTTCGGCTCAAAGGTATTTTGCCTGTGTATCCACTCAAAGGCAAACTCACGCAAAAAATCGTTCGCGACGCGGTAAGGGAAGCGCTTTCCAAGGTGAATATTGATAGCGTGATCCCGTGGAAAATTATACAAAAATACAATCTACCCCCGCTTGCGAAATCCTATTTCGACGTGCATACTCCGCCTGACGAAGAAACGAAAGCGCTGGCTTCCGAGCGGATTGCGCTGGAAGAATATTTCGTGCTCATTTCCGCGTTTAAAATGATAAAGGGAGGCAAGGAAGAAGCGCGTATTCGGAGGTATCGTGTAACGGCGGCGCAGGTAAAGGAATTTTCTTCGCGCTTCGGTTTTGAATTTACCGAGGGGCAAAAGCAAGCGGTGAACGATATTTATAAAAATTTGAACGCGCCGACGAAGATGAACAGACTTTTACAAGGGGACGTGGGAAGCGGAAAAACGGCGGTTGCGCTTTGCGGAATTTTTATGGCGGTAAAAAGCGGATATACGGCGGCGTATCTTTCGCCTACGGAGGTGCTTGCCGCGCAAAATTACGCGCTTTTGCAAAGATATTTTCCCGAATATAAAATCGGGTATCTTGCGGGTGGAATTTCGGCAAAAGAAAAGCGGGAGCTGAAAGAAAAATTAAAGCGAGGCGAGGTGGATATTATTTGCGGTACGCACGCGACTTTGCAAGGCGACGTGGAAATGCCTT